>JADEXA010000018.1 GCA_015207365.1 Vacuolonema iberomarrocanum LEGE 07170
CCCAAGATGAGTGCTCCCATGGCGTTAAGCCAGTAAGGTCACGGGAAGAACACCCGTTGATAGGCGTTAGATGGAAGTCCAGCAATGGATGTAGTCGAGACGTACTAACAGACCGAGGGCTTGTCCTTACGCAGTAGGTGGTTTAGTTATTGCATCAACTGACTGGCTTATACCCTGACCCTCTTCTCGTGCAATGTCGAAGGTTAACGTTATTAATTTAGCTTTCCTGGTGCCAATGGCGGAGTGGCCCCACTCTCATCCATCCCGAACTGAGGTGTGAAACGCTCCTGCGGCCAAGATACTCTGGGGGTTGCCCCACGGGAAAATAGCTCGGTGCCAGGGCAATACTTACCGCTGAGGCTCGCTTGTAATACAGCGTGCCTCGGTTGGTTTTAAAACCTCTCTCAATTCGTTAGACGTATAGAATCGAAAAGGGCTGAATTGCTACCATTGATAGCTATAGTTGCTCGGGCATTGCCGATTGAGGTAATAATTTTTTCTGAGAAGGAGCGCGGTAAGTCCCTTCTCAGAAAAAATCACCCTTAGGTTCTGTAGCCCGTGGCTCATTACTGTATTGCAGAAAGCTCATCGCTAGGTTGAAGGGCACCTCGATATGCAGAGCGAAGGAGGCGATCGATTGCGCAACGCTCTTCGTCCGATAAATCTTCTGTGAGGACTGCTGCCATTAGGCCGTAGCGATCAGCTAGAGTAACGACACCAGATGTACTGACCTGGACGAAGAGTTCAGCGATCGCACCAGGGATTAATTGCAATGGGGGAAAAGTCAAATGCTTGCTCATGTTGCAGTGAAACGATTCAGGACTCCGACTCTTTTACTATCGCTGGTTTTTAATAAATTCCTGGTGATTGATCCCCCTGGTTTAGGTGATTTTCCTCAGGATCTTATGTGATGCATGAGGATTGATTGAGTGATGGAAAGCAATAACTTATGTGATCGTAATCACAGAACGTGATGATGGCTAAAAGCTAATAGTCATCGCTTCCAAAAATGTTGAGATAAGCGATATTGCTATAGTTTTTGGAGTTTTTCAAAAATAGCTTTGGAGGCGTTGATTACATTTCAGGTGATCGCCTTACGAGCCATACAGATTTTAGAGGGCGTTCGATGGGTTGCCCTGCTTCATCAAATCGACCGTAGTAAATGGTGTCTCCTACCAGTAGTCCAGATGAGCTGCCACCGTCTAGATTGAGGGCTTCGACTGCGCCAAGTTCTGCCAGTGCTTCGGCAAGTTCGGGGAGTGTCATGCCGGAAGGAGACAGATTGGGTATTTGGGCGGCCATGGCCAGGATGATTGTGCCATCAGCTGTGATGCCAATGGCGCTACGGGCGTTTGAGCGATCGCTTCCAATCGCATCGCGAATGACATCTCCAGTAACCTCTGCTCGAAACCCTTCGGACTCTAACTCTAGAGTTGGTAGAAGGTGAGGGCCTGCCCCAATCGCATTTTCCAAATGACATCTAGGCGGGACGGGCTCGGAGTGACGAGCGATCGCATATCGAGGTTCACCTTCACAACGGTAATGCCGAAACTCTGAGCGGTTCAGAATTTTATCCAGGTAAGGAAGCAAATCTGGGTTGTCCATAAGCCTGGGATTATTGCGAGGATCCGCAACTAGATTACCGGCAATCGTGATGTAGGAGGTGGTTTGTTGGTTGACGGGATCGAAGAAGCCTGCGTTGATGATGGCGACTGCTTCTGCCCCGACCTCTGTTGCTTTGAAGTCTGCCAGGGTTATGAGGCTGTCTGCAACGTGGGGGATGACTTGCCATTCGTTGCTGGCAGGAATGCGCACGACGTGAAGATGCGATCGCTCCTTGTCGTAACGCTGATAGCTTGGAAAATGCTGATTTTCGAGAGGGCTTTCCAAGCCTTGTGCCTGTAGTACGGGTGTAGGTGTTGTCTCAAGGGCGGGCGATTGAGGGGCTTGGAATCTACTGCAAGCGCTGATAATAAGAGCAAGACTAAAACATAAGGCAATCCACTTAAAAGGTAATATTTTCATCATTCGATTTTATTTTTCCTAACCCTATTCGTTCGTGACTAGGAGCAAAATGTCCTATGTCTTCGGAAAAGCCTAGAAACTGATCAGAGCTTTTTGAGTGCATCTTGAGAAAACTTTATGGAAAGCTACGTCGTATAAAAGTTTGTTCTAATCGGGCAATTCGTACGCGTTGGCTTTCGATGAAAGAGCTAATATTTTTTCAGCCTAGATTTTCCGAACATCTGATCAACAAACTAAATAGCTGTTTGTGGAATCTCTTCTAGTGGGCAATGTCCAGGCTATTTCATGAGGCGAATGCTTCGATCTTAGAAATTTTTTGTTTTATTAGGATGCATTTTCCTGTTTGTTCATTCATCCTACTTGGTTATATTCCATGTCGTCCCACGTCCCAACGGTTGCTATTGCTGCTCGCACTGTCGTCTTATCTGGTGTTTTAGTGAGTAGCATTGCCCTGCCTGCTGCCGCCTCGAAGTTTGCCCTACAAGAAGTTGTCGAAACGACTATGCTTGCGCAGGATACGGTTGAAGCTGATGAACCTGATGCTTCCTCTTCTAACTGGAGCGTTTCAGCTGAGTTGTTGTTACTCGATCGCGAGGTGATTGATACCACGACGACGTTGGATCGCAATACAGATGAAGAATTTGGTACAGAAAGTCTAGGGTTTGAGTTTGATCCGGGGACAAGGCTGACATTGAACTATCACTTGTCTCCGCGAGATAGCCTCGAGATCACGGGCTTGGGGTTTGTGAATCACAGTGATGAGGATACGTTTACATCGAGTATCCAGAGTCCTGGGGGTGAAGTGCTGGCTGCAGCGTTTGAACCCGATGCAACAGATCCGGCAGCGAGTAATTTTGCTCAGGCCTTCCAGCAAACGCTGGACTACTCCAGTGAAGCGACAAATGTGGAACTGGGCTATCGTCATACGTTGCCGCGCGCTTCGTCTGGGTGGCAGGGTTCTTTTCTCGCAGGGCTGCGGTATTTCAATCTAGATGAGGATTTGACGTTTCGCTCCATTGATGAGGATCCAGAAATTTTCCCCAGCACCAGCGTTGGGCGCTACAGCATCGACACAGATAACGAGGCGATTGGTATCCAAATTGGGGGAGATCTGAGCTATCAGGTTTCTTCTGATTTTGAGGCAAGTTTACGGTTGCGAACGGGTCTGCTGCTGAATAGTGCTAGCCAGGAAAGTCGCATTCGTAATGATATCGGGGGCTCGATTGTGACGACGAGTGGGGATGAGAGTGAGACGGAACTCAGTCCTGTCGTCGAAGTTGGGGCATTTTTGAATTGGAATGTGAGCCCGGATGTTTCGTTGAGTGCGGGTTACATGCTGCTGTTGTTGGGGAATATGGCTCTAGCTCCCGATCAGTTTGCGACATCCAATGACTTTGGTCGTAGCTTGTCGGGATTGGAGCGAGATTCGGTCTTATTCCATGGGCCCTCCTTTGGGTTGAGGGTGAGATTTTGAGCAGGGGCGATCGCCCGACCCAAGCCCCTTTTCCTGCATCAGTCCGCTTCTTCTCATGACTTCTACACGCTTTTCTGAATTTCGTTCCCTTTAAAATAGTCAGTAGTTGTAACGGCTACGTTGCAGCGAGTTTTATTGAACCGCTATCAAAGGGATCGTCGCAGATTTATGAAACTGAAGCGAATTGGGCATGTTGCCATCTGTGTGGAAGATGTAAAGCGGGCCGCCGAATTTTACAAAAACCTGGGGATGGATCTGGTTTGGCAGGATCCAGATTGGGCGTATTTGAAGGCCGGTGAGGATGGGTTGGCCTTGCTCAGCCCTAGTTATGAGCAAGCCGGAGCACATTTTGGCTTTGTATTTGATGACCGAGCAGAGGTCGATCGCGCCTACGATCGCCTGAAGCAAGCGGATATTCACCTCACTAAAATTCACGAGCATCGGGATGGAACCGCTTCTTTCTACGGACGCGACCCCGATGGCAATTGGTTCGAGTATTTGTATGAGCCTGTACCCGCCAAAGTAGAGGCTTAAGTCACTCCGCATGGTGTCGATGTGGTGGCTGCGTCTGAGCCACCACATCAACGAATTCACTCAGGATGACGCAAGTTTTGCGTAAGTCCTGACTATACCTGGTCGGCAGGAACTAGTTCGGTGTTGAGTTCATTAACTTCCCGCCGTTTCAGTTCTACGGATTCGTTGCGAGGAAGGAGGTCGAATACTTCGCGGAGGACATCGTCGACCTTCTCGTAGGGGATGTCGCCGACCTCATCTAAAATGACCTCTCCAGATCGGTCAAAGACAAGGGTCTGAGGAACAAGACCTTTGTAGTAGCGGCCAGGTTCCGTGCGATCGTAGCTGTCTTTGACGGGGATGGCGTCTACGTCGATGGGAATGATGTTGACGACACGGCCATAGAAGGCATCCACGCTGGAAAGAACTGGGGCAAATTTTTTGCAATCCCGGCTGTCATCGATATAGAAGACAAGGACGGTCGGTGTATCACGGTCAAAACTTTGTTTCAGGGTGACGCGGGGGGGAACGAGATAGCCATTTCCGGCATAGAGCGGAAAGATGTTGCCCTCGTAGCGATCGTCATTGACTCCGGCACTGGCAGGAGAAATCCAACTGAACAACACCAGGAGCGCGATCGCCCCTCCCAATACCCATCGCTTTAGCCAGGTTTTCATTGACTGTTTCCAACCTTGTGCCATGCGGCAGTCTCCCTCTCCGTACGTATCGTATCAGTCTGCTTATGCGCTGTTGTGTCTTATGCACTGTGTTTTATTGTGGAACACTTTGGCTGTTTTTGAACGGAGAACCCGAGAAGCGAAGGAACGGTTTTTCGCCTCGCTCACTAAAAAAGCTGGGAAAGCTCCCAGCTTTTGGATATACGCTGAATCTTTGTTGTTAAGGGGATTTGAACGATCGGACTTTCGTGATCAGACAGTGGATAGGAACGCGGCTCCCAGGCCGGCGATCAGCTCGTCAGAGGTGATTTTGCCGTCGTGGTTAGCATCGATCGCATCGAAGACGAGATCGGTGCCCATCCATTCTTCACGGGTAATGAATCCATCGCCATCCAGGTCGTAGGCTCGGAAGACATCTTTGGCTGCATGGTGGATGTCGGCTTCGCCTTCGAGTCGTGCTAGCCGGGCGGCCAGCAGTTTTTCTAGGGTTTCCAGGGCTTTGGTGAAACCTTTAATGCCCTCGTCGAGCTTTTCGGATGCCATTTTGTCTTCGGCGTGCATTTTGTCGAAGGTGGCTTTGTCGACATCGATTTTTTCGATGGACATAGAAGCCGCTTTTTCTGGGTCGAGCTTGCGGGGCAAGTCGCCTGTACCTTCATCCAACTGAGCCAGCAGCTTGGGCGAAATGGTGAGCAGGTCGCAGCCCGCTAGTTCTGTGATCTCGCCAATGTTGCGGAAGCTGGCTCCCATCACCTCGGTAGTGTGGCCAAACCTCTTGTAGTAGTTGTAGATGGTGGTAACGGACATGACGCCAGGGTCTTCGTGGGGTTCGTAGCTTTCTTGGCCTGTATTGGCTTTGTGCCAATCGAGGATGCGCCCGACGAAGGGAGAGATGAGGGTGACACCCGCCTCAGCGCAGGCGATCGCCTGATGTAGCCCAAACAGCAGGGTCAGATTGCAGTGAATGCCTTCTTTCTCTAAAACCTCTGCGGCCCGAATGCCTTCCCAGGTCGATGCAATTTTGATCAAGATGCGATCGCGCGAGATGCCGGCGGCTTCGTACTCAGAAATTAGATAGCGGGCTTTTTCGAGGGTTGCTTCGGTGTCGTAGGACAAGCGGGCATCTACCTCGGTGGAAACGCGACCTGGGATAATCTCCAGGATTTTTTTGCCAAAGGCAACCGCCAAACGATCGAAAGCGGTGGTAAGGATGTCGGATTCCGACGCGTCGCTACCTAGGTCGGTTTTGGCTTGCGTCAGGGTGTCGTCCACAATGCCCTGGTATTCGGGCATTTGGGCCGCAGCGGTGATCAATGAGGGGTTGGTTGTGGCGTCGCGGGGCTTGAACTTTTCGATCGCCTGGATATCCCCTGTGTCGGCAACAACGATTGTTATATCGCGCAATTGTTCGAGTAACGTTTTGCTCATGCTTTCTCCTGAACAGGTGTTGGTACTGGAATGGTGGCAAGTCGACCAGGACTGTGGGTTAACTGCCAAATGTAGTGATATCCAGTAGAGATGCCTTGCCAGAAACGGTATGGAGAGTTGTGGTGAGATGCGATCGCCACCCTGCCGAATTCATCTCACTCAAATCGTTTCCCGATGGCAATGTCCCTAACGGATTGCTCCTGTCCTAACTCGTTTTCCTATTTTCCACCAGTATTTTTCAGCCTTCTACGCCTATCGAAACACATTTTTTCGAGGGTGTGGCGTATTCCAGGCGTCATTTCCATCCTAGCTTTTATCGACAGACCTCTGTCAGAACGGCAAAACGAGTGGCCAATGTCCTATAGAAGGGTGATCCCCACCTTCTGGTATTCTGGGCTCTGGTGTGTGAGGAAGCAACGTAGAAAAGCAGTTAGGAGACATCCATTTAACTTGACTCGAATCATCTCTGAGTTGTCTGTGTTGTATTCCGTTATGAGAATCCTGAATCGTCGACGCCGGGGACTGCATCGAATCGGTGCCCCTATTCTTGGATTAGTTGGCGCTATGTTGATGGCGACTCCGGCTGCTGCCGATCGCCTGGAATTTTGGCAATTTGATGAAGACGACAACCAACTCGTTTTCACCACAGATGAAGCGGTGCGCCCAGATGTTCGGCTGATTTTCAACCCGACTCGTTTGGTGATTGATCTGCCAGGGATTGAGCTAGGACAGCAGCGATCGCCCCAACCGGGGGACGATGAAATCCGTGAGGTTCGCGTTGGGCAACCCCAAGCTGGGACAACGCGCCTGGTGGTGGAACTGGCTTCTGGCTATACCTTTGATCCGGATGACATTGACATTCGTGGGCGATCGCCGAGGGAATGGGTGGTTCAGTTGCCAGAGCCGGAACCGCTAGATGACGCGACGGCGACGGATGCCTCGGAGTCCATCGACGATATAGAGGTAGAAGAACCGCCACCGGGTGCCGGAGCTGATCTGCTGGAAGTCGCATCGGAGCTGGAGGCAGTAGAGCCTGCGGACTATGGCTTTTATCTGCGACTGTCGGGGGAGGACGTGCCCTTTGAGATTGACCAAACTCGGCGCGATCGCCGCATCGTTCTGGACTTGCCAAACACGCGTCTGGCTCCATCGGTCCAAGTTCCCGAAGATAGCTTGGAGCAATTTGGCATTGAAGCGATGGAAATTACCCAGGAAGAGGTGGACGAGGATGAGCTGCCACGGGTACGGGTCACGCTGGATCTGGAGGAATGGGGCGATTGGCAAGCGGTGGAAACGGCGGTGGGCGACATCGTTTTGCAACCGGGGCGACAGGCAAGCGACGACGAAGAGGATAGCGAGGTGATTGCTGAGAGTCCGGACGATGAAACGCCGGAGGATGAAGGGTCTGAAGATGATACGTCGGATGAGGATTCAGCGGTTGGATCTGGACAGCTCCAGAGTATTGCCTTTCTGCCTGAGCGCAATGCCCTCCAACTGCGGGTGTCGGGAGATGTCTCGTACAGCGTTGAACAAAACGGAACCAACTATCGCTTGCGGTTTCCGAACACCCGTGCGACCGATATCCGCCCGCTTGTGCTCGACCGTAGCAGCCGCCTATTGAACGTTGCGTGGGAGATGGATGACGCGGATCTGGTGGTGGATCTGGAGGTGGCGGCGGATGTGCGGGTTGGACAACCGGCGGAAACCTCGACGGGCTTTGGCTTGCGCCAACAGGGCGATCGCCTGATCACCCTGGCGTTCGAGCGAGCCGCCTGGACGCCTGGAACCCCCCTGCCTTCGGTTCCAATGCCGGATGTTGGCGATCGCCGTATCACAGTTGTGCTGGATCCAGGGCATGGGGGACGCGATCCTGGAGCCGTTGGGATTCGTGGCTTGCAGGAAGTGGAAGTCGTGAATGCTGTGACACCGGAGGTGGCGGCGCTCCTGGAGCAACAAGGGGTACAGGTGGTGCTGACGCGCGCGGACAACCGGACACTGGAACTCGAAACCCGCGTGCAGGTGGCCGAACGCGCTAGTGCGGATGTGTTTGTCAGCATTCATGCCAATGCCATCAGCATGTCACGCCCAGATGTGAATGGCATTGAAACCTTCCATGCCTCGTCGGCCGGACAAATTTTAGCGGCGGCCATTCAAGACAGTTTGATTGAGGCGACCGGATCCCCCAGTCGGGGTGTCAAATCGGCTCGCTTTTTCGTCATTCGCCGCACCTCAATGCCTGCCGCCCTCGTGGAAGTGGGTTTTGTCACCGGAGCTGAGGATGCCCCTCGGTTGGAAGATCCGGGTTATCGGCGGTTACTTGCCCAGGCGATCGCCCGTGGCATTCTCCAATACATTCGCGACAATCGCTAGGTGCGCTTTGCGCTTTGGGAAAAGTCACTCGGTGGTTTTCCCAAAGCGTAAACCCCAACTATCGTTTGCGCCTGCTGCTAGCAGCGGGCGCAAACGATAGTTGGGGTTTTTCAACCGGATTTGATATGAGTCCTGATAGCGGTGTGCAACCGCATTAAGCACAGTAACGGTTGTGTGGGGCGCGCCGCGCCCCACACAACCGTTAACTAACGCGCATAGTGCTATGAACTACAAATGACGATGCAGCAGCATGATGGGAACATAGCCCAGCATAGAAAACGTGATAGAGAAGATGGCGCGACAGATGAAGGAGGCAACATCGTTGCAACGGCGGCGCATTGGGTGTTGGAGGAGGAAGAAGGCGATCGCTGTCAGCCACACCAGTGGAAACGTCAGTAGGGTGGAAAATCCGGCCATGGTGGAGAAGCCAAAAACAAAGACCAACATGGGAAGAGAGACCATTAACCAGGCTTTGAGGCTAAAGAGTGCAACAGCGAACCAGTGCTTGGTTTTCCAATAGTTTCTGGAGGAAAGACCGGCAACGCCGATCAGGGCAAGGTTCACCGCATAGGCCAAGGTGTAAGGGTAGAGCAGGGGCGGGCGATCGCCCAACAACGACGAGCCGCCATCTTCCAGGCTGGCCAGCACCAGCCAGATCAACCCCGCTGCCGACACACTGAGGACGGCTACAACGGTGTGAATCTTGCCCGGTTGCGGCCCCAGTTCGGTGTTGAACCAGCGGCGGGGGGCTATTGGGGAGCGGGGTTCTGAGCGGGGGTCTGATTCCTCGGGAGCCGTTGTCCAGGGGACAAACCATGGGTAGGCGAGAAAGAGGAGCAGCGGCGGTAGCAGCCAGGGAAATCCCCCCAGCATCCACGCAATGTAACCAACAAACGCGACTCCCAGAATCGCGCTGTCGTTGAGGGTGGTGTTGCGTCGCCAGGCCAACCCAAGAAGGACGAGCAGCACCGTCGCCACCAAGCGCCATACCAGTTCGCTGATGGTCATGGTGAGGTGAGCATTGAGTAGGAGGAAGCTGCCCATAGGAATAAACAAGTTGTCGATGCCGCGCCAGGCGATCGCCTCCAGCAGCATGACCAATAAACCCAAGATGATGGCAATCATCAGGGTTTCAGCGCGCCCTGTGGCGCTAAACAGCAGCAGCGGAATGTGAACGCTGAAAAACGCCACCATAAAAAATGCCAGCGATCCTTCGGCACTTTTGAAGCCTTCGTCGGTGGTGTAGCGCGTTTGCCCGTAGCGCACCCCAATCAGGGCGGCAACGGCATCCGCCAGGGTGAGAATCAACATCGGGATGATGAACAGCAACCGTTGCTCCGTTGCGGGGACATCACTCAAAGCGGACATCCAGAAAACGGTCACAATCGAGATCGAAAAATAAACTTCTCCCAGCGATCGCCGCTCCACGCTTCCCAGCACTTTGCCTAGGCGTTGTGCTAGAGGTACGACGAGACGTAAAGAAACCAAGAAGGCGATCGCTAAACCGCCCAACACCGTCACTGCCCAGGGCGACGTGAATAGCCAGGGAAAGCTGAGGGTGAGCAATCCCATGGGGATATGCACCAGTTTTCGGACTAATTCAGAGTTGGGCGATTGTGCCCGTTGCCATGCCCGCAAGCCCAGCATTAAGCCCAGCAATGCACTCAAGACGAGGATGACGTTTAACCAGTCATTCATGACAAGGGTCGAGAGAATAAAGGATTGATGATGAATAATTGACGTTTCAATAACTCATAACTATTAATGGGTCATTGTTTAATCGATCATTGTTCATGGGTCGTTGTTCTGTGACCGGTTGGTCAGACAAACGGGTTTTGAAATCGGTAGAGGCTCGCGAGCATTAAACACCCTTGGATATACCCATCCTTGGATGGAGGATATAAATGGCGGTTTTAGCATCCCACGCTTACCTTGACATGGGACTAGGATAGAGAGGTTATGGAGTACTGGCGGCAGATGAGAGCCATCGGGTAAAGTGTCCAATTGCCCTAACGGCGTCTCGAAGGCTATCCCACTCGCCTCTAGACTTTCTCCTTTACCCTTCTTCTACAAATCCTTTCGGGCGATCGCAAGCACAATGGCAAATTGGCAAGAAATCTTTGGCAACTGGGTGTTGGTTCCATCTAACCCACGCGGAGCCATCCATTTTCTGGGAGGAGCGTTTGTGGCGGCGGTGCCGCAGGTGTCCTATCGGTGTTTGTTGGAAGACCTAGCGGATGAAGGCTATGTGGTAATTGCCACACCCTTTGTAAATACGCTGGATCATGGGGTGATTGCCCAGGATGTGCTCGCGTCGTTTGAGCGGGCTTGGGAGTATGTGCGGACGCGCATGTTGCGATCGGCCTACCTTCCCCTCTACGGTATGGGGCACAGCATGGGCTGTAAGTTGCATTTGCTCATTGGTAGCCAACTCGGGCAAGAGCGCGATGGCAATATTCTGATGGCCTACAACAACTACCCGCTCCGCAAAGCTGTACCTCTGGGAGAAGAGGTCTATCAGTTTACCAACCAGCTTTCCACGCAATTTGCGACCCAAATTACGCAATTTACAGAGCAGTTTGCCCAGCTGGCTCCGGGGATGAAGCCAAATCTAGATGTGGAATTTACCCCTTCGCCCGAAGCAACCAATCAGTTGGTGGAAGCGCAGTATCGGGTGAAACGTAACCTGTTGCTGAAGTTCACAACGGATACTATCGACCAAACCCGTCCCTTACATGACATCTTGCGGGTGCGCTACCCAGAGATGACCTCTGTGCAGATTCTTAAAGGAACCCATCTCACTCCCCTGAGTCAGGATCTAAAATGGCAGGCTGGAGAGTCATTCAGCCCATTGGATGCCATTGGTCAGATGGTCAATCAAACGATGAAACAAACCGTAAATCGAGATTTTTATCCGTTGCGAAAAGCAATTTTGCGCTGGCTTGACCCCGTTGCCTATATTTAGCAATCCAACCTTTATGCACTATTCCGCTTTTGTCCGTGGCTTGATGCTGGCTGGTAGTCTGGTTTTTTTCCTGGGCTGTCAGGAAACGACGCCTCCGGTTGCAGGCGATACGCCATCCCCTGACGAATCGGTCGTCGCTCCACCCACCGAGGAGGAATCGCCCTCCCCCGAAACGCCGGAGGCTCCTACTGAAACCAGTGCAACTGAAATTTCTGCCACCGCGTTTGGGATCGCTGAGCTAGGGATGACGTTGGGCGATCTGAAGGCTGCCCTGCCCGATGCCACCTTTGAGGTGCAGTCGCCATTTATTGTGGATTTTGATGCGATCGCCGTTTCCCAAGATGGCGAGGTGCAGTTCTATATTCTTTATCTGGCTGGAGATACCTTTGATGACACGGGCGTGATTCAAGGGATGTTGACGGAGAGTCCCACCTACCAGACCGCCGAGGGCATTGGTCCCGGTTCGTCCATTGCGGACGCGGAAGCGGTCTATGGCAATGCCATCGTTGCGTACAACACTGAGAATGAATCGCGGGAGTATGTGCGCTTCGAGCAGCATCCGGCGAACAATTTGGCTTTTGGTACGGGTTCTGGGCCAGAGGCGGGCATTTATCCCGATGTGGATGCCCCTTATCGTGAAACGGAAGAGTACCGCCCGGATGCCACAATCCAATCTGCGATGATCATTTGCCTCACCGATGATTGCACCGCTCCGGAGTAGACTTCCAAGGGGTGGAGTAAACTCCAATGGGCAGGGAAGAGCGTTGGCAATTATTTTTAGTGGACGGACTAAGAGAGACAGGACTGACGCAAAACTTGCGCAATCCTAAAGGAATTCGTTGATATTGTGGCCGCGTCGCGGCCACAATATCAACACAATGCATAAGTCCTGAGATGGATCGTTGCTCAATGGGCCGTCGTTGCCAAGGAAAGCCATGCAAATTCAGCAGTATCTTCATGCAGCCGTTTTAGTGTCTGACCTAGAGCAGGCCGAACAGTTTTATAGTCAAGTGCTGGGCTTGGCGCGGTGCGATCGCGACCTCAACTTCCCCGGCATCTGGTATCAGGTGGGCGACAAGCAAGTTCACCTGATGCAAAACGATCGCTTTTCTGCGCCGCTTTTCAATGAGCAAAAATGGGGACGCAATGCTCACCTCGCCTTCTCGGTGGCTGATCTGGACGCGGCCAAGGCCAAGCTCTTGAACCACAACTGTGAGATTCAGATGAGTTCCTCTGGACGGGCGGCGTTGTTTACCCGCGACCCCGATGGCAACATCATCGAGTTACAGCAGGGATAAAAGACGATCCTTGCTTCAAATATAGCGCTATGCGCGTTAGTTAAGTACGGTTGTGTGGGGCGCGCCGCGCCCCACACAACCGTACTTAACTAACGCGCGCATAGCGCTATAGATTAGTTTCTTCCACTTGACCCGTTAGCAAGAGCTGGTAGAACTTCCAACCCTCACCGTTTGTGACAATCCCAAATACAGGAATGTCACGACCGATTTGGCGATTGTTCCACTGGCAAGCAGCCATTTCCACCGGGCATTGGGCTAGACCCTGCTCAAAGTCATCCTTCTTAGCCTCAATCACACAGAGGAAGGGAGCGTAGAGATAATCTCGATCCTCTGCCACTAAATAGTCGACATAACCCTCGACATTATCGGTTTCGAGATTTGCACCTTTCCAAATTTTGAGATGCCGAAAGCCTTCAAGACCTTCTTCCAAGACGGCATCAATGAGGAGCTTCTTTGCTTCTTCCGATGCTCTCAGGTCAAACCGCTGTAGCTTTTGAAGACGTTGCTGGAAGAAGTCACTGGGAGAAGCCGGATCGGCTTGGATGTCCCAGGGCGTTAGTTTTGCTAATCGCAGATATTGAAATGCTTTTGCGACAGAAAACCCAGAAAATTTCTGCTTTTTTGGTTTTGATTGGAGTGACATCTTGCTTACTCGCTACGGGGCGATCGCCTGTCCTATCTTGATGGGTAAATGTAGCTAGACCAATTATTAGGAAGCATTTCTCTATTGTGTTGATTCTAATCTGTCCACTTGCTGGGATGGAAACCCTGCATTTTGTTGATAGAACACCAGCAAGGGTTTCGTTCTTGGGAGGGTGCCATCCGGGGGTAGGATAGGCAGAATCATTCAGGACTTACGCCAACCTCGCGTAGTCCTGACCCAATCCGTTGATGGTGTGGGTGCATCGTGCCCACACCATCAACACAATGCGTAAGTCCTATCATTGACCGGGAGTGCAGCCGTTATGTTGATTCGGAAGTTGATGCAATGTGAAGAGTTTATGGCAGGCGATCAATCCATTTTGCGGGAGTTGTTGCATCCCGATAAACAGGCGATCGCCCTACGCTACAGCCTTGCCCATGCCACTGTGCCAGCCGGACAAACCTCGACACCCCATGCCCTCACCACTTCGGAGGTGTACTACATCCTCAGTGGCGTTGGGCTCATGACGATTGATGACGAAAAGCAGCGGGTAGAACCGGGGGATGCCGTCTACATTCCGCCAAATGCTCGGCAGTTTATCCATAATCCTGGTTTGGAGCCGCTGATTTTTATCTGTATTGTTGACCCGGCTTGGCGGCAAGACGATGAAACGGTGTTTGCTGATGCGTGATGTCTCATGTCAAATCCGGTTGAAGAACCCAACTATTGTTTGTGCCCACTGCTTTGCAGTGGGCACAAACGATAGCTGGGTTCTACGGCTATTTAACCGGATTTGGTATCAGGTGTGGGAAAAGCGATCGGGAGCCAATTGAGCAAGCACATCCGTCGGTTCACCTTGATGGAATTTGGCAAAATGCCGAGCTAGGGGTGGGGCTAGCAAGAAAGGGCCATTGAATCCCGTGCATAGGTGCAAGCCATCGCGATTCGGTAATGCACCGACGAGGGGGAGGCGATCGCCACTAAACGCAACCAGGCAAGATGCCCAGGTTCCTGGCACATGCTGTAAGGCGGGTAGTACCTTGCCAACCCCCGCACGAATCTGTGCCTCACTGGCGGCAGCATCTAATGGAGCCTGCGGATTCGTCAACACCCGACTCGTTTGTCCCATGCGCACAATGCCATCTCGGTATTGTAGGGCTCCCACATCCAGAACGGCGGGTGCGACTTCATGTCCGGGTTCGTCCCAAAGTGGCTCTTTGTCTGGCTGGGTGGCCTCGGCTTCCATCCCCATGCGGTCAAGTTCGGCGGGCATGACAATGCTTTGGAGGTTTAGCCCATCTATCGGGGGCGTTTCAATGAGCTCGGCCTGGGTGAAGTAAACCTTGGCTGAAATCCCTGTCTGGTGCAGGAGCGATCGGCTCAATCCGCCGACACAGATCAGCACATTGGCGCCATGAAATGTCCCCTGATCTGTTTGTACGCCCTGGATACTGTTTCCAGAATGCTCAAAGCCATTGACGGTAGCAATGGCTAGGATACCTCCCTGGCGCTGCATGGCGGTCTGGTAACCCTGTGCCAGAGCACGGGGTACCACGTTGCCATGTTTGGCGTGGAAGGCAGCGGCGATCGCACCCTGATTCAACAGGGGTTCTATGTCCGCTGCGGCGGCGGGGTCAAGTTGTGTGGGGGGGATCAGAAAGTCTTCGTAGTTGGGGGCGATCGCCGCCGGGTCGCGATCGGCATCAACCGTTAACAGCAGATCCAACTCCCGATATTGAATGTCATAGTCTAGCTCCGCCGTCAGCGTCTGATAAATGGCTTGACTCTCGTCGCAAAGCTGTCGCAGCAGCGGTGTATTCCCTGACCAGTAGGCAACTCCGCCATAGCTATAACGGGTGGCATTGGGAGATTGTAAAGAGCGATCGAGCAACAGAACCGAAAATCCTGCATTTGCTAGTTCGTACCCAAAAGCTGAACCAACCAGCCCCGCACCCACCACAATCCAATCGTACGTTTTCAAGTCGTCGCCTCCTGAACCATTGCATCGACTTCAATTTCGACAAGCATATCTGGAGTTGCTAGGGCACTGACTTCGACCAACGTGTTGGCCGGACGCACCGCCGCAAAAAACGCGTGATGTGCCCGCGTGGTCTGTTCCCACTGGCTCATGTCTGTGATGTAAACGCGCGTTCGCACCACATCGGCTAAACTTGCCCCCAACTCCTGGAGCGCACCCTCAATCTTTCTGTAGATATAAACGGCTTGACCGTGCAAATCGCCGGGGTGCTGAATTTGTCCGCTAGCATCGACAGCGGTGGTTCCCGACACGAAAATGAATGTCCCCATTCGCACCGCTCGCGAATATCCGGCCCGCTCTTCCCAGGGTGTTCCGGTTGAATAGGTTTGTCGCTGCATGGCCTCTTATCATTTACCTCGGCTATTCGTCGCGTTTGCTCGTTGCCATGGGGCTGCTCAAGCTGTGCTGCTGGGTTTGTCTAGTTTCCCGTATTCCTAGTCTGTGTCAGAAGTCGAACCGACGTACAGATACCCCTTCAGATATTTGCCAGCATGTTATGCTTTGCCAAACAAACAATCAAATAGTTACCTGATATTTGTCTAACAAATATGAGCGATGAGTTATCTTTCTAACTCTGAGTATCCTCTGGGGGCATGGGTTGAACAAGTACCAAATTTTACCGATGTAGGCTTAAATATAGACATTTGAGTCCAGTGGCAAGACTTGATACTTTCCAATCCTCATCCGATTGGGTGCCTCACAAAGCTTTACACAAAATTTCTAGGTTATTCATAATTGGAGACGATGCCTTTGTATATCTTTACGACAAGGCTTGTAAATTTCCTCCTCGCTGGAGGATAATGCTCAACGGACTAGGGGTGTTTGGGATTTTCGATGGTTGCTCCGCTGGATTTCGTGATTGATTTGACGATCGCCATCGCCCACCGAAGTCTCCACTGCTTTTAGTTAAACCTTTGTAGCCCCATGCAGAACCAGGTTCTATGCAAGATAACGAAGAACTGTGGCAATTGTTTCAAGCCGATCAGCGTGAACACAGCCCTACAGATGATCAGGTCGTTGATCTTTCAACCGTAAGCGCCAAGGATATTGCCCGCTTGAATCGGGTAAAACAACTGTACCGAGAGGGAAAAATTCGTACCGGAGCTGATTACTTCTATGCTGCGCTCATCTTGCAGCATAGCAATGACTCGGTTGAGGACTATCTGCTTGCCCATGATTTTTGTTTGGTGAGCATCGTGAAGGGATATAAGCGCGCGCGCTGGTTGGCGGCTGCAACGGAAGACCGCTTTTTGGTCAGCCTGGGTCGCCCGCAGCGGTTTGGGACCCAATATCGGGTTGATGATGAAGGCGGTTGGAAATTGTATGAGGTTGATCCCGCTGCAACCGATAGTTTGCGTCAGGCGATGAATGTGCCGCCTTTGGCGGAAGCGCGATCGCTCGAAACCACACCTAGCTTCGGTAGAGACGACTACTTCTCATACAACTGATACCAATTCTACGAAAACCAAAACCAGATCATTTTTTGAAAGCCCCGCACTGCGGGGCTTTCAAAAAATGATCTGTAGTTGATTCTTCGCGAATTGGCATAACGCCTCGTCCACCGCTTTTTATGGGCAGGGTTGGAGGGATGGGGCGATCGCGCCCTCTGCCTCAGGAGCCGTTGCCACCAAATGGAGTGATCCATCCGCGCTGCGTGCCCAGCCATCGGCTTCTACGAGTGATGATGGTTGACTCTGGCTTTGGGGAACAGACTCCCTGGGCTCGCCCTGGGGAGTGTCGTCGTCCAGCCAGTCCAACTCAATGTTGGCCTCATCAAGGATCTCGACAGGGCTAGAAGCGATACCCCCACGCCCCGTTACCACAAAGCGTCCCAACTGGTCTGCCGCGCCGGAGCCTGTGGGACACACTTGCCCAATCTGGTCGGCAGCATCGACTACGTCGGTGGGTAGTGCAACTAAGCCCTGGGTCGGATCAAGGTTGGGCGTGATGATTTCCACGTCACCATCCACCCCGATTTCGGAGCTGGCGGTGATGTCGCTGAGGGGGGTGCGTTCTTCCCGGAACTCCAGCCCAAAAATGCCCTGGGTGGTGATGCGAATGTTGCCGCCACGCCCCTCGAAGGCATTGGCCACGATGTCGCTGTTTTCCTCAGGAACAGCCACGATGAACCCATCGGCGTTGTTGATCGTGATATCGCCCCCATCGCCTCCACTCTGAGCATTTCCGGCTTCGGTGGAAATGAGGCTATTATTCCGCAGGAGTAGCAGATCATCGATGGCGAGGGCAATGTTGCCGCCATCGGTACTGAGGGTCTGGGTATCGATTTGTGCCCGATCATCCAATTGCAGGCGATCGGCTGTTACAAAGATGTTGCCGCCAATGCCTTCACCTATGCTCAGAGCAGATAAAAATCCACCTTCCATGTCTACCCGGGGAGCTTGGATGTCGATGGTGCCCCCACTCCCAATTGCCCTTGCGTTAACCCGACTGAAAATGCCACTGGGACTCTGAGGTCTTTCAGATTGAGGGCTAGAAATGGCGAGGCGATCGCCTGCCCGCACAATCACATTCCCTGCATCGCCCTCTCCCCCAGTACTAGTGTTAATCTGACCGCCCCTACGCAATTGTAAGATTCGAGTGCGAATCTCCACGTTACCGCCATCGCCACGCGCTCCTTCCACCACCGCACTTTGAACGTCGCTCATCCCTTGCACAAGGGTGCGGTCAGCGTTAACGAACACATTTCCGGCAGAACCTCTCCCTGCGGTGGAGGCACTTACGATAGCTCTCCCAGAGACGTCTAGAAAAGGGGTTGTGATGATGACATCTCCACCTTGGCCTACCCCTGATTCTTGAATTGAACTGGATACAGCGATAGATCGTTGATCTTCAAAGGACGTTCCCGAAAGGGTGATCCGATCGCGAGCACGCAGCACGACATCTCCTGCGTTTCCTCTGCCAAGACTGCCGGCACTGATTTGTGCTCCATCCCTCACCTCCAGGCGTGAGGTCGTGATTCTTACATTGCCGCCGTTACCGTTGGCCGTAGACCGCACATTACTAGATGTGCCACTTGGAGCATTGCCATTGGTCGAACGACCTGTGAAGCGAGCGCGAGCGCGGGCACGGATGATGACATTTCCGGCATTACCCTGGCCAAACGTGCTAGCGCTAATCTGCGCTCCGTCCTGCACCTCCAGTATCGGCGTAGTAATTTCAATGTTGTTTCCATTTCCGACTGCTGTCCTACCTACTGCACTAGAGATGAAACTTCCCATTCCGCTGCTTTGGTCATTGCCAGCCAAACGGATGCGATCGCTGGCTCGAATGATCACGTTTCCGGCATCCCCTCTGCCAGAGGTATCTGCTGAGATACGCCCCCCGTCTTGCACCTCCAGTATCGGCGTAGTGATTTCAATGTTGTTTCCATTTCCGATTGCTGTTCTGCCTACTGTACTAAAGATGAGACTTCCTGTTCCGCTGCTTTGAGCATTGCCAGCCAAACGGATGCGATCGCTGGCTCGAATGACGATTCGTCCTGCGCTACCCCTGCCGAAAGTACTAGTAAAAACAAAGCTGCCATCCAGAAGCTCAAGCACAGGGGTGCGGATTTCAAGTCTGCCAGCGTTGCCATTGCCAAATCTGCCCACAGCTGTCGAGGCATTGCTTGGATCAATCCCATCCAGCCGAGAATTTGAGAAGCGAATGCGTTTATTAGCCCAAAGTCGAAGATTTCCACCATCTCCCCTGCCATTTATTGTGGTGCTGATTCGTGCCCCATTCTGCACCTCCAGTACTGTTGTTTGGATGTCGATGTTGCCGCCAGAGCCAACGCTATTGGTTGCTGTAAAGCTCTCAATTGAACTGGCTAGATTGCCCTCTTCATTGAAGCCCGAGACCCGAACGCGATCGCGCGCCCGAATGGAAATCGCACCCGCCTCTCCAGTCCCTAGAAGCTCGGTGCTCAAAGCTGCTCCGCCCTCGATTCGTAGTACTGCTGTCTCAATGTCGATTGTGCCGCTTGTTCCGGTTCCTTCGGTAAGGATGATACTTGTGATGCGACTGCGTTGGTTTCCCATCGCGTTGGTTCCGTTGAGGAGGAGGCGATCGCTCGCCTGAATGTCGATATCTCCAGCATTACCGCTGCCATTGCTGAATGTGATAACGCCTGACCCTTCCCGTACCTCTAGTTCGGTTGCCTGGATGCGGATAGGGCCGCCGATTCCCGTTCCCCCTGCAAAAATGCCACTCTGAATGATGCTTCCTCCAGATAAAAATACCTGTCCGGTTGCATTCACCCGAAGCCTTCCGAGTTGATTGTTTGCGCCGCCCAAGTCTCGTCCAATTCCGAGGCTCAGTTGGCTGGCATCACGTAAGCTCACGTTGTCTCCGTAGAGGGCGATCGCCCCACCCCCATTGCCAATGGCTCCGATAAACGAGTTGTTTTGCAGAATGATGTCGGCGCGGGGCAAGGTTTCGGGTAGGCGGAGTGCCAGATCACTGCCATCAACTGCTAAATCGACTCGTCCGGCTGCGCCAATGGCGGCCACTTCAACGCGACCTGATAAGGTTTCGGTGTCATTGGGGATAGATGGAGATAGGCTGCCATTGTCTAGGGTCACAGGGCCTCCGGCCAATACCAGACTCCGATCGGCAGCCAGATTCAAAAAGGCTTCATTGGTGATGGGGGCGGGTTGGTTGCCAAACTGCAAACCGATGGGGACGTTAATTGAAAGCAATGCGTTTGAATCAGGATTTGCGGCGCTGAAGTCCAGGTCATCGGGAAAAATCAAGCTGTCGGCAGTGGAGGCAAGAAATGAACCCTCCATCACGAGTTGCGCGTTTTCGCCGAAAAAGATGCCATTGGGGTTGAGCAGAAACAGATTGGCATCATTGAACATCCCCAATGCCCCTAGGATGTTGGAAGGATTGTCACCTGTGACGCGGGCAATCACGTTGTCGATCGCCGCCGGATCCGCGAAGACAACCCCACCGTTTTCATTGACGTTGAACTCTTCGAAGCTGTGGAACAGGTTGCCACCCCTCGCTGCGCCGCCTTCGATCACAAAAAAGCCGGGAAAACCTCCGATGGGGACAACCAAAGACAATTCGCCACCCAGAGTGTCATCGGCTTCGAGGGGAAGTTGTGCCGTTGCAGGCAGTGCCATCATCAGCCCCAGCAGACTAGAAGCTGCGAGGGTAAAGGGGAAGAAGTTGCCATGGGATGTAGACATAGGCTCCCTGTCAGATAGATACGACCTGCAACACCTGCGACCAGCAGGGTTGCTTTATCCGTTCGGTTGGCCATCAACGATTCAGGGAACAGCGGTTTCTAATGCTGGCGATTTGAGCCCAAGCTTTAGCCTTTAGTCGCGAAATTAAGGGCAGTGCTGGAGTGTTGGGGCGATCGCCTCATCCGTATCAGAAACGGCTGCAACCAACTGTACCAGACCGTCTTCACTCCGTAACCAGCCATTGGCTTCGACCAGTGGTGCCGAGTCTTGCTGGCTCTGGGGTATGGGTGATGTCTCGTTTTCTGTAGGGGTTAATTCTTCTGTAGGGATGATTTCGCGGTCTTCTAACCAGTCTACGGTGATGTCGGGATCATCCAGTACGTTGAGGGGACTGGGAGAAATGCCACCGCGTCCGGTTACCACGAAGCGACCCAACTGTGCTGCTGAACCGGGACCTGTGGGGCAGACCTGCCCAATCTGGTCGGCAGCGTCGACCACCTCGGCAGGCAGTTCAACTAAGCCCTGGGTAGGGTCAAGGTTGGGAGTGATGATTTCTACGTCGCCATCGACGCCGATTTCGGAGCTAGCGGTGATATCGCTCAAGGGCGTCCGCTCATCGCGGAACTCTAGCCCGAAAATCCCCTGAGTGGTGATACGAATGTTGCCGCCGCGCCCCTCGAAGGCATTGGCCACGATGTCGCTATTTTCTTCAGGAACAGCAACGATGAATCCATCAGAGTTGTTGACGGTGATGTCGCCCCCATCGCCCCCACTCTGAGCAGTTCCCGCCTCGGTAGAGATGAGGCTATTCTCTCGCAGCAAGAGCAGGTCATCGATGGTGAGAGCGATGTTACCCCCATCGGTGCTGAGGGTTTCGGTGTCGATACTCGCCGCATCATCTAATTGCAGCGTATCGGCGCTGATCAGGATATTGCCGCCTATGCCGTCGCCTTCACTGCGAGCCGATAAGATCCCACCTTCTAAATTTACTTGGGGAGAATCGATGTTGATCGCGCCGCCATCCCCGATCGCCCCGGCATCTACCCGAGTCAGAATGCCACTGGACGCACTGGATCTTCCTGGTTGATTACCAGAAATAACAAGGCGATCGCGTGCCCGAACGCGCACTTCCCCGGCATCGCCTTCCCCCGCTGTGCTCGCGATCAGTCGCCCACCGTCAAGTAACTGCAACTCCCCCGTTGTGATGTCGATATCCCCCCCATCGCCTACTGCATCTTCGTTCACAAGGCTCTGGGTCACATCATCATTGGGAGAAACAATCGTGTCGTCGGCGATGTCACCCACAGCGCTTTGGGCACGACCGCCATTTGAGAAAATGGCGCGGTCTGTTCGGATGAAGATGTTGCCAGCATCTCCCGAACCCCTGGTCGAGGCGCTGAGGGCGGCACCATCTGAAACCTCTAGCAACGGCGTTCTGATGCGTAGATTCCCGCCTCTCCCGGTTGCTGTTGGTTCTACTGAACTGGCCACCACGGTGAAAATCGAGTCGTCGGTCCTGGTGTTGAAAAATGTTGCGCGATCGCGCGCCCGAATCACGACATTTCCAGAATTGCCTTCACTGAGGGTGGCTGCATTGATTTGTGCCCCATCCTGCATCTCTAGAACGGAGGTCGTGATGTTGATGTCGCCCCCATTGCCCCTGGCTCCAGGTTCGACGCTCGTAACAACGCTTGTCAAAAATCGGCCATCTGGGGTAGCACCACTCAGTCGGATGCGATCGCGAGCATGAATCTCAACATCCCCGGCATCCCCTCGCCCAAAGGTGGCAGCCGCAATCTGCGCCCCATCGCTGGCTTCTAGTACCCTTGTTCGAATCTGGATGTTGCCCCCTGCACCAACGCCTGTTGAGTTCACATTGCTGGAAATACGACTAACAATAGCCTCATTTGCGATTGTGCCAGAGACCAGAATACGGTCTCTGGCTCGGATGATAATATCTCCCGCATCGCCCCGCCCCGCTGTATTTGCGCTAATGAACCCTACATCTATGAACTCTAGTGTTCGGGTGCGAATATCAATGGTTCCTCCATCACCCCGCCCCGCTGTATTTGCGCCAATGGAACTGCTGTCTCTGATTTCCAGCGTCCCTGTGCGGATATCAACGATTCCCCCATCACCTTCGGCATCAGGCTCGACCTGGCTTGTGATAGAACTCCCAAGTCCATCTACTGTAGTGCCTGCCAGGAGGAGGCGATCGCTCGCTCGAATTTGGATATCTCCGGCATCACCTGTTCCAAACGTCGCAGCATTGATCACTGTGCCATCCAGAACCTCTAGAACAGGAGTACGAATGCGAATTGTGCCGCCCTCGCCCTCGCCCTGAGACCCAACACCGCTAAATACAGAGACGGGGGTCTGCCCATCGGAGCTGCTGTCAGACAAACGAATACGCTCACTTGCCCGCAGCGTGATATCGCCACCATCCCCAGTGCCAAAGATAGTGGTGTTGAGTCGTGCACCATCCTGTACTTCTAGCACGGCGGTCTCGATCGTAATATCTCCCCCTTGAGCGGTACTACCCGGCGCAATTCCTGTCCTAACAAAACTAAACAAGGTTTCATTGTTGTCGTTGACGCCGGATACCCACACGCGACCGCTGGCTCGTAGGGTAATGTTGCCCGTATCTCCTATGCCACTGGTCTCCGTGGCGATCGCTGCGCCATCGAGCACCTCCAGGTCTTGAGTCGTAATGGTAATGTTTCCACTTGCCCCTGTGCCATCCAATTGAGAGAAGCTAAAGATCGAGCTAGCACTCACCCCTGTCTCACTGACCCCCGATATCCGAACGTGATCGCGCGCCCGGATGCGAATATTGCCTGCATTTCCGGTTCTTTGAACGTTTGTCTCCAGACCTGCGCCGTTTTGGATTTGTAGTTCTGCTGTTGCGATATCGATGGTGCCGCTTGACCCCACTCCATTGGAAAAGATACTGCTTGCAATTTGGCTGGCTTCGGTTTCCGTTGCACCGGTTCCGGTCAGGAGGAGGCGATCGCTGACCCGAAGACGGATATCTCCGGCATCGCCGCTGCCATCACTGAAGGTGAGAATGCTTGACCCTTCCCGTACATCTAGCTCGGCGGCATTGATACGGATAGTGCCGCCAATCCCCGTTCCCCCCGTAAAAATGCCATTCTGAATCATGCTTCCTCCATCCAAAACCACCTGCCCGGTTGCATTCACTCGAATGGCTCCGAGTCGATTGTTTGCACCGCCCAAGGCTTGCCCAATGCCAAGGCTCAGCGTGCTGCCATCTAAGATGCTCACGTTATCGCCGTAGAGGGCGATCGCCCCACCCCCACTGCCGAGGGCTCCGATAAACGAGTTGTTTTGCAGGATGATATTGGCTCGTTGCAATGTCTCTGGCAGACGGAGTGCTAGCTCACTGCCGTCAACTGATAAATCGACTCGTCCGGCTGAACCAATGGCGGCCACTTCAACCCGTCCTGATGGGGTTTCGGTGTCATTCGGCACAAACGGGGATAGGTTGCCATTGTCGAGGGTTACAGGCCCTCCCGCCAGGACAAGACTGCGCTCTGCGGACACATTCAAAATGGCTTCATTGGTGATGGGCGCGGGGCGATCGCCAAACTGCAAGCCAATGGGGACATTGATCGAAAGCAATGCGTTTGGATCAGGATTTGCGGCGCTGAAGTCCGGGTCATTGGGGAAGATCAAGCTATCTGCAGTGGAGGCAAGAAATGAACCTTCCATCAAGAGCTGGGCATTGTCGCCGAAGAAGATGCCATTGGGGTTGAGCAGAAATAGATTGGCGTCACTGAACATCCCTAGCGTTCCTAGGATGTTGGAGGGGTTTTCGCCCGTAACGCGAGCAATCACATTGTCGATGGCAGCGGGGTCAACGAAAATCACCCCACCGTTTTCATTAACATTGAACTCCCCGAAGCTATGGAACAGGTTGCCTCCCCTCGCTGCTCCGCCTTCAATGAGAAAAAAGCCAGACCCCGGACCGAGTGGAACAACCAGAGAAGATTCGTCACCTAAGGTGTCATCGGCTTCGAGGGGAAGTTGTGCCGTTGCAGGCAGTGTCATCAGCATCCCCAACAGGCTAGAAGCTGCAAGGACAAGGGGGAATGGGTTGTACATAGGACTTAGGCATGAGCTCCCTGTAAAACAATGGCGACCAGCACGGTCAATTTGTAAGGTTGATCGGCTATCAACTATCCAGGGAACGGCGATTTCAAACCCTGGAGATACAAGCCCAAGCCTTAACTCCGACTTGGGAATCAAGGGCAGGATTGAAGCGGTGGGGCGATCGCGACCAAGGTTAGGGTTTAGCCAAGAGGATGAGATTCGCTCTTCAGCAATTCCTCAATCCACTCCTTTGAGGGCATTCATCTACAGGACACCTAAAAGCATCATAAATACCAAAAAAAATCAGTACCCGGAAAAAATGATATAGCGGTGTGCAACCGCATTAAGCACAGCAACGGTTGTGTGGGGCGCGGCGCGCCCCACACAACCGTACTTAACTAACGCGCATAGCGCTATATGTGGCTGATTGGAGGGATGATTGTTCTCAAGAAGGGGCGCAATATGCCCCTTCTTGAGAACAATCATCCTTGGATTCTGTACCCCTTCAAGAGAAAAGGTTCCGTGAAACGGGAATTAGGGACAAGGGTGGAGCTCACCCCCGATGCCTGGTTCTGAGGTAGCCTGGGTGGCCACCAACTGTATCTGACCCTCCTCGCTGCGGGTCCAGCCGTCGGCTTCTACCAGCGCGGGGGGTTGGCTTTGGCTTTGGGGAATCGGTTCGTTTGTCTCCTCAATAGTAGGTGTGCCGTCTTCCAGCCAGTCCACCGTGATGTCGGGGTCGTCTAGCACTTCGAGGGGGCTGGGAGAAATGCCACCGCGTCCCGTCACCACAAAGCGCCCTAACTGTTCTGCCGCACCGGGGCCTGTAGGACAGACCTGCCCAATCTGGTCGGCGGCATCCACGACCTCCGCTGGCAGTTCGACTAATCCTTGGGTTGGATCGGTGCCGATGACGTTGAAGATAACTTCGCCATCCAAAGACGAGTCGGATTGCGAAAGCGCTGTGACATCACTAGAGGGCAGTCGCTCGGTGTCGAGTTCGGCGGGGTCGTCGGTATCCAGCAGTTCGCGCAGGTCATCGCTGCTGCGGAAGAACAGACCCAGAATTTGTTCGGCGGTGATTTCGACTTCTCCCCCTGCACCAAAGAAGGAGTTGGAGGTGATGTCGTTGTTGCCAAAGGGTTCGGCAATGACAAAGCCCTCATCGTCGGTGGTGATGGAAATGGAGCCGCCATCGCCGGGTTGAGCCAGGGTTCCAGCAGAGGTGGAGATGCGGGTGGAGCCTCGCAGGAGCAGGAGGTCTTCGATCGCCAAATCAATATTGCCGCTATTCCCAATCCCAGTTTCCGCAAAAATTCCCCGTTCGTTTTCCAACCCCAGGTTGATGCGGTTGTTGTCCATGTCAAGGGTTTGGGCATGGATGAAGATGTTTCCGGCGACGCTATCAGGATCGACCGCCCCATCCTGACCAATACTATCCAGGCCAAAGCTACTGACGCTGACGATCGCCCCATCGGCAATGCGGAACTCCTCGATGGGCGATCGCGACACAAATCCTCCGTTCACACTAATGCTGTCGTCGTCGTTGAAGACTATCTGATTTCGTGCCACTGGGTTTTGCGCATTTTGCTCGGAGGCGATCGCTCGGCTGGCTCGATTTGCTCCTGCTGTGACATCAGGGGCGAGAAACTCTCCGGTGCCCGTCATAAAAATGTTGCCGCCGCGTCCGGTTCCCTGATCGACACCGCTAAAAATGGCGCTGGGGAGGCCGTCCACAAACCCATCCAGATCCACCGTTTCGCTGAAGATGTAGACGTTACCTGCATTGCCCCGGCCAGCGGTTTGGGTGAGCAGTTGAGCGCCGTTGCCGATGGAAAGGGATTGGGCAGCGTTTGCTTGGGTGAAGCCCGTGTCATCCTCAAACCCCAGATCCCCATCGGTGATGAGGCGACCACCAATAAAAATTGCACCCCCATCGCCCCGCGCGCCGTCTCCGACACTGGTCGAGATGCCGCTGGGAATGTTGTTGGTGATGCCATCGACCTCAACATTGTTGGCGACCACGAAGACATCACCTGCATCGGCGCGGCGGGTGGTGCCGTCGGTTTGGGCTTGGAGCTGTGCGCCATCGAGGAGAGAAACCCGCTGCGCAGGTTGAACCGTGGTGCGATTGGTGCGGCTATTCAACAAGCCCTGTCCGATGACGCCAATGTCGCCTCCGGTGCCCTGGGAGCCGGGTTCAACGCGGGTAATGACACCGCTCGGGAGAATGGTGCGATCGCCTGCGGCATTGCGACCACGCCCCAAGCCTCGGAATGTAATGCGATCGCCCACCAACAAAACATTCCCGGCAGAGGATGACGGCAAACGCCCGGCGGTCTGAGCCTGGAGCTGGGCTCCGCCTCGTAAAATAATGGACTCGGCAGCGCCAACGCGGACGCTACCGTCTTCGGCGACCGAGGTGCGCCCTATCACCAAGATGCTGCCACCCGTGCCTCTGGCTCCGGGTTCAACGCGGGCAATGACGCCGCTGGGTTCGTTGTTGCCGGTGCCCCCAATCAGAATTCTGTCGCCAACAAGCCGCACATCCCCGGCATTGGAATCGATATTTGTCCCTGCTGTTTCAGAGCGAACTTGTGCGCCATCGAGCAACGTGATGCTATCTGCTGGACTGAGGACAGAGAAGTTGCCCTGGTTATCGGCGAACTCCAAGCGTCCACTCAGCAGTACCTCCCCGGCAGTACCACGGGCATCTGGCTCTACACGGGTGAGAATGGCCGTTTGGATACCACCGCCGCTACCACTCAGGAGGATGCGATCGGCTGATATCAGTGCCTGTCCGGCATCGCCGTTGCCCAGGGTTTCTGCCAAAATTTGCGCACCATTGGTCAAGGAAATCGTTTCCGCCGGGAGAATGGTTTCCAAGTCACTCGCTGCATTAAACCGCAACCCGCCTCCCAGCAGTACGACTCCACCGTTGCCTTCTGCCTCGGAACCCACACGGGCAAAGGCAGATGTGGAGCGGGTGACAACGCTACCATCGTCCAGGGTGACGCGGGCAAAGCCATCCAGCGAAATATCGCGAGCAATCACAAAGACCGCACCTGCATTGGAACCGTTGATGCCTTCTGTCTGGGCTAGAAATTGTGCGCCATTAGATAAGGCTACTTGATCGATGGGGCGAAACCCAGTGGTGATACCGTCTCGGGTGATGAGTCGGCCAACAATGATGGTTCCACCCTGGCCTTCTGCCCCCGCTTCGACGCTGCTGAAAATGGCCGTTCCCGTATCGTCGTCGTTTTCTCCGCGCATCACCAGGCGATCGCTAGCGATAAAGACAGTACCTCCGTTACCGACCGCCCCTTCGTTAACCTGCACCTGAATCTGCGCCCCGCCCGACATCGAGAGACGCTGTCCGCCAATGAGGATATTGCCGCCTTGGACGGGGTTCCCCGCGCTCCCGGCATTTTCATTGACATTACTGAACAGCAAGGCATCTTCAGAGAGAATCACATTTCGCCCAGCTAACAAGGTAATATTGCCTGCGTTTCCAGTCCCTGATGTGGCGGTGCTCAACTCTGAAGCGTTGGTCAGGTTGATGGTGTCGATGGCAGCCAGGGTAATAAAACCGGCATCGCCTGCGGTTCCTTCTCGGGTTCTGCTCTGGATGATGCTACCTTCGCTGATGCGGAGGCGATCGCCCGCCCCAATGCTAATGTTGCCCGCATTGCCATCCCCAAAGGTTTCACTGGTGACTTCGGAGTCGAGGATGCGAAGATTTTCATTGGCTTGAACGCTGATATTCCCGGCATTGCCAAAAATTTCATTGTCATCGGCAGTGGGGTCAGCGTCGTTGTCGGTACTGATCAAGGCATTCTCAATCCGGACTCGATTAGGAGAAACAGAGGTCAATTCCGAAAAGCTGGTCGGAGGGCTTTCCACCGGTTGTCCGATGGCAATGCGCCCAAAGTTGCCGTTGCTCTCGATGCTGGTAAGGGCTCGCTCGGAGTCAGGATCGCCAATGACCGATACCTGTTCAGAGGCGGTAATGAGAATAGCCCCTGCGGGCGTTTCATTCAGATTGGTGGTGACGATGCTGGCGCGATCGCCAATCAAGACCCGCCGAGGTGGGGTTGCCGTGCCTTGACCATTGGCACCAATCAAGATGCGACCGAGCTGGCCCTGGCTAAAGATCCCCGCACCGTTGTCGATGCGCACCCGCTCTGTCGCATTGAGCGTAATGTCTCCAGCAAAACCCGTGCCAAAGTTGCTACTGCTGACCCGCGTTATCCCGTCGATGACCAGGGAACCATCGGTAGCAGAAATGGCGAGGTTGCTGAAGCTATCGGTATTGGCGTTGTTGCTAATGCTAAGAACTTCCGCTCCATCGGATACCTCGACTGAGCCGCCAAGGAGGATCAGGTTGCCAGAGGTGGCCGCTTCTGACGCATTGACGAAGATGCCACTGGCTTCCAGGTTGCTGAGTTCGTCGTCCCGCAACCCCAGCACATCCTCCAACTCATCCGTTTGACCAAGCGGGTCATTGGTAAGGTAGTCGTCAATGCGATCGCGGCGTTCTTGATAGTTTGGATCTTCCCCCGAAATTTCAATGCGGTTGCCCGCTGATACGAGGACTGTCCCCGCTGCCCCGCCTTCGCGGCTGGTAGAAACAATCCGTCCGCCCCGCACTACTTCAAAAATGTCGGTAATGACCGTAACGTTTCCCCCAGGGCTGGGATTGTCGGACAGAGTAGAAATGGCTGCTCCATCGGCAATAGAGACTCGGTTGCCAGCCACTACCTGAACATCCCCAGCGGGGCCGACGGCCCCTCGCCCCGAGTTTGAGAACAATCCGCTGGAAAACCCTTGGGTCGTAATTCCTTGCAGAATGACAGCATTGGTTGCCGTCACCTCTATATCGCCCGATTCGCCTCGCCCACCGAGGCCAGCCGAGACCAGAATCTCCCCGGTTGTTGGATCGACAAGATCCTCAGTGATTTCTCGCAATAACCCCGTGCTGATTTGCGAAGACTCAACCCGCAGGGTGCCTGTTGTAATAGTGACATCGGCTGAGCGCCCTACTCCATTGGGCTCGACCAAGCCACGGATCTGGCTATTGTTGCTCAGTACCACCCGCCCATTGCTGCCTGTGGTGACGGAAATGTTTCCAGCGTTGGCCTCGCCAAAGGTGCTGCTACCAACAAAGGCATTGTCTTGGAGGCGAATGTCTCCAAGGGGGGCGTTGAGGGCGATCGCCCCACCCCGCTCACCACTGCCCGAAATTTGGGTTGAAACATTCGCATCATTCAAAATGCGAATGTTTCCCGTTTCCGCCGTCACGTTGATATCGCCCCCGATGCCCCCCACCGTTTGCCCAAAGCTTTCACTCGACAGCCCAGCTGGGATAAATTGATCGATCGCCCGTAGCGTTGGCCCTTCTAGGAGGATGTCACCTCCACGGCTGAGGAGGGTAATCGTGCCCCCCAAGCGTCCGGAGGAATTGATATTGTTGGGCAATCCTGTTTCTGGATTTGGTCGAATCGTGATGTCACCATTGGCCAGGAGTGTGACATCCCCTCCATCGGCATCGAAGATGCCAGCATCATTGACGACGGCATTGGCATTAATGCGCCCATCGAGGTCGATATCGCCGCGTGAATCGATCGCCACCAGTCCCCCACCCTGTTGGGATTCAGCCCGAATCGCCACGCCATTCAAATCGGGGTTATCGGGCAAATCCACCTGAGTATCGAAAATACGGATGTCGCCGGGTAAGGTGTTTGTTGGGTCGGGGGCATATTGGTTGGTCAGCAGGATGCGCCCTTGCAAAAAATCGGGGGGGAGTTCTTCGGAGGCCACAAATCCCATGAGAATCGTGCCCACCTCAATGTTGGCGCTATCGACGGGGGGTGGTGTGAGGTCGAGGGTGCCAAAAAAGTCGCCCGTTGCCGGGAGTTGATTTACCCCAATCACATCGGGGTCAACGCCCGCTCTTATATCGAGGGTGGGTTCCAGAAAGCCATCGATCGGAAATGGATCGCCGTTAGATAAGCGCAATCCTGGCTCTACCAGCGCTTCTTCGCTGAGGGGATCTGCCGCTCCCAAAATCTGCACATAGTTAGAAACAACGACATCGCCTGCTGCCAGAATATGCAACGACGTGCCCTGGTAGGCGTCGAAACGTACATCGCCCAGGGAGCGAATCACCGGGTCATAGGGGCTGAAAAGGGTGCCGAGGGATTGGTCGAGCTGCTCAATGCGAAAGTTTCCGCCGCTGGAATACTGGGCATCGCCCCCGACCGGATTCGCCGATCGCAGCACCATGTTGCCCCCTGACCAGAAGCCACTATCCGGGTGGCTGAGGGCAAAAATATCCACCGTTTCATTACCCTGGAGCGCCATGCGACCTTGAGCAACGGCGATGAAGGGGGTGTCGATGCTGTCGCGAATCCGCAGGGTGTCTTCAGCCAATAAGGTCAGCGGTCCCCCAGACCACAGTTGTCCCTGAAGATCGAGCGAACGGGCATGGAGACCCAAGCCATCTTCGGCAAAGAGAACCCCTTCGTTGGTGATGTCGCCCGCCGGGGTGCCATACTGCACGCCAAGGGGCACATTGATGCTGAGCAGGGGTGGGGCGTTGGGGTTGGTGGCGCGGAACTCGCTGCCATCGGCCCAGGAAAAGCGATCGCCCGTGCTGGCATAAAAGGAGCCGGAAATATCAAGCTGCGCATTGGGGCCAAAAATAATGCCATTCGGGTTGAGCAAAAATAAGTTGGCATCGCCCAACACACCCAATGTGCCCAGGATATTGGAGGCATTTTCTCCCGTCACTCGACTGAGGATGTTGTCGATGACAGCGGGGTTGCGAAAGTAAACGCTGCCCCCTTCGTTGATGTTGAATTCCTCAAAACTGTGGAACAGGTTGCCCCCACGGGCGGCACCGCCATCGATTTCGAAATTGTCGCCTCCATTGGGAACGACGACAGACGATTCATCGCCCAGGGTATTGTCGGCTTCGAGGGGCAGTTGGGCCGTGGCGGGTAACATCCAGTCGATACTTGCCAGAATAAGCAGGGCAATCGTGGGCGAAAGATAGCGGCTCAGCATGTTCAAAACTCCGGATGTGACGAAATCATTTCTCAACGGAATAAAGGGGGGCCAACATGAACAATGAACGTAATCGCTGTGCTGAATGATCTGACGGGGCTTGCTCCTCTACCGCGACCTGTGGGCTGAGGGTTCATCCCCGTTACTGCCAGTTGCCAACCAGGACGAAGGCGCTCCAAAAATAGGGATGAGACAGGTTGAGGTTGGCCTGATCGGGATTGTCTCTGAGGTCGATGGTGCGAATGGGGCTGCGATCCGCACCGCGTACCACAAACTCCAAATCCCCATTGACCATAGCGATTTGAGCTTGCCGCAGCGCTTCGGCCTTGGTTGTTCCGGCGCTGGCAAGGTTGGCATAGAGGGCGATCATTAGCCGGGAGGTGGCTTGGTCTCTGACATACCAGAGGGAGGCAATGGTGCTACGGGCTCCCGATCGCACCGCGACCCCAGCCAGCCCCAGGGCCGCCCGATCATCCCCGGTCGCCGTACGACAGGCACTCAGCACTAGCAGCTCAATGGGGCGGGGACGGTCTAACGCGGCTGTTTGGAGCAGTTCGCGCAGCTCGTTGATATCGAGGCGATCGTTGAAGGTGAGGATGAACGTGTCTTCGACGGTGGAGCTGAACTCACCGTGGGTGGCGAGATGCACGATGGGGAAAGAGGCTTCGCGAATGCGCTCAGAAATTTCTTCGGTGGTGAAGTTGTCATTGAGGATGACCTGAGCCGACACAATATCTTGCAACTGTGTGAGTTCTTCTTCTACCCAAGGCAGCGGGAAAAAGCCCTGAACCCCTTCACTTAAGCCGCCCATCAATGCACTCAGAGAATCGGCGTCCAGCTTTCCGGCTTCCAGTAATTGCAGGGTGGGGGCGATCGCCACGCCATAGTTTTGAATCAGGTATTCCTGCCCGTCATACAGCGTTGCCAGGGGCAAGTTCCGTAACACGCCATCGGGCACAAATACCAGGGTTTTGAGGCCACTGGCATCCAGTGAGGCCCGTGCCGGAGCCACCAGCCAGTCGTACAGTTGCTTCGCCGGTTGTTGCACCGTTGGGATGGGGGTACGAATGTTGCGGACAGTCCGCAAGAGTTCGTTGCTAACCTCGGTCACGGTATCAGCGGTAGCCGCCGCCGAGTAACGCTGGAGTGGTTCTTCGGGAATCGACAAAATCACTTCCAGGCGATCGGAGAGGATAATGGGGTAGATCACCGCGGCTTCTTGGTCGATCGCGTCGATTTGCACCGAGCGGGCATTGAGACAAGCTTCCCGGAAGAAGTTGTCGAGCTCGGCTAATTGCAGCGACTCAATGGTAAAACGCGCTTGCTCCAGTTCTTCATCTGTCGGTTCTACATCCGGTGATAGCAGCAGTGAAACCAATTCCCGGTGAATGGGTTCAACACTTTCTCGAAACGAAAACTGCGCTTCGGGGTTGATGGCGGCAAGGTCTCGGCGCACCGCTTCTAGGGTTTCGATCGCACTGGTGTAGGCAGCGATCGCCCCAGCCCGATCGTTCTGCTCTTTCAAAATGCGCCCCAGTTGCCACTCCCAGAGGTAGCGCAGCTCAGGTACATCAGTAGATTGCACCAACTGTAGCGCTTCATCGGTAAGGGGTTTGGCATCTTCCCACTGCCCCGCCTGTTCGTAGGCTTTGGCCAGGGTTCCTAGGGCGTAGGACTCGGTGCGGCGATCGCCTAGCTCGCGAGCCTGTTGTACGGCTGTGGCCAGCAGAGGAGCCGCCTGGTTGACCGCTCCAGCCTGGTTGAGCTGCGCGAGTTGCAGCAAGCTATCTCCCAGGTTGATGCGGGCATCAATGCTAAGGCGACTGAGGGGCAGGGCGTCGATTTGCTGTTGCAGTGGCGGGGCTTGTTCCAGGGCAACGGCGGGGCGCTCCAGGGCGATCAGCGTCCGCAAACGGTTTAGCCCAATCTGGACTTGCAATGAGTCGTCGGCAGGCTGTCTCAGGGCGATGTCGTATTGGGTGAGTGCGGCTTCAAAGTCGCCTCCGGCATAGGCGGTGCTACCCAGGCTGTCGTAGATGCGAGCCAGGGCTTCGGTACGTTGCAACCGCTCGGCCATCTCCAGACTTGCCATCAGGGTTTGGCGCGATCGCTCCAGGTCTCCGGCTACCCGCAGGGCATTGCCCAAACGCCGCAACCGTTCCACCTGCTCTGCCGAGTCGGGCTGTTCGGTCGCGTCTTCTTGCATCTCGCTGAGTAGCTCGATCGCCCGTCGATAGAACCCCATGGATTGCAGCGCTTCGGCCTGGTTCAGCCGCGCTTGGGTGGCGTTGGCGTCATCCCCCACCTCGTCATACAGAGCCGCTGAGTCTTCCCACGTATCCAACGCGGCAGCAGCATCCCCCCGGTAGAATTGCAGCCGTCCCCTTACATCTAAGGCTTGCGCTAGGATTTGTGGCTCGGTGTTTGCCTCGTCCTGCAATAGTTCTAGGCTGCGGGTGATGGCCGTTTCGGCATTGTCCCATTGCCCTAGATATTGGTAGACGAGAGATAGGTTGCGCAGGGCGATCGCTTCCTGGCGAGGATTCGCTGCCCCCTGCACGGCGGCGGCTAACACCTGCGCTGCTTCTGCATAGCGGCCTGCGGCATACAGCTCACGCCCTTGGGTTAGTGGGTCGCCAGCTTGTGCCAGGGTTTGGGGCGCAGGGTCAAGGGTGGGTTGCTGTGATGACGGGGATTCTGAAGCAACCGGAGACGCTGCCATCGGCGTATTGTGTGTCGTTTCTGCCGGCTGTATCCCCGCGCTACCGGGAATTGCCCAGATACAGGCTCCGGCCACCAGCCCGACCAGCAATAGGTAGTGCCCCCAGCGCTTTAGAAGGGACTGTAGCGAATTGAGAAGTAGAAACCATCTTCTTGCCATGAATTTCCCCCTGTGTCAGTGTCCACCAGCGGAATGCCCCAATCGAATCGTGCGGTAAAGTTCTCACCCATGCGCCAAAGCAAGCCTAGCCCCAGACCAACCAGAGAGTTGGGGTCGGGGTCCGGGGTGTCGTTGTTCCACCCGACTCCGCCCTCGACAAAGGGAGCGACCTGCAAGATGCCATCCACTGCGGGGACGCGCAAAACGGGGATGCGGACTTCGGCAGAAATCAACGCGCCATTGTCGGTCAGCAACTCGTTTTGACGGTAGCCCCGCACCGTTGCCTGTCCGCCCAGGCCAATCTGCTCAAAGGAAGGGAGGCTATCCCCAGTCAACTGCACATCTCCCCGCACAAATAGAAGAGTATCGCGCCCCAATAACCGCACCCATTGTCCTTGCCCCCGCCAACTGAAGAAGCGGCTGTCAGGGGCATTTTCGTTAATTGTTGGGTCGAATAGATCAACCCCAACGTTGAACTGCGATCGCCCAGCTAGTACATGTAGACTACTGCGTTGCACCCAATCTTGTCCAAACCGCAGTGCTGAGATGCGCGTCCGTCCTTCGTCGTCCGCTCCGGGAGATAGCGGGAAAGGGCCAATATCCGCGATTCCCAGCTCGGTCTGACTTTCCTGGCGAGAGAAGGCGAAATCGAGCGCAAACTCCTGGGTGGGTGACTGGAACAAGGGTTGCCGCACCGCTAGTTCGTAATAGCGAGAGTCGGAGTCGATTTCCAGCACATCGAAGGGCTCTTCGATCACATCGCTGTCGCCCAGCCCAAAGGAGAGTTCGATGGTGCCATTGCGGGGATTGAAGGGAACCCGATAGCTAGCGTCAATGCTGTTGCTGCCATCGGTGTTGGTGTATTCAAACAGGGCGCGATCGCCCAACCCCGTCAGGTTCAACTCCTCAATGGTGACACCCCGCTGGACACTGCCGACACTGGGCGATCGCTCGTTATCCAAATTCAGTGTCAGGGAAAAGCTGTCGGCTTCGGCCACCGATACCACCAGGCGATTGGTTCCAGGGTCTACTCCCGCCTGCAAATCGGCCGAAATTGTTTCAAGCAGTGGATCCAACTGCAGCAATTGCAACCCTTCCAGCAGTCGGGGTACATTCAGCGGGGTGCGCCCAGCCAACCGCAACCGACTCCGAATGTAGCTGTCGTTCAGCCGTCGATTGCCCTCAATGTCAATGTCTTCCAGCCGACCTTCCACCACCTGGATGATCACCACATTGTCTTCCACGGTTTGGGGTGGAATCAGTGCCCCTGAGGTGAGATAGCCGTTGTCGGTGTAGAGCCGGGTCACAGCCGCACGGGCTTGCAACAATTCCGTAAAAGTGACTGAGCCGGTGAAGGGCGCTGTGGCTTCTGCCAGTTCTGCTTCGTCAAAAATAGTGCTGCCCTGCACCTCGTAGCGATCCACCTGGATCAGCTCGGGTACCCCTTCGGGCGGCTGCCCAGGCAGGGTGGGAACCTCGGGCGTAGGAAGGAGCTCCTCTGGAGGGGGCAGAGACGGCAAAGGGTCTTCGGGCAGGGGCTCTGGGTCTGGCAAAATGAATGTTGGCTCCCCAGTTGGTTCCTCGCCAGGTTGGGGAAGATTTTGCGCTAGGTCAACGTTCCTTTGGGGCAGCGTCCCTGTGCCGCTCGGTTGCAAGGATTTAGCGGCGGTAGGGTTAAGGCGGTCTGAAATGTCGGGGAGAGATTTCCCCTCTGCGATGGCGGGGAGAAGGGCGATCGCCCCACTCAACCCGAGTCCCCAACCCCATTGCCATACCGACCAACGCTGCTTCACACCATAACTCCCACGCTGTGTTTGATAATGTGCCAGCTTCGCCTGCAAGACAGTCGTTCAGGAATTCAGAGATTGTGAAGGCCGAACGCTATATGAGGCTGCCCTGCATTACCTGCACTAAACCGTAGCCGTTTCCTGGAGAAGGCAAACATCCAGGATGTTTGAAAGTGTGTGTCCCTAACGTTAACTGAAGTGGTTCTAAGCCCGTGACTAAATTCAAGCCATTGGGCCTCACCTCCAGAAAAATTCAAATAAGCACACAACAGACGATTGACATTCTATTACTTAGCGCCTATATTTGTTATTGAAAACAGAGGCAGATACCTAGTTCAATTTGAACTCAAGATCGTCAAGAATCCGTAAACGAGTTGAGTTTAATTGGTTTTCGTCATTTTCCACAACTTCTTTTGGCTTTTTCCCATTGCGATCTAGTGGGCTGGTTTAGCCGTAGATCTTGAGTGCTTAATTGCCAAAATATTGATGGTTAGAGGTTTGTGCGATTTTCGCCCTTTCTGGATTTTCCAATGAGCCATCGTCAATTATCAATGGCTCTCCTTAATGATTGTTGACTCGCAACTTTTCTAAAAGCTTGCGCCGTGACTTCGCTAGAAATTTCTGATCTATCTAGCGACCTGAGCGGTTTCTAGTATCGCTTACCGACGTTTGGTTGCTGGAGAAAGCTTGCAAAAGGTTATGTCGTTGTAGCAACGGCAAGGTTCGTGCTGGGGTTTTGGGCTCAGTCGGCATTCGATTTGATCCTCCGACAGGTTGACACTCCATCAGGGATATCGGTTCAGCCGCCTTAAACAGGTTTTGGACAAGCATCACCTATGCGGTTGTCTGTCTCATTTTTTAATTTCTATTTCGTTGAGGTGCGTTCCCATGGTTCTTCCAATTTCATTGACTTGTTCCGTTCGTTTTGACCCGACGGCGCTGACGGGTGAAGAAAAGCCAACTCAGCCGCCCGACGCTGACGTGATTTCTGATATCTCGGAAACACCTCCAGAGCGGGAGTCGCTGAGGGTACTGCTTATTGGTTCTCGTAATGGCGTGATCAACACCATCCAAACGCTCTATCGATTGGGCTTTGCCGAAGTGGCAGAGTGGAGCCCGCTTTTACCTGCCCCCAATCCCGGTGAGGTGATGAGCATTCTCACCCGTTATCTATTGACCCAGCCACCTCGCTGATCGGCGGCTATCTGGTAGACAGAAATTGGCACAAGCCTGGCCAGTCGTTATCTCTGACCATTGCTCGCCCGCAAATGAATTGCGGGCTAACCCAAAAAGTCCCTGAACAGGACTGATGGAATATAGGCTATATCCACCTTGGCAGAAAACACAAAGGCGCTGCGGCTGACTGAAGTGAGACGCTACTGGGAGCCTTTGGTCAAACCCATGACATAGCGATAGTGCGGCTCGGTTTCTCTGCGCCAAAGGGACGCACTGTCAAGTGGGAGGGATTCATCCAGCCGATTCCATTGGCTGTGCTCAAATAAACGCTGTCGTAGTTCCTTAACATCGACGGTTGTTACATGTCCGTCCACCACCACCGATTTTCCATTGACCCAGGCGCTATGGATGGCATTGGTGGGGCGTCCCAGCACCAACAACCCAATCGGATCGGTGCGGGGCAGCAATGATAGGCTCGTCAGGTCATACATGACTAGGTCTGCCGTTTTCCCTGCATCCAGTGTGCCGAGCTGATCGGCCATACCCAAGCCTGTCACGCCACCTAGGGCTGCCATCTGCACCGACTCGATGGGACGAATCCAGTTTTGATACTCTGCATCGGTGATGTTGTGGAGGATCGAGCCGATTTTGATTGCTTCTAGCAAGTCCTGGGAATCGTTGCTAGCCGCGCCGTCACAGCCGAAGCTGACATTTACTCCGGCTTGCCGATAGCGCAGGATAGGTGCAATGCCGCTGCCCAGACGCAGGTTACTGAGGGGATTGTGGACAACGGTCGATTGGGTACTGGCCAGGAGATCGATGTCAGTGTCACTCAACCACACACCATGGGCCAGGGAGGTGCGATCGCCCAAGAAGCCAAGTTTGTTGAACAGTTCGACGGCACTACAGCCATATTTCTCTTGCACCAGCATTTGCTGGGCTTTGGTTTCAAGCAAGTGCGTATGGCGGCAGAGGGAATAGCGATCGCTTAAGTCTCGGCAGCCTTCCACCAAGTCTGTTGAGCAGAGCTGTAGCCCTGTCGGCGCAGCCATGATGGAAATGCCATCTTCTGGCCGATGGTATGCCTCGACGATTCGTTCCAGCAATTCGAGCACTTCTGAGGCTGTTTGTTCGCCGGGGGGAATGTCTCGCACCCGCCCTCTAGAAGGGACGCCTGCGGGCAAAGAAAAGTCATAGACGAGTGGCCCGACATAGGCCCGAATTCCAACCTCGCGGTAAGCTCGCACGACGGCTGCCACCGACGCTTCCTCTTGGCCCGGAATCAGCGACAGGTGATCGACCACCGTTGTGCCACCAGACAGCAAGGTTTCGACGGCGGTTCCGAGCGCACTCAAGTAAACTTGCTCCGGATCGGTGAGCGTCTGGTCGTAAAGTTCGGCCAGCCATAACTCTAGGGGTAACGGGGCAATGGCTCCCCGCGACCACATTTCTGAGGAATGGGTATGGGCGTTGACAAATCCAGGCAGCAAGAGCTTATTGCGTCCGTTGATCAGGTGTCCTTTGGCTTCGAGCCTGGGGGCGATCGCCCCAATTTTCTCTCCCTCTAGCCGCACATCCACCGTTTGATAACGATCGCCATTAGGAATTAATACCTGCTGGATTGTCGTAATCACGCCATCATTCCTTCTGCTAAACATTGCACACTGACTACAATCTGCTATTTCAAGCTTCGCTACAGCTCTCACTTCTAGAGAGAGGTTGGATTCAAGATTTTCCCCATATTTCTGGGCACAAGCCCCTTAATGACTTATTATGCCTCGCGCTATTCACCATCTTCTCATTTTGAGACATTCGTCGTGCTTACTTCGAGACCCCTGATTTTAGGGCTGCTGGAGCACGGTCACGGGTTTGTGAACCTTCATTAACGCTGAATTGTCCTTCTGGGGGATCTTGCCCCATACTCAACACGGTTGTATACATCCGAAGAAAGTAAAAGGAATCGTTATCTGTGCTGCGTTACATCAATCTTCCGGACAACATCCTCCCCTCCGTTGCGCCCTATTGCCATGCAGTACGGGCTGGAGAGTTTCTCTTTGTTACAGGGCAACTGGCCGAAGATCCCAAAACGGGCAAGATCGAGCGGGGAACCATTGAGGCTCAAACCACTCAGGTTATGGAAAATCTGAAAATGGTGCTGAACCACAGCGGCAGTGGTTTCGACAAAGTGGTGATGGCGCGCATTTTTGTCACCGACTTTCGGTTCTATCAGGCCGTCAACGATATTTATAAATCCTATTTTTCTCCCGATCGCCTTCCCGGACGTACTACCGTTGGGGTTACGGCGCTGGCCGAATTTGGTGATGTTGAAATTGACCTGATTGCCTACTGTGGGGAGGAGTGACCTTTCCGCCCGCTTCCTCCTCCACTGTGTCGCTCCATACTGAATCGATGCCGCTTTTGTCTTAGTACTCGATTATCCATCCGAATCCTTGTGCGGTCTTAAGCAGTCTTGAGCAAATGAGCCAAATGAGCCAATAGATATTGTCGTTGCGAATGTTTTCTTAACAAAAGTTACCCCTCAATTTTTATGAACGCCCCTTTGCAAACGCTCGGTATTCCACCAACAGCCTGGTACGTCGATGAGACGATCGCCGATCTTTCGCGACCCGCTTTGGACGCGCGCATCGTTACCCTGGCAACGGAAACCAAAACCTTGCGGATTGACCTAGCCAAGGCTGCGGTGATTGTGGTCGATATGCAAAACGACTTCTGCCATCCCGATGGATGGTTGGCGCATATCGGGGTGGATGTAACCCCAGCGCGATCGCCCATTGCTCCGTTGCAAGGGGTTTTGCCGACGGTGCGATCGCTCCAAATTCCGGTCATCTGGATCAATTGGGGTAACCGTCCCGATTTACTCAACATCAGTGCGGCGACGCGCCATGTCTATGACCCTACGGGCACCGGCGTGGGGCTGGGCGATCCGCTGCCCAAGAATCAGGCACCCGTGTTGCAAAAAGACAGTTGGGCGGCGGCTGTGGTGGATGAGTTGACGCCGGAACCGGACGATATTCGAGTGGATAAATACCGCATGAGTGGGTTTTGGGATACCCCCCTCGACAGCATTCTCAAAACCCTGGGACGGACGACCCTATTCTTTGGTGGGGTCAATGCCGACCAATGCGTCATGGCAACGCTGCAAGATGCGAACTTCCTTGGCTATGACTGTGTTTTGCTGTCTGACTGCACGGCTACGACCTCCCCCGACTTTTGCTGGCAAGCCACCCTCTACAACGTGAAGCAGTGTTTTGGCTTCGTCAGCGATTCCCATGCGCTGCTTGATGCTGTCAAAGATTAAATCTTATTTGCCTGTCCCTGCTATTCCGCTGACTTATTCCTGGGAGATTTTGTTTTATGCAAGCGACCGATGTTTCTTATGCCACAGTCCATACGGCTGAACCGGCTGTCCCTGATGCCCCAAACAAGCCCAGGTGTGTTATCCCCGTGCTCAAAACGCCGAAGGATTATCAGGCCTATCGCATTAGCCCCCACGACACAAATCGGTTGGCAATCGTTTTTGATCCCACCTCGGCCAATATGTCGCTGACCTACTGCGTGGAAATTTTTGATGTGGGGGGCAAAACGCCACCCAACCGCCACCAACTAGCGGTAGAAATGTTTTTTGTTCTAAAGGGAGAAGGCATTGCCACCTGCGATGGGCGCAAGGTCAAAATCCAGGCGGGAGATAGTTTGCTTGTGCCCGCGACGGGAACCCATGAGATTGAAAACACAGGTTCCGATCGCCTCTATGCCCTATGCATCATGGTTCCCAACGAAGACTTTGCCGAGTTAATTCGCAGTGGCACGCCTGTTGAATTGGATGAGGCCGATTTGTCGGTCTTGCGGCGGTACGATGCGTCGGCAGGGGCATAGGTTGTCTTGATGCGTTTCCGATACCGATATTCCTTGTGCTTGCGGGTGGTAAGGTCAGCAAGTGAAGAGTGAGCTATGTCCGCTTATTGTTGACGATTTATACTGAAGGATCAATGGCAAATTTCCCTTGGGTTTGTTCGGGGATTTCTGCTCACTATTGGTTGCTGAGTTTTGGCAAAAGTTTCTAGAGTAGAGACACTGTTACACAAGGTCATGAGACAGCTATGGCTCCAAACCCCGATATTATGCGGGCGATCGCCCAACTCGACTATCGCGTGACAGCGGGTGACGTTGCCGCGAAAACCGGGATGGAGTTGCAGACCGCCGAACAGGGCTTGCTGGCGCTGGCCGCCGATGTCGGCGGGCACATGCAGGTTTCAGATGAAGGGGAATTGGCCTACGCCTTCCCCCGTGGGATGCAGGGTATTTTGCAAAGCAAGTACTTTCGGTTGCGGTTGCAGGAATGGTGGAACAAGGTCTGGGGAGTTTTGTTCTATATCATTCGAATTTCCTTTGGGATTGTATTGATTGCGTCAATTGTTCTGATTCTGCTGACGATTGTGGCGATTTTCATTGCCATTAATTCCCAAAGTCGCGATAACAATCGCGGTGGCGGATTTGGCGGCAACATGGGTGGAAATCGTATTTTTGTGCCTACCTTCTGGATTGGCCCCAACTGGTTTTACGCGTTCCAACCCCCCAGTCAGCGGCGCTACTACCGTCAAACCCAAACCCGCTTTGGGGAAGAACCAAAGATGAGCTTTTTGGAAGCCATCTTCTCTTTCCTGTTTGGGGATGGAAATCCCAATGCTGATCTGGAGGAACGTCGTTGGCAAACCGTCGCGACGGTCATTCGCAACAATGGTGGTACAGTCGTGGCCGAGCAAATCGCACCCTACCTGGATGACCTGGGTGGCTCGACGAGCCAAGAACTGGAAGACTATATGCTGCCTGTGCTGACGCGCTTCAACGGACGGCCCGAGGTCAGCCCAGAGGGGCACTTAGTCTACCGCTTTCCTGAGTTGCAGGTAATGGCAAAGGAGCATGGTGCACGCAGCGTGGCTGCCTACCTGAAGGAATTGCCCTGGCGGTTTAGTGAGGCTAGCTCCGGGCAACTGATGGGGGCGATCGCCCTGGGCGCTGTCAACTTCGTTGGAGCATTGGCGCTGGGTTCGCTCTTGCGGGATGCGGCGATCGCCGAGCTTGGTGGCCTAGTCGGTTTTACCAGTGGCATCTTCGGTTTCTTGCTCGCCTATGCGGTTGCCTTCCTCGGTGTTCCTCTAGCGCGCTATTTCTGGGTGCAGTGGCGCAATCAAAAGGTAGAAGTCCGCAATGAACAACGGCAGGAGCGGGCTGTTGCCCTAAACCAAGCGGATGACGAGTTGCAGAAAAAACTCACCTTTGCCAGCGAGTTTGCCACCCGCACTCTGGTTACCGAGAAAGACCTGGCTTATACGACGGAGCGCGATCTGACGGAGCAGGAAATCGAGCAAAAGGACAAAATCGACGAAGAGTGGCAGAAGCGCCTAGAGGGTCTCTAACCACGATTGCAAGGCCCTTGAGCTGAAATTCTACTGCTCAAACTGCGAGTAAAAACGAACCCCGTTGTCGCAAATGATGAAGGTTTAAAGACCTGAGAATCGGCGACAGCGGAGTTTTTCGCAGCAGAGAAAGCAGGACTATTCTGGCGAATTGATGAGACCTGGATGTTCCTGCGGGCGAGAGCCGGGAGCTGGCCAATGGAATCGGCGATCGCCCACCGGAATCGGGCGATCGTTGATGCTAGCTTCGCGGCGGCGCATCAGACCGCTATCGTCAAACTCCCAGTTTTCGTTACCGTAGGCGCGATACCACTGACCTGCATCATCGTGCCACTCATACTGAAAGCGCACGGCGATGCGGTTTTCGCAAAAGGCCCACATCTCTTTCACCAGTCGATAATCTAGCTCCTTGTCCCACTTGCGGCGGAGGAAGGCACGAATCGCGTCGCGACCTTGGAGGATTTCGGCTCGATTCCGCCAAAAACTGTCTTCGGTATAGGCCATCGAAACCCGATCAGGGTCACGGCTATTCCAGGCATCTTCGGCCATACGAACTTTGGCGATCGCACTTTCCCGGTCGAAGGGTGGCACTAACTTGGTTGCTAACGTCATGACAATGGCTACGACTTAAAACACACGCACAGAGGCTAAAGCCATACAGGCACAGCCAGAAATATATGCAATGACAAGTTTCACTCCATAAGGTGAATGGCATGCAGACTTAGGTGATTTTTCAAAAAGAATGTACCCGCTGGCTTCGACTGCGCTCAGCCAGCTAGCTGTGCCCTGAGCGCAGTCGAAGGGCACCTCCTTGAAAGTGGATAGTCTTTCTTGAAAATCTTCTTACGATTTGGGTGAAGCTGGATAATCTTTGAAAGCCCCGCACTGCAAAGCTTTCAAAAAATCTTGGTTTGACTTAACCATGTAGCACTAGACCCGGTACGTTGGTCGAGTCATGGTGCTCAGCAGCACTCTTACCACTTCTTGTAGGGTAGGAATTTGCCACACATAATGACCTTGACGCGATCGCCCTTCGGATCTTCTTCCCGCTCGACATCAATGGTGAAATCGATCGCGCTCATGATGCCATCCCCAAATTTTTCATGGACGACGGTTTTGATGGGCATACCGTAAACCTGCATGATTTCGTAGAAGCGGTAGATGAGTGGATCAGTGGGAACCACGGGATCGAGCGAGCCTTTGACCGGACATTCCGTCAGGGAGTCAATCAAGGCCGTATCCGCACCGAGAGCCTGAACAATTTTTGTTGCTTCTTCTTTCGAAGCGCTGGCTTGACGGTAAACGACTGAGGCAATCCACACCTCGTCGCCGCCAACTTTTGCTTCCAAATCAGCAAAGGTGAGTCCGGCAGCCTTCTTTGCGGCCAACAGCTTCTCGGTCACTTCAGGTAACATCATGGTTCAATTCCTCCTAAGTAGGTCAAAAAAATAGGGCAAAAAAACTCTAGGACGCGCAACCTGTTGACGCGTCAGTGTCTGACGTTTAAATTCCAGACGTCAAACTTTGGGCAAGCTTTTGGGCTTGGCACTAGGACTTGTTGATCCGGGCGGCTTCAACAGCTCGGGTTTCGCGGAACAGATGGCTTTCCATTTCTGCTTTCAGGCTGTGGTAGGCCGGATGTTGCTCAATGGTTTCTCGATTGCGCGGTCTCGGAAAGGGCACGTCCAAAATCTCGTCGACACGGGCGGCGGGGCCTCGGGTCATCATGACGATGCGATCAGACAGCAACAACGCCTCATCAATACTGTGGGTAATCATGATCACGGTCTTACGCTGCTGTTCCCAGATGCGTTCAATCTCGTCTTGCAAGAACCCACGGGTTAGGGCATCTAGTGCGCCAAAGGGTTCGTCCATCAGCAAAATTTGTGGACTGATGGCGAGGGCACGGGCAATGCCGACGCGCTGGCGCATTCCCCCCGAGATCTCATGGGGATGCTTTTTCTCAGCACCCACCAGTCCAACGAGTTGGATATGCTCTTTGACGGTACGGTTGACCTGCTTAGCCGCCCATTTTGGATAGACGGTTTCGACGGCAAAGCGAACGTTTTCCTCGACGGTCATCCAGGGCATGAGCGCATAATTTTGGAAGACCATGCCGCGATCAGGGCCAGGGCCAGCAATGGGCTGATCGTTAAACAGAATTTGTCCAGCCGTCGTATCCGAAAGTCCGGCAATCATGTTCAGCAGCGTCGATTTACCGCAGCCTGAAGGGCCAATAATGGAGACAAACGTATTGGGCTCAATATCGAGGCTGATGTCCTCAATGGCGACAAAATCTTTGGTCCGCTTACCGGCCAACTGGCTGAACAGATCTTTTTTGCCATGAAAGACCTTCGTAACATTGCGAAGAGAAAGCTGTGCGGTAGGCGAATAGGTATCCGCCGGAGTGACTGAATTCACGGGTACTACACTCACGAGTTTCGACCAAATGCGACAAATTTTTCGAAGGCAGCGAAAATACTATCCAGAATTAGTCCAACTAACCCAATGATGAAAATGGCAACCAAAATATTCGGAATATAGAGGTTGTTCCATTCGTTCCAAATGAAATATCCCAGCCCGGTTCCTAACAACATTTCCGCCGCTACGATGACCAGCCAGGCAATACCCATGCTGATTCGTAGTCCCGCAACAATACTGGGTAAAGCGGCTGGAATAATGACTTTGAAAATGGTGCGTAATCTTGAAGCGCCAAGGGTTTCGGCTACTTCCAAGTAATCTTTATTGACATTAGCTACACCCAAGGATGTGTTAATCAGCGTTGGCCAAATGCTGGAAATAAAGATAATGAAAACACCCGTTTGTTCCGAATCTCTGAGGATATAAAGGCCTAGGGGTAGCCATGCCAAGGGAGAAATGGGCTTCAACAATTGCACATAGGGATTAAACCCTTTGCGAGCAATCGGGGAAATGCCAATCAGAATGCCCAACGGTACCGCGACAAGAGATGCCAGAGTATAACCAATGGCCACCCGTCGCAAACTAATCAACAAATTCCAACCGATGCCCAAATCGTTTGGGCCATTGTTGAAAAAGGGATGGGTGATCCACCACCAAAGCTCTTCCAGAGTCTTGGTTGCTGTCGGCATCCCCCTGGCAAAGATGCCAGAGCGAGCCCCCAACTCCCACAGCAGCAGAAACACTGCTAGCGACCCGACAAACAGAAGAAAAGCACGGACATTTTCACTAAAAAAGGGAGACTCTTTTTCGCTCTCGTAGTAAGGCGCGCCTATCGTTGGTTTACTTACTGCCATAGAAATACCTCCTGCCAGCGCCGTTAGACGCCATACTCATCAATTTGCTGCTGGACATAAGTCTGCGGATCAGCGGGGTCAAAGGTGTCGAACATGAGTTCTTCTGTTCGATAGATTTCGGTGGGTGGCTCTTGTCCAAGTTCCTGTGCCAGCTCCCGCGCCAGATCCGTCAGGAAAATATCTGTACCCACCGTTTCGTAGCCCTGCTCGTTAATGGACTTAGGGGCTAAGCCATCGCCCTGCAAATCCCAACGGACGAGCTGACTAGAAATCCAGTTGGCAAAGCTCTGCCAGGGGTAGGGGTCGAAGTCAATCCGGTCGGGCACGCTTAAGGTATTGCCGTTGCCATCATCGAAGTTGCCCGTCAGAACAGCCTCAACCACTTCTGTCGGCTGGTTGAGAAACGCGCGCTCAGAAATGGCTTCTGCAATTTCGACGCGGTTGGCTGGGTCGCTTGCGTAACCCGCCGCTTCGATAATGGACTTGTTCAATGCACGGAAGGTGTTGGGGTTGGCGTTGATCCATTCGTCACTGGCGGCGAAAGCACAGCAAGGATGACCGGGCCACAGGTCTTTCGTCAGCATGTGGATGAAGCCAGCTCCTTCGTAAACGGCCCGTTGGTTAAACGGATCGGGCATGAGATAAGCATCAATGTCACCGGCGACGAGCTGCGCAATGCTGTCTGGTGGCGGCACAGGCCGAATCTGCACATCGACATCCGGATCAATGCCGCCCGTGGCTAAGTAGTAACGGAGTAACAAGTTATGCATGGAATAGGGAAAGGGCACGCCCATCGTAAAGCCCCTGAAATCAGCGGGGCCATTGACCTGACCTTTGTATTTCTCAGCAACGGTAATGGCCTGACCGTTGATGTTCTCAATGCTGGCGAGTTTCACCCCGAAGGCAGCAGAACCGAGGCCGAGGGTCATGGCGATGGGCATTGGAGCCAGCATGTGATAAGCATCAAGCTCACCGGCGATCGCCGAATCCCTGACCGCGCCCCAACTCGGCATCTTCACCACTGAGGCATTAAAGCCATACTTCTCGTAGAAGCCCAACGGCTCAGACATGATGATCGGCGTTGCACAGGTAATCGGAATAAAACCGATTTGCAGGTCGGTCTTCTCAAGGTTTGCGTCGCCAACGGGTGCATTGGCACTGTCTTCTGCGACGGGTTCATTGCCACCCGCACAGCCTGCCAACGTGACCAAAGCCGCACCAACCGCCATATTCCGGAGAAACTCCCGGCGGCCCGTTTTGCTATTACGGATGGAGTCAGCAAAAAAGAGGCCAGCCTGGGGGCCAAAAGCTGCCGCAAAGGCATTTTCTAAACCGCCCGCTTGCCGACACAGAGCCAGGATTAACCGCTCTCGCTTGGGGTCATTCCGACCCACCCGCTTCAAAAACAGAGCTTTTCGCAACTCGTAAGCATTAACTGAATCGGCGGTTCGCAGTTGATTCTCTCTAAACAGACCCATCTTGACCATGTCATCCATTAGGTCAACCGGATCTTGTGGCATTGTCTGCATAAATTCCCAGTGCGCCATGCTGGCATGTTGGCCACCACACACATCACAGAGAGACTGCAAATTTGACAGCTTACCGAAGCTATTTTCTGACCCTTTCCAATCCTGAAATGCCTGTTTCGCAGAGGTTAAAACCATGACTTTTCCTATCCAAAACTAACTGCTGACATCCGGGTAAATCGATATCCAAATTGACATCTTTAGGCATGTTAGATAGATACATTACCAGTCTCAAACAGGTGTGGGATTGGATCATCTTTTGAAGATAATGGGATTTTCTTTTGGACTTTTATTACTACTTACACAAAGTGCTTCTCCCGTAAATTTGGATACAAAACTATTCTGAGAATAGGGTCTCGAAATGATGTCCTAGCTGAGTGCGTAAGGCTATATTTATATATCTAGCTAAGTAGCTCGGCATGATGAAAAACCAGACTCTAAAAACCTGTGCCGCCCGCACTGCGGGCGGCACAGGTTTTTAGGGCTTTAGGTTTAATTGCACCTGCCAACTTAGGACAGATATTTTTTGAAAGCCGTGCATCACGCGGCTTTCAAAAAGATATGAGTTTAACTTAAGCGCATAGCGCCATAGTCTGAGGATGATTTCTCAGAGCGACGTTCTATTTAGATACAAAACTCGTCCGAGAGTGAACTCTTGGACTGAGGTTCTAGGTTCTTGATTTCACTATAATTTTTGTCGCCAAGCTAGCGGAGAAACGCCGTGGAACTTGTGGAACTGGCGCGTAAAGTAGCCCGCATCGTTGTAGCCAGACAGTTCGGCAACTTGGCGAATGGGAGTGCTGGTGGTCTTCAGGAGATGACGCGCTTGTATCATGCGGCGCTCAATAATCCAGCGTTTGATACTGCGTCCCGTTTGGGACTGTACTAGGTTCGTCAGATACGCTGGAGAATAGCCAGCCTCACGAGCAACGTCACTAAGATTGATGGCCTCGCGATAGTGACTCTCTATGAATTGAAAGACCTTTGCGAGTTTGGGACAGTCGGGGAATATGGCTTCCAAGTCAGCTTCTAGCGGTAGGGTAGCTGTATCGCTAGAAGACTTATTAGCTAGAGCCTGAGGCGATCGCTCAACCGTTCCTAATAATTCCTCATGGCGCTTGAGTCGAGTCGTAATGGCGGATAAAAACTGCTCAATGGTGCAGGGTTTCGTTAGATAGTCGTCGGCTCCTAAGGCCATTCCCTTACGCAAATCGGCCATAGTCACTTTGGCCGTAAGAAAAATGAGAGGAATCGCGGCTGTCTGTTGCGATCGCCGCAGTGTCGATAGGACTGAATAACCATCCATATCGGGCATCATGATGTCGCAAACAACCAGATCCGGCCAGCATTTCTTTGCCATAGCAATGCCTTCGGTTCCGTTTTCGGCACTGTAGGCATGAAAGCCTTCAAACGCCAAACATTTCAGAAAAACGTTACGGGTTTGAACCTCATCTTCAATTATGAGTACCGTTTTCATGGCGCATGAATAAAGCTGTATTGCTAGAGCTAATCAGCTCTGCTTTCGCACCGATTGGACTGACACAGCTTGTCAGTCATTTCAATAACAACTACTGTGAACAGAGCTTCTAAATCAATGCTAAAAGTGTTGCGCAATTATCTTTCCTAGAGTTGCGCGAGGAATTTTTTTGATCTGGATAGGTGCCAGTCCATCCTTTATTTAGTAGTTGCTAACGGAGTTCGTTGTGGTGTCGTAAAGCACATTTTTTATGTTGGCCTATGCTTGTCATGGCCTGAACCTCGTCACCGCAATTTTCGGGGTTGCAGAATCCAAGAATGATTTTTTCTGAGAAGCTGCGTATCGCGCAGCTTCTCAGAAAAAAATCATCCCCTCAAGCAGCAATGCCCAATTTTCTAGGCGCGGTTGTGAACATGATCTGATTTACTGTTGAAATGACTGAGCACTACTGGACTACGCGATCGCAACCGCTCACCAGAACGCCTGACCCTGAGCCGTTTGTTCAAGAGCTGGAACAACTGCGTCGTCAACACCAACTCATTTTGAATGCCGTCGGTGAAGGCATTTATGGACTCGATCTCGATGGTAATGTCACATTCGTCAATCCCGCCGCCGCCGCGATGATTGACTGGTCGGTCGATGAACTCATTGGTAAATCAATGCATGCGGTGTTGCACCATTCGCATCCAGACGGCTCCCGCTATCTGCGGGAGGAATGCCCCATCTATAGAGCGTTTCAAGATGGGAGCACCCAACGGGTGACCAATGAAGTGTTTTGGCGCAAAGATGGCACCAGCTTCCCGGTGGAATACATCAGCACCCCCATGCACGACGAAGACGGTCATCTGGTGGGGGCGGTGGTCACCTTTCGCGACATTACCCAACGCCGCTGGGCGGAAGAAATCTTGCAACGGGCGAACGAAGAGCTAGAACTCAAGGTGTTGGAGCGGACAGCCAAGCTGCGGCAGGTCAATCATCAACTGCGGGAGCTGAGCGAGATGCGATCGCGCTTCATTGCGTTGGTGTGCCACGAGTTTCGCAATCCGTTGAACAATATTGCACTGTCGGTGTCTTCCCTCAAGCGCTACGACACTCAGCTCAGCCTTGCGGAAAAAAACGATTACCTGTTTGCCATCAACGCCAACGTTGAGCGCATGACGAAAATCGTCGATGACATCCTCGTCATTGGCAAAATTGAGGCCAAAGTATTGGAGGTTGCCCCCACTCCTTTAGATCTCGTCATCTTTTGCCAAGACCTATTGGCAGAGCACGAGTTTCACCGTCTGGAATCGCCGATTCAGTTCGTTTGCCGTAGCCGCAAACTATTAGCCGCAACCGATCAGCGCCTTTTGCGGTCGGTCTTGAGCAATTTGCTTTCCAATGCCATCCGCTACACCCCAGATGACAAGCCCATCTATTTGAAGCTAGCCAAGCGCCAAAACCAGATCATCATCAAAGTGCAAGACGAAGGCATCGGTATTCCTTGCGAAGACAAACATCAATTGTTTGAACCCTTTCATCGCGGGCGCAACGTCAGCAACATCCCCGGAACAGGGCTGGGTCTCAGCATTGTCAAGCAGTTTGTCGATTTGCAGCAAGGCACTCTGAAGGTCGTGAGTAAAATTGACAAAGGCACCACCTTTACGGTTCGCTTGCCGCTGAAGCCGATGAGCCAGGGGCCAACGCTAGGTCCAGAAAGCCTGGATATGGCGAAATAAGACCGAATCCAATTAGAAGAAGCATTGATATTGTTGTGAAATGCTTGCAAAGCAAGCATTTCACAACAATATCAATGCTTCTTCTAATCCGTTTAGTACAAGAGACGAAAGTGTTTCAGGTTATCGAACTACCATAATCCTGGAATGGCTACCGGACGCTCGAAGACCAGAACGCCGCTCAGCTCTTCGCTTTCATAGCTGAGAACTAAGCGATCGCCCTCTATGGCATAGGCATCGATGTTCGAGAGCGCCGTCAAGTACTGGTTTTCCTGATCCGAGATGGGCGATGGGCAGGCGCGTCGGGTGCTGGCAATCGGGTCGAGGGCAAGCGTGCCGTTACTCGCGGCATAACTCGTGACATAGTTGTTGCAACCAGCGGAACCTGTGAGGCGATCGCCCTCAAACTGAGCCGTAATTTCTGTATCCGCAAGGGGTGGAGTTAAATTGTCGGGGTTGCCCCAGCCCACAAGGGTCCAATTTCCCTGCAAGTCATCCGTCGATTGAGCAATATCAAAAGGGGTGGAATGCGGCAACGCGATCGCTGTTTGTCGTCCCTGCCAGATTCCGATTGCCGTTAGCCCAGAGACCAAAATGATAACGATCGGTTTCATGGTTCTGCCATTTGCACCCTGCACGAATAAATCTACATCACACCCGACAGAGGGATAAAAATAAATCTGAGTCGATGCCCCGCCGTTTAATTTCTGCTGTCTAATTTCTATAGGTGGGTTGTAACCGAAACGTTATTGGGCCGCTTCCTGTTCTGGAACTTCGAACTTGTAGCCCACTCCACGCACAGTTTGAATCATGGTTGGCTGGCTCGTATCTGTCTCGATCTTTTTGCGGATTTGCCCGATGTGGACATCAACGACCCGCTGATCGCCGACATAGTCGTAGTCCCAAACTTTTTGAATCAGTTCAGCTCGCCGCCACACGCGCCCCGGATTGCTTGCCAGGAAGTAGAGCAGATCAAATTCCAACGCTGTTAGGGGAATGAACTGGTCTTGCAGCATGACTTCTCGACGGACTGGGTCGATCGACAACTGCTGAAAGCGTAGGCTCTGCTGTTCGCCTTTGGTCACCGGACGCTGACGTTTTAGAATAGCCTGCACCCGCACCTCTAGCTCCCCCAAACTGAAGGGTTTGGTGAGATAGTCGTCTGCCCCTTGAGAAAATCCCAAAATTTTATCGGCTTCGTCGGTTCGGCTGGTTAACATCAGCACAAAGACATTGGTGCGGGTCTGCATCTCCTGGCAGAGGTTGTAGCCGGTGGAGTCTGGTAGATTGACATCCAGAATCACTAGGTCGGGGTTGAACTGGTCAAATAGGGCCATCGCGGCTTTGCCATCTTCGGCAGACTCGACCTGATACTCATGCCGAGTCAAGAACCGATGGATGAGCGTGCGGATAGCAGGGTCGTCGTCAACAACAAGAATTTTGGCTGGGGACATGGCTGAGACTCTTAACTCCAGATCAGATCGTGCAGAGGGGTAGGAAATCCTCATTCAGAGTTTGAAGATTTCGTGAAATAGCTGTGAAATGTTTTCTGACATATTTTAGCCTTGGCGATCGCCGAACGGTATACAGGGCGATCTGGAAGGATTCAAATCTACTCCATATATCTAGCTCGTTCCCTTCATAGAAAAGCCAGTAAAAATTAGGTGTGCGTTAGTTTTAGCGAAATTTGGGCATTTTGTACCCAATTCTTGCTTCAATAACCGCTAGTTTGTATGGGTTCTAACAGAATTCCTGCAAACCTTCTCAGATATGGCGGTGATCGACCCGGATAGACACCACCAAGATTTATGAATATTTATGTCAATAGCATGAAGGTGAAACATCAGCTTATAGTTAGTAGACTCGTTAGTCTTAATCCGACCCATGCGCTCGGCCCTCTGTTTGGCCCTTTGTCACTAATTCTTCATGACTAAATCGAGATAGAGCATTTGCTAAATGGGCGGACGTGGTTACACTAAAGGCTACTGGTATATTTATCGATCTACCGAGAGTACTGGGCACAGGTTGGTTGAATTTGGTGCGGTTGGGCATTGGCTGGTTGAGTAGACCTGCAGATTGGTTAACGGGGAGAAATGGATCAACTGGCTTTTCCCTTTAGCCCGATGCGGTTCCCTCAGCCTGGTCAATAGATATGGAGACAGGTTAGCTTGGCTGAAATCTGAGCCATTTCTTATAATTTTTTTAGGTGGGTGTAGGTGCGGATCGACAAAGGTTTGCCCTTAGCAGTCACAGTTGCAGTCTTAAGTGTCACGAAAGGCGGGGTCTTTTTCGGAGGCGGTAAATGAGTAATTTGAACCATTATGAGCAGCTCGGGGTGGATGAGGACGCCTCTTTTGAGGCTATTCAGGAAGCCAAGGCTCGCCTTATGCAAGAGCATGAAGGCGATCGCCGTCGGGTAGAAGAAATCGAAGCATCCTACGACGCCATCTTGATGGAACGCCTGCGGATGCGCCAGGAAGGCAAAATCAAAGTACCCGAACGGATTCGGTTCCCCGAGCGGCTGGCCGAATCGCCGCCCGATTTTGCGCCCAAGCCGGCGCAAGACTCGCCAGCTTGGCTGCAACGCTTCATCGATACCCCCAGCCGCTCGGACGTGCTGCTGCCGGGGGGGTTAATGCTGGCCGCTAGCTTGCTCAGCTTTTCGTCTCCTCCCCTTGCCCTGGCTCTAGGCACGGGCTTTTGCTTCTACTTCCTCAACCGCAAGGAAAACAAATTTGGCCGCGCTTTCCTGATTACTTTGGCGGGGTTAGTGGTGGGAATTTCTGTGGGTCTAGGTCTTGCCGGTGTGTTGGCTGCTCAACTATTAGGTTTAGGGGTTACGCCTGACACGTTTGCGGCGATCGCCACGATGGTTCTGCTCTGGGTTATCACCAGCTTCCTGCGTTAACGCCAGCGCTTGGCCTGACAAATTGGTGCATGGCGATTTCGATAAGGCGAGTTTGAGATCAGCAGATTTTGCCGTTGAAACTGCGGCTAGATGAATGAAACCCGCGAAGGTCTACCTTCGCGGGTTTTCAAATTTCAAATCTTGGTGGTTCGCAACGGCGGACGTTGTTCGGATCGTCGGCCTGAAAGCCGTGCTGTGACTTGCCTTACTAGGCCGAGAGAACTTCTTTACTTTGCACGATTCCCTGCCCATCGATTTCGTAGACAATGGGAACCGCTGTGCCTAGCTCAAGTTTCACGACCTCTTCCGGCGAAAGCTGATCCAGGTGCATCATGATGGCTCGGAGCGAATTGCCATGGGCGGATACCAAAACATTATCTCCCTGGGTAACATGCGTCATGATGCGACTCGTGAAAAAAGGCAGCACCCGTTCCCGTGTATTTTCTAAGCTTTCGCCCCCTGGAGGCGCTTCGGAGTAGGAGCGTCGCCAGATTTGTACTTGTTCTGCGCCATACTTCTCGGCAATCTCGGCTTTGTTCTTGCCCTGCAAGTCGCCGTAGTAACGTTCATCCAAGAAGGAGCTGGTGTAAATGGGCAACTCTCCATCGGGATTGCCGTCATATTTATCCCACCCATGCCAATCTTTGTCGTCTTCCTGGTGCTTCATGATGGGGATACGACCGCCGCAGATCTCGTCGCATTCAGTGAGGATGATGACCGTAGTTTCGATCGCCCGAATCAGCATGCTGGTGAAGCACACAGACACTTGGTAATCGCGTAATTTTGTGGAGGCGATCGTCGCTTCAGCGCGACCCCGCTCACTTAGGGGTACATCTACCCAGCCAGTGAAACGATTGGCTGCATTCCACAAGCTCTGTCCATGTCGGGTCAGTATCAGAGTCGCCATAATAGTTTGCGCAAAGGGTAGGGCGGGCAATAGGCAGTGGGGGAGGGGATAAACGCTTGAGTTCGACTCCCGTTCCCCCGATCGCTCGTTAGGCAGTGGCTTCAGCCACTTCTTTTTGAGCTGATCCTTGGGTTCCCAGTTGAATCAACTCAATTTTGTAACCATCGGGATCTTCGACAAAGGCAATGACCGTTGATCCATGCTTCATGGGGCCGGGTTCCCGTGTCACCTTGCCACCCATTTCTTTAATGCCGTTGCAGGTGGCATAGATATCCTCAACACCCAGCGCAACATGGCCATAGCCGCTACCAATATCGTAGTGATCGGTATCCCAGTTGTAGGTTAGCTCCAACACCGTATGGTTAGCTTCATCGCCATAACCGACAAAGGCCAAGGTAAACTTGCCGCCAGGATAGTCCTTCTGGCGCAGAAGCTTCATGCCCAATACATCGCAGTAGAACTTCAGGGATGCTTCCAGGTTGCCAACCCGTAGCATGGTGTGCAGCATTCGCATTGCATTTCTCCCATAACGCTTTCCTGTTTCATTTTGAAACATTCACACCGATTTTTGGAAGTTTGCAGCATCCAAGGGCAAATTTTTTCAAAATTGCCTTAATGGCCAACATGACTCCAGGCTCCGTATTTCGCTGGAATGCCTGTCTGGTATTGCTGTTGCCAAGCCCAGAGCTGGTCGCCATAGGAAAAATGCCACCACTCTTTGGGATGCTGACAGAATCCAGCCGTAACCAAAACCTGACGGAGTAATTGACGATGCTGATGGTAGCGATCGCTCTGCGGATCCGAGTGAGGTGGGGCGAAGTGGTCAGGATAGGAACGGGGAGAAAGTTCATCAATCGGGGAGCCCATATCGATCTCTGTGCCACTGGCATCGACCAGGGTGAGGTCGATGGCTGCTCCTGTGCTGTGGGGGGGGGGAGTGGCGGGATCTTCGCTGGGGATGGCCCAAAATTGATGCACATGCTCCAGGCATTCCTGGCGCTGTTCGGGCGTCAGGTGGGCGGGGTCGAGGTGATGCGATCGCACCCATTCCTCAAAGCTGTAGTCCACCATGTAGCGTTGTACTGCGAAGGGACGGTAGGCATCGAAAACGAAGATACGCCAGCCTAGATGCAGTTCTTGGAGCGTTTCCTGTGCTTGGAGGAGCCGCACGAGAACGCCTTGCCGCAGGGAGTAGGGCGATCGCTCTCCATAGGGTGCGCCTACGGCCATGTAGGGATGCACCGTCGGCACCGCAAACGGCTGCAGGGGAATCGGCAAAAGGGGTTCTCCACATTCCACAATGGGAATGGTTTGGTAAGGCTTCATGGGTTCACGAAATGGTTGGGGTTGATTCTCCGCAAGTGTATAGCGCTACGCGCTTGAGTCAAACTGGAGGATGGGTTTCAAGCGGCATCCGATGCCGCTTGAAACCCATCCTCCGTAATATCAAATCGGTTAAATAGCCGTAAAACCCAACTATTGTTTGTGCCCGCTACTTTGCAGCGGGCACAAACAATAGTTGGGTTCTTCAACCGGATTTGACATACCCCATAAAAATAGGGGCGTGATCATGGTCACGTCCCTAGTGATGGCTTGGCTAGCGAATGCCCTATCCGTTGCTTTGAAGATTTTCGGTGCGAATGGTGAACTGTTGGGTGCGCTCGCCCCGCTGTACCTGAACCTGGAGCTCCTGTCCTACCTGACTGTTTTCGACGAGTCGTTGTAGTTGATCCGCTGTGGTAATGGCTCGCTCACCGACTTGCAGGATCACATCGCCTCGCCGCAAGCCCGAACGAGCGGCTGGAGAGTCGGGAACGATGGCCACAACCAATGCTCCATTGGCCTCGGGCAAGAAAATGGATGCATTGGGATCCTCATTGTTCTGTTTTGCCAAGTCTGGCGTGAGCGTTGCAATTTGCACCCCCAGGTAAGGATGAGCCACCTCTTCGCCCTGCTCCAGTTGTGGCAAAATCTGCTTGGCTTTGTTGATAGGAATCGCAAAACCAATGCCCATCGCGTTGGCCCGGATAGCGGTGTTGATGCCAATGACTTCGCCCTGTTCGTTGAGCAAGGGGCCTCCAGAGTTGCCAGGGTTGATGGCGGCATCGGTTTGAATAAAGTCGAGGCGCTTGTCGGGAATGCCCACCGCAGAACTGGAGCGGTTCAGAGTGCTGACAATGCCCAAGGTCACGGTGTTGTCTAGCCCGAGGGGATTGCCAACGGCGATCGCCCAATCCCCTACCTGGACTTGTTCTGAGTCGCCCAACGGGGCAATGGGTAGATCTGTCTCCGGCTGGATTTTGACCAGCGCCATGTCCGTGACTTCATCGACGCCGAGCACTTCCCCTTCAAACTGCTTGCCGTCCTTGAGGGTGACCGTCACGCGATCGGCGCGATCGACTACATGGGCGTTGGTTAAAACGGAGCCATCGGCACTGATGATGAACCCCGAACCCTGCCCCCGTAGATGTTCTTCGTAAGGGCCTTGGGAATACCCCCGCCCGCCACCAAAGAAGTCTCGAAAGAGCGGATCGCCAAGAAATGGATCAGGATTTCGGGTCACGGTACTCTCGGTGTCAATGCGAACCACCGCTGGGCCAATTCGCTGCAACGCGCTGGCAACAAAACTGCTTCCTCGCGCGGGTTGCGCTGGGGCATCCTGCGCGAGAGCTGGCAAGCCACCCAGGGAGCCTGCCAAAAGGATGGCACTGAGCAGCACCACCAAGAGCCGCCGCCATGCCCATTGCCAGCGTTGCCGATGAGGATTCGATCGCATATCTTCTACCTGACTGTTGCTGAATTGTTTCGTGTTGAATAGGTTTGTAAAAGTCAACTGGAAATTTTTTGTGAGACAAGTCTACCCAAGCTTGACTATGGGGGAGAATTGCCCACTCACCCTCATTCAATCCCATTTCTATCTAGACGAACGCGAAACTTGTTAGAAAAGCAGCGTTCGGAGTGATGAATCTATGTTTCCTAAAGGAGTTTCCTACCGTTGATTTTAGCGATCGCCTTGCGCTTGCGTCAGTCTGCCCAGGCGCAGCAAACCGTAATTGACAAAACGCGACTACAATGAGGACGTTACTTAGCCTGTTTGCGACCTTGAGCGGTGCGTCATGGTCAAGGAGCCATGTCTGCCTCCATGCGTCTATACAGGAAGTTTGTCGTCAGCTTGTTCTGACTGTTTGGTTGAACGCACTTTTTAGACGCTTTCATGCACAGCCCCAAAGCCGATCATCACGATCACAGCCACGATGGCGCGGTTCATCCCCATGTCCACGATGAAGAGTCGCTGCGCCAAATCATCAATCGCCTTTCTCGCATTGAGGGCCATATTCGGGGCATCAAGCAAATGGTGAACGAAAGCCGCCCCTGCCCAGATGTGCTGGTGCAAATTGCGGCGGTTCGAGGAGCGCTGGATCGTGTTGCCCGCCGCATCCTCGACGAGCACCTGACCGAATGTATGGTTCGCGCTGCTGAAGAAGGAGGCATCGATACAGAAATCGCCGCCCTTAAAGCCGCTCTCGATCGCTTCTTACCTTCCTAAACCTTCTCCGTCAGGACTTACGCAAAACTGGCGTAATCCTAAGGAAATTCGTTGATTTTGTGGCCGCGACGTGGCCACAAAATCAACAAAATGCGTAAGTCCTATTCGTAATGCATGAGCAGTTGCTATGGCGACGACGTTGCTGATTCAAACAGAGCCAGGACTGATGGAGGTGACGTTGCCTGCGATCGCCCCCATGACCTCTGAGCAGTTCTACGAATTTTGTTTGGCCAATCGAGATCTTCGCATCGAGCGCAGCGCCAATGGGGAGGTTATCGTCATGCCGCCAACCTTTTCGGATACGGGAAACCGTAATGTCAGAATCGTTCAGCAACTCGCTAACTGGGTCGATCAGGACAGTACAGGTGAAGTTTTTGATTCGAGTGCGGGATTTACGTTGCCTAATGGAGCGATGCGATCGCCCGATGCGTCATGGATTCGGCGCGATCGCTGGGAGGCATTAACGCAAGCTGAAAAGGAATCCTTTGCGCCCATTTGTCCTGATTTTGTCGTTGAACTGCGGGCGACGAATGATCCACTGAGCCGATTGCAAGACAAGATGCAGGAATACATCAATCATGGTGCGCTCTTGGGATGGTTGATTGACCGGAAAAGCCGCACGGTGCATGTTTATCGACCTAACCGATCTCCCGAGATGCTGAATGATCCAGAAGTGGTAAGCGGTGATCCAGAGCTTCCAGTCTTCAAGCTGTCCCTCTCCAAAATTTGGTAGTCCTGGACATTCATCCTGTAGCTGTTGTCTGGCGATCGCCAATTGCCTGCTAATCTTGCAAGTCGGGGAGATGAGGACGGGGAGCAGGGTCTGGGAAGAGGGTTTCCAGGAGTCCGTCGCGCCTGTCGAGGGTTTCGTAGAAGAAAAAGGAAACCCCAGCGAATTGGCGATCGCGCACAACGTCAACCTTTTGCTGAATCAGGCGTTCGTCATTGAGTTGTTGTCGCAATCCGGCCAGGATGCCAATGGAGACGGGAATATGTTCCCGTGCGGCTTGCAGGTCGGGCTGGTTGAGCTCGCGCTGAAAACTGTCGAGGTTGTCGCGATAGATTTGGACAATCAACTCTTCCACATAACCTGCCCGCTCCCACGTGCTCCAGTCTTGCAAAAAGTTGTTGTAGGAAAAGTTCCTAACGTTGGGGGAGAGGGAAACAACCGCTCTGGGTTTTGCCTGCTTGACAGTTTCGAAGACCCGCTCCATCAATCGAGAAACATGGGCGGCTCGCCAGCGCATCCATTCCGAATCCCGAGGGTTGCTAGGAGGGGATTGTCCCTGGTGGGTTTGGCGGTAGAGTGCCACAGTGTAAGGATCGTAGCCTAGCTCGACAGGCATTCCAAAGTGGTCATCCAACTGCAAGCCATCGACGTCGTAACGGGTCACAATTTCTTGAACCAGCGCCAGGATAAAGTCCTGTACCTCTGGGTGGGCAGGGTTGAGCCAGACGCGGGGGAAGCGGCCTTCCATCACAATCTCGGAACCGTCGCGCCGCCGGGTAACCCAATCGGGATGACGCTGAACCAACTCAGAGTAGGCGGGAGCCATCAGCCCAAACTCGAACCAGGGAATGACGGCCATGCCTAGCTCATGCCCTTTTTCGATGGTTTCTGCGAGGGCATCGCGTCCACGAAAGCCAGAGTCAGGCAGTTGCGATCGCCCCACGATTGGCGCTGCTACTTCGCTGGGGTATAGGGTGTAGCCCCAATTCCATACTGTGGGATAAATGGTGTTGAAATTCAGGCGATCGAGCCGTTCCAGCGCATTGTGTAGATTGCGTTGAGAAAACAAGACCGGGCTATCGATATTGGTGAGCCAAACACCGCGCAATTCGGTTGGGGTAGCTGCCGCAGGAGATGAGCCGATCGCCCCCCAGGGCAGCGCCAGCAACCCTACTAGCCACACGCCGACGAGAAACAACCCCAAGCGCCAGCGGAAGCGGGGCGATCGCTTCCAAAATAGTGGCTTTCTCCGATGCTGGCTAAAGGCTAGGGTTGCCCCTTGATCCGACGATTGACGCTGCAATGCAACTGGCTTCACGGTATCGTTTCCTGAAATTGACCGACCAGACCCCCCACCCATCGCGGCTCGTTCCGAATCGCGTTAATGCCGCCAAACAGAAATTTAGCAGTGAGAGGGAATCCTGAAAGTGAAGGACGTCGGAAAACGGGTGAGAGTTTCTGCGCCAGCGAAAAACTCGTATGATAAAAATAAGTGATACAGATGTTCTTATGACGACTGGGGTACTTCCGATGCATCTTCCCCTTGCAGTAAGCCAACCACCTGGTTTACAAATTGTTGATGGTCGACCACGGGCTTGGAAATGTAGCCGTTTGCACCACTTTGCTGCAAAAAGTTTTCGCGATCGCCCTCCATGGCATGGGCTGTGACCAAGACAACCGGAAGCTCCGCTGTCTGCGGGTCTTCTTTCAGCATTTGGGTGATGCGGATGCCGTCAACTGGTTTTCCTTGGAAAACGCTGTGGGAGAGAGAGACATCCATCAAAATGATGTCGGCTCCACCCGTACGGGCGATTTCCATGACTTCATCGACATTTTCTGTATGGCGAACCACCAGTCCACCCCGTTTGGTCAGAATTTTGGAAAACACACGCGCATTAATTGGGTCGTCTTCCACAATTAGAACTGTTTTCATAACACCATTACCACTGGCATATGTTCAGAATGAGACATTTTCGTAGATGGCGAGCGAGGCTGGCGTAAAGAAAGGATAAATGTTTGTTAAGGTTTTAGGATTCTGAATGCACTGTTCTTCAACATTCTTGCTTCCGCTTGCTTCAATTCACTGTATGACTGAAGTAGAGGCTTAAGCCAGAACGGACATGTCGTATTCCAATCTTTGCGCCACCCATTATGAGTCTTCCCTGCCTACTCAAAGCATCTACATTTGCCATTGCTTAACTTTCTGGAATGCTCATAGTTAAATTCTATCGTTAGCACTCTATCGTTTCCTTCACACTAAGCCGATGGCGATCGCTCGCATCTACCTTACCCAACCCAGACAAAACCAGATTTCTCCAGCGTTGGTATCTTTCCTATGCCAGTTTTCGATTGTCCTGGGATTTTCCTCGGTTAGCTGATTTTTTTCTAATTTCTTCTTGTTTTTCATTTGCACCGTAAGGACATCCATTCATGGCAGAGCAGCTCAATCTCTCCTCCGGAAACGTCATTTCCACCGCCCTTCATATGGAGGTGCAACGCTCCTACCTGGAATACGCCATGAGCGTCATTGTGGGGCGTGCCCTGCCGGATGTGCGCGATGGGCTGAAACCTGTGCATCGGCGTATTCTCTACGCCATGCATGAGTTGGGGTTGACCCCCGATCGACCCTTTCGCAAGTGCGCCCGTGTGGTTGGGGATGTGCTGGGTAAGTACCATCCTCATGGTGACCAGGCGGTCTACGATGCGCTGGTGCGAATGGTGCAGGACTTTTCTAGTCGCTATCCGCTGCTGGCAGGGCATGGCAACTTTGGCTCGGTGGATGACGACCCCCCAGCGGCGATGCGATACACCGAAACGCGCCTGGCATCTGTCAGTTATGAGGCGATGCTGGCGGAAATTGGGGAAGCAACGGTGGACTTTATCCCCAACTTCGACAACTCCCAGCAAGAGCCGGTTGTGTTGCCGGTGCAGCTTCCGGTGTTGTTGCTGAATGGGGCCTCGGGTATTGCCGTGGGGATGGCGACCAACATTCCGCCCCACAATCTGGGGGAAATCATTAATGGGTTGATTGCCCTGATCGATCGCCCCGATCTGTCCGATGAGGAGCTATTCCGGCTGATTCCAGGCCCCGACTTTCCCACGGGCGGCGAAATCGTGGGCATTGAGGGGATTCGCGATGCTTATCGTACAGGCCGGGGCAGCATTCCACTGCGAGGTGTGGCGCAGTTTGAGGAAATTCAGCCAGGGCGAGGACGCCATCGTCGTCCGGCCATTGTGGTAACAGAGCTGCCTTACCAGGTGAATAAAGCGGGCTGGATCGAGAAGATGGCAGATCTGGCGAACAATGGACGCCTGGAGGGCATTCAAGATATTCGGGATGAGAGCGATCGCACGGGAATGCGCGTGGTGATCGAGTTGAAGCGGGAGGCCAATCCCCAACTATTGCTCAACAAGCTCTACAAAATTACACCCCTGCAAGTGAACTTTGGGGCAATTTTCCTAGCGTTGTCAGATGGACAACCCCGTCAGATGCCCCTGCGGGTGGCTCTCCAAGAATTTCTCAACTTCCGGGAAGAAACGCTGACCCGGCAATATCGCTATGAGTTAGGGCGAGCCGAAACCCGACTGCATGTGCTGGAAGGGCTGTTGCAGGCGCTGGAGTCGCTGGATCTGGTGATCGAAATTCTGCGCAATGCGCCGGATGGCACCACGGCAAAGGCCGATTTTGAGGCAGAGTTTGGGTTTAGCGATCGCCAATCCGATGCCATTCTTGCCATGCCGCTGCGCCGACTGACGGGGATGGAGCAGGAAAAGCTCCAACAAGAGTTTGAGGAGATAACGGCCCGGATTGCTGAGTTGCAGCGCCTTTTGACCGAGCGGAAAGAGTTGCTAAAGACGCTGAAGAAGGAGTTGCGATCGCTCAAGAAAAAGTTTGGGGATGAACGGCGCACAAAGGTGCTCTCGGCAGAGGAACGGGCGGAGGAAGTCGAAGCCCTAGCGGATCTGGAAGCAGAGATTTTAGATGAAGAAGTGGTGCTGGAATTTACCCAGCGGGGCTATGTCCGACGCTCTACGCCAAAGTCGTTCCAGCGCCAGCAATCCCGCCAAGCGTTGCCCCCTGAAAAGCAGATCACAGACTACGAAGACCTGCCTGTGCATATCGAAGCCACGACCACGGGGCAGCAGATTTTGACCCTGACCCGCAGTGGCAAAGCCTTTGCGATCGCCGTTAGCGATATTGCGAATACTACCCGCCAGTCCAAGGGCACACCCCTGGTTACCCTGTTGCCGCCTGCCGCACGGAATGGGGATCCAGAGGCGATCGTGGCACAGTTTGTGCTCGATGAGGGGCGGCTCGATCGGGATCTGATCCTGCTGACCAGCCAAGGGCGGATCAAGCGCGTTCCCCTGGAGGAGTTTGCCAACCTGACGGCGCGGGGGCTGACGGCGCTCAAGCTCAAGGGCGATGATGAACTGCAACAGGCGGTGGTGGCATCGGTGGGCATGCAACTGGTGTTGGCAACCACAGGCGGACGAATGTTGCGATTTGAGGTGAATGATGAGCAGTTGCCGCTGCAGGGCCGCAACACTCAGGGACACCTGGCCGTGCGGCTGGGCAAGAATGAGCAGGTGGTGGGCTGTGTGGCGCTCAACGGGGATGCGGAATTTGTGGTTCTCACCCGGCAAGGCTTTGGTACGCGGCGTCTGGTCACCAGTTTGCGGCGGGGGAATCGAGGTGATCTGGGCATCCAGGCCATCCAGTTTTCTACCAAAACGGACAAGGTGAGGGCGATCGCCCCCGCCATCGGAACTGGGTTCATGGCTGTACTGGAAGGTGACAAGTATCTACGCCTGTCTCGCGATCGCTTCATGCCAACCAAACAGCGGACGATAGAGCGGGTGCTCAAGCTGCCCAAAGGGGAGACTCTTGTGACCCTGTTGCCTGAACCTGCCCTCTCCTCAAATTCGGAGGATGCGACGGGAGAATTGCCCATTGCGGGCGATAACGTGGCAGAATCCTCTGAAGAATAGAGAGGTAGGCATGAACCTGCCCAAAGGTGGTTTTGATTCTCCGTTCACCCCTACCCACATCTAGGCAACGAACCGTGGCGCAAGTCAGTCTCGAAAATATCTACAAAAGCTTTCCGCAGCGCAAATTGCGATCGCCCACCTCTGGAACCGAATCTGATGCGGTGAACCAGGATAGCGCATCGAAAGTTCCAGAAAATGAAGCGCAACCGGAGGGCTCTGGCCAGGCGGTGAGTGTGCTGCGGCGCATCAACCTGACGGTGAAAGATGGAGAATTTATGGTGTTGGTGGGGCCGTCGGGGTGTGGCAAAAGTACCTTGCTGCGGCTGATTGCGGGTCTGGAAAGTGCCACTGCCGGAACGATTCGGGTGGGCGATCGCCCGGTCAACCATCTGCCGCCTAAGCAGCGGGATATCGCCATGGTCTTCCAAAGCTATGCCCTCTATCCGCATATGACGGTGTACGAGAATTTGGCCTTTGGCCTACGGCGATCGCAACCCACCCTGCTCGATGGTCAGCCCAAACCTGAATGGACCCAGCGCTTTCCGTTGGAGAATGGGTTGGTTGCTGCCACGCGTTCTTTCCCCAAAAGTTTGCGCTACTGGTCTAAAAAAGAGCGCCAGATCGATCATCGAGTGCGTACAGTGGCACAGATGCTGCAACTGGATCCCCTACTCGATCGCCTGCCTAAGCAGCTGTCTGGAGGACAGAAGCAGCGGGTTGCTTTGGGACGAGCCATGGCACGCAACCCCCAGGTGTTCCTGATGGATGAACCCCTGTCGAACCTGGATGCCAAGCTCCGCACCGAAACCCGTGCCCGCATTGTCGATTTGCAGCGAAAGCTGGGCACGACCACCATCTATGTCACCCACGACCAGACCGAAGCGATGACCATGGGCGATCGCATTGCTGTCCTCAATGGTGGGCAAATCCAGCAGATTGCCACGCCGTTGGAACTCTATCAACACCCGGCCAACGAATTTGTCGCGGCTTTTATTGGGTCACCCCCGATGAATTTTCTCGATGTGCAGGTACAGGCTCCATTGCTCATCAGCCATCCCCAGTTTCGTCTGACGTTACCTGAACCCTGGGAGGGGGTGTTGCGATCGCACGACCGCTGCACCCTGCGCCTAGGCATTCGCCCCGAGCACCTCACCCTAAGCGCCCCGGCTCCCAAAAACCTCTCTGTCCAAGTGGAGCGGGTCGAAGCCCTCGGTGCTGAAACATACATCAGTGCACGCTTCCAAGAGGATCGAGAAGCTCCGCCTCTGCAAGTTCGTATCAATTCTGACCATCGCGTTGTGACTGGCGATCAGCTGTGGCTGGCGATCGTTCCCGACAAAGTTCATCTGTTCGATCCCGCGACGGGATTAGCGATCGCCCCTCAATGAAGCTAACCAAACCTGAAGCGTTTCGATGTCAATGGGAATCCAGAAGGGCATTGATGGTTGCGACTCAACGGCAACAGCTAGACTATGTACGCTGGCAAGCATGTAATATCAAATTCGGTTGAAGAGCCCAACTATCGTTTGTGCCCGCTGCACAGCAGCGGGCACAAACGATAGTTGGGTTTTACGGCTATTTAACCGGATTCGATATAAAGTGGTCTGGCTTTTCTCAGGATTTAGTCGCTTCTCTCTGAAGAATGGGAAGTATAAAACTGATTAGACGAGATCCCAGAGGACTTGCCCATGCACCGCTCCCAAGCCCGTGGCAGAATTCGCCCCAAAATTTCCACTATGCCCCGTCAACGCTCTGAGGCAGCAGCATTCCTCAATATCTATAAGTTAGTGGTTGAGAAAAAGCGACTAGAGCAAGAGTTGAAAAGCTTGGATGAGCGCCGGAAGCAGATTTGCGATCGCATCGCTGTCCTTAATCAGCATGTGGGCAATCTGGAAACCTCTGTAGACCAGATGCGAGCGACCGATGCCAATCCAAAGCCTTTACCGACTCCAACCGTTCAATCAAACTCGGAGCCATCGGACGATTTCAATACGGTGTTTCTCGATTACTAATATCAGTCTGAGTGCAGGATAAAAACCAGAGAACCCCTGATTTTGGGTAGCGCGGGCACTGCCCGCGCTACCCAAAATCAGGGGTTTTAGACTATCAGTTTTCGATTATGTTGGGATTGACGCAAAACTTGTACAGGCCTGAGCGAATTTGTTGATTGCGCGCGCGTGTCGCGGTCATACCATCAATAAAATACGTAAGTTCTGAATATATAAAAATACGATCCATAGGAAATCTATTTGGTTACCTATGGATTTTTTTAGGCATACTATCCAGCAATTTTAGGGATATTTTATGCGTTTTGTAGCTGTTGTGAGCCCGACACACCCATAACAGCAATGAGCTGAGTCAGGCTTATGCAACGCTCGCGTAAGTCCTGCAAATCAATGTAATAAAGGACGTCGAACGAAAACTAGATCCAATAAAATAAGCGCATTGGCAAAGCCATGCGCTTAGTATCCCTAACCCTTTCGGTGCAACGTACCCGTTTATCCTTGAGCCATACAACAACACAAGTCAACTCAAGAACGAAATTGCTCAAGAACTGAAACCGCAATCCTTTAGAGGAAACAAATGGAACAATAACTATTCCTATGTCGTCCTTTGAAACTGCTTAATGTGTTGTGCTGTATCTCGAGATACATCGTAGCACTCTACTATTTTTGCTATCGATTCCCGTTAGAATTAGGGAGTGTCCAAAGCGCAGGGCTTTTACTTGCATTTTCACCAAAACCCTGGTGAAAATACTTGTCAAGTGGTTCAGAAATTTTTCATATTTTTGTTATGAGTGTTCATATTCGTTTCCTGCCCGATGATATTGTCGTGGCTGCCGAAGTTGGTGAACCCCTGCTGCAAGTTGCTGCGAGGGCAGGGCTTTCTATCCCGACTGGCTGCTTGATGGGATCCTGCCATGCATGCGAAGTCGAATTAGAAGATGGCAGAGCGATTTGCTCTTGCATTACGTCTGTTCCAGCAGGACAGCCCGAACTGACGATCAATCTCTTTGTAGATCCGACCTGGTAATTGCAGCCTTGAGAGATTTTGCGAAGCAAATTTATGGGTTAATGGTGCATTGTGCTGCGCTAACGCTGCCCCTTAACAGAGATACCCCTTTCCAGAAATCGTCTCTTTTTCCAGAAATCGTCTTACTACTTCGGATTTAGTAAAACCCAAACCTTACTTTTTGGAGGTGTAGCCAAGGCCTGCTTCCAAAAGATAAGAATCTGTTTTTTAAATCCATGATCCTCACGGTATGAAGGCATGGCACTAAGTAAAGAAAATTTGGATTTTAGTACAACCTACGATCGCCCGGCTGTCGAGGAGCGGGTCGCGATCGCCCTGGGTAGCAATTTGGGTGACTCGGCCAACCTGTTGCAGTTGGCGCTCAACGCTTTGAACCAAGAAGATGGCATTGTGCTGACGCATGTCTCTCCGTTTTATCAGACGGCTCCGGTCGGCCCGCCCCAACCGGATTATGTGAACACCTGCGCTATTCTCTACACCACTCTGGTTCCCTTTGAGCTGCTCAATCGTCTGTTGCGTGTAGAGCAGCAATTTGGACGAGTCCGACAAGAGCGTTGGGGGCCACGCTTTCTTGATCTGGACCTGCTGCTCTATGGCGATCGCATTATTGACCAACCTGGCTTGCAGATTCCCCATCCTCGGATGCGCGATCGCGCCTTTGTGTTGGTTCCTCTGGCGGATATTGCTGGGGATTGGGTCGAACCAACCAGCCAGCAAACCGTTGCCAGCTTGCTTAGCAATATTGATCCAGCAGGGGTGAGGCTCATGGCCCCAGATTAGGGAATAGCCAAAAAAAACACAGTGAGAGGCTGGGGTTTTTGGGGTTTGAGTTTTGCGCAAGCCCCTTAGTGGAGCGACTAGCGAGTCGCTGCTTCGACTTGACCAAAGCGGCGATCGCGCCCATGTGCCCCGTCAAAATCGATAATGGGACCCTTTGGCACAATCTGGTAGGGATTGACATTGGGATGGCTGCGGTAATAGTGGCTTTTAATATGGTCGAAGTTGCAGGTGACCTTGAAGGCTGGCATCTGATACAGGTCACGCAGATAACCCCACAGGTTGGGATAGTCCACAATTCGCCGTAGATTGCACTTGAAGTGGACGTAGTACACCACATCGAATCGGACGAGGGTGGTAAACAGGCAGATATCCGCTTCGGTGAGGCGATCGCCGCACAAAAAGCGCTGCCGATCTAACACCGTTTCCCAGTGGTCGAGCGCTTTGAATAGCTCGGTTACCGCTTCTTCGTAGGCGCCTTGTTTGGTGGCAAACCCAGCGCGATAGACGCCATTGTTGATGGGGTTGTAGATGGCTGCGATGATTTCATCTACCTGAGATTGGAGGTCGGGTGGGCAAAGATCGATGGGGCTTTGGGCGATCGCTCCACACTCGTGATCCAGCATCCGAATGATTTCGCTGGACTCATTATTGACGATCGTTTCCGTCTGCTTATCCCACAGCACCGGGACGGTCACTCGTCCAGAAATGGTGGGATTGGCTTTCAGATAAATATCTCGCAGATACTGGGTGTGATTGATCGTGTCGGGAATGCTGCCAGGAGAGTTGGAAAACTCCCAGCCCTCTTCGCCCATATAGGGATCAACAACAGAGAGGGAAATGGCATCCTGCAAGCCCTTCAGTTCCCGCATGATCAAGGTGCGGTGTGCCCAGGGACAGGCAAGGGATACGTATAGGTGATAGCGTCTGGCGTCTGGCGCAAACGCACTGGAACCATCCGCTTTGATCCAGTGCCGAAAGTTGGTTTCTGGGCGCACGAACCGCCCTTCTTGGTCTTCCTGGCTGCGCGTTGTGACCCATTCACCGTTGACTAGTCTGCCTAAACCCATGAGATTTCCCCGTTGAAAATGGCAATTGTTCCCAACCTATCGGGAAACTCTGCACATTTCCTCACCCAAGAGGAACCAACATTCGATCCGTTTTTGAAAGTCCCCTCAGTTTGAAGCTTTCAAAAAATAATCGTTCGGTTCTGCAACCGGATTTGTATTACTCATCCGATGCCGGGGCATCGGGTGTGGCTCCATCGGTAAATTCAGGAGCGGGCTGGAATTCCTCGGTCTGTGGTGCGTCGGAGGTGCCTTCCGCGTCCGGTGCAGGAGAAGCTTCGAACTCCAAATCGCTACCTGGCAGTGGCGTTAGGTTTGCATCAGGAGAGAGCGGATCAAAGTCGGGAGAAAAGATAGAGTCTCCATCACTGGCTTCAGTTTCAGGTAGGGTAGCTAGGGCAACGCGATCGCCCCCCACCGCTCGCAGGGTATCCAGCACCCGCACAACATCGTTGTAGCTGGCTAGGCGCGAAGCATAGAGCACCATAATCCCGTTGGGTTGAGCCGCTCGGAATTCAATCAAGCGCTCGCGCAATTCCGCATCGCTTACAGGCTCCTTCTCGACATAAACCAACCCCACCGGGTCAACACTCACCAGCAGCATCTCGCTCACCTGTGTGACGCCTGTGCGAGCCTGTGGCAAATCCACATTGATGCCCGATTGCCGTGTCAATGTCACCGCCGCCAGCATAAAAAACGTCAGGATGCAAAAGACGACATCAATAAGTGGGAGCAGCTCAATCCGAGCATCAGATTTTTGGAAGGAGTAGTTAACCTTCATAGGGTGCGACTCATGAATTCAAAGAGGGTGCAACGTCTTGAGGTAGAGATTCGGCTTAAAAGCAAACTTGCAGGAGAATGATGCTCGGAATTGGGCTGAAGTCTTAGAGATAGCCGATACAGGACAGATGTAGAGTGTGATGGGCAGAACCTGACTGGCAGGGCTGTTCCAAGGATAGCGGCATCTATTCCGGGAGTATCCGTCCAGGCCTGGAGCCTCCTCCATCTCTGGAGCATTCTCCTCAGGCGCAGGCTTACGTCGAGGACTCTGTTGTCAGCGAAGGGTCACTGGATGGTTCTGAGGATACAGGGGTTACATCGGTGGTGGTAGCTTCTAATGGCGTATGGCTGCCATTGGCACCATGGCGTTGTGCCCAACGCTGACGATAGAGCAACTCCAGCTCGCTCCCCGACTTCTGAAACAATTTTGCTTGCCCCGACACCAGCCCTTGAAATACCCGGAAAAAGACCAGGCTGATGAGGGCCACAATTAAGCCAGTTGCGGTGGAATAGAGGGCTTCGGCAATACCAAAGCTCACTTCGTCTGTTGCGCCGGTGCCGATATCGCCGAGGCGAATCGAGCCCAAGGAATTGATCAAACCCAGCACTGTTCCCAGCAAGCCCAAAAGAGGCGCAATGGCGATCGTGGCTTCCAGAATTTTGTCGCCCCGCTGCATCGCTGCCAGCTCCTCATCGGCGGCTGACTCCAGTGCTAGCTTTAGCACCTCTGGCTCAGGGTCACGTAAATCTAGTGCAGAATTCAAAAACCGCCCAATAGGTTGATCGGTCGATCGCTTGGCAATTTCTGCCGCCGCTTGCCACTCGCGCCGTGATGCTTCTAGCACGCGTCCGGCAATCTCGCGTTCACGGGTCAAAATCCGCCACCAGAACCAGATCCGCTCGATGATGACCGATAGCGACAAGAACGAAAGTATAAGCAGGGGGATCATGACAAATCCGCCCCGAGCAAATGCATCCGCAATATTCACAGCACGTTTCCTCCCAACTTTCCCCTCGCAAACTCTATCGCAATCGACGCCAAAGATGAATCGTCTACCCTGTTTCTTCTAGGAAGCTCTTCGAAGCTAACCATTTAGGATTTAGGCTCCCAAAACTTTAGCAAGTTTTTTGGATAGTGGTTAAACGCCCGACATCGATCTGGATCTATGACAGGGCTAATGAATTACTATCCAGCACCCTCTACGGCTTATCCGCACTATCGCGCATCACAATTCTAATTCTCCTTCTGAGAAGCTGTTTGAAAAGTTCTGGAAAGCGTTATCCCAATTCGCTCAGAACTCGTTGCCGATCACTGCTTAAAACCCTCTCGCCATAAGAGTTTCAAACAATGATCGGGTTTTGCTTTTCATAAAGATGGGATTAATTTCTGGGTCGGTCATGCATGAAAAATCAACGTTCTAGGATCCTTCAATCTTCTGTGGGTTTTTCTTGTATTGGCCGTTTAGCAAGTGTGTCGGAGCGTGAACCAATCTGTACGATTTTGTAGCGTTGTGTTCCGAGCTAATTACAAACCAGTGCCAGAGTGGATGGGAACAGCCTGGAGTAAAGGATCAGGATTACTTCCCAGGTATCCGACTTATCGTGTCGGTCAACAGCGAGTAAGAATCTTTCGGTGTTAAAGCCGGATATCCTCGCCAGTGTTATCGGCTGTGGCCGTGCCTTTGCGGGCTTGTTTAGGGCTGTTTCGTGACGGGGGTAGCCCGTGAGCAAGAAAAACAGTTGAATGGGCGAAATGGGAATTGGGAAAGACTTGGGGCGGAATGCTGATTGGGGCAGTTGATTTGAAGCGTGAAATCAGAATCTGGTGATGTTTCAATGAAGAGGGGTTGAGAATGACCAGGAGACCTGTCCGCAAAGCCGCATTCGCAAGATACTCGTGACCCATCGCGAGGCTAACCCGCTGGATTTGAGTCGATCGGATGCATTAAGCCATGGCAATTTCGCGAATCAGCGGTAGGTGGGTGCGAATGTATTCGCTAATTGCATGGGTCTCACCATGGTCGAGGGGTTGTTCGGTACGCAGCTCTCGAACCAGCCAGCGCTCTAGGGCGTGGTCATCCATATTGAGTAGGAGGCTGGATTGGCTGTCTTCGATAATTGACCAGAATCGGTGCATCGTCAGAGGAGTCATGGTTACCTCTCTTAAGCTTTTCTTTATATTTATCACTTATTTAGCATACTGGCTATGTCGAAAACGTGGTTTGAGTTACACATAACACCTCACATGTTTTACCATTTGCTTAACAATGCAACATGTTCTGTGATTTATTGCAGTTGAGGGTAACCGAGCAAGGAGTAGTGCTTGCGATCGCATCACAAACCGTTAAGCCCTCTACTCGTTTCAATCCTTTCGCGAAGGGCACTAAACCACCACTTGATCTTTCCAAACTCAAGCCATTCCAACATCTACCAATGTGCTGAAACAGAGCGTATCTTCTGGGAACAAGTGTCAATAAACGGTAAAAACGATCACAAAAAAAGAGTTCAAGCTTCATTCCTGGGGGCGAATTCGGAAAAGGCTTGGGTTGTCATCAGAAAGCAAAAGAGCGATCGCCTTTTCCCTCAAGACGACCGCCCTATGTTCGGGTTCCGTGCCTGTTTCATTCCGTAACGTTTCGGGAATGCAAGTGGCGGTTGTCACTCTGTAACAATGATGGATGTCATAGCCTTACGCCTTTCGATCAGAGCAACTTGATGTTTTGAAAACCCTACAGCGCTGGGCTTTCAAAACATAATTGGTTTTTATCTTAGCGCGTAGCGCTATATCAAATCGGATTCGAGAGCCGAAACCCTCAATAGTGTTTATGCCTACTGCTTAGCAGCGGGCATAAACACTATGGTTTCTTCAACCAGGTTTGATATTAAATATCGAGATCCATTAGGTTGAGTTTTGGCCCTTCGGTTTCGATGAATTCCCGACGGGGGGCAACCCGATCGCCCATCAAAACCGTGAAGATGCGATCGGCTTCTGCTGCATCTTCGATTTCTACCCGTTTCAGAGTACGAGATTCGGGGTTCATTGTGGTGTCCCACAATTGCTGGGGCATCATTTCACCCAACCCTTTGAATCGCTGAATATCAACCTTGGCATTTTCGGGGAATGTGGCGATGCGTTGATCCCGTTCGCGATCGCTGTAGCAGTAGTAGTGGCTGCGTCCCCGCTCCAGCTTGTAGAGCGGTGGGCAGGCAATGTAGACATAGCCCTGATCCACCATCTCGCGTTGGTAGCGGTAGAAGAAGGTGAGCAATAGGGTGCGGATATGCGCCCCGTCGACATCGGCATCCGTCATGATGATGATGCGGTGGTAGCGCAACTGGGATGTGTCAAACTCCTCTCCCTTGATGCCCAAGCCCAGAGCGGTGATCAGCGCTTGAATCTCGGTGTTCTTGTAGATCTTGGCATCATCGGTCTTCTCGATATTGAGGATCTTGCCGCGTAGAGGGAGGATAGCCTGGAATTGGCGATCGCGCCCTTGTTTTGCTGAACCCCCCGCCGAATCTCCTTCCACGATGAAGATTTCAGACTCACTGGGGTCGCGGGAGCTACAATCCGCCAGCTTGCCGGGCAGCGTCGATGATTCTAGGACTGACTTACGGCGTACCAGTTCCCGTGCTTTCCGAGCCGCTTCTGCCGCTTTGAAGGCTTCGACCGCTTTCTCGATAATGGAATCGATAACGTTGGGACGGAAATTGAGGTACTCCGTTAGCGTTTCGCCCACGATGGTGTCGACAATGCCGCGCACTTCGGTGTTACCTAGTTTGGTTTTGGTTTGTCCCTCAAATTCGGGATCGGGCACCTTCACCGATACCACCCCAGTCAAGCCTTCGCGCACGTTTTCCCCAGCTAAGTTAGGGTCGTTGTCCTTAAGTTTGTTGCGCTTGCGGGCGAGCGAATTCATCGTCCGCGTCAGTACGGTTTTCAGCCCTTCCAGGTGGGTTCCACCATCCACGGTGCGGATGTTGTTGGCAAAGCCCAGCAGGTTGTCGCTATAGGCATCCACACACCATTGCAGCGCCACCTCAACCTGCACGTTGTTGCGCTCACCCTGAACATAGATGATCTCATCATGCAGGGCTTGCTTTTCTTTGTTGACATAGGCGACATATTCGCGAATACCACCTTCATAGAAGTAGGTCTCAACGCGCGGCGCGGCCAGCTTCATCTGCTCCACCCGATTGTCGGTGAAGGTGATGCGAACGCCACCGTTTAGAAAGGCCAGCTCACGTAAGCGTCCGGATAGGGTGGAGTAGTCAAACTCAATCCCATTGGTGAAAATTTCTGTATCGGGCATGAAGGTCACAGCCGTTCCGGTGCGATCGCCTTCAGCGGGTTCGGCCGTTATTTTGCCCTGGGTGGCACCGCGCTGAAAGCGTAAGGTATGCAATTTCTGCTCACGCCATACCTGCACTTCTACCCATTCCGAGAGGGCATTGACAACTGAAATCCCGACGCCGTGTAACCCGCCGGAGACCTTATAGCCGCCATCGCCAAATTTTCCGCCCGCATGAAGCACCGTCATCACGGTTTCTAAAGCCGATTTTCCGGTTTTGGGGTGGATGCCGGTCGGAATTCCCCGCCCATCATCCACAACCATGACTGAGCCGTTGGCGTTTAAGGTGACGTCGATGTTGCGGCAATATCCGGCAAGAGCTTCATCGACAGAGTTGTCGACCACTTCGTAAACCAGATGGTGCAATCCCCGTGGTCCGGTGCTGCCAATATACATGCCTGGACGTTTGCGAACCGCTTCCAGACCTTCTAGCACCCGAATTTGACCCGCATCATAACCCGTTGTCATAGAGTCTCTCCGAATAAGCGCTTGAAGCCCTCTGATGTCTCAAAATGCAAAAATGCTCCAAAATTATAGCACGTCATCCTTGCACGGCGTTCTAGAAGCATCTGGATTGAGATTTTTGAGGGGGTTGCAGGGATAATTTATTTGTCAAGAAAAAGAAAGGCGATCGCTCTCACATTACGTGATCGTGATTTTTCTGCCCTCATGCCAGCTTTCCTATCGGCCTACTGTCTAGGAAAAACAGCATGGCAGTATCGCATCTCTGCTGTGACATTCACAGATGTGATAGCCACAATGTCTGCCAGGGCAAGGGGGTTGGGGTAGAAGCAACTGAGCATGCAGAAATGGGAACTGAATCCCATTCAGATGCACAGAACTAAAGGAATAGTAGAAGGAATCCGATAAAGTGGATAAGGCATTTTTGGGATTCCTGGATTAATTCCTGAATTCGACTCTGATGGACGTTGCGTTGGCTTGTCTCTAAAAAATGCTCTCATCCGACTTTCTATAAGGAAGATTTGTCAGAGAACCCTTCATCTAAATGCCCATTCAAATGCCCATTTTTCTACAAACTTTCTGCAAACGAGTTCTTGCAAATTAACCCTTGCAAATCAATACTCCCGTACTAAACTATTTTAACAAATTTTCTTGCCCTGCGCTAATTGTAGTGTGCGGCCCAACGGCTAGCGGCAAATCTGGATTAGCACTGGCGCTGGCGCAACGACTCCACGCCCCTATCCTGAGTGCCGATTCGCGACAGGTCTATTGCCACTTCGATATTGGTACGGCTAAGCCTACAGCCGCTGAGCGACAATGGGTTCCGCATTACCTCATCGACATCTGCAAACCAACAGAAACCTTGACAGTGGCAGATTTTCAAGATCAGGCCAAGGCTTTGATTCAGCGCTTTCAATGCCAGGAAATCGTGCCGTTGCTGGTTGGTGGAACGGGACTATATATCAAATCCATCGTGCGAGGTATGCGGATTCCCCGTGTGCCGCCCCAGCCAGAATTGCGATCGCAGCTCGCTTATTTGGGTCAACAGCTATGCTACGAACTATTGCGTAGCGTTGATCCTGCCTCTATCCAGAAAATTCATCCCAATGATGGGGTGCGAACGCTGCGGGCACTAGAGGTGTTCTACACCACTGGATTGCCTATGTCGGCACAGCAAGGGGAATCCCCACCGACTTACCCGATTTTGCAGATCGGGCTGGACTGTCTTGAGCCAACGGAACCGAGTCGCGATTCCCTGACGGAGCGGATTCGGATTCGCACCCATCAGATGGTGAAGCAAGGATTTGTGGCTGAAGTGGAGGCGTTGTGTGCGCGATATGGGAAAGATTTGTCGCTGTTGAAGACGCTGGGGTATCAGGAAATGTGCCAGCATTTGGCCGGAGAACTGTCTCTGGAGGAGGCGATCGCCCAGACAACGCTCCACACTCGACAGTTTGCCAAACGCCAACGCACTTGGTTTCGCGCTGACCCCACCATTGAGTGGTTTGATGCTGATCATCCCGATTTGCTGGAACAGGTTTGGCAACGAATTCAGATATTTCTAGAAAACATCGGTTCAAAGGCATAAGTGTTTTGTCATCAAACCAATAGCGGATTGACTGATAAACCTTTGAATTGTGGCAGTTGAAACCGCTGCTCCATGAGCAGAACTCGCCTGTGCGAGGTAAATAGCAGGAGCCTACATAGGTGGATTCTATTTGTGTAGAAGCGACTTCACTGGTTGGCTTTGATCGTTTCTTCGTCCAGCGGCATCCAATCATTTTTGGAAGGAAATCTTGTCTGCTTCGATGATTGAATTTGCTTTGGACAAATCTTGCCAAGGGTCACGGGTGAGTTGGGGAAAGCATAATCCTCGTGCAAGATACTTGTGTTGAATTCGAACCATTGCTTCTCAATGCATTCAACAAGATTCTATCCATTGACAATTCTGAGAGAATAGGTGGAAAATAGAACGGGTGTATTTTCGAACGCTTGTACCATGATGAAGGAGTGGTGGAGAAAGTTCGTCTGCAAAAATAGCGATTTACAAAGAATCCATCAGACACAAATTTATAAGCGAGATGGGCAAGGAAGATTTTGTAAAAAGAAGGTTTGATTGGAGAAAGATTGGCTGGAGATTGTTTAGGGAAATTAAGCATTCGGTATCACAAGACTATCTGAATGATTTGTTTTTTACCCATGCTTGCTTGTCAATTTGAAGGCGGAACGATCCCATTTTGATTAGAGATTGACCGAGTGAAATACCGGAGATTCGATGGACTCAGTGGCACTTGATAAAGCGATTGGTACCGTCATCCAAGGCTCACTTACCCAGGGTTTGGAGGTGCGGTTGCATCCCGATGTGTGGGTCGAAGATATGCGCGTCGGCAAGTTTTTAGTGGTGCAGGGGCGGCGATCGCGCTTCTTTTGCATGTTGACGGATGTGGCGCTGGGCACGGCGAATCCTCGGATTCTGGCCAATCCCCCCGACCCCAGCAATGCCTTCTTGCAGGAAGTGTTGGCGGGCAGCGGCACCTACGGCACGGTCAACCTGTCGCCGATGCTGATGTTTACGCCGACGCAAACCCAGGAAGCCCCAGCAAAACGGAACGGGACATCGAAGAAACGCTCGAATTTGGCTTCGTTTGAGGCCAATACCAATGCGGTTGAGTTGCTCCCGGTGAAGACGATTCCCAACCACTTCAGCCAGGTGTATGATGCGGGCGATCGCGACTTTCGGTCGGTCTTTGGCTGGGAAGATGATCCCCATCGCCGTAACTTTGCGATCGGTATGCCCATCGACATGGATGTGCCCATCTGCATAGATCTGGATCGGTTTGTGGAGCGCAGCAATGGCATTTTTGGTAAATCGGGCACGGGGAAGTCGTTTCTGACGCGGCTCCTGCTGTCCGGCATCATTCGTCGTCGGGCGGCGGTGAATCTAATTTTCGACATGCACTCGGAGTATGGCTGGGAAGCCACCAGCGAGGGCAGTCGCACCAGCGTTTCTATGGTTAAGGGCTTACGGCAACTGTTTCCTGGGCAAGTGCAAATCTACACCCTCGACCCCGAATCGACCCGCCGTCGTGGCGTGCGCGATGCCCAGGAGCTGTTCATCAGCTTTGACCAGATTGATGTAGAAGACCTGATGCTGGTGCGGGGAGAGCTGAATCTGTCGGAAGCCAGCTTGGAAAATGCCATCATCCTCCGCAACGAGTTTGGCCGCAGCTGGATTAATCGATTGCTGACCATGACCAACGAGGAAATCCAGGAATTTTGTGAAGTGAAGATGGGCAGCAAGTCGTCGATTATGGCGCTGCAACGCAAGCTGACGCGCCTGGAGGATTTGAAGTATCTGCGGCAGACTTGCCCGAAAAACTATGTGGGGCAAATCCTGGAATCGTTGGAAGCCGGAAAGCATGTGGTGGTGGAGTTTGGCTCTCAATCCAACATGCTCTCCTACATGCTGGCGACGAATGTGATTGCCCGTCGTATCCACGCCAGCTATGTCCGCAAAGCGGAGACGTTTCTACAAACGAAGAATGTGAGCGATCGCCCCCATCAACTCGTGATCACCATCGAAGAGGCTCACCGTTTCCTCGACCCGGCCACCGTCCGCCAAACCATCTTTGGTACGATCGCCCGCGAAATGCGCAAGTATTTTGTCACGCTGCTCGTGGTGGATCAGCGTCCGTCGGGTATTGACAATGAAGTGATGTCTCAGGTGGGGACGCGCATCACGGCTCTACTCAACGATGAGAAGGACATCGATGCGATCTTCACTGGCGTGTCGGGGGGGCAGGCGTTGCGATCAGTGCTGGCAAAGCTCGACTCGAAGCAACAGGCGCTGGTGTTGGGGCATGCGGTTCCCATGCCTGTCGTTGTGCGCACTCGCCCCTACGACGAGACCTTCTACGCCGAAATCGGCGACCCCGATTGGGAAGCGCTCCCCGATGAGGCTGTGCTAGCTGCGGCTCAAAGCGCTCGCGCGGATCTAGGGTTTTAGTTACCCGAAGATCTGTGACTACGAGTGAGGAATTCCGAAGGAGGTAAAGTTCTTTACCAAGAAGTCGCAGATCTGGTCACGGCTTCACACTAACTACTGGCCCATATTGCGCTTGAGTTGGTCTAACTCTTCATCCGTTTCCCATTTGCGGAAGGCTTGCTCTAACGGGTCGGCACTTTTTGGCATGGAATATCCCTGATTCCAGCCTGTGGTCTGCCACTGCCGCTCTGTTGCACTGCCCGCCGCGTTGACAGATTGAGATGTGCGCTGGGCAAAGGCTTGAGCGACCTGTGCTTGAACCTCTTTGCGCTTGATCTGAATTTGCTGTTGTAAGTCGTGGGTTTGCTGGATGCGCTGCTTCACCATTTCTAGTTGCCCCCAGAGCTGGTTGCCCTGCCGCAACAACGCAGCCTCCCGCTCCTCGGCGGGCTTGGCGAGATCCATCCGGTTTGCATTCTTCGCTTTTTCAACCCGCTCGTGCCAACGCTGCACCTCCTGAGCGGTTTCTAGCACTTCACTCTCAAGGCGCTTTTCCTTGACCCGCAGATCAGCCAGCAAGCGAATAACTTCCTCCTCCTGGTCGCGCAGCTTGTCTTCAAGCGCCTGCATTTCCAGGTGAGGATTATTTTTTAGAAATTCGTCCAGCCGATCTTCGAGGAATTTGTTGACGTCATCAAATACGCTCATGGCTGTTTCCCTGCCTGGCTTTGCTCTAGAATCGCTGACCCACGTAGACCGATCGCACTTCGCCGTTGCGACGAATAACGGCTTCCTGATTGCTGACAGAAACCAATGTCCAGCCGCTGGAGCCAATCGACTCGCCCAACTGCAGCCGCTGTGCTGTTCCGTTGATTTCAAACAGCGCCGCCGAGCGATCGCCCAACTCTAACAAGCCTACCAAGACATGGGTGTTGGTGGCAGCAATATTCGGCACTTCCCCGGCTGTGGAGGGAGCGGTGGGTGCCGCAGGTGTCGGTCGCATGGGGGTTGTGGTGACGGTGGGAGAAGGGGCTACCGCCACATTATTGGGTGCAGCCGGAGCGGTAGCGGTGCCGTTTACGGTAGGCGGCTGAGGGGCTTGGTAGACCGGAACATAGGGCTGTCCCAGGTTGGTCATGCCAGGAGCGGCTGTGCTGCCTGGGACGCTCACCTCTGGTAGATCTAAACGGCTAGCCAGAGCGGTGGTTTCGTTGGCAATCTCAGCTTGCTCATCGACCACTTCCAGCGATCGCTGCAGGTAGTTCATAAACTCGCGATCGACAGAGGTTGCCGATTCTGCTTCGACGGGAACCGTGGCAACTTCTGGTGAGGATTCGCCCCATAGATTCTGTGCCAACAACCAAAAGCCGCCTGTAACAACGACTGAAATGCTTGCTAGGGTTAGCAGCAAGGTATCAAAAGATTTGTTGGTGACTTTGGATGACGTTGAGTCCCCTTCCTTTAGCGGAGCGATTTCTCCGCCTTCCGTGGCGATCGCTGCCAGATCATCCATATCCTCATCATCAAGCGCAAGCGAATCGATGGCGAGGGGTTTATCCAATTCGCGGGTTGCGCTGGCTTCGGGCGCGTCTTCTGAGGAGCGAGTACTGAGCAACGAGGGGATGAGGCTACTCGCCAGGGATGCCAGCGGATTTGGCGCAGGAGCCGCCGATTTCGTTTCACGGGGGAGGATGGCTTTCTCACGGGGGAGGATGGCTCTCTCATTGAGGAGCTGTTCGACATCCTCGAAGACCTCGTCAATCACCGTTGTAGCCGATTCGTCGATCGTCGCTGCATCGCACCAGTGAGCCATCTCCTTTGCTCCGAAAGTTTCTGTGACGTCGGAAACTTGAGAATTAGCCGATCCTCCCGACTGCGGCTCGATGACCGCTTGGGTTGAATCGTCTGGAGAAGGGGTGGGTTTGCTGACCTCGTGAGACATAGCTGCTACCAACGAATATGCAGAGGATGTGGCAAAGACTTGGGCGGAAGGGTGAGTGTTGCCCAAAGTATTGAGTCTGTAATCAAAAATCTGCGGCCTAAGCCCATAACTAAATCTGTGTTTTACAGCCACAGGGGTCAGAGCGACCCAACTGCCCAAATTATGGCGCTTACCCTCCAGATTTGCCATTCATATTAGATGCAATGTCCGATTTTGTGACACTAATCCTAGCAGTCGGCTCCAAAAACGGGTCATCTCGATTCGAGATCCAACCAGCGTCTCAGGAAATCTCAATAATGTTGCGACGAATCGCGAGGAATCAGGAAACAGAGACAGTTTTTAACAGAAAAAATTTGGTACGTTTTAAGCTTCATTCCTTTTGGCTTACAACAATCAATGCATCAGGGGGAGGCATGAATTCATTTCGGGGACGGGATTTTCTGCGGATGACCGACTTCAGCCGCGAGGAAGTATTGGTGCTGCTGAATCTGGCGGCAGAATTGAAGTCGGGTAAAACAACGGTGCGCTGCGAACAGGTATTGGGGCTGTTGTTCAAAAAAGCATCGACCCGAACGCGGGTGAGCTTCTCGGTGGCGATGTATCAAATGGGAGGCCAGGTCATTGATCTGAACACTAACCTGACCCAAGTAAGCCGAGGCGAACCCGCTGTCGACACGGCGCGGGTCCTCGATCGCTATCTGGATGTGCTGGCCATTCGTACCTACGAGCAGCAGGAGGTTGATACGTTTGCTAGTGCGGCCAACATTCCGGTGATCAACGCCCTCACGGATTTAGAGCATCCCTGCCAAGTATTAGCCGATCTACTGACGGTGCAGGAGGAGTTTGGCACGCTAGAAGATGTCACCCTGACCTACATTGGCGATGGGAACAACGTGGCACACTCGCTGCTGCTGGGTTGCGCGTTGGTGGGAATGAATGTGCGGGTGGCCTCTCCAGAAGGCTATCGTCCCGAGCCCGATATCGTGGCGCAGGCACAGGCGATCGCAGGCGATCGCACCCAAGTTCTGGTGACCCACGATCCAACTCTGGCGGCCAAAGACTCCCAGGTGCTCTATACCGATGTGTGGGCCAGCATGGGGCAGGAGTCGGAAGCCGAAAACCGAATGCCGCTGTTCCAGCCCTACCAAATCAATGATCAACTGCTCGGTGTGGCTGATGATAAGGCGATCGTCCTGCATTGTCTGCCAGCCCACCGCGAAGAAGAAATCACCGAAGCGGTGCTAGAGGGGAGTCAGTCCCGCATTTGGGATGAAGCCGAAAACCGTCTCCATGCCCAAAAAGCTTTGTTAGCTCTGCTTTTGGGCGTTAGCTAGGCCACAAGGCCACAGGCGGAATGCGGCCCACAACACTTCCTCAGTTCCGGAGCTGCTCGCTAAACTGGGGCTAAGGTTGTGGTGGAATGAGTGCGATCGCCCATCGACTCATCTACCCCTCCACCCACTCACCCACCTTCCCTCTATGGACAGGAAAGATGTCACCGCTCTCCTTACGGTTGCTGCGTTCTTAGCGGCGATCGCCATGACCGTTGGCGTCGTAAGGATGGCGAGTGCAGCCAAGCTCAATCGCGTTAATCAACTGCTGACCGCTCGCGAATGCAACCGTTGTGACCTGGAAGCCGTACGCCTGAACAACGCAGATTTGCAGGATGTAAATCTGGAAGATGCGGAGATGAGCAGTAGCCAGTTGCAAGACGCCCAGTTGCGTAATGCTAACCTGGCTCGGATTCGGCTGAACGAGGCCAACCTAGTTAATGCCGACCTGCGCAAGACGTTTATGGTGGATGCCATGATGTCGCGGGCGCAGCTTAACCGAGCCGATTTGCGGCGGGCGGATCTGCGCTTGGCTTACTTGGGGGATGCCATCCTCCGTCGTGCCAACCTGTCGGGTGCCCACCTCACCGATGCAGTGCTGACCCGAGCCGATCTGGGGCAGGCCAATCTTTACAACGCTATTTTGCTGGGGGCAAATCTGGCTGAGGCCAACCTCAGTCGCGCCAATTTGGAAGGGGCAGATCTGCGTCGCACCTACCTGGGCGATGCCAGTTTGCGGGAAGCCCGTCTGGTCAATGCCATGCTCCAGCGAGCGAGTGTGTCCCGCTCTAACTTGCACCAGGCTGATTTGTACCGCGCGGATCTAAGCGAGGCAGATTTCACTGTGGCCGATCTAACCTACGCCAATTTCACCGAAGCCACCCTGACCCGAGCCAATTTCACCCGTGCGGATCTGCGCTGGGCCAACCTCACCCGCGCCAACCTGGAGGAAGCCGCCCTGCGTCGAGCCGACCTACGCTATAGCAACCTCACGGGAGCCAATCTGCAAGGAGCCAACCTCAGAGATGCGCAGTTGGACGGTGCGATTCTCTGCAACACCACAATGGCGGATGGAACCGTAGAACGACGCGACTGCTTACTCTGAAGATGCTGAAACCCATTCCTGATCACTCTCCGACGACTGTAGAAGTTGTCCCTTCTCGATCGTTTACGTACCATCCTCCGACGGCGGCCTATGGAGCCGATCGCATCCTCATCAAACCCAATCTGGGCTATCCCGTCGGGCCACCGGCTACCGTGAGTATGGGCGTGCTGAAAACGGTGCTGGAGGGTGTGCGCCATGCCAGTCCAGATGCCGAGATCCTGATCGTGGAAGGGGTGTGTTCTCCGGTGTCGTTAGCAGAGATTGCTCAGCGCAATGGCTTGTTAGGGTTGCTGGATGAGGGGATGCGCTGGTTGGATGCGGATCAATTGCCCCTGAAGGCGTATCCCAACCGATCGCCCAAACCCGTTCGGTTTCCCAGCATGATGGCTCCGGCCTTGCTAGAGGAAGTCGATTGCCGCATTTCTGTAGGGGCTCTGAAACGGACGCACCTCAAAGGGCAACCCTTGATTTCGGCCTGTTTGAAGAATTTATATGGACTGTTTCCGCGATCGCACTACAAAGCCCGCAGCCCCAACTCGCGGGGACAGTTGCATCGCCCGTCGGTTCCTCAAATCTTGCAAGATGTGTACTTCACCCTCGGGCATTTGTTTGACGGAGGCGTTGTGGATGGCGACCAGAAATACTACAGCGCGAATTGGAAACCCGATCGGGGTCAGGCAGTCGCCCTGGGTAAGGTCATTTTTGGCTCTGACCTAATTGCCGTTGACCGCACGGCCTGTGAGATTGGCGACGAGCCAATGCCCGACTATCTCGGTGCTATTGATTGTCTGCGGGCAGAAAAATAATTCAGTACACTGACGAAAAGCCGGGGATATTGGATTGGAGTTAAAGTCGATTCAAATCTGAAAGGGTTGCAAGTCAGTCAGTTTCCGCAGTCTTCAGCGCCTTATTCCACAGAAAGTCGGTTTGGCGATCGCATCAGGACAGGGAAGAAGAGTCGATTTGGTCTAAAATTTGACGGTTTGTATCCAGTGATTCTTTCTGGATGTGCCATTGGGGGGGATATGCGCCTGTTTCAAACCGTGGCGGGGCTTCGCACGTATTTGGCAACCTGCCGCGCTAGCAAAACGATTGATTGCCAAATTGGACTCGTGCCAACCATGGGGGCACTGCATTCGGGGCACCTGAGCTTGGTCAAGCGGGCACGGGAGGAAAACACCTGGGTCGTGGTCAGCATTTTCGTGAATCCGTTGCAATTTGGTGAAAACGAGGATCTGGACAACTACCCGCGATCGCTGGAACGCGACCTAGAGGAATGTAAAGCGGCAGAGGTCGATGCCATTTTTCTACCCAGTGTTGGGGCGCTGTATGGCACAGAGGATCTGTCGGATAAATCCAGATTGTTTCAAGTCATTCCGCCACCAGAGATGATGGCGCGGCTCTGCGGAGCCTACCGGCCAGGGCACTTTGAGGGCGTGGCTACAGTGGTCAGCAAATTGTTCCACATCGTCCAGCCCGATCGCGCCTACTTTGGGCAAAAGGATGCTCAACAGTTAGCGATATTGCGGCAGATGGCCGCGGATTTGCGGTTTCCGGTCGAAGTGGTTGGCTGTCCTACGGTGCGGGAGGCGGATGGATTGGCGCTGAGTTCCCGAAACCGCTACCTATCTCTTGAAGAGCGGGCGATCGCCCCCCAACTCTATCGCGGCCTACAAGCAGCTAAGGGGCTGTTCGAGCAGGGCGAAATGGCGCGGGAGCCGCTGCTCGAAGCGGTGAGCCTGACGCTGAAAAAGGATGCCCGCATAGAGGCGCAATATATCGATCTCGTTCACCCTGCCACGATGGAACCGCTAGAAGTGATTGAAACGGAAGGATTGCTAGCGATCGCGGCCTATTTGGGTAAGGCTCGCCTAATCGATAACCTGCTGCTCAAGACCCGCCGTCCCATTATTGCGATCGATGGCCCGGCGGGTTCGGGTAAAACGACCGTGACCCCCAAAGTGGCGGAAATTCTCGGCTTGCTCTACCTCGACACCGGAGCCATGTACCGTGCTGTCACCTGGTTGGCGCTGGATAAAAAGATTCTGATCAACGATGAGGCGGCGATCGCCGAGCTGGTCAGCCAATGCACGATTCGCCTAGAGAAGCCCGAAATCCTGGCCAACAACACCCCTAGCCTGCGGGTTTGGATTAATGATCAAGATGTCACTACGGCCATTCGCTCGCCCAATGTCACCGCCTATGTGTCGGCGATCGCCGCCCAAAAGGCCGTCCGCGCTACCCTGGTCGAACAGCAACGAACCTACGGTCGCAACGGCGGTGTGGTAATGGATGGACGTGATATTGGCACATATGTTTTCCCCGATGCAGAGCTGAAGATTTTCCTCACCGCCTCTGTGCAGGAACGCGCCCGCCGTCGCCAGATAGACCTGAAGGAAAAAGGACAGGGAGATTTTTCCCTAGAGCAACTGGAAGCTGACATTTACGAGCGGGATAAGAAGGACAGTAGTCGGGCGATCGCCCCCCTCCGTCAGGCCTCTGATGCCATCGAGATCAACACCGATCACCTCGCCATCGACACCGTGATTGACCAGATCGTCTCCCTCTACCGTGAGAAAATTGGGATATCGCTGACCACTGACGACGTTTCACCCGATCATCATGAAACTGCTGACTGACTGGGGCTTTAGCCGAGAAAGCTGGAAAACGGGAGGACGAGGCGAATTCTGGGTTGCTCTCCAAGGGCTATTGTTTCTGGCTGTCGTCCTGCTTCCTATCTATCGCTTTCCTGGAATGGCTCTTACTCCCCCCTGGCGCTATGGTGCTTGGGGCATGGGAGGCGCGATCGGTTTGTTTGCCCTGGTGCTCATGGGCAAAGGGGTGCTGGATTTGGGCCAAAGCCTTACGCCTCTGCCGTATCCACGCGAAGATGGCATTTTGGTGCAATCCGGCGTCTATGGCATCGTTCGCCATCCCATTTACAGTGGCGTGATTTTGGCGACCCTGGGTTATGCGATCGCCCAACAAAGCTTCTCTCACCTTGCTTTTGCCGTCCTTTTTCTACTCTTCTTCAACGCCAAATCTGCCCGCGAAGAGGCATGGCTTGCCGAAAAATATCCCGACTATCCTGCTTATCAACAACGGGTCAAAAAGCTTCTTCCCTGGCTGTTCTAATGCCGGCTGCGCCCCCGAAATGCATCTATAGCGCTATGCGCGTTAGGTAAGTACGGTTGTGTGGGGCGTGACGCGCCCCACACAACCGTACTTACCTAACGCGCATAGCGCTATAGATTTGATCAGAATCCTCTACTTGGTGGAAGCAAGCCGTCATGCCTGTCTAGGTAAGATACGAGAACAAAATCATGAGCCTCTGAGGGAATGATTTGGAGAAGGGACGGTCAGACAGAGAAGGAAGAAGTGGCACGGGATGCGATCGCTTCTGTCTCAACTCTCCTATGCTTTGGGTTTGAATGACTGACGGGACACTAGTTTGCCAAATCCTGTCAGAATCGAGGGCTGAAGTTCTCAGCCCAAGCGTGAAGTGAATTGCGTGTCGTTATTGATAGTAAACGGATAGGAAAAGGATTTTATGTTGGTTGCGATCGCCTGCGGCATTGCTGCATTTATCCTCGCTAGCCTGATGGAGTATTGGGTGCATCGAATCATGCACTGGTATCCCAACAGCTTTGGCAAGCGCCATCTTGACCATCACCGCCGCAACGAAGGGCAGGGGGTTTTCTGGGAATTTTTGGATTACATCAAAGGGACTGTGATCCTGATCATTCCCATGTTCTTTGTGTCTCTCGAAGCTGGTTTGGGCTGGGCGACTGGTGCGCTTGGCTTTGCCATCTTCTCGGCCTACGCTCATCAACTGAGCCACGAAAACCCGACCAAACTGTTCTGGCTTCCCATGCCCGTTCACTATGTTCATCATAAGTTTGGGCAATGGGAGCACAACTTTGGGATGGCGCTGGACTGGTGGGACCGAGTGTTTGGTACCTACAAGCCAACGGAATGGCTCTCTGAGCGGGAACGCAGCCAGCCAGAGCGAGGACGTCTGGAACTACGCTGGTGGTAAATTAGGTAAATCAAGGGATAGATAACAAATTGATGTTAGCTGTCGGAGTTGGCTTGAGCGATCGCGCTCCCTTTGTGGGGGCGCGTTGTCTATTGCAGCCATTGTGTGCTGGAATAGTGCAATGACTCGCCGATGGATATGTGCTCTATCGCCTGAAAATATGACTGGACTTGACCTTGAACCCCACCCTCATGCCGCTGAAATGTTTTAGCATCTGCTTGCTGTCTGGCAAGATTTTGTTGAAGCTTGGCTTGCCTAAGCGAGCCACTGCCGTAGTTTCCACCCAGCATGTTTGATCTGTACCATCATGCAATGAGCAATTTAAGGGGTTTCACCAGCTTTCTGTAACCCTCAAGCGGATATTATGATGGTCAGAAATATAGCGGCAGAGCGAGAATCTCGCCCTCTCGACTAAGCTTAGTAAATGGCTGGTGCAGTCTATTGGTTCTGAATTGGCCTTTTGCTTTTCTAACGCATCTACTATCCTCACCTTGCTAAAGATCTGCCATTCGATATGGCAAACCTTACACTCAGGCATTTGTTCTGCATCTACAGCTCTGTCAGATTGTTTGAAACATCGGTCTGAGTCGCAAGTATGAAATTATTTGTTGTCGCATAAATCGGGGTTTTATTATGTCGGGCGATCGCCAGCCAATCTCAAAGCAGTCTTCCACCGACCAAGCCGAGCGAAGAACCCTTCGCCAAAATCCCTTTACCTGTCAACGCGATCCAGAAACTGGGGAATGGCAGGTCTTTTTGCGCTCCGTACAGGCGTCTAGTGCCAGCTCTCCATCTGTGCGCCCCAGACGTCATTACGTTGACTAGCTATTGTTTCTCGCATCGCTTATGAGGCGACCGGCTTCAATATGGCTCCTTCAAAGGGAACCCGCTCGACGGAGGAGTCAAACTGCCCATCAGAATGCAGTGTAAGCAGGCGGAAGCCAGGGAGGGTTTGATCAAGCGTGAAGGTTTCGCTCCGAGGTTTGAATTGTACGCAGGCCGATGGCGACCCAAAGTAACGAATGCCATTGCGCTCGCCTGCAAACTCCTGGTGAATATGGCCAAAAACGACCAGCTTCACTTGGGAATGACGGTCGAGGACAGCGAAAAATTCCTCCGCATTCAACAGCCCAATATCATCCATCCAGGTTGAGTTAATCAGGCAGGGGGGATGGTGAAGCGTTACTAACGCAGGGAGTTCGGGATAAGCGGAGAGTTGTTCGTCAAGGAATGCTAGCTCTTCTGCAGCTAATCGTCCAGCCGTTTGGCCAGATACAACAGAATCGAGCAAGATAAGGTTCCAATTGTGTTTTTGGAGCGATCGCGCTGGGGAAAACTGGCCGCCCTGCAGGATAGGGGTCATAACAGCGGGCACATCATGATTGCCGGGGATGGAGTAGGCGGGAATGCCCAGCGCGTTGATTGCGTCCCTCAAGCGATGGTACGAGGCTGCCGATTCATCCTGGGACAGATCGCCAGTGAGGAGGATCAGATCGGGACGGCGTGGCAAGGTGGATACCTGCTCCATCACGGCTCGAAATGATTTGACCGTTTGCATGCCTGCCATCACGGCTTCTTCATCGGCAAACAGATGCGTGTCAGTCAGTTGGAGAACCAAAAAAGATGAGGGCGAATCCACAGGGTGAGCCATAGCTGAATCAGAAAATCGACGAAACTTCCCTCCAGCCTAATGGATGTTGGGTTGTGGACTATGCGATCGCCCACACATTTACTATCTCGAAATATTAGGGCATTGATTTTGTGATATTTGGCAAGCTCTGGATGTTGGCGCGCTCTGGCACACTGCCCAGCAACAATCACCAGATCACACAAGGAGCGCTCCTCTCAGGAGGGCGAACAACCCCGGTTCTTGACCGAAGCCGTTCTGTCTTGGTTGTGAGCCTTATGGTTATGGTGCATCGCATTACTTGAGGAAATGGAGTGCAATTCTCTAGAGGAACCGGAGTTTGGGGGATTTAATATGTCTCGAGTAATACGAACCGAGAATTTGGTGCCCTTTCCAACTTGGCTATCAACTGTGATGAAGCCTTCCATCATGCTGACCAGGGAATGGGCGATCGCCAACCCCAACCCCGTCCCTGAATGGCGACGTTTGGATGTCTGATCTCCCTGTCGAAACGGTTTGAAAATATGGCTGAGATGCTCTGGCTGGATGCCGATTCCTGTATCCTGAACCGTTATTTCAATAGAATTCGGTGCCGGGTCATGAACCTCGACTCTCACAAACCCCTGGTCAGTAAATTTGATCGCATTGGAAATAAGATTTACCAGCACCTGCCTGAGGCGATACTCATCGTTATAGACCGTTGTGTTGTCGAGATTGATCGCTAATTGAACATCCAGGTTTTTCCGTTCTGCTAGAGGCGCCAGTTCCTCCAGCGTTACACTCACCAATTCTTTTAAGTCAAAAGAATTGGGTACTAAGGTGAGTCGGCGTGCTTCGATGGTGGACATGTCCAAAATGTCATCGACCAGTGCTAACAAGTTCTCACCGTTTGCAAAGACACGATTGACCATGTTGAGCTGAAATTCATTCAACATCCCTTTGCTTTGGTTTTGGAGAATTTGAGAAAACCCCATAATGGCGTTGAGGGGTGTTCTCAGCTCATGGGTGACGGTTGCCAAAAACTCTGATTTCAGCCGATTGGCTTCCAGCAACTGTAAATTTTGCTGCTCAATCTGACGGCGTTGATCTTCCAACTCCTGATTCTGCTGCCTTAGCAGTGCATTGGTTCGATGGAGCTGTTCCTGCGCCAATTGGATGCGTTGTTCTGCGCGGTAAACTTTTATCGCATTGCGGATCAGGCGGGTCAGAATATCCGTGGAAAGTCGTGACTTTGTTAAATAGTCTGATGCCCCAGCTTTCATGAGATCTACGGCAATCTGTTCGTCGCCTTGGCCAGTGAGAGCAATGATGGGAATTCGGCAGCCTAGGTTACGCAATTGACGAATAAGCGCAATACCGTTTGCATCGGGAAGGCGATAATCCAAAAAAATACAGTCAAATTTGCCGTCGGAGATCAGCTCCCGTGCGGTTGCCGCATCTTTTGCTTCGGTTACCACGGTTTCCAGATTGCCCTTACTGAGATGACGCTGAATCACTAGCCGATCCACTTCGTCATCATCAACAATCAAAATGTGTAAAGTGTCTGTCATTTTGAAGTAAGGTGCTCAGGCACTCGTCGAAGAGAGTAAAGACTCCCAAACTGCAAGCGTTTAGAATTTTTCGGTAGGGCTAGTTAAATATCGTTGCTAGGGGAATAAGTGGCTAGGGGAATAAAATAATAAGTGGCTAGGCGAATACCATCAGTAAGTCTGGGGTCTCCAGTTTACCCATCATGGAATCTCACATAACGTCCAGTAGTGATTTAGAGCTGCCATAACCTCAGCAAAACTCGAAAAAGTGACAGGTTTCAGAATGTAGCCTGCAACGTTGAGCTTATAAGCCTCAACGCGATCTTGGTCTTCGTCTGATGTTGTCAATACAATGACGGGAGTTGGCGCAAGCTGAGGATCTTTCCTTAACTCAGTAAGGAATTCGATCCCATTCATTTTTGGCATGTTGATATCTAGAAGGATGATGCGACGGGTTCCAGGAACAGCTGGCTGGGCTCCTTCGACACCGCGAAGCATCTCTAGCGCTTCCAACCCATTGCTCGCAACATATAGGGGGTTCGTTATATTGCTGCGTCGGAATGCCCGAGTGACATTCATGACATCAACTTCATCGTCTTCAACCAACAAGATATTTACAGCACGTCCCTCCACTCACCGTCTCCCCAGCATATGCACTGCTTATTATTTTATGTCTACACCAGCCAATCGGAAATTCCGAAGGGATCAACGTTATCTTTAGATTGCAACGTTATCTTCATATTTCAACTTCAATTTTAAAGACTGATTTTGGGCCGGTCGTCTTCCCCAAGGAAGACTGTCCTGTGCTTTTAGAAACACTTTAGACTTTGTGCCAGGTAAAGTGGAAGGCACTTCCTTTGCCAATGGCAGAATCGAGCCAGATACGCCCTCCTTCGGCTTCAACAATCTTGCGAACAATTGATAGACCGATCCCGGTACTCTCAAATTCATCGCGGGCTTTCAGCGTTTGGAAAATGGTGAAAATTTTCTCGTGATACTGAGGATCAATGCCAGGGCCATCATCGGTGACGGCAAATTCAATCAGATCGCCTTGATCGCTCGCTGTGATTTGAATGTGGCCAGAATCGCGATCGTGGTGCTTGATAGCGTTGCTAATGAGGTTGGCAAAAACTTGTCTGAGGGCGACTCGATTGGCCGTGAGGGTCAGTGGATTGTCAGGCAAGGCGATGACAAAGGCTTTGGACGGCGAGAGGGAGTCAACGATATCTGCAAGGAGAGCGCTAACTTGGATATCTTCAACCTGGCGTTCTCTGCGGCCCACACGGGAATATTCCAGCAAGCCACTGATGAGGGCTTCCATACGATAGACACGGCTACGGAGCAGCTCAAGTTGACGCTGGTTCTCTGTAGGGATTTGGGTGCCAAGGTCTTCTTCAATCCATTCGGATAGGTTGGCGATCGCCCGCAGCGGTGCTTTGAGGTCGTGGGATGCGACATAGGCAAACTGGTCTAGCTCAGCATTGCGCTTTTCGAGCAATGTATTGCTCATCGCGAGCATTCCATTTACGGCTTCGAGCTCGGCTGCCCGTTCCTCTAAATCCAATCGGGCTTGTTTTAGCAGGCGAACATCTTCGATAACCGCGATGAACGCCGTAAGATCGTCCGTTTCGGAGCGTTCAGTCGATACGGTAACGACTGCCCAGATAGAGCTTCCGTCTTTGTGAAGGTAACGTTTCTCAAAGCGTGCCGATGTTTTTTCCCCATTCAGTAGTTGATGATAGTAGCGGTCATCCTGGCCATAGTCGGCGGGATTAGTGAAATCCCAAAAGGGTTGACCGACAAGTTCCTCAGCGGTGTACCCCAGCATTTCGCAGAGGGTCTGGTTGACCTGGAGCCAACGTCCGTCTGGAGCGAGTCGAGCCATCCCGACTGCAGCTTGCTCAAATACAGCTCGAAACCGCATTTCGCTAGCTCGCAGGTTCAGTTCTGCTTGTTTGGCTTCGGTGGTTTCTTGCAAAACTCCGATCATTCGGCGAGGGTTTCCTTCTGCGCCGATCTGCACCTGCCCCTGAGCCAATACCCAATGAAAGGTATCATCGCTCCACTGGATTCGGTATTCCTTTACAAAAGGTTGTTGAGTTTCCTGGGCTTGGGCGATCGCCGCTTCCACCTGCGGCACATCCTCTGGATGCACACGCTCTCTCCAGGCGTTGTAGAGGTCTGAGGCCGGCGTATCTGTAGGAACGTCTAAAATGGCATAGGTTTTGGGCGACCAAACGAGATGCTGTTGTGCCAGATCCCAATCCCAAGAGCCCATGTCAGCGGCGCTGAGCGCAATGTTCAGCCGTTCGGCTGCCGTTTTCAAATCTTCTAATGTAGATTCCACTTGAAGTCGAGCGACCTGCTCCTGTTGTAAGAGGCTGGCAATATATTCTTGTGCTTGCTCTAGCTCTTGTGTCCGAGCTGCAACCCGTTGCTCTAGCTCATCATTAAGCTGATGCGACGCAGACTCTGTCGCTTTTCGATTGGCGACCTCCTGAGATAGCGACAGATTAAGTTGTTCCAGTTGCGAACGGCTTGGCATTTCCAATGCTGCAGGGAGATGCAGGAGGAGCTTCAGAGCAGTCCAGAGAGAGACCAGAGCCGTTAGCGCTTTGAGGCTTCCTGAAATCCAGTAGGTGGGAAACCATAGGATCCAAACTGCGGCCATATGGGTTGTTCCACATAGCCCAATAAAGGCTGCGAATAACCAAAACAAGCCCCGAAAAGGAACATCTTCGCGGCGTTGTACAACGTAGATCAGTGCGAGGGCAATGAGGTAGTAGGACAGGGCAATGATGCTATCTGACAGTACATGGAGTGAAACCAATCCCTGCGGCCACAAGTCGCAATGACCATAGGGAATCAAACTAAGGTTTGTTGCGAAGCGTTTAATGAGTTCCATGAGCTGTAGGACGGTATCGAGAAGATGCTAAGGGAAATGCTTTAGAAATGTCAGATTAGAAAAAATGCTAGTTATAGATACGGATCTTGTGGAGCTTAGGCGAAAGCAATAAAGGCAGACGATAGAAAACTTCGTTGGAAAAACTCCTATTAAAAATGCTGAGTTCATTCGTTTGCTGACAAGCTAGATGTGACGGCTTATAGGCTAGATGCGACTTAAGCTAAACCTTTCTACAGTTTGAATGGTCTGGATAAGCTGCGGGTTGTTCTTGTTACTGCAAGCAGGACATCCCCGCGACATACGCGGCTTGAGTCAACGATAGCTATACTTTGGAAGAGCGCTTCAATATGACTCGCTAGAGCATGATGGTTTGAGCAATTGAAAATTGCAATAAGCATTTGAAGGCGTTCGAATTTCGATTGATTCTGCTGATTCTGCCCATAATTCTATCTGTAATTTTGTGTTGGCCTTGTGTTGCACTGGATCTATGCCTTTCGGTAGATTTTGGATAGAGTAACATCTATCTTTAGGGATGTGCACTATCACTGATAGTCTCATCATGATATTCAAAGGTTTGTAATTAGTGGGAAACCCCTCTATCCCGTCTGTGTTGCAGACTGATCTGTATCCAGTTTTCTGAACCGTCCTCGAAATAGCGTAAGAAATATGCCCAATATCCGCGTTGCATTAATTGAAGACCATGACCTTACTCGAATGGGACTGAAAGCTGCTTTCAAGCATCATCCCGATATGGAGTTTGTAGGGGAGGCAGAAAATGCCCGTAGAGGCTTGCAATTGTTAATGGATCGTCGCCCTGATGTTGCGCTCGTTGATATTGGCTTGCCTGATATGGATGGTATCGAGCTAGTGCGCCGTTTTCGAGAGGCTCAGGCTAGCCAGGAGAATCCTGCATCAAGAGATGAAACGAAAATTGTGATGCTGACGATGCATGACAGCGAGGAGGCTGTGATGGCGGCATTTGCAGCAGGTGCAGACTCTTACTGCATGAAGCAGACGGAGTTGAAGGATTTGATTGTGGCGGTGCGAGAGACCAATACTGGGAATTCCTGGATTGACCCGGCGATCGCCAGTGTTGTGCTGCGCCAACTGCGACAGGGGCCAGGCTCGGCTGATAGCGATCGCACCATTTCTATCAATGCTCTTGAGCCAGAGTATGAACAAGTTCTGGAAGCGTCGCCGCTGACTGAGCGGGAGCTAGAAATTTTGGAGCTGATCGTGTCGGGTTGCAGCAATGCCGATATTGCTGAGCGGTCTTATATCACTGTGGGCACGGTCAAAACCCATGTTCGGAGCATTCTGAATAAGTTAGGGGCAAGCGATCGCACGGAAGCTGCCGTTCGTGCTCTCAGAGCAGGTTTGGTCAGCTAAGTGCTGTTAATGGCTGAAAACTATTTGATAAAAGTCTCAGCTAGGTTGTGGAGTAAAGCGATCGCTCAAAGCCATACGCTGCAGAGTTGTCCGTACTTATATTAAATCCGGTTAAACAGCCATAAAACTCAACTATCGTTCGTGCTCGCTGCGTTGAAGCGGGCACAAACGATAGTTGGGTTCTTCAACCGGATTTTATATCACTTATAGCGGTGTGCAACCGCATTAAGCACAGCAACGGTTGTGTGGGGCGCGGCGCGCCCCACACAACCGTACTTAGCTAACGCGCATAGCGCTATAGATCAACAAGACCTGTCAATGTTTGAAGCCTTGTGCTGCAAGGTTTCAAACATTGTCATGGAGTCGATTCTCAGCGAATTGCTATTCGCTTAGGTTACATCGTCTCTGAAGCTTGGGTAGAGGGTTAAGCCGCCATCTATGAAGAGGGTTTGCCCGGTGATGTAGGCTGCATCGTCGGAGGCAAGGAAGGCGGCGGCGATCGCCATTTCTTCTGGTGTTCCGACGCGTCCCATGGGAATGAAGTTTGCGACTTTAGAGCGTGCTTCTTCATCAGTTGCCCAGTCGTTTATCGGGGTGGCGGTTGCGCCGGGGCCGATCGCATTGATTCGGATTTGATCGCGAGCGTATTCCAGGGCCAGTGTGCGTGTCATGTTTTCCATGCCGCCTTTGCTGACGGTATAGCCCAAGTAGCCAGGACGCGGAATCTCTTGATGTACGCTGGAGTTATTGATAATGACTCCGCTGATTTTGTGCTTCAGGAAATGACGAATAGCCTGACGAGCGCACAGAAAAGCGCCTCGTAGGTTGACAGCCAGCATTTGATCGAAGTCTTCAATGTCTATTTCGTGGGATGCGCCTTCGATTTGCATTCCTGCATTATTAATGAGGATGTCTAACCCTCCGATGCCCGAAAGGGTTTCTTTGAACAGACGATCGACATCTTCTTCTTTTGAGACATCGGCCTGAACCAAAACAGCTTTTCGTCCGCATTCTTCGATTTGCTTACAAGTTTCTAGAACTTGCTGTTTGGTTTCTTCGGCTTCTTCTCGATTGCTGTAGTAGTTAATCGCAACGTTGGCACCTTGACGGCCAAAGTGACGGGCGATCGCCCGTCCGATGCCTGTACTTGCACCCGTTACCAATACGTTTTTATCTTCAAAACTTCCCATAGGTCTTGCTTCAGCGTCTTTACTAGCTTTTTACTGGTCTGAGCGTGATTTACCCTTACGGGTTCGATCCAAGCGATTACTGATAACGCGGACGCAGGTTACCGGAGAGCCTTGCTCAATAGCAGGTGTCTCGGTCGAGTGCGTTGTTAGCGTGAGTCGAGACAGAGCGATCGCCATTCCTCGTTGAATCCAACGAGGAATCCAATCAGAAGGCTTGGTTCCAGGCTGGATTGTTGCCCCGCTCATGCCCAACAGTCGTTCCGCTCCAAGCGTAACGACTTGGCCTGAATTAATCGTCATTCTTTGGACGGAAGAATGCTGCTTTATGCTCATGTTGCTGCGAGCGATCGCCTTTTTGATAGCTGCAATGGCTACCGTGCGGAGCCCCTTCAAACTCCCAAGCTGATTCGCCATCCCCGCAGACTTCCGGTGTGATTGGGGGCATGGTCGGTGAGGCGCAGTTGCCAGGTTCCACGGGGCGATCGCCCTAACAAATTGCGTAGCTGCGGCGTGGTTTTGAGGGTGTAGGTAAATTGTAGGCGGGTGGCTCGCCCTAGGGTACGGCTTTGGAGCAAGACGGCTTCGCCGGATGGGGGTTGCAGGCGAATGTCAACATCGCCAAGATAGTCATGCTCGACATCGACGGTGATACGAATGTCGCGGAGGAGACGATTTTCCTGCACGCGGATCAGGCTGCCAGTGCCCCGCAGGTTAAAGTCAGGGATTTGCACAACCGCGCTATTTTGCACAGATTTCCATTCATTGGGAATGAGGGGCGTTGGGATGCGATCGCGGGCAGTTTTCACGGCTCGGGCTGCATTGACTTTGCCATAGCCAAACCAGCGAGAATGGCCTTTCGCATTGTAAGAACCATAGCTAAAGCCCAACTGTGGGTCGGAGGCCGAATCCACCAGTTTGTCGGCGGTGTCCTGAAGGATTTGGCGCACCTCCTGCGCGGTCAAAAATGGGTTGATGGAAAGAACTAAGCCTGCCACCCCAGCCACGACGGGGCAAGCGCTGGATGTGCCGCCGAAGGTACTGGTGAGGTCGCCGCCTTCATAGCCGCTGCGACCTGTGCGATCGCTCGTGACGACGCCTAGACCGGGGAGCGCGCCCTGGATGCGGGGGCCAGTGAAGACATAGCCCGACTGCGGTAACCAGACCCCGGGTGGGGCATTGTTGCTGGGCGCTGCAATGGAAATCGCGTCTCCCCAGTTGCTATAGGCTGCCTTTTTCCCCAGGCTCGTTGTGGCAGATACCGAAATCACGTCGGGATGAACGGCAAAGCCATTCAGCCAGTTGGTATTGCCTTGCAAGGCATTGCCCGTCCAGCCCCGCTCGTTAATGGTGCCGCTCACTGGGCGGTTGGCATTGCCCGCCGCAAAGAGAATGACACAACCCTTGCCCTCTCTGCCCTGGCGGGCGGCACGGGTAATCGCCGCCCGTTGCCGCAAGGAGAGAGAAAAGTAGGTGGCGCTTGCTCCCCAGCTACAGGAAATTACCCAAGCACCTTGCTGGACAGCCCAGTCGAACAGGTCTTCAATTGAGCGGTCGTCAAGAAACCCGGTAGTTCGAATGGGAAGGAAGCTACATCCGGGAGCGACCCCGACTGCCCCCGTGTTGTTTTCTTCAGCGATCGCCACTCCCGCGCAAGCCGTACCGTGGTTCTCATGGGATTCTTCTGGCAGCGGTAGGCGATCGCGCCCCTTCAAATCCTGGGGGGCTACCATTTTGCCAACCCCCTGAAAATCGGGATGGCTCAGGTCAAACGCATCATCGGTAACCGCAATGACCACCGAGCGCTCGCCCCGAGTGATATCCCATGCGGCCTCGACCGAAATGTGAGAATTGCTCGAAATCTGTGCCCCACCTTGATTTTGCAGATGCCACTGGCGGCGATAGTCCGGCTCCTGTGGGCGATAGAGCTTTTCGGAGTAGGTGATGATGTTGGGCTCTGCCACAAGCACCTCTGGCATGCGCATCAGGTGATTGGCGATCTTGATGGGGTTTTCGGTGGCCCGACGCGTCACCTGAAATACATAGGTCTGGGGAATTTCACGAATGGGCTTGATGCCTTCTAAACCGACGGTGGCGGCGATCGCCCGAATCCGATCCATGTCTACGGATGGAGCAAATTGCAAGGTAATTTCATCGGTGAGGTACAACAGGGTTTCGGGGTTGCCTTCCACCTGGTACACATGGCTGGAAAAGGCAATGGCATCAGCGTCGCGGGCAGTTCGCATGGCTGTGTCAAGGTTCTCCGGCGATACCTGCACTTCCAGCAAATCCCATCCAGGGATAGGCATGACGGCCTCCGGATTGAGCGTGGCGATCGTGGCATCGGGTGAAACGCCTTCCATGGGGCTGAAGGTGAAGCGATCTTCCACCTTCAGCAACGCTAATTCCTCACCGCCGCGTTGCAAGATGAGGCCTTCCTGTCCGGCCTGTACCCCGGGTGACAACCCCGAAGACGGTGGTTCAAATGCACCTGTCATAGTTTTCCTTCCCTTGACGACAGCCTGTTGAGACAATTCCTGGACTTACGCATTTTGTTGATGTTGTGGGCGCGATGCGCCCACAACATCAACGAATTTGCTCAGGATTACGCAAGCTTTGCGTAAGTCCTAAATTCTAGATTGAGAAAATCCTAGCGAGATTCCACCTTAACGGTGCAATTTCCTTATGCAAACCTTATGCAAATTTTTCCGTCTACCAGTTGTGTCATGCGGCGATCGCGCACATCCTCTGCTACAAGTAAAAGTGCTCTGTTGCAAGTAAAAGGAAGTCTGTCAGCGTCCTCTTTTACAATGGCAGTTCAGAGACGGCGGGCGATCTACAGCCTGCGCTCTCAAAAATCGCTCTAGGAAGGATGACGAGCGCCGTTTTCGATCGTTCACGAACGTTTTGGGTCAACCTCCGTCAACAAGAAAAGAAAATTTTGCTGATGCGTCTGCCGGTGAAGTTTTGATTTTCCTGTAGCGAGCTTTCAGAGGGCTTTTCTACGATTTCCTTCTGCTTTCTCTGAAATGATTCGCTACCTTTTGTTCGTTGCTGAAGCCCCCCCAATCTGTGCGTAATTTAGTGGTAGAATCCTTGCTTGTATCAGCGGGTTTCACTTGTAACGTTGTCAACCTTACGTATTCCTGTCATGTTGATCTCCAGAGCAATTCGCTTTCTCACTATTGTTGGTTGCCTAGCTGTGCCTAGTCTGAGCCTCGGTTCAGGCGCAGCTTTTGCACAAACCCCTGAACCTGAACCTGAACCTGAAACTGAAATTGAACCGATTGTTCCCGACGGATCGTTGCCAGTGGACGAGGATACCGAAGATCTGCGCCCCCTTGCCCAGGGCGATCGCGTTCTTAGCATTACCCATGGGCAGCAGCTCATGGAAGAAGCTCAGACCGCTGTTTCCAACGAAAACTATGGTTTGGCGGCCCAGAAGCTGCAGGAAGCCCGCCAGGTCTTCAATCAGCTTTCCAACCTTTACCAGGATTTGCTGAATAGTTTTACCGGGGTCGACTCCCGTATTGCCGACGGCCTCCGCCAGCAGGCGTTTGAAACGACCCAACTGCGAGATGAAGCGAGCTATCAGTTGGCGTTGGTTCATCGGGCGCAAAACCAACCCGATTTGTCGGTGCCTTTGCTGATTCAAATTATTCAGAGCCAGCAGCCCACCCGTGACTTGGGACAACGAGCCTATCGTCAACTGTTTGAGTTGGGCTTTGTCGATTCTCCCTACCCCCGCACCCAACCCGCAGAACCGACATCGACAGCGCCTTCCTCAACGCTCAGCAATTAAGATATAGAGGCAAAACATCATCAAACCTGGGCGGGTCTCCCCAACTTCTCAAGCATCCGCCCTACTGAGTCCTTAAGGAGTGTCGATTCATGGCTAGTCCAAACCAGGTAGAAAGCATGATCAAAGCAGCTCTGCCCGATGCAGAGGTGCAAATTCAGGATCTAACGGGTGGTGGCGACCACTATCAAGCGGTCGTTGTTTCGTCTGCTTTTGAAGGAAAAACCTTGGTGCAGCAGCATCAAATGGTCTATCGTGCGGTCGGAACAGCAATGTCGACTGAAGAAATTCACGCCCTCGCCCTCAAGACCTATACCCCTGAATCCTGGGCACAGACGAGCCAATCGGCTTAAGATTGTTTCGCAAATGGATGCACCGAGCGGGTCAGATTTAGCGTTAGGGGCGGTTACTAAGGGTCTCCTTGAAGCGCTTGTCCATATATTTGTTATCGGTTCCTCACTAGAGATGGCTGAACGCTGCCCAAACCCTTTGACAAACGCTTTGGGTTGTCGAAAACTCTAGCAAGTCTTAAGGTGTCCCTCGACGCAAACGCTAGAGTAGGGAGGTATTCTGATCCAAATAGCCACCTATTCGGCTGGCGAGGCGCGCATCCATTTCCTGGATTCTCCCCTTGTCTGTTTAACCCTTGTCCACCCACTACTTGTAGACACCTGAGCGGAGCCGTTATGACCCCAGAAGTGAAGCAGCGGATTGATGGAATTGTCAATCAAGGCAAAATCGTGATTTTCATGAAGGGCACGAAGCTGATGCCAATGTGCGGGTTTTCTAACAATGTCGTACAAATCATGAATGTCTTAGGCGTTCCCTACGAAACCTTCGATGTTCTAGAAGATGAAGACGTGCGTCAGGGCATCAAGGAATATTCGAGTTGGCCCACGATTCCTCAGGTTTACTTGAATGGCGAGTTCCTGGGCGGTTCTGACATCATGATCGAGCTGTATCAAAAAGGCGAATTGCAGCAGATGGTCGAAGTTGCGCTGGCCTCCTGAGCCTCACTCATCATCGAAGGACGCAATACAAACCAATCTCGCATTCGAGGCGCAGGCTATAGGTCTGCGCTTTTGCCGTCAAGGGCTAAAGCTGCCAGTACAAACAATTCCACAGTCGACCCATCACCCTTTCTTTGGGCGATCGCCGTTGCCAGTCGGAATGTTGGATCAGCTGGCTACGCGAAAACCCTTCTTCGAAAAAGTGCTCGACGCGCTGAACCAGCTCTTGGGACGGGGTACATAGGTTGAGCTCATCGTTGTGGAAGTAACTGCGAGGATCTAGGTTTGCACTCCCCAAACTCACCCACTGATCATCAACCAGAACAATCTTGGCATGCATCATGCTGGGTTGATATTCGTGAATCTTGATTCCACGTTTCAATAGCGCTCCATACCGTTCTCGTGCCACGTAGTACACATAGCGCTTATCGCTTTTTGGCCCCATCGTCAGAATGCGGACATCGACCCCGTTTTGCCGTGCCGTCCCCAACATTTCACAGGTTTGCTCCTCGGGAAGCAGATAAGGGCTGGCGATCCACAAACGGCTGCGGGCCGACAAGATACAAAGCTGAAACAAACTGCGGATGGGAGAGTCTCCAAACGATGGATCTTCACCGGGCGCGATGAAAACCTGGGAGGGATCAGGAACGCTCGATAAACTAGGTTGATGCGCATCTAAGTTGACCTGCCCACCGGCACTCAGCCAATGCTGCCAGAAAAAACCAACGAGCAGCGCGACAACAGCTCCCTGCCATTCCATTTCAAAGTCATACCAGGGAACGTTATCTGCGGACTGGTCTTTACCATCCCAGCAGTCGGCGATTCCGGCTCCACCGATCATCGCTATCTGCTGATCAACAATGAGGAGTTTGCGGTGGTTGCGTCGCAGGTAATCTAAGGGCGATCGCCCAGAAAAGGGATTGAAAAACTTCACCTCGACCCCCGCCCCGCGAAGCCTTTGCCAGTAGGATTTGGGTAGCGATTTTGCCCCATAGCTATCGGCTAGTAGTTGCACGCGCACCCCTTCCGTTGCCTTCCGTTGCAGTGCTGCCGCAAAGGCTTCTGCGCGATCGCCGGGCGTCATGAGAAAGGTTTCAAACTGGATGAGATGTTGTGCTTTTTCGATCAGCGCTAACCGTGCCGTTTGAATCTTGTCGATATTGGCCCAAAACTGGGTCACGGCGCCACTCGTGATGAGGGAATCGGACATGCTAGAAACGGTTTCAGCAAAATGGGGGTCGCTTGCTGCAGGGCCAATTAACCTATAGCGTTCTGCTTTCCGAAAATGGCCACTCAAGTAAAGCCAAACGATTACAACAGAAACTAGCCACAGAACGAATAATCCCAATCCTTGTAAAAACGTGATCATATGTTTTTGACCCTTAAGAGACCCTATAAAAACCCTATAAAAAGGGATCGATAAGATAAAAAGCTATCCCCACGAGAGGATAGCTTCAAGTTCTCTGACTTAATTTAACGGCCTGGCTAAACTGAGACCCTTCAATTCATTACCCAGCAAATTGCTTTGAGTCCATCGTTTCATAGGGGTATTCCACTATGGGTAATTCGTCTTCGACCGAAGCATTCAGAACGGTTTTAAGCCATGCAAGCAATAGTTCTGAAGACGATCTGAGGCGATCGCCCGAAACAAATTGCTGAATGGAGGGTGCGTTGATAGTGCGTTATGCGACACCCTATGGCAGATCCACCCTTTTCAAAAATCGTTTACAGATCGCTTTTCGTCTCAGGTGCCACTTCGATGCCAATTGGTCGGGTCGGCTGCTGGGTACTCTCTAGCAAATCAGACAGACCCTCGATATCTACTCCCATATCTGAGCAAGCAGATTTTAATGCAGCCTGAAAGGATTCTGTGTCGTCGCCATAACCACATTGCTTTGTTGCGATCGCCAAACCTCTCTCAGCATTTGCTCTGGCGCAGTCTATCAAGACAACACCAGTCAAAGGCGTTTCACTAGCCATAAATTCTCCTGTTCTTCAAAACTTTCTACGAATCTAGACCTAAAAATTTTTTCAAAAAATCCCAAGGATCTACGCATTGCAAGCACTATACGCTTCAAGCCGAAAAATTTGATCTAACTATTGAATGATTTTTGGGGATAACGTTAGGAGGAGATTTTCTCTCAGCGATAAAGATAGATGGTTCTGAGGGGGTGCCTTTTCTGAGTACAGGACGAAAACCATCAAACGATAATTTTGGGTGGCGCGGGCACTGCCTGCGCCACCCAAAATTATCGTTTGATGAGTGACTTAGCTTATTTCTTCTCCAAGATTGCCCCGCATTTTTTCCATCTCCAGTTCTTTTTCTAACTCTTTGCCTAAGAAATAGTTGAGAAACGTCCGGATAAGGGCAATGACTGCAAGCTTAGCTAGCTCTTCAGTACTTGGGTCTAGTGTGGTACCGAGAATGTCGGCTCCAAGTTGGAATTCGAGCGCCAGCGCCAACCACATGCCAAAGCGCAGACGAATATAGTTGAATGGGGAAATCCCATGGGCCTGTTTCTGTTTTGTTAGTTTGACGGCAAGTTTTGCGGAGCGGAGGAATCCTATCACTACGCAAAATAGGGAAACGGATTCGAGGCAAAGTTGGGCGATCGCAACCAAATAACCCAGACTTGTTTCAACCAATTCCATCCACTCCATAACGTACCCCTTCCACAAAAAGTAATCCTTCCGAACGTTACACCAATTTGCTAAGAACGATTGGTTTTAAGTTGGTAGGTGCAATTAAACCTAAAATCCTAAAACCTGCACCGCCCACAGCGCGGGTGGCGCAAGTTTTTAGGATCTGGCTTTTCAGCATGCCAAGGTATTTGCTCAAGTGCGTAGCACTACAAAAAGTCCCCCTTGATAAAAGGGGGACGTTGCTGTTATCAAAACGTGGCCAGTGTGAGTGGCTTAGCCCTCAACATTCACCACTGAGAGAACTTCAAGAGAACCGTCGTCGGTGATTGTCCACACGTCGTAGCTGCCCACTACGTCGCCTTCTGCGTTGAAGTCTACGGTTCCACTGGCACCCTGGTAGTCTATGTCTTCGCCTGCGCGGACAAGCTCAAGGGCTTCACAGACATCGCTGACAGGCTCACCCGGAGCATTGGAAACGTCGCTCAGAACATCGCGGATCGCGGCTCCATCAGACGATTGTGCGGCTTCGGCTGCCAATGTCAAAACGGCAGCGGCATCCCAGGTGTTGGGGTCAAACACGTTGGGGTCACGATCAAAGCGCTCGGTGTAGAGGGCGTTGAAGTCATCGATCGCCGGACCACCTGCGCTCGGAGCCGTACCAATGACTCCAGTGGCGATGAAGTTGCCATCAGGGGTCTGGCCGACGTTGCCTGCCAAATCATCACTCTTCATCCCGTCTGTCAGCAGGATTTGGGTGTCGCCACCGGTTAGGCCCAGCTCATAGGCAGACTTGAGAATTAAGCTACCCGTTTCCAGGTATCCCACAATCAACACCGCATCCGGGTTATCTGCAAAGGCGGCTTGTAGTTCAGTATCGAAGGTGGTGGCGTTTTCGGCATACTTGGCCGGGTTGTCTCCATTGACGACCGTTCCACCCAGCTCTTCAAAGGCTGGAATGAAAGCCTCAATCAATCCGTTTCCATAGTCGTTATTGATCGACAGAATGGAGATGCTTTCAAAACCCTGCTCTTGTGCCAACTGTGCCAGCGCGTTGCCCTGGAATGTATCGGGTGGTGCGGTGCGAGCCCAGAAGCCCTCAAAATCGCCAGCGGCAGCTCGCTCGGTAAAGGTGGGGCTGGTGCTGGATGGAGAGATTTGTACGACTTCGTTGCGCACCGCAATGTCAACGGCAGCGCTGGAAACGGCACTACCCGCAGCCCCGATGACGGCTCCGACTTCATCTACTTCTGCCAGCTTGGTCATCCCAGCCGATCCGGCAGCAGGGTCGGTTTGGTCGTCTTCAGAAATCAGCTCAATGTCTTGCCCCATGACGCCACCGCAGGTATTGACGGTATCGACGAATAGGGTCGCAGTATCTTGCATGGTTTGCCCATACTGCGCCAGGTCTCCGGTCAGCGGGAGCAAGGTTCCCAATCTAAAGGGGCCACCGTCACCCGCCGCTGGGGCTTCTGTGGTGTCCTCAGTTGCGTCGGTTGTTGCGTCGACGTCGGTTTCGGGTGCGGTTTGACAGGCAGCAACCGTCAGCAACAGGGCGATCGCGCCGCCCCGGCTGGCAAAGGTTAGAAACGGTCTTAAAGCATGGATTAATGAGTTCATAGCAAGTGCTTTCATTGAAATATCACAGCAGTTTGATGAAGGTGCGGGCAGGTTGGAGCCTCTGGCGAAATCAACAAGGCGAATGAGCAATGAACACAATCCGATCTAGGTAAACGAGATCAGCATTTTAATGAGAGCTTCGAGGTGTGAAAGAAACCCACATCTGCGCTGTTTGCCAGGGCTGGTAGCAACCCAAAGTTTCCCATTCCGTTTTGTATAGCATAGATAGCATAGCGGGTTTGTCACGGAATGGAAGCAAAAGCTACAAAGTATTGTTACCTGACTGTTACTTGATTGTTACGTTTGGGTGATCGGCCAAGGTTCTGCTTTGCAGCTTTGCGATTGTTTCTATTGCGTTTCTCTGAGAACAGAATAAAAAACCGAGCACTCTTGAGTTTGGGTGGCGGGGCCAAGATTCTGCTGCCCAAACTCAAAGCTCTTGCAGCGCTATGCACGTCAATCACAACGCTGTAAGCTGAGGGTTTAATTTTTTGTCCCGTACTAGCGCTTGTTTATGGCTAATCTTCGAAGCAAATTTTTGAGCTTTAGTTCGGCACCGCATCTGGGTTTTCCATGAAGCGTGCCCGCCCGCTGCCAGGAACACGCCAATCTTCGTTTTCGCCGCCAATAATGACCCGTTGAATGGCAATGTAGTCTTTGCTAAATTGCCGCAGGCTATTGATGAGGATATCGAGGGCGATCGCATCACTGGTGCCAATATCAAACCAGCATCGCGCCCAGGTACCTTGATATTCAACCTCACTCATGTTGTGCATCAGCGCCATCATGCTATCTTCTGCCGTGCTGTTGTCATATCGCATGTAGCTAATTTCCAAGCCAGTATCCTGAACCTGCAAGTTTTCGGCATTAAATCCTCCCAGCTTGCCTAAGAAGAACCAGGAGTTCAAAATTTCCTCAATATATTGGCGCTCCACTTCTGATAGAACCGTGTCGAATTCTAACCAAATCCACAGGTCAAAGAAGTCACACTCACGAAACTCAACTTGCATTGGATATCCTTGTTCTTTCTCTGAGTTGAATAGTTCGGTTGCTCTAGTTCGGTTGCTCTAGCTCTGTTGCTTTAGTTCTATTGTGAGGGATAGCTGTGCCATCGGGACAGCGTGAGCCTGGGGTTGTATCAAGCACAATGCAGTGAGCCTAGAGAGCAGCAGAAAAACCTAGTCTGGTGTGGCATGAATGCCGATGGCCTCTTGCAGATGAGTAAAGCCATGGGTTTCGAGATGGGCCAGAAGTCCGGTGAGGAGGCGTCGGAACATCCAGGGGCCTTCATAAATCCAGCCCGTATAGAGTTGGAGGAGGCTGGCCCCGGCGGTAATCTTTTCCCATGCATCATCGGCGGTGAAAATGCCGCCCACGCCGATGATGGGGAGGGTACCATTCGTTTTCTGGTAGATGAAGCGAATGATGTCGGTAGAGCGCTGGCGCAGGGGCGCGCCGCTGATGCCCCCAGCTTCTTCGGTCACTGGCTTGCCTGTGGCGGAGAGGATTTGGGTTTTCAGATGGTCGCGACGGATGGTGGTGTTGGTGGCGATGATGCCAGCCAGGTTGTGGGTCTGGGCCAGGGTGAGGATGTCAGCGATCGCCTCCCACTCCAGGTCGGGGGCAATTTTTACCAAGAGTGGCTTTTTCCCGGCGTTTTCCTGCTGCAAGGTGGCGAGGATGCGATCGAGGTTTTCGGCAGACTGGAGCGATCGCAATCCCGGTGTGTTGGGCGATGACACGTTTACGACAAAGTAATCCCCCAGATTCTTCAGCAACCGAAAACTAGCGAGATAGTCAGAGGCGGCTTCTTCTAAGGGCGTAATCTTGGATTTGCCTAGATTGATACCAATGGGAAACCTCGACCTGCCGTTTCCCGCTGTTGCTTGGGCACGATAGGCCAGACGCTCGGCCATCGCCGCTGCCCCTTCATTGTTGAAGCCCATGCGATTTAAGGCGGCTTGATCGTCGAGCAACCGAAACATTCGAGGGCGAGGGTTTCCCGGTTGACCGTGATATGTAACGGTTCCTAGTTCGGCATAGCCAAACCCACAGCATTCCCAGGCGTCTGTCGCTTCACCGTTTTTGTCAAACCCTGCCGCCAGCCCAACAGGATTGGGAAAGGTGATGCCCCAGAGGGTCTGCTGGAGGGCAGAGTGGTTGATGCAGAGCGATCGCCGCAAGCGTTTTTGTACCCACTGAGCCGGGGGGCGATCGCCCGTTTCCTGCAGCCAGACCATGCCCCGCATCAGTTGATGATGCAGCATTTCTGGATCGGCCTTCAAGCCCGAAAACAGCAGTGGACGTACACTCGTTTGGTAAATATCCAACGCTCCTCTCCCGTTTGTCCCGATACCGAGTGTCTTCTAGCCTTCAGGGTGAGGTAGATTCTGTCAAGGATGTTGGGGCACTTGAATTTATCGTTGCAGAACGATGGTAGCGGTCAAGCTGTCACTGGCAACGGGTATGCCTTCAGTGGTGGCGGGTTGAAACGTCCAGTAGTTTTGCACAATGCAGCGAGCCAGCTCATCGTAGGCTGGAATGCTGGAGGGTGACTGCACAATCGTATTTTGCACCGTGCCATCTAACCCAATGATGAGCCGCAGGGTTACGGCTTGTCCGAACGCCTCTACACTCTCTGGCAGAACCTGACAGTAGCGTGCATCTGCCCGATTGGCTACAACGGTTTGAGAGTTTGCGAGCGGCTCTGGATGCACATCGGGAATATCTTGCAGCTGTTCTGGAGGGAGTTGTTGAACCTCTATCAGGTTGGCTGTGATTTCCGTTGGGGTTGATTCTCCGGGTACGGGGACATCCTCCAAATTATCCCCAGTGCCCTCAACACTACGACTCTGGTTGCCACTGTCTCCCCCAGCTCCTGGATCTGTTCCAGCCAATGGATCGCTAGCATCAGGGTTAATGCCAGGGTTGGGGA
>JADEXA010000137.1 GCA_015207365.1 Vacuolonema iberomarrocanum LEGE 07170
GTTCTGCCTCACCCTGCCCCATATCCTGGAAGAACTTGTAAACCTGACTGATAGGAACAATTAACCCCGCTTGTAACGCTTGCCACAAGGTTGTCGCCGCATCGATTGGCGATTGTTCAGAAACGATCGCCAGGGTATTCAAATCAAATTGGTTGTCAATACAAGCGGCTAACTTGAGAATCTCCTGGGTCTCGGACGGCAATTTCTGTAACTGCTGCGCCATAAACACGACCACATCATCGGTGAGTGCCAGGGTAGTAATCTGGGCAATATCACACTCCCAATAGCCGCGATCGCCATTAAAAGTAATGCACCCTTCTTCGTGTAGGGCTTTGAGAAATTGGGTGATGAAAAAGGGGTTGCCTTGGGTTTTGCGATGAACCAGTTCAGTCAGTGGGTGAGCGAGGGGCGGCGAACAGCTCAAGGTGTCTGCCACCAGTCGATTTGTATCCTCCAGTTGCAACGGCGAGAGGGTTATCGTATGCACAATCGCCTGCGCTTTTTTCAAGGCTTCCACTGTCAAGATGAAGGGATGCACAGGCGAGACTTCATTATCTCGGTAGGCTCCCAGCATCAACAGACAGCCATGACCCTTCATCAGCAGTTTGATTAATTGGAGTGAGGCAGAATCTGCCCACTGCAAGTCATCCAGAAAAATCACTAAGGGATGCTCTGGCGTGGTAAAGACTTCAATGAATCCCTGAAATAGAGAGTTGAATCGGTTCTGTGCGGCAATCCCCGACAATTCGGTTGCAGCAGGTTGCTTGCCAATGATCTGCTCTAATTCTGGAATGATCTCGATCAGTATTTGTCCATTGTCGCCGACGGCAGAGAGAATCTGAGTCTTCCATTGCGCCAGCTGCTGGTCAGATTCAGCAAGCAGTTGCCCCATCAGGTCTCGCAACGCCTGGGCAAAAGCTGATAGGGGGATGTTGCGATTGAATTGGTCGAATTTGCCTTTGATGAAATAGCCGCGCTGCTTAACGATGGGCTTATGCACTTCATTGATGACAGCGGTTTTACCGATGCCAGAAAACCCAGCCACGAGCATCAGTTCTGATGTTCCTTGGGCGGCGCGGTCAAAGGCCTCTAGCAAGGTTCGAACCTCTGCTTCACGACCATAGAGTGTTTCGGGAATCAGGAAGCGATCGCACACATCCCGTTGCCCCAGTTCAAACTCAGCAATGGTTTCCGTTTCTTTCCATTGAGTCAAACACTGCTCCAGATCATGCTTCAAGCCTAGTGCACTCTGATAGCGATCTTCGGCATTCTTGGCCATCAGTTTGGCGACAATAGATCCCATCATCTCCGGGATAGCGGGGTTCACCTGATGCACAGGCGGAGC
>JADEXA010000138.1 GCA_015207365.1 Vacuolonema iberomarrocanum LEGE 07170
GCGCGATCGCGCCCTCTGAAGCCATCTGTGAAAATCGATTCCCTGCTCTCTACCCCCCTCTAAACCTACCTTCTGGTCGATCATCATAAGTTCGAAAAAATCTGGAGCGCGTGGCCAGTCAATTTTACGATACAGGCGTACCATATTGACCCTATTGGTCTGTAAAATGAGCGAAGGTTTTCAAAACTATCTCACACTGTCAATCAACCTGTAGCAATGCCGTGAATCTTGCCCAATGCAACGCCCTATCCAACTTCTCAGCGGTACTGGGGAGGTTATCAGCGGAATCCTATGCTTGATGCGCAATCGCCACCTCCAGGACTATGAAACCGTGTGGCAGGATGTTCTACTCGCAACTGGACAACCCGATCGCGATTGGAGTTGGGACTACAAGCTTCGGCAGGGTGAGCGGAATGCATCCGATGAAGCCTATGCGATTGAGGTCGATAATTTGACGCAGGGGTTGATGTTGATTGAAACACAGCGGCATCGATCGCAGTTGCCCCAACGCTATCCACTGGTCTATATCGAAGCCCTGGCAACGGCTCCCTGGAACCGCAGGCGCTTAGAAGAACCACCCTATCTACGTGGGGTTGGACGCACGTTGCTTTTGTTTGCGCGGCAACGGAGCCTGGAGTTAGGCTTGGGTGGACGCGTCGGGCTTCATGCTCTGCCAGGGTCTGAGGCGTTTTATCACCGTAATCCGATGCCCGAGTATGATGCTGACCCGGAAAAAGAAGACTGGGTATCCTTCGAGTACGGCATAATCCAACGTTGATGCTGATTTACGATTCCGACGAAGGTGGCACGAATGGATGATGAAACCCTTGCCGCACAATTTGCTCAGACGAAGGATTTGATGGATCTATGCACCAGCGAAGCATGGGTTCGCCAATCCGCTCAGCTTGAGACCGCCGTCGAGGGCCAGGTGGAAGCGGGTACGCCAATGCAAGACTATGCTCGATTTGTGGATGGCTTAACGGTTGAGCACGTTCAGCATCTTCGCCGGACGATGCGCATTCAGTCGCTTCTATTTACGAGCCTACAGCGGTGGATCGCATCCTGGAATTTGGGAGCCGGATTTGAAGAAACTTATACCCTGGCACGGCAGTTGATTCGTGCTCATTTGTCGCAAATCGATCCGGCCCACCCATCTCACATCGATCGCCTACTGGCAGAGAATCCAGGGGCCAGTGGTATCACACCCGCTCAGCAGCAACAGGCGATCGCCCTCTTGTCCCAGTGGTTGACTTCAGACGATTGGCAAGCCTTGGCTGATGTCGCTGCACGCTCGGTCTCGTCCCACGTATTAAAGGCAAAGCAAGCTGTCTCAGATGTCG
>JADEXA010000019.1 GCA_015207365.1 Vacuolonema iberomarrocanum LEGE 07170
GCTCGGCTTGGAACACAAACATGAAGTTGAAGGTACCGGAGATACCCAAAGGCATCCCGTCAGAGAAGGAACCTTGACCGATGGGGTAGATCAAGAAAACTGCAGTCGCTGCTGCAACAGGTGCAGAATAAGCAACACAGATCCAAGGACGCATGCCCAAGCGGTAGGAGAGTTCCCACTCACGACCCATGTAGCAGAAGACGCCAATCAGGAAGTGGAAGACAACGAGCTGGTAAGGGCCACCGTTGTACAGCCACTCATCCAAGGAAGCCGCTTCCCAGATGGGGTAGAAGTGAAGACCGATTGCGTTAGAGGAAGGAACAACCGCACCAGAGATGATGTTGTTGCCGTACATCAAGGAACCTGCAACAGGCTCGCGGATACCATCGATGTCGACGGGAGGCGCAGCCACGAAGGCGATGATGTAGCAGATGGTTGCAGTTAGCAGGGTAGGAATCATCAGAACGCCGAACCAGCCAATGTAGAGGCGGTTGTCGGTGCTGGTGATCCACTGGCAGAACTGCTCCCACAGGTTGGCGCTTTCACGCCGCTGTAAAGTAGTTGTCATATGTTCAATGAGTGCTATGTATGTGAATCAATCGAACGGTAAAGTTTCCGTTCTGTACATATACATTAGGGAAAAGGTTGCGACTTGTAAAGGGAATTTTCGTTTTTGTTAAGAATCTCCGTCGAAAGATGCCAAAAATCTCAGCGATCGCCGGATTTAATCCAGAACTTGGGCAAGCCTTCAGAAGTTCGTGTGGCCTAATTCTTCCCACCAAGCCTTAAAAAAACAGATCCCTGCATTCTCAAATCTCATAAACCCACAGCCTGAGTTTAAGCCGCTAAGAAACCAAGGATAAAAATGAGTTCTTACTTCTATATGAATAACGAAAGGTAACAGATTTTTGGGTTTTCAGAATCCAAGGATGATTTTTTCCGAGAAGGGGCGTGGTATGCCCCTTCTCGGAAAAAATCATCCCCTCAATCAGCAATGCCGACTGATGAGTAGGCTGACCAGATGCTCAGGGGAAATCTAAAAAGCCCACCCACAACCATCAGCCAGGAGGCCAGCTCATCGACCGTCCACCCAGTAAGTGTAGATGCAAGTGAAAGACGGTCTGTCCTGCGCCCTCTCCGTTATTAATGACAACGCGATAGTCGCTCAGATCCAACTGGTCAGCTATGCGCTTCACCGTCATCATTAGATGTCCCAGTACACGATGATCGTCGGGAATTGCCTCTGCCAGCTTCGGAATGGGCTTCTTGGGAACGACAAGAACATGAACGGGGGCCTGGGGGCTGATGTCGCGAAACGCGATCGCCAGTTCATCTTCATAAACAATGTCGGCAGGAATCTCGCGCTGGATGATTTTGGTGAATAGCGTCACATTTGGGTCGCTCATAGGTGCAAATCCCACTTTCTAGCGGACATTAAAATCCTAAAGCGTCTCTCCCTTCTGCGATCGCCAACTTCTATCAACCTCGCCATCTATTTGCGGCGTTGCTGATTGAGGGAATAATTTTTTCCGAGAAAGGTCATGGTATGCCTCTTCTCAGAAAAAATCATCCTGGACTTCTGCAATCCCTCATTTGCTAATCCAGGTAACAGACTTTGCGCTTACAAAGAACTGGACATGCTGAGAAAAATGAATAGGAGCAAGGTCAGAAAAGGCTATGCCGACTTGGGCCTAGCTGTATCTTGCGCCAACTGCTTCAACTGCTCACTCCGCTGCAAATGACGGCGACAAAGCTGTCTGAGACAGGCTACTGTGCCTTGCGGATCGACGGGGAATTCTTCTGCCAGTAGCTTTAGGCTTTCTGCATAACGAGATGCCTGGAGGATTAACCGGGTCAATGCTTTCGAGGACGAATCTAGGGGAGCGCTAAATCGGCTGGGTTTGTCGAGAGCACTTGCTTGGAGGCGATCGAGCGCCTGTTGTGCTTGCCCAATTTGATGCACTTGCCGATGGATGGATTCTCGACTTGCAGGGAGCTTCAGCACAATCTTTGCCTGAATCAGCTGCAGTTCTGCCACAGAATCACTAAAGTGTTGTCGCTTGCGCATAATTCAAAAGCTTTCGCCTAAAACTTGGGACACTAGCAAAGAAACTGGCCTGAAAGCAGAAAGATGACGGGATTAGAGCAATCAATGGCGGGATTGGCGTAGGTAACACGCTCTAGCAGCGGCCTTTGTAAGTGCACCCGCCAACCCAGTTGGCCTTCCCACAGCAGTTTGGCCTTTCCACATATAAGGGCATCCAGGAAAGGCGAGTACTAGGCGCGACCAGCCGCCTACGGATTCCCATTGGCATGGGAATGAACCAATCTTGTTATGGCTGCGGCTGTATCCCAGGTTAGAGTTCTTCCATTTCCTGACAGCCTTTGTCGCACGGACTCTCTATGGGCAAGCTTGAAATTGTTCAGTTTTCTTTACTATAGATGAGGAAATAAGTATTTCTACTGAAAACATAATTTCCATAGCAAAATTTTACAGACGGTTTATTGACCCATCTTTACCGCACTGGACGGATTGCTTTCAGAACACCATTCAACATGAAAAAACCAATGCTCTGATACATCATCAAAGCGACTTGACAACCAGGAAAATGGGGTCGTTCATCCAATCCTCCAAACCGTTGCGGGCTAAGACAACAGCAGTTGTTCAATTAACTCCGTAACACCCGCCCCTCGTTCAGCTTGGGTCACCGCACTGACTTGGGTTTTGACTTCGGGAAGCGCGTTGGCAACGGCAACGGAATACCCACAGCACTGCAAGAAGGGCAGGTCATTTTCAGCATCCCCGACACCGACAAAGGCATCTAGAGGCGTTGCTAGCTCCCGTGCAACGGCCTTAATCCCAGCCGCTTTGTCTACGCCAATCGGCAAAAGCATCACCGCCCCTTTGTTGAGGATGATTTGTATATCCAGTCCCAATTCTTCGATGAGCGCTTTGGCCTCGATGCTGTGGGGTTCCCAAGTAGAGACAATGATCCGTCCGTGGCTGACCAGGGAGTATTGCGTTTGCACCTGCTGCATTTCATCAGACACCGCTGTCTGCTCCCGCTGTGCCGCTGCATGAACGCGCTCCCGTAGTTGCTGGATAAACGATTCGGAGGGGCGATCGCCCAATAGCTTTTCTCTTTGCGTAGCAGGCTCGTAGAGCATCGCGCCATTTTCTGCCACCACCCAGTTGAACAGCGGTAGACACGAACAGATCTGGAACAAATCCTCAAATTTGCGTCCGGTAATGAGAACGAGCTGCCGACCAGCCTGACGCCAACGCTCCAATGCGTGGAGCGTACTGTCATCGACCGCTCCATCTTTGGCCAGCGTTCCATCATAATCCGATGCAAGCACGGTGTAGTAAGTCATTGACTAGGTTTCTCCTTCATCTCGTGTCGTTATAGGGACTGGACTTACGCATTTTGTTGATTTTGTGGCCGCGACGCGGCCACAAAATCAACGAATTTACTCAGGATGACGCAAGTTTTGCGTAAGTCCTGAGGCAAATCCTTCATCACTGTACCGGTCGGGTGGGGCGATCGCCCTCAAGCTCATCTTTCAAGCTCGTACATAGCCTGTTCGAATAAATTTCCACGTCCATGTCAACAAAACCATCAAAATATTTACACTCCTTTACATTTCAGAAAACTTTCATTAACATCATCAATAGTTTCCTTTTGTGAATCTCTATTGACTTGGAGCTAATCTCATGGCCCTTCTCTCCGGACTTGTTCCCGTTCCTCCTGAAATCACACCAGAATCCAGTGTTTTCGACCTGAAGCAACGTCTCGACTGGGGCGAACCAGCCCTGACAATCGTAGATGTGCGCGATCGCGAAGCCTTCAACTACAGCCGTATCACAGGTGCCATTTCCATTCCTTTGGAACAGTTGGCAGCCAGTGCTCCCACTAGCTTTGAGAGCGATCGTGACATCTATGTGTATGGCGCGAACGATGACGAGACCGCGTCTGCCTTTAACTTGCTCAAAGAGATGGGCTTCCAAAATGTTGCGAAGCTGATCGGTGGCATGGAAGCCTGGCAAGCAGCGGGCTATCCATTAGAGAAAGTAGTGGTATAGTCTGCGATCGCATCACAATCCATGTAGACACTCCTCTCTCCCCTGAGTGTAAACAGCGGATTGCGCCTGGTTGACCGCACGAGACTCGATCGAATAGACATGGAACTCCAAAGCTCCTCAGGCAACTGAGGAGCTTTTTTATTCAAGCCTGACGCAAAACCTCATATCAAATCTGGTCAAAGAACCCAAATGATATTTGGGTTCTTTGACCAGATTTGATACTACCCATGGTTATTCCACAGGCCGAGGATCATCAGAAAAAACTTTGGCATAAGAGAATCCTGGAGCCGCTAATACCAGCAGCGTTGTCGGTAGCCCCTTCGTCCACTGCTGCAAATTGGCATAGTATTCCACAAAGTTTTCATGGGGTGTCGCCACACCCAGGAAGATCAGATCTGCATCCTCAGAGGATTCGTGCAAGATTTCGCTGAACAACCTCCCGTTGGCAACAAAAACCTGGGGTACGGCAAACAGTCGGAGGGTTTGAATGACATGGTTGAGATTGGCTCTGGCAGGTTCGGCAGCAGAGTCATCAGGAACAACCAAATTCACAAAAATCTCAGTATGCCGCCAGCGCGAATCCGATTGCAATAAATCTGCTAGAAGTAGCATCAGTCCTCCGTTTTCATACAACCCGCCCCACCACACATCAATGCGCTGGCGGCGAGAGAATCCACGGTCGGGATTGTCGCGCAGGATGATGATGTTGCGTTTGCCTTCATGGAGGGTAGCGATCATCTCACAGTAACGCTCGCGCCGCTCTGGGTCTTCGCTATCCCCCAACAGAATCGTATTGGGTACAAGTGGGCCGATACCATAGATTTCTGCCAGTCGCATCGCCCCTTCAAACGGATCAGGTGCGGTCAGGGTGCGGACGAGCGCTTGGATACCTCGCCGTTCCAAATATTCGTAGATGCGTTGCTCCATCTCCTCTTGCTGGGAAATGCTGCGCGATCCGCCGGGGAGGACAGTGGCGAGCGTAACAAAGCCACGGTTGTGAACCAAGGCATTGGCCAGCTCGACTAGCAACCAGCGACGACTGGGGGCACCGGAAAGAACCAGTAGGTGAGGACGCCAGTTGCGGGCATCATCTTCCCGACCGACTTGAAAGAGACCCGCCCGCAAAACTTCCATCCAAATGCCTCGGCGGACATCGCCCCAGTTGGCTTGCAATTCTCGTCGTTCTAGCCAGAGGTAAATACTCAATACAACCAGGGCCGCAATAACGGTCGCGATCGCATTGATCAAAAACATCACCGCCAAACAGCCGATCGCCCCTAAGAGCGAGAGCGACCAATGAACCCGAAAGGTGGGACGGAAAGACGAACTCTGAAGAAAACCCTCGATTCCAGCCGAAACGTTCAACACCAAGTAGGTGGTGAGGAAAAACATGGTGAGGACAGGAGCAATCAGGTTAAGGTCGCCAATGCAAACCGTGGCGATCGCAATCCCCAGGGTCACGGCGGTACCAATCCGAGGCTCGTCCTTGTCGCGAGTCCCCTGACCCAGAAATCGAAGGGAGCGTGGCAACACCCCGTCTCGAGCCAACGCTTGCAGCACCCGGGGCGCACCCAGAATACTCCCCAGGGCACTAGAGAGGGTAGCGCCCCAAACCCCCAACAGAATGGCTGGCCCCCAAAACGACAGTTCTTGCATCACCAGGGGATTGCCGATTAGCGTGGCAGAATCAGCCCGCATCGCCAAAAAAATCGGCAACACCATATAAATCACGTAGCTGGTGCCAATCGCTGCCAGTGTTCCCGCCGGAATCGAGCGGCTCGGATCGCGCAGATCTCCCGACATGTTGACCCCGGCCATAATGCCCGTAACAGCCGGGAAAAAGACCGCAAACACGGTCCAGAACGACTCTGTCACCTGATCTTGTGCGCCCCACATATCCACCTGGGTGGCCTCAATGGGGCTGCCAAATGCAAATGAAATGAGCGAGAGGGCGATCGCCGCCAGAATAATGTATTGCGCCCGCACGGCCAGTTCGGCTGAAGTATAGGCCAAAACAGCAACCAATACAGTTGTGATCAGCGCCACGTAAAGTTGATTGAGGCTTGGGAAGGTTTCGATAATACTTTCGGCAAACCCCAGGGTGTAGAGGGCAACGGATAGCGCCTGAGCGAAGTAGAGAGAAATACCTACGGCACCTCCCGTTTCGATACCCAGAGAGCGGCTGATCATATAGTAGGCACCCCCGGTGCGGACCACTCGGTCGGTGGCGATCGCACTGACCGACAGCGCCGTCAGGAACGTAATACCCGTCGACAGCGTCACAATCAACAGCGTGCCGATAAGCCCGACATTCCCGACGACCCAGCCAAATCGGAGGTACATGATCACCCCGAGAATGGTCAGCAGAGAGGGGGTGTAAACGCCACCAAACGTTCCTAGACCAGTGGTCGATGCCGAGCTCACCGTCTCCTCAGAGGGACGAAAAAGTTGCTTCATGGGTGATAGAACATACGCCAGGGCTAAAGATACATGCCCAATCTATACGCACTGCATTGGGATGCGAAATACTTTAGGGATACTTTTGGCAAACTTTATCAGGTTCACCGTTAGGCCTTTAGAGTAGCGCGAATGGTGGCGTGCCATCGCTCTGCTTCCTATATGTATTGAGTTGTGGCCGCGACGCAGTCACAACTCAACACAACCCTTCTGAAGATTTGTAGAAATCTGCTTGAAAGAGGTTGCACATTAATATAGGAAGGAAGTTAGCGCCTCAATCAATCGGAGCAAGCTTGAACACCGCATAAGCCGAGGGCAAAACCGATGGTTCAATCATCCGTTACATCCGAAATCCTCTATCCTGATTCGGACGGCAAGCCAATGGCCGACAATACCATTCAATATCGCTGGATTGTGCGGTTGGTGTCTAACTTGAAGCAGCTTCTCAAGCATCAAGTGGCATTTGTCGCCGGTGATTTGCTTTGGTATCCGGTACAGGTTGAGGCTCCCCCTGCACCCGCTCAAGCTCCTGACGTGATGGTGGTTTTGGGGCGACCGGATGGCGATCGAGGCAGTTACAAGCAGTGGGAAGAGGAAAATATCGCGCCTCAAGTCGCTTTCGAAATCCTCTCACCCAGCAATAGCGCCAGAGAGATGCTGGCCAAACAATCTTTTTACAAAGAACATGGCGTTTTAGAAATGTTCTTCTATGACCCAGAATCCCTTGACTTTTGGGGATTGGTTCGTAGCATCTCGGCTGAGGACTTTCTCCCGGTCACACAAATCAATTTTCCCTGGATTTCCCCCACTCTGGGTATTCGTTTTGCAATGGCTGAGGAGGGGTTGATTGTCTTTTATCCTGACGGTGAATTATTCCAAGATCCTGAGGCCGTCATCGATGAGCGCAATCAGATCAAGCGAGAGCGCGATCGCGCTCTTGCAAAGCTTCAGGAACCCGGAATGGATCCAGAACAGCTATAAGCCTTCAGGCATAGGGTTGTGTGAGCGGATTGTTGGCTCCTCTGAGTTTTGCTGTGGCTGATACTCCTCTGGAGCAAGGGGCTGGGCAGCATTGACCAGGGTGAGCAGCGAGCCCGTTTGCTCCTGCCCGGTAGTGGCAAGGTCACTGTGGCAGAGGTAAAGGCGTTCTCCGGTGCGGAGGAGGAGATCGCGAACCTGGCGTTCCAGGCGATGCTGGTCGGCGAGGAGGGCATCGGCGGTCGTCCAGGGGCGTCCGTTCCAGGCACTCCGCATGAGAGGTGCGCCAAACAAGTCGCTACTCCCTGTCAACCAGAGGGCAGACCCAGCATCCAACCAAAACTGCCAGCGATGAAACAGGCGAGCGATGCGGTATTGATAGATGGTCGCAAGGGTGACGGCATTGCGCTCTGTCAATGGGCGTGCTGGGTAGGGGTCGGCGGTAAGGGTACCGTTGCGGAGCAGACGAATGAAGTGTCCGACGGAAATCGACGGATTGGGGCGCGATTTCAGCGATTGAGCCTGAGCTGGTGGCGCTTGGATATCAGAAGCTAGGGGTGATGGGTCGGGCACTTGTTGAAGGCGAGCATTGACATCCCAGTAATGCTGAGCCGTTTCCATAAACTCGCGGAGCGCGGAAAGGCGATCGTAGGGTAGATGGCTGCCGCCTAGGAGGAAGTGTTGGATGGCGCGATCGAGCAACGTAACTGGGTTGAGCAGCAACCGTTGTTGCTGTTGCTGCCGCTGCGCATCAATCCAATCACGAATTTGTTCGTAGGATTGGGCGGCGCGGTAGCCCAAGCGATCCCAGCGAGGGAAGGCGGTGACAGGCAGCAGTCGGGGATGATCGCGGTCAGGAACGAAGCAGTGATCGACCAATAGACCTGCCCGAACGGGATCGATATGGGCCTGTTCCAAAATAGAGGGATGGGTGGCAGGACGAGCGGGTTGGCTGAGGACGGCCAGCAGTTCGGCGATCGCCCCGCCCTCCAAAAGATCCCCCAAGCCTGGATACACCAAGGCCAGCAGGGTCAGCAAGGCACGGATCGTCGGTGAACCAACCAGTGGCTCTTGTTCATTCAGCGCTTCGACGGCAATCTCTTTGCGGCTGAGAATTTCTCGCAAGGTATAGCGGGCGATCGCATCCAGGCCAGGACCGATAATCGCCACCTCCTTCGGCTGCACCCATCCGGCCTGAACCCCCGCCGCAATGATATCGGCTGTTTGCCGTAGCAATTGTGCCCGCGAGGTGGTTTGGAGGCTGCGGATGGCATCGGGCATCTGGGGCATCAGCACAGGTTCGCGCACCCAACCCACCAGCGTTTCTGCCCACTCAGCTCCCAGCGTGTCGGGGGGAATGTCTAGACACTCAACCTGGCAACGAGCTTGCAACAGGATCAAGGCATCGGGATCGGCTCCCAGGCCGCGTCGGATCCCGCCTTCAGGGTTATAGGTAAAGCAAGCTGGTAGGTCGGCATCCAGGAGAAAGTCGAAGAGGGTATGGGCGATCGCCGGATACTCATCGACATCGTCGGCCAATACAGCTCGATAGCGCTGTCGCAAGTGGTGCTGATAGTCCGGATGGGGCAACAGATAGCGTCCGTACAGCATCGTCACCAAGCCGTAGGTGAGCAAGCCTCGCTCCAGGCACCAGTCCCACCAACGGGTTAGTCCCCTACCCATAACCTCCCATACGGGCGATTCTCCAAAACCATCACGCAGCACCGTCGGAATATCGTCCAGGGCAACGCCACCCGACGCCGCCAGTTGCAGCAAGTCCAGCACTCGCCGCACAAGAAAATAGTCGGTAATGCCCTCCAGCGCCAGGTCGCCATTCTCCAGATCCGGTTGCCAGAGGCGCGTGGCAAGTTCCTGCTCCGTTTCGGGACGGAGGCGCAAGGGAAAGCGAGCAGGAATGCCCAGATGTTCCACCAGCAATGGATAGAAGAGGATCACCTCATCTTGAAAAAAGCCAAGGGGGGTAGCCGAAACAACCGGATACATTTGGGACGACGCGGTAAGCCGCTCTACTAAATCCAGCCGGTTATCTCCAGTTGCTGCAAACATCAGCATGGGAAGGGGAGCATCGGCAGCATCCACAGCAAATCGCTCGGCAAAGGTTGCGAACTGCTGGAGCAGCCGAGTCGATTTACCGCTGCGGGTGCCACCCGAAATCCAGTAGGCCAGGGACGAAGTCAAAGCTGGAAAAGACTATACGACGCTTAGGAAGGCAGAGAGTCGAGGGGTAATGGAAACAGGCAGAATAATCTGTGCAGCCGTCTGGGGAAAAGGCGATCGCTCATTTGGCAAGACTGGACTCACTCAGACAAATGGCTGGCAGAGCTTCTGGGGATCGTTACAGCGCTCGCCTTGCTCCAATACTATACTTTCATCCAATGAGCCTTGATAAAAGGGGACAGGGTGCCGCAAGCGGGTATTGCCTATCCCACGCAAAATCACGTTTTTTGTCATGTGCCACTGCGCTTTGTTTTGACGGCGTCTATCCGTTGGGCTGGGGTAACGGATGAAGCGCCGCTGTATCGGCTAGGTGGCAGCTTAGCAAGCAATGGAGATGAGGGCGGCACTTTACACATCTACGACAATTCTGGAGACTTTCTATAGTCCTTTCCGGACAATGGAAGATCTGATCGGTCTAAGCACCCACTTTGAACCTTTTATCGCTTGCCTCAGTATTAAACATCACACAGCCCTATCCACCGACGTTGAGCCAGCATGAAAAACTCTATTTCTGGAATTGTTAGGGGTATCTTCCGCGCTGCGAATCAGTGGTTGGTTCGCACCCCTGAACGCGCCCTGGATGAAGCCTACGAAGCGGCAATGCGGATTCGGTCGATCGAAGACAACCACTTTGGGGGAGGGCGCATTTCATCCACCTATGGCAACTACGGCAGTAGCACCCAATCCTACTTTCAGGGAGAACTGCGGAAGTATCTCAACATTGCCAAGGTGCGCTTAGCGGAATTCAAAACCAGCAACACTCTTCTGCAACTATCCAATCAATCGATTACAGAAGTGCAGATGCGAGAGGCCGACGCTGAAGACTATCGTGTCAGTATCGTCGACCAGCCCGCCTTAATTTTGCGGAAACTTCAGGCCATTGATGAGGTTCTTGCCCGTTACAGCAGTGCGCCGGAACCTCCCGCGATGGTCGTGGTGGCAGAAAATGGGCGATCGCCTCGTCGCAATGGCAAGCGTTCAGATAAGCGTTCTGTGGTCAAGGCGGGGGGCGATCGCTCTGTTGCCCAAGATCCTCGCTCTCCCGCTGGCAAACTTCGCAAAGAAGAACTAACAGAAGATGTTGAATCCTTTGCAGACAAAACTGGCGTCTTACCCCGTTCTATTCTCAAAAGCTTCGATCGCATCAAGCGGGAACTCGACCCTGCCGCCGAGGAGGAGATTGTCGAGAACTATCGCACCTCTAAAGCCCGAACCACCATTGCGATCCGCCTGATTTTACTCCTGTTGATTATTCCGTTGTTGGTGCAACAGGTGTCCAAGGCATTCGTGGTCGGCCCTATCGTGGATCAAATTCGTCCCCGCGAACAAGCCACCGCCTTCCTCAACATCGACCTGGAAGAAGAAGCGTTGATGGAACTAAACCGCTACGAGGAGCGCCTGCGCTTCGAACGGTTGATTGGCAAAGCACCAAATCTCAGCGATGAAGACATTGAGACGGCGGTAAAGGTCAAGGCTGTCGAACTGGAAGAAGAGTACTTCGCCCGCAGTAACGATGCCCTCAAAAACGTCTTTGCCGACCTGATCGCTGGCAGCACATTCTTTCTCATCCTGGTCAACAGTCGGCAGGAAATTGAAGTCCTCAAGTCCTTTATTGATGAATTGGTGTACGGATTGAGTGACAGTGCCAAAGCCTTTATCATCATTCTGTTTACAGACATGTTTGTGGGATTCCACTCTCCCCACGGATGGGAGGTGCTGCTGGAAGGGGTTGCCCATCACTTTGGACTGGAAGCCAACCGTGATTTCATTTTCTTGTTCATCGCAACCTTTCCGGTGATTTTGGATACGATCTTCAAGTACTGGATTTTCCGTTACCTGAACCGAATTTCACCCTCCTCGGTGGCGACGTATCGGACGATGAACGAGTAAGAGCTGGAGCCTTTTGTAGCCCAATTGGGCACTCTGCTTGAGAAGGGTTTGAGCAGCCCTAAGCAATGTTAATTTTTGGGTGCAGCAGGCAAGAGCATTCACCCTCCAAACCAGCTCTGGGCAGACTGTGTCAGAGTTATGACGACAGGGTGACAATCAAATGATCTGGCACTTTTCATCGCCCAGATTGGTCAAAACTCACTGCAACCCCTAGGGCGAGAAGGTTAAACTAGTTACCAATTGAAGCAGCCCATCGGAGGGATTCGTCAGCTTCACGTAAAAAGCTTCATTCACCAAAAGCTTCATTCAAAAGTGAGTCAACTATGAGTCGGTTGGATAAACGAGCAATGGCGGAACATCAAAACATGCGGCAGCAAGGCACAACACCCCACAAACGGTTTGTTGCAACGGGGGCAGCAACCGTTTTGTGGTTATTGCTCCAAAGCGTGATGATTACGCCGCCCGCCCTGAGCCAAACGACCCCGGAAGAAGACCCCCTCGGCTACAGCGGCTTGGTAGAGGCATTGGAAGAAGGACAAGTCGATCGGGTAACGATTGATCCCCGCCAGAACATTGCCCAGGTCTATCTGACAGGGGAAGACCCAGAACAGCCCGAAGAGGTGCAGCTCTTTACGGATGCCAGAACCAACCAGGATTTAGTTGAGCTGGCTCGCGCCAATGGGGTGGAAATTGAGGTGCAGCAATCGGCAGATGGCGGGGCGATCGCCTGGTTGCTCAGCCACGCCCTGCTCGCATTTCTGGTGATTGTGGGTCTACTGATGATTTTGCGCCGATCAGCCAATGCCTCCGGGCAGGCGATGAACTTTGGTCGGTCTCGCGCTCGCTTCCAAATGGAAGCCAAGACCGGGATAATGTTTGATGATGTGGCCGGGATCGAAGAAGCAAAGGAAGAACTCCAAGAAATCATCACCTTCTTGAAAGAACCCGAAAAATTTACAGCGGTGGGGGCGAAGATCCCCAAAGGTGTGTTGCTAGTCGGGCCACCAGGAACTGGGAAAACCTTGCTCGCCAAGGCGATCGCTGGAGAAGCTGGCGTTCCCTTCTTCAGTATCTCTGGATCCGAGTTTGTCGAAATGTTTGTGGGCGTGGGTGCTTCGCGGGTGCGCGATCTATTTCGCAAAGCCAAGGAAAATGCACCCTGCCTCATCTTCATCGACGAAATTGACGCGGTGGGTCGGCAGCGCGGTGCCGGCATTGGCGGCGGCAACGACGAACGGGAACAAACCCTGAACCAGCTACTCACGGAAATGGACGGGTTTGAGGGCAACACCGGCATCATTATCATCGCCGCAACGAACCGCCCAGATGTGCTGGACATGGCTCTCCTACGTCCGGGTCGCTTCGATCGCCGGGTGATTGTAGACTTTCCCGATGTCAAAGGACGGTTGGGCATTCTGGAAGTTCATGCCCGCAACAAGAAGTTGGCTCCTGAAGTCTCGTTGGAGGCGATCGCCCGCCGCACCCCTGGGTTTTCGGGGGCAGACCTCTCCAATTTGCTGAATGAAGCCGCCATCCTCACGGCTCGCCGTCGGAAGGAAGCGATCACACCGTTTGAGGTCAATGATGCGATCGACCGGGTTGTGGCTGGAATGGAACGCACGCCGTTAACCGATGGCAAGAGTAAGCGGTTGATTGCTTACCATGAAGTCGGCCATGCCATTCTGGGAACCTTACTAGATCATCACAACCCTGTGGATAAGGTAACCCTCATTCCCCGTGGACAAGCTCAGGGCTTGACCTGGTTTCTCCCCGGAGATGATCAAGATTTGATGACCCGAGCCCAGCTCCTGGCACGAATTACCGCTGCCCTAGGTGGACGTGCCGCAGAGCAGGTTATTTTTGGGGATGCTGAAGTCACAACTGGAGCCATGAACGATTTGCAGATGGTAACGCGTCTGGCACGGCAAATGGTGACACGCTTCGGCATGTCGGATCTAGGCCCCATGTCTCTGGAAACCGAGAATAACGAGGTTTTTCTGGGTCGAGACTGGATGAACCGTTCGGACTATTCCGAAGAAATTGCCGCCCGGATTGATGCTCAAGTTCGCTCTATCGTGGAACATTGCTACGAAGACGCCTGCCGCATCATGGAAGAAAATCGAACATTGGTTGATAGTCTGGTCGATCGGCTGATTGAGCAGGAAACGATCGATGGCGATACCTTCCGCCGCCATGTGGCAGAATACACAACGCTGCCAGCCGCTCAGCGAGATCTAGTAACGCAGATCATCTAGCCTTCACGCACAGAAGTCTTGCATCATCAGCGATCGCGAGCTTGACTTTATAGTGCTACGCGCTTGTGTAAAAACCAATCATTGTTGAACGCCCCGCGCTGCGGGGCGTTCAACATAAAGGCGTCAGGCTACATCACGAACGTGATGTTTGAGGATCTGCAACCGCTTTACCCTGGAGTTGGATGGGTAGTTGAATGAGGAAGCGGGTTTGTCCGCTATCAGCTTCCACCCAGATTTTGCCCTGGAGATATTCCACCATCGCTTTCACCAAAGCTAAACCTAGCCCGGTACCCCCATGCTTCCAAGGATCCCCGTTGGGGATGCGATAGAAGCGTTCAAAAATGCGATCGCGCTCTGCCAGCGGAATCTCTATCCCAGAATTGGCGATTGTTAGCAGCAAGCGCCCGTCTTCCATCACTGCATCCAAGGCAATGGACTCGCCAGGGGGCGTGTACTTGCAGGCGTTATTCAGCAGCTCATTGATAATGCGCTGGAGGTACGAGAGATCAGTCGTAACACAGGGCAAATCAGGGGCGATCGCCATCGTCAATTGCTGATGGTGTTGCTGGGCACGGGCCAAAAACGTTTCCAGGAGATAGGGTAACCAATCCTGCAACTGCACGGCAGCAAGATGCAGCGGTTCCGTTTTGGCATCGAGGCGCGTTAGGTCGAGCAGATCATCGATCAGCGTAATCTCGCGGATTCCTTCGGCTTTGAGAATATTGAAATAGCGAGCGATCGCCCCATCCTCTTCCCCATCGGGAAACTCTAGAGGAAGTACTGATTGCTCCTTCAACTGTACCTCCAGCAGTTCCGTCGCCATTTTGATGCTAGCCATCGGGGTGCGCAACTCGTGGGAGACGGTGCTGAGAAAATCATCCTTGAGTTGGTGAAGCCGTTTCAGCTCTGCCACCTGCATCTGGGTTGCTTTGAATAAGCGGGCTTGGCGCAGAGCGATCGCACATTGGGTGGCCACTTGTTTCACCAAGCGGATCTCCAGATCCGAAAAATAGTGGTCGCTGGTTCGCATCAGCCAGATGTCCCCCAAAGTCGCTTGGTCGTCGCGTATGGGGCAGACCAAAATGGTGAGCCGCATCCTGTCAGGGCGCAGGGTAGACGACACGCGATCGCAAAACTGGCTCGTTATCCCCGCAAAAACTGCCGAGTATATGTCGCCATGAGCGGCCTTAGCAATCTCACAGGTTTTTCCTTTGGCTGGGGTCAGTGTTCGGGTGAATTCGTGAGTAATGGTCGAGATCGTGCGATCGGCGTTGTAAATCCCTGTGTCACAACATTCCAGCCTCAGTTTCAGCCCCAACTCTCGCACAGCAGTTTCGAGAATCTGGTCTTCGTCCAGGCTGTCGCGCACCCGGTCGGTAATCCGCTTGAGCAGTGCTTCAAAATCTAGCGCTTGCTGAAGCGTGGCGGTTCGCTCCTGAACCTGCTCTTCCAGCGTTTCGGCCCACTGTTGGACTTGTTGGTAGAGTTCTGATTGCTGAGTGGCGATCGCCAACTGATCGGCCACCTGTTGTAGCAACTCCAATTCGTCCGCCTGCCACTGCCGGGGTTCGGCACAGGCATGGGCAATTAACAATCCCCACAGGTGGATCGAGCCATCGGTATGGCGCTGGGTAATGGGCGCGACTATTTTGGATTTCACCTGGGTTACCCGCATGAAACCCACCAAACAATCCCCCCACTCATTGAGGCTCAAGTCAGACACAATTCGCCCCTCTCCCTGGCAATAGAAGTCGTAGCATTCTGCAGCAAAGCACTCATCTTTCCAACAGATGTTGAGGACGCTGGGAAATTCGGGGCGCACGGCTTCCTGAATCACAATGCCTGAGCGATCCGAGTTGAGTCGGAAAATCAGCGTACGATCGGCATTTAGAACCCGTTGTACCTCGGTGACAGCGGCTGACAGAATGGTCTTTAAGTCCAGCGTTTCTCGCATGTGCTGGGTGATCAGCCGTAGCGTCCGCTCTCGATCGGCCTGATGGATGAGGGCATCCTGCGCCTGCATCAGAGCGGTGATATCCCGCGCGATCATCAGCACGGAAATAATTTCTCCTTCTGTATCCCGTTCGGGAACAATCTGTGAGGAATAAACGCTATACCCCATTTCCTGGGGAAATTTATACTCCAGAACTTGTTCTTGCCCGGTGACAAACGCCTGTTCCATCGACTGATGCAAAAGTTGCACTAAATCTCTGGGCCATCCAAGTTCTTCGCTGGTTCGCCCCAGAAACTGGGCACTGTCGATGCCCATGGTTCTGGCAACCATGGGATTGACATAGAGGAATCGATAGTGGCGATCGCACCGGACGATGCAATCTGGCGCATTTTCAGCCAGAGCCCGAAACTCATATTCGCGCTGGCGTAGTGCCAGTTCCATTGTCTTGCGGACAGTAATGTCAAGGCCAAATCCCAGCGTCTGTGCCGCTGTGCCATCGGGGTTACGGGTCAAGACCATTTCCCGCGAATAGCCAAACATGGTGCTGCCATCTTTGCGGCGATAGGCATATTCAACCTCGTAAACCCGTCCATCTCGATCGTCTCGCAGCGTTCTAACATGCGCCTCTAGATTGGCGCGATCGTCTGGATGGAAGATCGTGGGAAGAAAGTCCGCCCCCATCGCCTGAATTTCCTGCAACGTATATCCCAAGATACTTTCGTAAGCAGGATTACAAAACACAAGCGTCCCCAAATTGAAGTCGTAGATGAAGATCGCGATGGGCGCCAGCTCAGTGATTTTGCGGCGGAAGGCTTCACTTTCCTGGAGTGCAATCTCGGTGTACTTGCGTTGGCTAACGTCAATGGCAACCGTGGTAATAATCCAGCAGTCTTGAGCCTCATCGCGGCGAGCCGTAATATTCTCCCGAACCCAGCGGATTGAACCGTTACGGTGGTGGAAGCGATATTCTAGGTCTCCTCGTGTTTGACCATCAAACACGGCTTGTATGGTCGGCTGGACGACACGCGCAACATCATCGGGGACAATATGTAAGCGCCAAAGGTCCGGATTTCGCATCAACTCCTCTGGCGAGTAGCCATAAATGGCCGTGCTTTTAGGAGAGACATAGTCGTAGATGCAGGAGGCGTCCTTAAAGAGCCGGAACTTGGCAATGCAGGCGAAGGAGCTGTCGAGGATGGAGGCCAGTTGGTCGTAGGAATCTTGCAAATCCTGCTCTAGGCGCTTGCGATCGCTAATGTCGCGCACCATAAATAGCACTTCATCGTCGCCACTTTTGAGAATTCTGATTTCCTCATAGCTCCAACCATCTGCAGTCGATAGCTGATGTTCGTAAACTTGCAGCTCGCCAGTGCGCAGGGCTGATTGAATGTAATCGTTCTGCCGTTCGGCAATTGAGGTTGGCAAAAATTCTGCAACCGTCCGCCCCACCGGATCGCACCCGTTAAAGAACAAATCCAAGTGCATGGAATCGGTTACCAATTCTCGATATCGACCATCTGCCCCAATACGGATGAGCAGATCGGGGATGGCCGATAGGATGGCACGAGTCTTGGCCTCGCTCTGACGTAGGGCGGTTTCCGTATGTTTGCGATCGCTCACATCTTCAACAATGCCGACCATCCGCACAGGGTTGCCTTGCTCATCCCAAATCGCTTGTCCCCGCTCGCGTATCCAGATATAGTGCCCATCGCGATGGCGCATACGAAATTCCACGTCGTAGCGTTCGCCCGTTTCTAGATGCCGACAGCACGCTGTATACACCCGATCATGATCGTCAGGATGAATACGAGCAATCTCGGCCTGCACCGTGGTATGGGACGAACAGCGATCGCCATAGCCAAGAATGTCCCAATGGCGATCGGATGCCGTGCCAAGATCTGTCACCAGATTCCAATCCCACACTCCTTCGCCAATGATTTGATGAACCACCAACGCATCGCGCTCGCTCGTTAGCCGGAGCTGTTGATAGAGATTGGCCTGATGCAGGGCGATCGCTAGCTGGTTCGCCATCCGTTTTGCCAGAGCGATTTCATCGGGGACCCAAGATCGATGCGCTTTCCCCAGGTTCAAGCTACCCCAAACGGCACCATCCACAGCAATTGGAACCAGCAACCACGCCCCCGACTCTTGCGGTGCCAGTGCCTGAAGGATAGGGTCATCTGTGTTCGCCGTAACGGTGGTCTGAACGATGTGTAATTGCTTGAGCTGTTCAGCAAAGGCCGTTCCCATGTCTGGTACCGTCATGCCACAGGGCTCGAAGCACCGGGTATTTCGTCGATAACACCGTAAATGCCGCCAACAGGTCTCGCTTTGCGCATACTGCAGGATGGACGCATCTGCATCCAAATAGGCCGAAATAGCGGAGAGGGAACGGGCCAAGAGGGTGTCGACCTCAAGGGAACTGTGAATCGCTTGCACCACGGTGCTAAACGCATGTTCTCTCTGGGCTCTCTCCTGTGAGTCGAGTTCCGCCTGCTTTTGCGCCGTGATGTCGAGATAGGCGATCGCCACACCCTGCGCCTCCAGCGGCAGCGGGGCCACACTCACTGACAGCCATCGCATCGCCCCATCTGGATGTGAAATGCGTTGTTCCCATCCCTGAATCACCCGCTGTTCGCGGAGCGCCTCGACGATGGGGGACGCTTCCGCTGGCATGGGGCGACTATCCCAATCACCCGCCGCCTGACTGGACACATCAAAGATGCACTGATGATGGCTGATATCGGCACTGCCAAGAATCGTCGTAGAGGCAGGATTGATCTCTATAAAATGCCCATCTGCATCGGTTATTGCCATACCGATGGGCAACCGCTCAAAGATAGCCTGATACTTCCGCTGGCTGGCTTGCAGCTGTTGATTAGAGGCTTGCAAAGCATGAATTTCTGCGTTCAGCTCGGCGATCCGCTGAGCGGCTTGTTGCTCAGTCGCTTGCATGGTTTGCGCCAGGGCGCGTTCACGTTGTCGCTGCTCCGTCACATCTTGCAAGGTCAGCAACTGCAATCCGGGCAGGGCATTTGCGATCGCTGAATAGTGAATTTCTCGAACCGACCCATCCGGGCGCACCACGCAAGTCGCTCCCTGACTCGGCCACGAAGGGTCATCAGAGGGTTGAATCAACTCTGCAATCGCCCGTCCCACTAATCGTTCGTGAGCCAGCGCAAATAGTTTAGTCGCAGCAGCATTAGCTCGGACACAGCGCCCTTGTGCATTGGCAAGCAGCATGGCATCCAAGGCTCTGTCAAAAAAGGTATGCAGGCAACACCGCATCGATTGTGCCACCTTTGGCATATGCAAATCGGGAAATCCTTCTCTGCAGAGCTCCGCTGACCCAGAAAATAGCTGTTCGTCTAAGTTGTCCATCTGATTATCTGGCCATCCATCCAATCCATCTGGAACCATAGTGACTGTCCCGATTTGTTCGCCATACTCAAATCCAACTGTCCGCTCACAAAAGCGGTAACATCAGGGTTCCCAGATCAAGGGCAATTCGGTTAATAGATAACGCAAAACATATGCAACGCTTGGACACAGGACGTTGCAGCACCCCAACGCAGCACAGCGTTACCGACAGCGGCGATTAGTCCACATAGGCAACGGTTACGCCGCTGCCACCATCGGCTTGAGCGGCGGGCTCAAAGCGAGAAATTTGAGGATGTTGCTTGAGAAAGTCCTGCACCCCTTGCCGCAGCTTACCCGTACCATGCCCGTGGATGATCCACAGCGGCCCTGGCTGGGCACTGGCGATCGCCCGATCCAGCGTAATCTCGGCATCGGCCACTCGACTCCCCCGCAGATCTAGGGTGTTACGGGATGTGCGCACCGCAGGAGCTTGGGCACGGGGGCTGGCGTTTTCTTCTGTCGGTTTTGTGGAGGCGGCAGGTTTGGCAGTAGCAGGCTTGGCTTTGGGGGGCGGAACCACCGCCTTTTCGCCCTGCAACGATTCCACATCGGCCAGGAGAACGGTCATCTTCATCAGGCCAAAGCGCACCGTGAGTTCCCCATCATCATCGGCCTCTGCCAGTACTTCAGCCGTTTGCCCCAAGCGGGGAATGCGAACGCGATCGCCCACCTTTGGCTGAAATCCTGGAGGGGGTTTGGGGGGTTGACGCTTTGAGGGCAAATGGCGATCGGACAAGTTGTTGAGCGTATCGGTTGCCTGCTGAGCATCCTGGGCTGTAGCATCCTTGCCCCGTTGCAGTTGTCGGATCACCTGCGCCACTTCACGTTTCGCCTGGGCGATCGCCTTTTGCACTTCAACTTCTTGCTGTTGTAACAGCTCCTGTTCTCGCTGCTTCAACATATCGGCTTTGCGCGATACCTCCTGGTGCAAGCGCTCGGTACGCTGCATCAAAAATTCGGCTTCGCGATGCTTGGCTTCCTGTTGCCGCCGCTGCTCTTCTAGCCCAGCGATAATCTGGTTTACATCCTGGGTTGCCTCCACTCCAGCGCTGTCTTGCGCTGCTTCCACAATTTCGCGATTCAGCCCGAGCCGTTGGGCAATGGTCAATGCATTCGATCGCCCCGGAATTCCCCACAACAACCGATAGGTGGGCGACAGTGACAGATCATCAAACTCCACAGAAGCATTTTCAAACCGTTCATCGTCATACTTCAGCGCCTTGAGTTCGCCATAGTGGGTGGTCGCAATGGTGAGGGGAACATGGTCGGCCAGATGGCGCAAAAGGGCGATCGCCAGGGCACTCCCTTCGGTGGGGTCGGTGCCTGCCCCCACTTCGTCGAGGAGGATGAGAGGGTAGATGGGTGTAGGGGCTTTGTCATGAGCGCTTAGCTGAGCCGTGGCGGGGTGTATGGGAGCGGAGGGACGCGCGTCAGTAGAAGATGGATGGATTTCGGTGAGAATGCGACTGATGCGACGGATATGTCCGGAGAAGGTCGAGAGGCTTTGCTGGAGAGACTGTTCATCGCCAATATCGGCAAGGATATGGGAAAACCAGGGCAGTTCTACCGGTTCGCGAGCCGGGATGAATAGCCCCGCTTTTGCCATCAACGCAGCCAAACCTAGAGTTTTGAGGGTGACGGTTTTGCCCCCGGTGTTGGGGCCTGTGATGGCGACGACACGAATGCTGGGTCGAATCACCAGATCAATGGGCACGACCGCTGAGCCGTTTTCGTGCTTTTCCTGCCATACCAACAGCGGATGGCGGAGCTGACGCAAGACGATCGCATCTTCGGACGTTTGGAGGGTGGGGGGTGGAGGGTGACTTATCGTCGCTGGATGGTCGGAGGCGGCGTCCTCGTCGGCAAACGTCAAGCCACCATCGGCCATCGCCACTCCAAACTTGATAAATCGAGGAGGGTTCGCCCCCAGCCAATGGGCGTAGCGGGCACGGGCAGCAGCCAAGTCGAGGGTCGTGGCGATCGCCAATAACGCTTCCAGATCATCCACAACCTCGGCCACCTGTTCTGTCAGTGCCCGCCGCACCGCCTCTTCTTCAACTTGCTCCTGTCGCCACAGTTGCCGCAGGGTATTGCCCCAGCTCACGATGGCGCTGGGCTCGGTGTAGAGGGTGGCACCACTGGTCGAGGTATCGTGAACAACGCCACGAATCACATCCTTATGGGTAACTTTGACGGGAATGACAAAGCGATCGCCCCGTTGAGTAATCACGGTTTCCTGCACCGCATTGGGATGCTGCTGCATGATGTTTTGCAGCTTGCTATAGATGCGATCGCGCTGTTGCCGAATCTGCTCTCGGATGCCACCGAGTTTGGGGCTAGCGCGATCCGCCACATTGCCCCGGTCGTCGATACACCGATGGATCTCCTGTTCCAGCTCAGGATAGGTGCGCAGCGGTTCGACCAACGCTTGCAGCGTCGGCACCTCTTCCTGCGCATCAATCATCCGTCGCAGCGTCCGCGCCCCCGCCAGGGTGGTGGCGATCGCCAGCAATTCGCCCCCACTCAGCACCCCATGGACGCGCGCCCGCTCCAGCGCTTCGCCAACATCCTGAATGCCGTCAAACTTGAGCCCACCAGCCAGTTCGACCTCCAGCCGATAGACCTCTTTCGTCTGCGCTAGTAAATTCTCGCTCTCTGTCTGGGTGTCAGGAATTCGGAGATGGCGCAGGGCGATCGCCCCCAACTTGGTCGCCGCAAAGGTTGCCACCTGCCCACACAGCCGCGACCACTCCAACAGATTCAACGTTTCCGCCTGTACCGAATCACCCTGCACCAAAGCAGCCTTCCCCGTCTCAACTCTCCTCTCCATTATGCCTGAGGGTTTTTACGGATGCTGCATCACCATGCAAGGTCGCCAGCGTTGGATAATGCATCAGGAGTCATCCATCACAAATTGGGTTAACGCAGGCTGATTTTGCGCATGAACCCGCAGCATGCATGTATTTCTTTCTTTTGGAGCCACCGTGTTTCTACCCTCTCCCCTCGATTCCATAAAGCCTTTACAATCAGGACAACTAGATCGCTTCTTTCAAGGGTGCCGTTGAATGAAATTGAGAGCTAGAATCAACGTCCTATCGCATGCTGGTCTGAGATTTTGCCCAGGCAAGCGGTAGCAATTGCGCTCTTCCGCTTAGATTTTCATCCGGTATCGGCTTTCACCCACTTTTTTTCCTGATCATTTGCAGGGTTCTGTAACGAGCGACAGAAACCTTGAGCATTTTGAAGAAAGGTTGGCAGGGCACGGCTCTTTCACCACGGCTCAACTCCGCAGCACGAATGAAACCAGAAGCAACCCCTCCTTATCAGGCATCATCTTCCACCCCGGCATCCCATAACACTTCGGAGGCGTCGCCTACCGCTGAGAACGTGAGTGGGGGGGCAACCGTTGCTGCCTTCTCTCCTGCCCTTCTGTCTCATGCCCTCGATTATCTACCCCACCCCGCCTACCTAAAGGACAGCCACCAGCGGCTGCTATGGGTCAATACCGCCTTTTGCGAGTTTTTTGGAACCACCCTCGATCGCTGCCGAGCCCAACCCGAAGCGGTATTTCTCACGACCCTGACCGCCCCTGATGGTAGCCCCATACAAGTCGAAGACCACCACGCCATAACAGCTACACCGATCACAGAGGAACGCATCGCCACCAATGCCATCGGCGAGTCACGGGTTGTCTCAGTGACGGGCAGCTGGTGCACGGAGGATACAGAGGAAGGCTACTGGTTGATTAGCCTCATTGATATTACCGATCTGCGAGCCGAAGCCCGAGAGCTCAAGCGCATTACGCGGCTATCGGAAGTAGCCAGACAAGCGGTCAACGAAGGGCTGTGGGAAATCGAGATTTCGGTGACACATCGGGGGAAATCGACCTATACGGTTTGGTGGTCGCAGCAGTTTCGGCAATTGCTGGGGTATGGAGATGACATAGAGTTTCCCAACCAACTAACCAGTTGGATTGGGATCATGCACCCCGACGATCGCGATTGGGTCTTGTCGGCTCTAAAAGCGCACCTGAAAGATGCCAGTGGCAATACGCCTTTTGACGTGGAATATCGCATGTACACCAAAACGGACGAAATGCGCTGGTTTCGTTCGGTGAGCCGATCGCTTGTGGGTGAGATCGGCAGTTCGCGTTGCATGGTCGGGATGCTGCGGGATGTGACCGATCGCAAGCTGGCCGAGGAAGAACTCCAACACCAGCAAAATATCCTCCGGGCCGTGCTGGACAACATTCCCCATCGAGTCTGGCTGCAAGACAAAGCGGGGCGCTATTTGGCGGTCAACCGTTCCTTTTGTGAGGCGCGAGGGCGATCGCCCGAAGAGGTGATTGGCATGAGCCCTGAGGAATTACTGCCCCCCGATCAAGTTAAAACATTCCGCGAGGAAGATGATGTCATCATGACCTCTGGCAAAACGCTCATGCTGGAAGAGGCATTGGTCACTGCCGACGACAAAATCCACTGGTTTTCGACGATCAAGTCCCCCTTTTTGGATGAACAGGGCCAGGTGATTGGGTTGACGGGCATCTCCATGGACATCACCGCGCGGAAGGAAGCCGAGGAGGCGGTGCAGCATGCCAACGAAGAGCTGGAGCATCGGGTAGAAGAACGAACCGAAACCTTGCAAAAGCTGGTGGCAACGTTGCAGAAAGAGGTGAGCGATCGCCAAAAAGCCGAAACAGCCTTGCGCCAATCCGAAACCGAACTCCGCCAAAAGGCCCAAGACCTGGAAGATACGCTGCAAAAGCTTCAGCGCACCCAAACCCAACTGGTACAAAGCGAGAAGATGTCGAGCCTAGGGCAGCTCGTCGCTGGCGTCGCCCACGAAATCAACAACCCTATCAACTTTGTCTATGGCAACCTGGTTCATGCCGGGAACTATATCCAGGATTTACTTGCCCTGCTGGAGCTATACCAAACGCACTACACCAACCCTGTCCCCGAAATCACAGCCCAGGCGCAAATCATCGATCTGGACTTTGTGGTTGAAGACTTGCCCAAGCTGCTGGCGTCGATGAATGTGGGGGCCGAGCGAATTCAGGATATCGTGCGATCGCTCCGCACCTTCTCGCGGATGGATGAGGCCGAGTTCAAAGCCGTCAACCTGCACGAGGGTATCGAAAGCACCCTACTTATCTTGCAAAATCGCTTCAAAGCCTGCGCCCCTTACTCAGAAATCAACCTCATCAAAGACTATGGCACCTTGCCCCCGGTCGAGTGCTATGCCAGCCAAATGAACCAAGTGTTCATGAACATTTTGAGCAACGCTATCGACGCTCTAGAGGAGTACAGCGTGCAGCAAAACAACCAGGAAGGCATCGTCAAATTTAAGCCTTGCATTCGCATTGCCACCCAGGTTCGTCACCCCGACTGGGTGGCGATCGAATTGTCAGACAATGGCCCCGGCATTCCTGAAGAATTGCAAACCCGAATTTTCGATCCCTTCTTCACGACCAAGCCCGTCGGCAAAGGCACGGGGTTGGGAATGTCGATTAGCTACCAAATTGTGACAGAACGGCATGGAGGAAGGCTTACCTGCACCTCTATTCCACCCAAAGGCACAACCTTCACCATCGAAATTCCGGTCAAGCAAAGCGAAGACGAAACCGAATAGCCAGACAACAACCCAGATGCCGAACTAAGCTAATGCAACTCAGGGATACGTTCCTTAGTGGCTAGCGATCGCGCCATCCAGAGTATTTAACTCTAGTATTCCTGATGTTTGGAGAAAGAAGCGAACAATGCTACTGATAGTTCCAGCTTTCTTCAGAGGAAACAAATTCATGAAGTCAGGTACTCGACGAGCTTCATTGGTATGGACATTTATTCCTATGATTTTGGCACTGAACATACCTGCCATAGCTCATGCTCAGCCTGCCCCTATTTGCACAAGAGACGGGAGTTATGAACCAGCATCGGATATATATCGGGAAGTAGAGCTACACCAACTCGGGATTGCTGTTTCAATTCCTGAAAATTACAGGGCAATGGAAAGACAGAATTGGTCTGTTCTTATCTTACATCCCGATGATTTTGACTGGCTTCAATGCTTATCTAGAGGTGGCATTGGCGGAGGTGGTTATTATTACGAGGAAATTGCTCTGGTTGAACCTGATCCATCAATGCTGGATATGCGAGAGCAAGCAATGTGGACGGTAGGACATAGGAGAAATCGGGATGGATCGCGGAGTCCTGGTGCCTCTACCACAATCCCTTACCAACAAGGTAGTTTGCAAGGGTATATCGTCACCTCTGAAACGGGCACCAGCGCTGTCTTCCTTGGACCTGCTAACAATTCTGAGCAACTGATTCGTGTTTCAGCCGCATGTGATTGTGAAGTACATCTCGAAGACATAACGGATTTGCTCGGGCGAATCCGACTGTTCTAGTGCGATTACACCTACAGCTATAACTTCTTAAGTTGCTAAAGCTTTATCTCTAACTCCAGGTCAGGACGACTTTTTCTGGCGGCGTTTGCGCTTGGGCGGATCGGCGATCGGTGTACTGGCCATGGGCAAGAATGGCTTCCCAGGCTCTTTCACAATGGGGACGGTGAAGTGGAACTGGCTGCCTTGATCGCGTCCGTCGGATTCTGCCCAGATTTGCCCACCTAGCGCCAGGATGATTTGCCGACAGATGGCCAGCCCCAGCCCTGTGCCGCTAGCGGTGCGTCGCAGGGATTCCTCTTCCTGGTAGAAGCGATCGAAGACCGCCTCCAGCTGGGTTGGTTCGATGCCCCGTCCGGTGTCGCTGATGGTGATCTCTAACATGCGATCGCCATTCGGGTGGGCCTCAATGACCACTGTGCCTTCTGCTTCGGTGAACTTGCAGGCATTGTCCAATAATTTCGACAGCACTTCCACCAACCATTCCCCATCCGCCCGCACCAGGGGCATAGCCGTTACTTCGTTTTTGATATCTGGCAACTGCGTATCCTGACGAGTGTTGAGGCTACTCAGTGCCAGGTAAACGCATTCTTCAATATCCAACGACTCCAAATGCCACTCTACCCGTCCACTTTCCAGTCGCGAGAGGGTAATGAAGTCTTGCACCAGTTTTCGCATTCGGTCGGCATCACCGAGTGCGGTATTGAGCATCACCTGACGCAACTCCAGCGGCATATCGGGTTCCGTCGCCAAGCTCTCTAGACAAACTTGGATGGTCGAAAGGGGCGTCCGCAGCTCGTGCCCAGTGATAGCAATCAGGTTGCTACGGGTCCGCTCCAGAGCCGCCAACTGCTCATTCAGGTCTTCTAAGTTGGCATAGGATTCTGACTGAATGATGGCAACGCCGAGCTGATTGGCGATCGCCTCTACCAGCATGGATTCTGATTCACTCCAGCTGTAGGGCGAGGGCATGCAGTGGTGCAGCTCCACCATCCCCAGCAATCGCCCCTGGTAAATCACTGGAACCATTAGCCAAGAGCGGATATGCCACTGATCCAGAACCGCACGAATGGGTTCTAGGTCAAAGGTGCGATCGGTCGTCGTGTCAGTAATGGCGATTGTCTCGTGGGTCTCTGCAATCTGCTGAAACAAAGAATTTGCTTGCAATTGCCAGGTCTCCCCTTGGAGGGATACGATCTGCTCGTCCCGCCGCGCTTCGTAGAGAATCTCTGCACTCGTGTCGCTGGCTTTGCAGCGATAGATAATGCAGCGGCAAACATCTGTCGCTTGCTGCAATTCCTTGACGGCGACCTGGAAGATTTCAGCCGGGTCGAGGGATTGGCGAATGGCAGATGTGATGGAGTTGACCAAACGCTCACGCCGCTCCTGCGTTGTAATGGAACGATAGGCTTTGAGCAACTTATACTGCCCCGCTTGCAGGTGCGTCACCAACCGTTGGGCAAAGGGATCTGGCGCAACAGCAGCCATATCTACGGTCGTTGCGCTAATTCGCTCTGTCGCCTCAGCCAGTTTGGGCTGTAAGTCAGACCGGTAACGACCAATGCGGGCTAGCAAGATATCAGCCGCCGCGCAGCACACCTCCCGATCAAACGTCCAAATACCTTCAAATCGACGGCTCTGATCCATGGCTCCGACTTCGTGAGATAGAAGCGATCGCTCCCGACAGATCAGGCAGGTCGAGTAGTTGGGGCCAATCACAACCAAATGCCATTCTTGACTCAGTTGATCAGCCGCCTCAAAGGGAATGATTTCGTAGTCATCCTCCCCGTTCATGAAGCTGGTTTCTGGCGCTGCTAGCACATAGACCTGAGAGGTCAGGGCGGAAATGCGTCGGTAGCGGTTTGCTTCCTGTCGATAAAAGCGTTCCTTCTGGAAGCTCGCAATGACGACAGGATTTCCGCCTACCGCCAGCACTTGATCCTCCATCGCGTGAGAGAGCGCTGTGAGGGAGGACTTGAAATAAAGCTGAGGCCGCAAATGGGGCGATCGCTCCAACAACTCTTCCAATACTGAGGAGGAGATAGGCATCGAGGGCTTCTGTCCGGTCATTTGGAATGGTTTGAGCCATCCCTATTTTCGGCTAAAACCTGTCGCTTTGGGCGCAAGAATCTCCCACCGAATCTTTGAAGTCTGACGAAACGTTCTCCAATGCTTCGCGCCGATGCCTTAATGATTCCATCAAACCCAGTCCCAGAGGAGACTTTGGCAAATTTCAGCACATCCGTACCATTCGATGTAAAGAATCATGACGCATGCCCACTCCAGGCTACTGAATCGTCATCAGGCATCGGCGAAGTAGATCGAGCGCCGTGCAAGCGCTGAGCCAGCGAATGAAGTCTCGCTGCTGATGGACACCAAATTGGAACGCGTGGCTTTCCACCCCCGCAGGACTAGCCAGCCCAATGTAAACCAACCCAACGGGCTTAGTTTCCGTGCCACCCCCAGGGCCAGCAATCCCAGTGATGCTCAGTCCCCAATCTGTCTTGAGGCGCGATCGCACTCCCTGGGCCATCTGCTCTGCGACAGTACCACTTACGGCTCCCAGCGACTCCAGAGCCGTCGGCGATACGCCTAGCAACTCCATCTTCACGGCATTGTCGTAGGAAATAATGCCGCCCTTGAAGTAGACCGAGCTTCCGGCGACAGTAGTGAGCAAATGCCCCAACCCACCGCCCGTGCAGGATTCAGCAACCGCCAGAGTTTGTCCAGCCTGGCTTAGCAATCGGCCCACCACCGACGCCAGAGTATCGGCATCGGAACCAAAGTAGTCGGCTCCCGCGATCGCCTGCAACTCTTCAGCCACTGGCTCAATCAAAGCGTAGGCTTCCGCTTCCGAAGCAGCCCTAGCCGAGACCCGCAAGCGAATTTCTCCTTGGCTGGCATAGGGCGCAACGGTGGGGTTTTGTAGGGACAGGAAGCGATCGACCTTTTCGGCCAGCGTCGATTCGGCAATTCCCCAAAAGCGCAGCATCCGGCTGTGAATCAAGCTATCGGCAAACCCGTGCGATCGCAAATAGGGCACAGTCGTTTCCCACCACATCTGCTCCATCTCACGAGGCACACCCGGAAACGTAAAGATCAAGCAATTAGGGCGAGGCTCCCAAATCATGCCGGGAGCTGTGCCCAGGGGATTGGGCAACACCGCCGCACCAACCGGCAAAAGGGCTTGCTTACGGTTGCTGAGAGCCATCGAGCGCCCCCGCCTGCTGTACTTTTTTGTAATGTCGGCCAGCACCTCTGGGCGCTCTTCCAGGGGCGTGTCAAACACCTGGGCAATGACTTCGGTCGTCAGGTCATCGGGCGTTGGGCCTAAGCCACCGGTGAAAATGAGAATTTGGGCACGATCGCAGGCCGCTCGAATCACCTCAGCCATCCGCTCTGGATTGTCTCCCACGACCGTCTGGTAATAGTGGGGAATGCCCAATTTCGCTAGCTCTAACGCCAAAAACTGTGAGTTGGTGTTGAGGATATCCCCCAGCAGAATTTCGGTGCCCACGCAGATAACTTCCGCGTTAACGGAACCAGCAGCTATACCTTGAGTCGTTGCCATAGCTATGACCGTGCCTGCTTACGCGCTTTCCATCCGGTGTAACTGAGCAAGGCAGTTGCGGCGATCGCATAGGCCAGCCCACTGGGAATTCCTGAAAAGGCCAGCGCCAAGCTCCCCGCCCAAAACGTTAGCGCGTAAATAAATAGCACTGTCATCCGGTGGGGCAACCCCGCTTGCAACAGCCGATGATGTAGGTGACGCTTATCAGCAATGAAAGGAGACTTACCACTCACGAGCCGGTTCAAAATAACGGCCGACATATCCAAAATCGGCACCGCCAAAATTAGGTAGGGCAACAACACGGCCACGGTGGTCACACTCTTGACCAGACCAATAATGCCCACCCCTGCCAGGGTAAAACCAAGAAAATATGCCCCGCCATCGCCCATAAAAATTTGTGCCGGGTTGAAGTTGTAGCGCAAAAAGCTGAGGGTGGCTCCAGCCAGCGCGGCAATCACTAGCGCCGCCGCCAATTCGCCCATAAACAAGCACACAATCAACATCACCACGGCAGCGATGCCGGATACGCCTGCTGCCAGACCATCCAACCCATCAATCCAGTTGATGGCATTTGCCATGCCCACGAGCCAGACGACAGTGATCGCCAAGCTGAGCCAGACAGGCAGGGAGATAAGCCCGATGAAGGGAATCGTGAGGAAGGAGATTTGTACCCCAACGTTCCAGGCGATCGCCGCCACCGTCGATTGCAAGATGAGCCGCATAACCGGGGATAGCCCGAACAGGTCATCGGTAAATCCGATTAGAAAAAAGGCTAGCCCACCGAGTGTGACGCCCCAAATTTCGTACTCCTTGTCGGGTGGTAGCACCCCAAACCCACCCAGACCCCATACGGTCAGCAGGGCAGCGACGGTTCCCAAAAAAATGGATACGCCTCCAAGGCGCACGATGGGCTTTTGATGAACCTTGCGCCCACCAGGCAAGTCCACATAGCCAGTGTGTAAGCCGATGTACTTCACCGCAGGCGTGCTCAAGAGAACAACGACTGCCGCGACGCAAAACGCAATGATGTGATACAGATGTTGAAATTGCATCTGGGGAAGAGTCGGGGATGGAAGGGAAAGTTGCCCAAAGTCTACAACAAGACCCGTAGCATTCTACTTACAAAAGCAAAGAGTTTCACTTCACTCAGGGCAATTTTACGCAATTCATGATTCTTTGCAGACAATTTTGTCGAAGAAATGGTCGAAGAAATGGGAAATAAATTTTGATCGCTCCTGAAATATAGACAGAGCAATCCTCCCAAGCCCTTTTCAATCAATGCATTCAGCAAATTATTGATATAGCGCTACGCGCTAAGCTAGAAACCCATAATGCTTTGAAAGCTCCGCGCTGCGGGGCTTTCAAAGCATCATATGGTCTAATCTAAATGCGTAAGGCTATACCCATTCATCAAGAGCCTTCTCCAGATCTTTTTTGAACCCCTTGCACTGCGGAGGTTCCAAGAAATGATGAGGGTTGGAGTTCCATAGAATCAGTATAAATTTCTGTAATCAGAACTATCAGGATATTTGAATGCAGCGATTTGCCTGCATTCAAATATCTAAGTTAGCGATCGCCCATCTATCTAAGTTAGCGATCGCCCATCAACCCAGCAATTCATACGGCTCATGGATTCCGTAACGCGAAAGAGAGTGAATCTTTAAGCGAGGGGATTCGGCATATCGTTAGTCATCAAGGCTTGACATGACATTTTGAGGGATTGCATTTACGGAATTGAGCGATGGGCGATCGCCGATGCTGTCCAGCAAGGCGCCAAGCGTGAAACGATGCCAAGCCTAGAGGCACTGTAGCCTCCACATGCGACGTAGGACGGTGTTCCAGGAAGGTGTTGCAGGAAGACGCACCACTGCATTCTCAAGCCGCAAACTGTACCCAGCCAATCGAGCCCCTAAAAAATAAAGCGAGGACGCTAGACAACGCCCCGCCATCTGAGAATCCTGAACATGGAAATCTAGCTGCTATAACAGCTCCCACGCAAATGGCGTTGGCAGCCATCAATCGAAAGGGTTAACTCGCTCTATTCATTGCCATCGTCGGGTTGCTTACGGAGCTGCTCGGCCTCGGGGCAATCTTCTGCCACCAGGGGCTCTACATTGCCTCGGGGAACCGTTGCCAGTTTCTGCATGACGGAACCAATGCTCTCAAGTCGAATCATTTCTTCCCAGGAGCAAATTTCATCCTCCTCATCAGTCTCGTAGCGAACGGTCACCAAATCTCCTTCTAGATCGAGAATGCGCACCCGCTCTAGCCAGCGTTGTTGGTCGCGCAAGAAAATCCACACTTCGCGACCATCACAACAGAGCTGATAAATCTTGCGGTGTAGCATTATGCTGCTTCTCCTGAACGGACAATAGCCATGACAACAATCGTCAAACTGCTTCTCATACTGTATGAGAAATCATCCTGACGGAACAAACAAGTCGTAGATTCACAAAAAATTCAAAAGGCGACTCAAAACCTGAAGATTTTTGCGCACATAAAATCATGGGCGTGAAACATCTAAGGCGAACAAACTGCGCTGAAATCTGAGTCACTATCTCACCTTCTATGGGATCCTACTCCAACTAGACAACAGGTTGGCAATAGACTCTGAATCAAATGTAGCGAAATTGTGGAAAACTCGGTGGCTTCCGCTGCCAAACTGGCATATTTCTTGGACGGTTCGTAGCCCATAGATGAACTCAACATTCAGCCAGAAATTGGGCTACAAAAGCCGTCAAGCGCTGAACCTCCTGGTAAGTCGTCGAGAAATCGCAGGCCAAATAGCTTTTCAACAAATAACCTTGGCTTATTCAAACAGCTGCTAGTTTCAGAATATGCAAAGCCTGAAGCAAAACGTAATTTTTGTCACAGCCACTCCTAATCTGAGGATGATTTATGGAAAATGATGGCGTCACTGACTCAATGGGTTTCCTACACACGATCGCAGCTAGATAGAGTGCTAGGTTATGTCGATCACTCCGACCAATGGCTTGAGCGGGCGATCGCCCATAGGAACCTGGCGACTTGCAAACTGATCATGCCATGATGCATTCCACGTCGCTAACGCCATACTGAAGCACGAGCGATATTCTTTTTGAGAAATCTTTGAGTCAGCTCAGCACAATCACTCAGGCATCAGCATCAGTAAATATTTCTTACTGTCAGCATAGAAAAACTGAAGATTTTTTGGAGCTCTTGCTTGAAACGTCGTTCCTTTGTTGAAGCTTAACCTTCACTGAAACTATCAATTACCTTGCCTTTAGCTGTGCCCTCTAGGGTTGTAAACGACGATACTAGACGGCACAGTGAAATTATGCTACAGCCTCTTTCGCTCGATGTTGCCTCCCGGACAGACATGCGCTATTCCCTGGAGCAACTCTATCAAGGCAGAGCACTCCAGTCTTTTCGTAGTGGACAAGAGATCTGCTTGCGATCGGACGAGGTTTGGGTCGTTATTCGGGGTGTTGTACAGCTTGGCACTTTCTACGACACAGGCGATGAGGCACTGCTAGGACTGGCTTGCTCTTCCATGCCTTTTGGCTTGCCCCTAACGCTGATTCGCCCGTACCATGCATCCGCGCTGACCGATGCCGATGTGATGCGGCTTACTTGGACAGAACTGGAACAATCACCTGTGCTGGCTCAGAATATCTTTCAGCATATGGCTCGGCGGTTGCGGCAAACGGAAGCGGTGCTGGCGATGGTGGGCTACCGTCGGGTCGAGGATCGCTTGCGCCATCTGTTGTTGTTGCTGAGACAAGAAGTGGGACAACCGGTGCAGGAGGGAACACGTTTGAGCGTGCGTCTAACGCACCAACAATTGGCCAATGCGATTGGCACGACCCGAGTCACGGTGACCCGCCTGATTAGCCAACTTCGCGAAGAAAACTGGCTGATCATTGATGGCGATCGCCACATCATCCTCCCAATTCATGTCAAAGCCTGAGAGCGCTTGATGGATGTTGTGGCAAACCGTAGCATCATCTATCGGCAGCAACAGTTGGAATAAGTACCAGAAGCAGGGGGCGATCGCTCCCTGCTTCGTTTCATCGGAGCCTACTGATACCAAATTCGGATTAGAAAAACCATTTATATTTTTTGTGAAAGGCTTGCGCAAGCCTTTCACAATAGGACTTACGCAGTTTGATGATTTTTGGGGCGCAGAGCGCCCCAAAAATCATCGAGTTCCTTGGGTTTTTATAGAAAATGCGAAATCCTACACAAAAAATATAACGGGGGTTTACGATTCAAATCCGGGATGACACAGACAGCTAGGAGTCTGGTGCTTATAGAAAGTCTTGCCATCCTGCAAGTGCCACGGCTCGTAATCCTACGACCATCGTGTCTCACAATCATGGAAGATAAACGAGTAGGTGACGGTTAACGGTAGCGGCATGGTAACAGTCTGGCAGGTCGATTTTTATCGGCGACCAATGCAGGATGATGCAGGTCAACCTCTGTGGGAACTGGTGGTGTGTGAGGCCAGCAGCGGCCTCCGGAAATCGGCGTGGTGTCCCCAAGTGAAAGCAAATGTAGCCTGGCTGGTCAGCGCCTTACAGAAAATAGGGAACAATCATCTCCCCGATCAGCTCCAGGTTTTCCGCCCCCAGGCCGTGAGTCTCGTGCAGGAGGCCGCCCAGCGGTTGGGCATTGGCGTAGAAGCCACCCGCCATGTCCCCGTCCTCAAGCAGTTTTTGCAGGAGCGTGCAGCGGTTTATCCCACCCTGCCGGGCTACACGCGCCAGCCCTATGAGCCTGTGGCGCTAGAATCGCCGCCACCCGTCCCTATTCCTGAAGCCTTGTGGGGCGATCGCTGGCGATTTGGGGCGATCGCCGCTGGCGAGTTCCTGCCAGCCTTCGAGCACAAGCCTATTCCTGTCCGAGCGCTTCCCACAGCCTACCTGCCCGTCAATATCGGCCTTTCATCAGCCCAATCCATTCCCGGCGTCATTATCGATGGCGGTCGGGTATCGATGCGGTTGGTTCAGTGGCTGGTGGAAGCCCATCCAAGCTATCTCAACTATATCCCTGGCGACCCAGATGGGTTGCTGCTGGAAGCGGGTTTGGTCGATCGCTGGATTCTTGCAACCTTTGAGGATGAAGAGGTCAAAGCGGCCGCTCGCACCTTTCAAGAACGGCAGCAGGCCGCGAAGGGCTTACATTTTCTTCTGGTGCAACCGGATGATTCTGGCATGACCTACAGCGGATTATGGCTTCTGCGGCGAGAGGAGACAGCGCCCCTTTCTAGCTGATCCGCGCCTCAATCGAAACCTATCGCGCAGGGATGGAGAATTACGACGCTTCGCCGACAAAACACAGCAATCGATCGAGTGCGACACTGCGGATGAGGTTGTGTTGTCGGAGGCGATAATGGCGATCCATATTCAGCAAACTCCGATCGAGTAGCGCTTCAATCGCCGCCTGCGCTCGTTCTCTCCCCCAGCCTTGGCGAACGAGAGAATGAATCAAATCGGCCTCGGCGATCGGCTCTTTGTAGGCGGAGGTCAAACACAGCACCAGATAGGCATCGGGCAAATCGCTCTGAAGACGCGAGAAGCTACGCTCAATGCGATCGCGCACCGTTTTGCGGAGTCGTCGAGACACCTGCGCCAACCGCCAGTCATAGGGTTGGAGTTGCAGACTGCGAGATGCTTGCAAGCGCTCCAAGGCTTCGATTTCTTGACCGTACCGCTGCCAATATGCCGACACATCTCTACCACAGACGGTCCGCACCTCTGCCGCTATTACCTGCAACGACAGCGGGTGTCCTTCGTAGGCCGCCCCGATTCGCGCAAGATAAGTCCATTCTTTTGAGTCAGGTCTCAGGGCCAGCCCACGCTCTCGAAAGAAAATATGTTGCGCCGCAGGAGCTAGCCCTTGCAACTGCTCACAGCGATAGCGATAGCGATAGCGCAAGCCATGAACCTCGACCTGCCCTAGTACATCCTGAGACGTGATAATGACTTTGCTGGCACATTGCTCTAACCCCAGGAGGCGATGAAAAAACTCCTCCCAGTAGGGCTCGCGAAACGTACTCCACCCTTTCAATTCATATCCACGCAACAGATTTTCCAGCGAATCCATCATCACCAGGCAGGGGTATGTTGCCAGCACCTCAAGCCACTGCTCTAGAAGCTGTTCTGGCGACACTGGGATATCAATAGCCGGACAGTTGTGCAAACGCGACAGGCTTTCAGTGGCCACCTCCGCAAAGCTAGCGTCAGGCCGCACCTCGAAGTTGATGGGCAAACACTGCTTATAGGTATCCTGCCAGCGTCTAGCCAGGTTCTCCGCGAACACCGTTTTCCCGACCCCTGCAATCCCAGTGACAACCAGCAATCGCAACGTGGGCAATTGAGTGTCAAGCGAGGCTGCGAGTTCTTCGCGCCCGACGCAAAGGTATTCCTCCAGATCTGGATCTGGCACTCCCTCCTCGGGCTGAGCCAGAGCAATGCCCCAACTGTTATTCTCGAAGCCTTCTTGGAGGATTGGATCAACCACTTCCCCCCAAGGAATGCCTACAGCGTCACAAATACCAATAAAGATTTCTCGACGAACGGGCTGCCTCGACCAAAATCGATTCATGGTAGACCGAGCAGCTGGAATAGCCTGTAGCCAAGCATCCGCTGTACGGTTCCATCGCTTTCGCTGGCGTGCCTGATCAATCCGTTGAATGCCCTCTTCCGATGCTCTAAGCGTGTCTGCCATGCCTGCCAAATCCGACGGTTCTGCAATGTAATAACAATGAGTACTTCCTCAAGCGCGACAACTTGAACGGCGGGAGAATCCCCCGATGATGACAAAACATTCTTGCGCGAGAAAACAGGAAACATGAGAACACAAGTGAAAGAACTGAGACAAAAGCTGAAACAGGAAATGAAACAGCGCGATCGCTATTCCTTGCCAAATTAGTAACAGGTTGGTTATTTTGCTCGGGTATCGCCGGTCAGAATAACCAACCCTTAATATTTCGCTTCAGCTATCATGCTCAATTCGACTCTATACGCCCTCGCGAGCGCTTCCAGGAAAGTTCCCAAAATAGCTGGCAGGATCGCATAGATTTCGCATAGATTCTGCCACAGTTTCAGGGGGGGATTCTGCTGATTTCACATTCTTTCAGCAAGTGCACGGAAGCTTTTCAGCCAGTATGCGGATGCGAACATCTCGTTTTTTGTATGCAGAGCTCGGTATACGAAGAACATTGATCTTAATTCATACGAGAAATTCAGAAATAACGTACGCATTTTTACTGAGATTTTGGATGTGGCGCGTCCATAAACATTAGCGAATTTGCGCAGAATTGCACGCGTTTCGATAAATTCCGTTAACAAATGAACGATTTCAAAGAACAGTGGAGTTGCAGAATCCAAGTATGATTTTTCCTAAGAGGAGACGCGGTGCGTTCCTGCTTAAAAAATCATCCCCTCAATCAGCAATACTGAACAATGGATGCGAGATAGCGATAGTTGTTGCTGCCTTGATAGGGTTGCCCCATGCCATACCTTTGACATCGATAAGTGCTATGGCAATCCGAAATTGGATGTGAAAGATGGGGCGCAGCCCGCCCCATCTTTCACATCCAATTTACAAATCATTTGAGATTGATAGATGAAAAAACTGCTTGTATTTACCGACCTGGATGGAACCCTGCTGGATCATAAAACCTATGATTATGCACCAGCCCTACCGGCGATCGCCCAACTCCAGCAAAACGGGCATGTCCTAATTCTCAACTCCAGCAAAACCCAGGCAGAGCAAGCTGCCTTGCGCGAGGAACTCGGCAACACCGCGCCGTTTGTGGTAGAGAATGGAGCCGCGATCGTCTGCCCACCCAATACCCCCGGCCATAACGGAGATACAACAACTGCGACGGTGCATGTGCTAGCCGCCGATTATCCCCATATTCGTGATGTTGTGCAGAGGCTACAGCAGGAAAAAGGCTATCGGTTTCGAGGCTTTGGGGATATGACAGCCGCAGATATCGCCCAGATCACCGGACTGAACCATCCCGCAGCGACAGCAGCCAAGCAGCGTACTGGCTCCGAACCACTACTTTGGGAAGACACCGACAACGCCCGCAATACATTTATCACCCAGGTCGAAGCCGCTGGGCTGCAGGCAACGCAGGGGGGACGGTTTCTACATATCATGGGCAAAACAGACAAAGGGGCAGGGGTGCAATGGCTAGCCGAACGCTATCGCCAAGCATCTCCCACCGTTACGTGGCAGGTTGTAGCGCTAGGCGATAGCCCCAACGATCTCCCCATGCTGCAAGTAGCCGATGTCGGAGTGCTCATTGCCAATCCCCACCGCAACGCTTTTGCGATCGCAGATATTCCCCGACTGCTCAAACCAAACGTCCCAGGCCCTCAAGGATGGGCAGCGGCGATCGCCCAACTGCTCAACGAGGCAGCGGCAGATAATACGGGAAAAAACGAAGAGTAAAGTCTATCAGCCTGTGCCCCTCAACTATCAGGCGCTTCACGTTTATCCAGTCTCTGCGTACAGGACACAAAATAAACCCCTGCTAAAACCCTTAATTTTGGGTGACACGGGTGCTGCCCGCGTCACCCAAAATTAAGAGATCTTTGGTTTTGTCCTGCACGCAGATCCAGTCTATTCAGAGATAGCATGATGTCTTGAGATTAGGCTCGATTATTTCTTAAAACCCTTGCACCGCGAGGGTTTTAAGAAATAATCGGGTGTCGGTTTTCTTGGTTTTCATAGGATTGATATTCCCTTTTATGGCGACCCCAGATATTCACAGGAGCGTTTTGGGAAGCGATCGCTAGATCTGGTAGCTTGGCGTAAGCAACCCCAGGTTTTGGGCTTGGTGAAACGCTTGCCGGGGTGTTGCGCCATGCTGTATGGCAAGGTACATCAGCACAATCAAAGCCGAGCGGATGCCAGTATCACAATGCACCAGCACGGGCTTGGGCAGTTCGCTAATTTGCTTAAACGTATTGAGCAACATCTCCTCGTTGATGTCATCAACGGTGATCGGACAATTCATATAATCCAGCGCCAGCAGCGCGGCTTTCTTTTCTTCTTCCCAAAGAAAGCCACTTTCTTGAGGCGATCGCAAATTAACGACCGATCGAAATCCCCCATCGGCCAACTCCAAGAGCTGTTCGAGTACGATTTGTCCGGCGATCGCCAGCTCATCATTTATTTTACGAATCGTTTCCATGACAACCTCCCCGCTTAGTGGGGAATTCCCTTTACACTGCTGGCTGCAACCTGGCGGCTAGACAAGTCATGGGACACAAACTACGCTTTCCCTCGGGGAACGTGCTGAATGCTTCCATGCCCTCCTCTCGATAGAGAACTCCTATCCTTGAGGCTATGGAAGAAATGTGAGAAAGTTGTGAAGAGTTAACGTTATTTTGCGAGATTCCACCCGAGTGCCGCCGTAATTTGCTGGGCTAACTCCAGCGGATTGAAGGGTTTGGCGATCGCGGCTCGGATGCCCAACTCGCTGTATCGCTGGCGATCCGCCGCCTGAACCTTAGCGGTTAGCAACAGCACAGGAATATCTTGCGTTTTGGGATTTTCCTGTAGCTTCTGGAAGGTTGTTAATCCATCCATATCGGGCATCATCACATCCAACAAAATGGCGTCGGGTTGCTCCATGGCCGCTTTCTCCAAGCCCTCTTGCCCTGAACCAGCAACAATCACCTGCCATCCAGCAACCGTCTGCAAACAGATTTGCGTCACTTCTTGAATGGACGCTTCATTGTCAACCACAAGAATTTTTCGCGTCATAGCCGTTTGGAATGGGGACAGTAGATTCGGACGGCTCGGTTTCGGGCTGGAGGGGCAGCCAGAAGGCAAACCTGCTGCCTTCGCCAAGGGCACTTTTCACAGAAATTTCGCCATGGTGCTGCTGCACAATATTGCGGCAGATGGCCAGCCCCAAACCGGTGCCCTCCTGATTGCGAGAATCTGACGCATCTACTTGCTGAAAGCGCTCAAAAATCGTTTCGAGCTTGTCTTCGGGGATGCCGCGCCCGCGATCGCTGACAGCAAACTCTACCCGCGTCGGGTTCCCAGCCTCCGTAAGCTGGACAGGCTGACTGGTAATGTTGATCGCGCTACCGGCTTCAGAAAACTTGATGGCATTACTCAGCAAATTGGTCAGGGTCTGGAGAACGCGGTCGGGATCGGCGTGAAGGGCGATCGCATCCGCTTTCACCTCCAGGGCAATGTTGGCCTGTTCCGCCATCGGTTGCATAACATCAACGGCACGGGACACCAACTCTGCCGCATCACAGGGTTGGAGGCGCATCTTCACCTTACCCGACTCAATCCGCTCGACATCGAGAATATCGTTGATCAGCCGCACCAGACGTTCGGTACTGGTCACCGCGATTTCCAGCAATCGTTTGCTCGTGACAGGGTCGCTGTCCAGCATGCCGCTTGCCAGCATCCCCAAAGAGCCGTGGATGGAGGTCAGTGGCGTCCGCAACTCGTGGCTGACCACTGAGACAAACTCATCCTTCATGCGCTCTACCACCTGTCGTTCCGTGACGTCTTTGAAGGTGATGACACTGCCCACCAGTTCTGACCGTCCGTCGATTTGCTCATGGATAGGGGTGCTCATGTATTCCACGGGCAGAGAGGTATGATCCTTGCGCCAGAAGGTCGCTCGCTTGCCCTGCTGTACGGAGGAACCATTGTGCAAGGCCAATTCCAGTCGCGCGGCAGTATCAAGGTCACTGCCAGAGGCATCAGGCATAGGCGTGAGAATGACCTGGATGGATTGCCCAATCAACTCATCTAGACCATATCCCAGAAAATTGACGGCAGCGGGATTCACAAAGGTGATGCATCCTTGCAAATCAACCCCACAAATGCCCTCACCCATCGCATTGAGAATGAGTTCGTTTTGGTGACTCAGAGCCGATAGGCGTTCCTGGGAAGCTTTTCGCAAGCTAATATCGCGGAGGATTACCGTGAAAATGACTTCATCGCCAATTTCTAACTTAGAAATGGACGCTTCGGCGGGGAATTCAGACCCATCTTTGCGCCGTCCATAGATTTCGCGGCGATCGCCCATCCGTCGAGCTGCGCCATCCGACCGCGCAAACTGCCGCATATATCCCCGGTGAATTTTGCCATAGCGATGGGGGAGTAAAATTCCCAGATTTTGCCCCATGACTTCTTGCGCCGTATAGCCAAAAATCTTTTCGGCTCCCTGGTTAAACAGCGTGATGATCTGGTGCACATCGATGGAAATGATGGCGTCGTCGGCAATATCGAGGATGCCCGCAAACCGCGCCTTAGAAATGCGGAGGGCGTCCTGGGTTCGCTTGCGTTCCTCTAGCTCCTGGCGCAAGCGTTCGTTGACGCCGACCAGTTCCGCTGTCCGCTCAGCAACCCGCACCTCCAACTGCCCCCGGCTCTTTTGTAGTGCATCGTCCAGTTGTTTGCGATCGGTGATGTCCCGTGTGACGACGGCATAGCCCCGCAGGGTGCCGTCATCGTCTTGTAAAGCCGTGATCACGACATCGCCCCAGAAGCAAGCCCCACCTTTGCGTATGCGCTCACCAATCCGTTCGCAGCGTCCATCTCGGCGGGCGATCGCCAAATCGATCTCATGGAGGTTCTGCTCACGTTCCTCCGGCAGATAAAACGAGGCAAAGGGCGTCCCCAAAATTTCCTCGGCGGTATAGCCCTTAATTTTCTCTGCCCCCCGATTCCAGCTCACAATCGTGCCATTCGGATCGAGCATGTAGATGGCATAGTCTTTCACCCCATCGACCAGTAAGTGGAACATCTCCTCGTTGGGGGCAACCGTATTCTGCGGTTGGGGTGCCTGGGGTTTAGCAAACCGTCGCCACAGCCGCATCCGTTCTAGCCGATGCAAAATCCGGCTCACCAGCTCTGGCCCCACAATCGGCTTGGTCACAAAGTCATCAGCCCCTGCGGCAAAAACTTGATTGACCATCCCAGCATCCGAATGCGCCGTCAAAATCATCACGGGCAAGCCGCCCCAGCGCTCGTGGTCGCGCACCTGCTGGCAAAGGGTAATGCCGTTCTCGTGGGGCATTTCAATATCTAAAATCAGCAAGCTAGGCGTGGCGGCATCGAGGGTGTCCCAGAGGTTGCGCGGATCCTCTAGGGTCGTCACTTGCAGCCCCCAAGGTTCGAGTAAACTCCGCACCGCTGCCAAGACCAAGGGATCGTCATCAACCACCATCAGGTGATCACTTGGATCAATCGGTACATCGACCTTGACTGGCGTCGTTTTGATCACGCCAGGAAGCTCAGATGGCCCAGCAACAGGACTATTGAGCGTCTCTCGGAGCGATCGCACCAGCTCCACCATGCGCGAAGCCGAAGGCGGATGGGTCATGGCACCATCCACCAGCCATTTCTCCAGTTTTCGTGCCATCTTCGAGGCTGCTGGAAAGCCGAAGGTGCCCAGCGATCCGGCGAGGCTATGGGCTTCCCTACGGGCTTGTTGGCAGAGGGCATCATTCAGCTCCCCATAAAGGCTGGCCGTGACCGCCCGCTCTACCACCTGCACCTGCCCAAACACCCGATCCTTGAAGCGCTCCCAGATCTCAGCAACCGCCTTTAGGGTCTTTTGCTTGGTATCGTCAGCCGCGGGCTCGGTTGGGCTAGCTACTTCCTCTGGCTCTGGCTCCGCCTGCGGCTTCAGCCGATAGCCAATGCCATATACTGTTTCGACCAAATCAGCGGGTGCACCTTTTTGTTTCAGCTTTTGCCGCAACCCTTTGATGTGGGTGCGCACTGCTTCTTCTCCTGGCATTTCCTCAAACGACCAGATTTGTTCCAGGATCACACCACAGCTAAAGACCCGCCGATGGTTGCGCAGAAACAATTCCAGCAAGGCATATTCCTTGGGCGTGAGCGTCAACAATTGCCCGTCATAGGAGACTTCGCAACTGCTGGGTTTCAGCTTCAAGCCAGCCCATTCCAGCACAGGTTTCGCGACCCCACTGCCCCGTCGCAGTAATGCCCGTACCCGTGCCGACAATTCCTCTGGATGAAAGGGCTTCACCACATAATCATCGGCCCCGGCATCCAAGCCCACGGCCTTGTCATGCCCATCGCCTTGTGCTGTCAGCATAAGGATGGGCATGGATTGCTCCTGCGATCGCAGTTGCCGACAGAGAGAAATCCCATCTCCCTGGGGAAGCTGCACATCCAGCAATACCAGGTCATATTGAAAGGCTTCGACAAGTTCTAGGGCTGTCGGGTACGTCTGTGCGACATCCACCGCATAGTTCTGATCGCCCAACAAACTAGAGAGTGCTTCGGCTGTAATCCCATCATCTTCTACGACCAGAATTCTCATCGCAAAGGGGAGTGTAGTAAGGAGTTTTTAAAGCCAGCCAACAAAGGCATTACTAAACGGGGGTCATGAATCGTATGAAGATTCAGTCTAGTGAATATTCGTCGACGTTAGCACTGATTAGGATAAATGCTTATGCTGACAATGCCTATCAGGATGAAGAATGTTTTCAACATTGGTCTGGGGAATCGCAATGTTTCGCAACAGATCTAGCAAAATCTATGCCTGTAATCTATGCATGCAATTGATCGAACTTATTCCGCAGATTTAATGTAATTACTCATTGAGACTACAGTGGGGCGATCGCAGAATTGAACCCCATCTAACACTCAAGCAACGGCAATTCAGCCCTTCGCCCTATTTTGCAAAGCTAGGAAAAAGCACCTTGAACAAATCTCAGTCAGCTTTTCCATTACAGCTTCAACCAAGATTCAAGTTTTTTCCATTGAGAGATATGAAAGGAATGATCAAGTTTGAATCTGAATAAGCCAATTATCCATTTTGGAATGAAAGTGAAGTTTGAGCCAAAGAGATCTTTCGATTGATCCCTACCGTTGAGATCATTCTGTTGGGGGATTTATTCAACAATTTTTCTGTTATGTCATAAGGATAGCGAGCGAGCAGATTGAGCAGCTATTTCTCATGCTCATCAGAGTCAGAGAACTGCTATGAAATCGCTTCAACGGCAGCTTCAACGATGCTCTTAATGGCTCAGAATTAGCGCCCATGCTTTTGAGCGATAAACATTCAGAAATTGAACCATGAAAAGACTTAAGGCGACTGCTCACAACAAACTTCCTAATCGATGGCATGTTACGCTGCGCTGGCGGCACCCTGCACCCTACACAGGTCGGTTCCTTTTTCCAGGCATTTCCTGAGGATCATCCAAATTAGCGTTGGTTGTGAGGGGGAATCTATTGGAAGATTTCCCCCATCTGTCGTTTTCGTTAAACCTTCCATCTCCCCTCAGCAGAGAGTAGCAAAGGAGCCGCACTGTTCCGTGCTTCAGACAGTCTCAAAGCTGCGGTCATTCACCAGGCATCATAGGGGAGATGAAACGCGCTTTACGACTTGCAGCTAACCATCAGTCACGCGCTACCAAAATGCTCACAGAACCATCCCGTCGGCCAACCGCGATCGCTCGCCCATCCGAGCGGTAGGCTAACGTCAGGATGGCGCTGTTGCCGTTCTGGATAGTGCGGGTCAGGGTCTGCTGTTCAAGATCCCAAATACGAATGGTGGAATCCAAACTGACGCTGGTTAGCAACTGACCACAGGGGCTAAATGCCAAGTCGGTGATGTAGTCACCATGCGCTAGCAGGGGATCGCCAACTTCGCTAAGGTCTTCGGTTCCCAGGAGCCGAATGCTGTTGTATACCTCCTGCGGTTCTGTGGGAGCCGGGCCACCGGGGCTTTGGCTGTCGGGGCTGAGGGCGAGGAATTGCCCATCGGGGCTGAGCGCCAAGGTTTGCACAGAGCGCGCATAGCGCACGGTTTGTACGGGCTCTTCTGCCTCTTGCCAATCCCAAATCGACAGAGCGCGATCGCCCCGCACACCGGTAACCGTCAGGTTGGCACCATCCGGCGTAAAGGCAATTCGAGTGACATCTTGCCCAACCTCAATCACCTGCTCTTGCATGCCCGTCGTCACATTCCAGAAGCGGATCGTGTCGTCAAAGCTGCCACTAGCGAGGATTTGGCCATCCGGCGTAAAGGCCAGCGACGCGGCTGCATCCAAGTGCCCAGATAGGGTTTGCAGCAACTCTCCAGTCTGCCAATCCCACAGGCGTACGGTTCCGTTAAGGCTCCCGCTCGCTAGAAGTTCACCATCGGGACTAAAGGCCAGGGAAACAATTTCTCGATCGTCTGAATCGACCGCGAAACTGCGGGTCAGCAAGACCGTATCGGGCTCATTCTGGACATTGCGAATATTCCAAACATTGAGGGTTCGATCGGCTCCCGCACTGACCAAGTATTGGCCATCTGGACTAAAGGCAACAGCACGAGCGGGACGATCATGTCCCCCCTGGATATCGGTATAGGTAACGATGGTCTCATTTCCTTCTGTCCAAGTCGGATCAATACAAACTGGAGCAGCCTGGCTGATGGTCAAGGGAGCAGTGTCTGGGGATGGGTTGGAAGCGATCGCCCGAACCGCCCAATGGGAGGAACCGAGCAGGGTCGTCAAGGCCAGCACACATTGCCCAAACCGGAAGAGCGACGGTTTAGAAATCAAAGACAGTTTAGAAATCATAAAAAGTACTCAGTCCTCTGTAGCGAACGTTACTTGCGGTCATTCAGCTATACAGAGAATCTATCCGAGTCCGTTAGGCAGAGCGTTACAGGAACAAGCCCTTGTGATTTCCGGAAATGTCCAAAGAGAATGGGATTATCAACGATGGCTTTTCTGCACAACCACGCACCCACCATTCAGCGCCGCTCACAGCCATAGCCACCCCATCATGGCCAAGGTATTTGTCACCCTAAACTCAGAAGGCTGTTTGAGTTTTCTAAATGCAAGGAGCATAATCGGAGCAGTGCATGGGGCGATCGCACATCTGCGGGTTCGGCTCCTAAATCCTCTCTCCTGAGGTCATGTCTAAAAGCAGAGACCTGTCGTAGAGTGCCGTTAGGGACGCGTAACGCCATCCCCGAAGTTTATTTCCAGACCTCTCCTCAGCCAGCTTTCACTTCTACACTTTCCCTAAGCTTTTTGCTGTTGCCCTATGACCCCAGACCCTCAGTCTTCTCCATCCTCGCCTGCATTTGAGAACCCGCCCCCCAACAATGGTCGGTCTTCTACTTTTCCCAATCGACCAACGTTAGACGATGAGCTGGATGCCGGGATGCAACCCCAGCGGGGGTCAGTGGATGAGTTGCAGCAGCAAAATCCACGCTTGATGGAAGAAAGCGATCGCCCCATCACCTCCTCGACCAAAGCCACGTCCTCTCAGGGCTGGATTTTGCTGTTGGCCATTGCGATCGCCCTAGTCGGACTGGCGATTAATCTGGTCTGGATGAGCCTGGCCGCATCGTTTGTCATCCTGGTTCTAGCACTACGCATCTTTTGGGCCGACCTACAGAGAACCGTTTCCCGCCTATTTTCTGAGGAGGAGCGCGTTGCGACCCTGGCATTGATCGGTGTCGGAGTCGCCGCCTGGACGCTGTGGGAGGTGAGCAATATCGATCAGCGATTTTACGATTGGTATTTTGCGCTGGACTGGACCGTGCTGGGCGCGACTGGGGACTTGGTCGGCGCGGTGGGGCAAATCTTGATTGCCGTGTTGGCGGTTTATATTGCGTGGCGGCAATATGTTATTTCCCGCGACTTGACCATTCAACAAAACCTGATTACCCAGCAGCAGACCATCGATGCCTTTTTCCAGGGCATTTCTGAGTTGGTACTCGATGCCGAAGGCTTGTTAGAAGACTGGCCCCAGGAACGGGCGATCGCCGAGGGGCGTACTGCCGCTATTCTCAGCAGTGTCGATGCAACCGGGAAGGCGAAGGTGTTGCGATTTCTATCCCGCTCTCGGCTACTCACCCCCCTCAAGCGCGATCGACTTCTAGGACGCGCCATGCTAGATGGGGCTGGTGGGTATGCCGAGGATCGGGATTATGGGGTGCGGGTCGTTGATCTGGGCGTGATGCTAGCCAGCACCAACCTGGTACGTACCGATCTACGCTGGACGGACTTGAGCGATGCCAACATGATCCGAGTCAATCTGCGAAATGCAGACTTGGTGAAAACCAACCTCGCCCGCACCATCCTGGTTGATGCCGACCTATCCAATGCCGATATCCAGGGGACTCGTTTCTTCTACGGCCCTGTCGCCACCGCGACGCCCCGCAGCCGCACCGCTATCCCCAACTACGTCACCGGGGAATATACCGGAGCGGTCGTTGAAGGAGCCAACTTCACCAACGTCAAGCGCATGTCGGAAGAGCAGCGCCGCTACTGCTGTGCCTGGGGTGGATCTGACACCCGCCTCACCATTCCAGGCGGCTGCGAGGATGTGCCCAACCAACTGGGACGCTAACGCCAAATCCGGTTGAAGAACTCAACTATCGTTTCTCTGGCGGATGCTTGAGCTGGTGTAGGTCTGAGGGGGCGATCGCCCCTTGCTCCGTAATGATTGCCGTCACCAGCTCCGCTGGGGTCATATCCGAAGCTGGGTTATAGAATTCTGTTCCCATCGGGCAAATCGGGCGATCGAAAATATGTGAGATTTCCTTACCATCTCGGGTCTTCGACGATATTTGCGCTCCCGTTGCACAGCCAAAGTCCACGGTAGACAAAGGCGCTGCCACCAAGAAGGGAAGATGATGAGCCTTTGCTAGCAGCGCCAGCCCATAGGTTCCGACTTTGTTCACAACATCGCCATTCGCCGCGATGCAATCTGCACCGACCACCACTGCATCCACCATCCCCTGCTGCATGCAATGGGCGGCCATACCATCGGTAATCAGCGTCACGGGGATTCCCTCTTCCACACATTCCCACGCAGTTAGCCGTGCCCCTTGAAACCGGGGGCGCGTTTCGGTCGCATACACCCGCTCCAAGCGATCATCCAACCAGGCTGATCGCACCACTCCTAGCGCCGTTCCGTACCCTGCGGTCGCTAACGCTCCGGCGTTGCAGTGGGTCAGCAACCGAAGCTTTTGGGGCGTTTCGGGCAAGGCTTGCTGTCCGTGGTTACCAATCTGATAGCAGGTTTGCAGGTTTTCATTCTGGATTTGCTTTGCCGTTTCCAGAAGGACGCTCTTGATCCGAGCCACATCACCCGCCGTCTGCCGAGCCGCTTTGAGCATGCGGTCAATCACCCAAGACAAATTGACTGCGGTCGAGTGCGTGTCTCTCAGGGTTTGAGCCACAGCCTCTAAGCGATTGAGAAACAGAGCACGCTCCGTTGCCTGAATTTCTCGCGCCCCCAGATATATCCCATAGGCAGCGGCAACCCCGATCGCAGATGCCCCGCGCACAATCATGTCTTCGATGGCGATCGCCAAATCTTCCGAGCGACTGATCCGAACCAAATCATATTCGTCTGGCAACCGATTCTGGTCGATGAGCTCTAGATGATCGTTCTGCCAGACAACGGGAAAGACAGGGTTTAGAGATTCCATATAAGCCGTTACGTTAAGCAACAAAACGAAAGCGTTGTGCCCAATATAATTCCTCTTCCCACGAACGGGTAGACCCACGACAGAGGCGCTAGAACCTCCCATCGTGGGTCTCATCTGTATGGCTACGTCAGCAACCACTGCACAAGTGACAGCAGAGACTTAGACTTGCTCGATCAACGCTTCATTCGCTTGCGACTGTTGATTAAATAGCTTCAAGATGCGATCGGCAATCTGCGGCCCGGTTAAGCCCAAGGATTGCTTCGACTCATCGGCCTTCGCATGGTCAACAAGCTGATCGGGCACGCCAATGCGCGTCACTGGCACCATGACCTCGGCATCGAGCAAGGATTCAGCAACCGCCGAACCAAAGCCACCCATGATGCAGCCTTCCTCCAGGGTGACCACCCGACGCACTTGCTGCGCCAACGGGATAATGAGTTCGGTATCCAGCGGCTTGGCAAAGCGCGCATTCACCACAGTCGCCTCAATGCCATGTTCACCGAGGATTTCCGCCGCTTGCATCGCGGGGTAAACCATCGTGCCATAGCCCAAAATCAGCACATCATCGCCCTGGCGCAACTGTTCCGCTTTCCCGATGGGGAGTGGCTCCCAGCCTTCTTCCATCAGGGGCACACCATAGCCGCTGCCCCGAGGATACCGCAGGGCGATGGGGCCATCGGTATAGTTCACACCCGTCACAATCATCCGCTGGAGCTCCGCTTCATCCTTGGGTGCCATCACCACCATGTTGGGAATGCAGCGTAGGTAGGCAATGTCATACAAGCCCTGGTGCGTTGGCCCATCTGCACCAACAATCCCCGCCCGATCGAGGCAGAAGAATACGGGCAAGTTCTGAATGCAGACATCGTGGATAATCTGGTCGAAGGCTCGCTGCAAGAAGGTGGAGTAAATGGCAGCCACCGGACGCATGCCTTCGCAGGCCAGACCTGCCGCCAGGGTGACGGCATGCTGCTCGGCAATCCCCACATCTATATATTGATTCGGCAGTTTTTGCTGCAGCTTGGTCAACCCGGTTCCTGTAGCCATCGCCGCTGTGATGCCGATAATTTTGGGGTTGGATTCCGCGAGCTTGGTGAGGGTATGCCCAAAGACTTTGGCGTAGCCCGCAGGCTTGGGGGTAGCGGAAGGCTTGGCTTTGCCTGTCGCCACGTCAAAGGGATTTTGAGCATGATAGCCGACCTGATCTTTCTCGGCGATCGCATAGCCCTTCCCTTTCATGGTCGCCACATGCACGAGGACGGGCCCCGGCATTTTGTGGGCTTGCTTAAAGGTAGCAATCAATTCTTCCAGGCTATGGCCATCCACTGGCCCGATGTAAGTAAAGCCTAGCTCTTCGAACACTGCACCAACCTTGGGCACGGCCAACCGCTTCATCCCTTCCTTCACCCGAGATAGCTCTGGCGAGAGCGATTCACCCAAGAAGGGCAGATGCTTAAACTCTTCCTCCAGGCGATCGGTGATGAACTGCATTGGCGGGCTAAGGCGCATCTTGTTGAGGTAGCGAGGAATCGCCCCAACATTCGGCGAAATCGACATTTCGTTGTCATTGAGCACCACCAGCAAATTGGTGTCGGGCAAATGCCCGGCATGGTTGATCGCCTCGAGCGCCATCCCACCCGTGAGGGCACCATCGCCAATAACAGCAGCCACTTTGTAGTCATCACCATTGCGATCGCGCGCCAACGCCATCCCCAATGCCGCAGAAATGCTCGTCGAGGCATGACCCGCGCCAAAGTGGTCAAACGGACTTTCGCAACGCTTTAGATACCCCGCTATTCCATCTTTTTGCCGTAGCGTATGGAAACGGTTGTAGCGACCCGTAATCAGCTTGTGTGGATAGGCCTGATGCCCGACATCCCACACCACCTTATCGCGATCTAGATCCAGCGTTTGATAGAGCGCTAACGTTAGCTCAACCACACCCAAACCAGGCCCCAAGTGACCGCCGGATGTCGCAACCGTTTCCAGGTGCTTTTCGCGAATCTGGAGGGCAATCTGTTGCAACTGCTGAATGGAGAGACCATGCAACTGATTGGGGTGGGTAATTTCACTCAAATGCATAACCGATTACCTTGGAGTTCTTGCAATCCTTGACAGATGTTAATGAGAGATATGAAGAGAGAGTTACTGTTTTCAATCTAGTGCAACTTGGCTTTGCATTAGATTTACTTTTGATTACAGTAAGCTGTCCTTATCTTAAAGAATTGTAACGGGGTTCTCAATAGAAGAGTTAGGTGAAGGATGCCTCTACAGCCGAGATTAGGATACGAACAGAGAAATCGATGATTAATGAAAAGCCGAGAGAATGTTAGCAAAACCGCATCTGGAGAATATAGCGTAAAGCGGGTAGGGCACAGTCAACCAATTAACGATTTTGTGTAAAAAATCCCGATATTTTCCGACTTTTCGGCAACTACACCAATCCACTAGCATCAGTTCGAGAGCGCTGTAAGACAACAGAATATCCCGAGAATCTGCTTCAGACGGCTGTTTCTATTTGGTCACTTCTAACTCGTATCATGAAATCCAGCGATCGCTTATGGCAATTGCTTACCGTTATCCCAGACTCTTCTCTCGCCCAGAGTATGCATTTCCCAGGCAAACCTTCAGGACTGACGCATTTTGTTGATGGGGTGACCGCGGTGCGGTCACCCCATCAACAAATCCACTCAGGATTTACGCAAACCTTGTATAAATCCTGATCTTTTCGGCTCAATCCGGTGGATCGGATGAGCGCAAGCTGATCAGATTTGCCTCTGCATTGGGAAACCTCTGGGAGAGTAAAACCCCGAGAGCGGGGTGAGTGCCTTCTGAAGCCGATAGGCTATTACAGCGAGCGCTCTCTCGGGGGTACCCCTACGACAAAGCGATGAGGCTGTAATGTCTGTTAGCGGAATAGCACCGTCGCCAGCCTTTCAATTATTTAGAAAAGCAATCCTTCTAAAATGACCTTGTAAATTAGAACATACCTTCTTACTCACAGCAGGATCGCAAATTCCAATGCCAGCGGAGCGGTGAAAAAATTTTGTTGATAGCGAGACACTCTCCCCATTCATAGGTCATGATCATTCATAGAAATTGCGAATGAATGGTATAGAACTAATGTCATCGCCTTTTGCATTTTGTCTACTTTTCCTGGCAATTGAGGCATACTCGGATGCAATTGGAAACGTGATGGACGGAGCGCGCGATCGCCTAGCCTGCTAAAAAATCAGGATCAACCGATCGATACAGTCTTTTCTCCCATCTCGTTTTCTGTTCAATATTTTGGAATGATGTCCTCATCCTGACTCAACCTCGCACTTAGCACCCACCACCATGACTGCCTTACCCTTTCTCTACAATGTGCTAGCTCATCCTTGACAGAACAGATTCTTGCCAAGCGCCACACTGCTGTCCTTAATCACGATTTCATACCGTTACAGCCCATTGCCCTGAAATTGCACTAAATATAGTGAGTTGACCTATGACTGACGCACAACGTCCCTCTACCCCACCCCCTTCCTCTGGGTCTCGCACGCCCCCCCCGCCTCGTCCGGCAGCTCGCCCTCCGGCTAACCCAGAGCAAACCCAACAGATGTCACGAACCCGTCCTGCTACCTCAGTGACGCGAGCCAATCAAGCTGGCCCTGTGACAGCGGTGAACGCACCTCCTGGCGTGCCACCCGCGCCTGCGGCCAGACGTCCGCCTGCCGCACCGCCACCACCACCGCCTGGGCACCGCCCGGCTGCCCCCCCCCGCAGTCCAGCAGCGCGAAGCCAGCCTTCAGCTGGGCAACCGACCCTAGAAACGATTGTGAAGAATGCCTTTGACAAAGGCTTCTCGGATATTCACGTTGGGGTCAACGAAGTGCCCCGCTACCGTAACCGAGGGGAAATCCAGATAACCGACCACCCGGTAACCGACCACCAGACCTTCATGAGCTGGCTACAGGAAGTTCTCGGCGACGATGAGATCGCCCGATTCGAAGGAAAACTAGACTTCGACGGTGCCACCCAGTACGACTTTGCTCGGGCTCGGATCAATGTCTTCGACACCCTGCGGGGTCCTGCAATGGTTATGCGTTTGATTCCCATGAAGATCCTGACGCTGGAAGAATTGCAAATGCCGCCGGTGTTGCGGGATCTATGCCACTACCACAAAGGACTCATCCTGGTGACCGGGCCAACGGGTTCGGGTAAATCCACCACAATGGCTGCCATGGTGGACTACATGAACCGGGAAATGCCAAAGCACATCATCACCATTGAAGATCCCATTGAATTCGTCCACACGAGCCGCAAAGCGCTGATCAAACAGCGGGAAGTGGGGATGCATACAAAGCTATTCGACAACGCTCTAAAGGCATCATTGCGGGAAGACCCTGACGTGATTCTGGTGGGTGAAATGCGGGACCAGGAAACCGTCAATACCGCCCTGAAAGCGGCCCAGACCGGTCACTTGGTCATGGGAACCCTGCACACCAACAGTGCGGTCAAAACGATCGAACGGATTCTGGGTTTGTATGAGCCAGAGCAGCAAGACCCCATGCGTCTGGCCATCGCTGAATCTTTGGTCGCTGTTGTGGCTCAGGGTTTGTGCCGCACCACCGATGGTAAGCGGGCGGCTTTCCACGAGATTATGATCAATACCGACGCCATCCGCGATTACATCCGTCGAGGCGATATGGATGAAGTGGAGGCATTGGTTCCCCGATGCGGCTTCGATGGCATGTGCACAATGAACCAGTCGCTCTACGCCCTGTATGAGGCTGGACGCATCACCGAAGAAACCGCGCTGGAGATGTCGCCCAAGCCGAACGAAATGGCGCAAATCCTGCGAGGACGCGTCTGAGGACGCGTCTGAGGACGCGTCTCCAGCTTGGTGGGTAAGGGTCATTTTCCTGTGGGTCGCGCAGGAAAATTTCTTTTTCGGCGATTTTTTTGAGTCATTGTCAGATTTTTTGGGGCCTTGTCAATGGCTTTGCAACAGCTCGGGGAAATGGCTCCGAGGACAGATCGGACAGTGCGTCAGTCCAGAACCTCTGCTTGCCCCAATTCAAACGTTCTTCATGAATGATAGAAATTCTTCAATCTCTGCATGGAGGCTGCAAACAGGCGTCTCTGATGCATTTCAGCGGGTACCCAGCGATGCAACCGATTGACTGGAGGCGATGAGAGATTACGAAGGAATCTGAATTTACGATCGCAAGTTTGAACTTTTTGTGCAGGGTGCAACAACTCTGCCCCGCTGTACAAATCTCCCTCCACAATAAGAGCAGAATGGTTCTCCCCCATTGAATTTACATCAGCTTTGTGAACCTATTGAGCTGATGTGCAGACAGATCCTAACTTTCGGGCTATTCTCGTTTTCTTCGATTGATGTGGTTTGCCCAGCTTGAGATGTAGGCAAGCCATACAGCTCTCTCTTTCCCACAGCAGGGTTCTGCGTACTTTCGTTATCATCAATCGATTCAGAATTGGGATTCATCGCGATCGCCAACATATCCTTGTCATCGCTGGAACAAGTCGTGACAGGTGTTGCGAGTAACGGTATTGCTGCGATCGTCCACGCTGCCATTCTCCATGCCGCACGCTAACGCTAGGTCTTGTGCCTATGTCCCCTGAGTTTTCTCCGTCTCCACCGCTACCGGCCCTGTTTAAAGGCTTGGCTCTGTTTACGCCGGGAGGTGACATGGTGTACTGCATCGATCCAGATAAGAAGCAACGCTGGCATTTGCAGCTCTGTGCGTTGCTGCAAGAATTGCTCAATCTGGCAGAACCTCCCCATTTTTTAGTGCCCTGCTACACGGCAACGATTGATCGGTGGCGCGATCCCAAAACTCAGGAAATCATCCAGCATGCAGAAGCCTACCCTCTGGTGATGCAGCACCAAGCCTTGCTGAACGCGGCCTTTGGAACCGGATCGGTGGTGTGGCAAACCGTGCCTCAGGTATCAGAGATGTGCGATCGCCCCATTTTGGAACGCTACCGCCACCAATTTCCGACCCTTTGGGACAACCATGACCTGATCGTGCAGTTTGCCGGAAATGATTTGGAGGCACCCGCGCCTTTCCATACCCTCGCCGCTCAACATCTCAGTAGCGCTCAGCAGCAGGAATCATTTGGCTATATTCTGCGGTTATATGTAGCGGGTAACACCACCACCACCGAGACCATTCTTCGTAACTTGCATGGGTTATTGGAACAGACGCTGAACCAGCCTTATACCCTTCGAGTCATTGACATTTACAAACACCCCGAGCAGGCAGAGAGCGATCGCATCACCGCAACGCCCACTCTCGTTCGCGTCCATCCCCGCCCGGTACGCCGTCTAGTGGGGGAAATGAAGGAAGTGGATCAACTCCTACAAGTCTTTGCTAGCTTTGAAGACTGAACCTTCTCCCAATGCCATGCCACTCCAATCCAGTCGAATTTTTGAATTGTTGAACGAAAAACGCGCCCAATTTTCCCTGTTCAACCAACAGGCCGGGGATATCCTGAAGCAGTATTGGAAAGCGATGGACGCATTTGTAAACCTGTCTGACACGGGACGCGAGGCATTAATTCGTCAACATTCGGGGAAGCTGGGAGCCCGTCCGCTAGAATCCATGAATAAGGCGAAACAGGGTGTCGTATCGGCGGGCTTGCAATGGAAAAACCGAGAGGAAAGCCACCGCTGGGTGCGCGATCGCCTAGAAGGTGTCACGACCTTCGCCGTCGATGGCTCCCAAATCTACCCTGGGAAGGATCTATCACTCCCGATTGCCCTGGTACAAATTGGCTGGTTTGAGAATCATCATCAGGCCGAGGGGGGCTACACCAAGGATGTGCAGATGGATGTGATGCCCCCAGACGAACTGCGCACGGAGGGAGGCGACTTCGCCGATCGCCAAGTCAACATGCGCCGCTACCGCATGGAAATCGATCGCCTAGTCGACTACATCGAAGCCCATTCCCAGGCCGAGCGTTGTCTGCTGTTCTTTGATGGCTCATTGGTCGCGACCTTTGCCCAGCGGTTTGACGACGAAGCGCGGAAGTTTTACGTCGATTGCTTGCTACGGCTCTTGCGGGCTAGCGAGGCACACCGCGTTCCCGTAGTGGGCTACATCGACACCACCTACGCCGATGACCTGACTGTGATGCTGCGACAGTTGTATGATTTGCCCGATGCGTCGATGGTGCATGACGCGCAGTTGGTGAACCGCTTGCAAATGGCATGGGGCGATCGCACTCCCCTGTTTCAGTGCGATCGAGCGGATATCCTCTCGGCCTACGCGGAACACCAAGACCGCATTGGTTTTGTCTACCTGAAAACAACGCGAGACCACTATCCCGTTCGCGTTGAGTTTCCTCTCTGGGTCGTTGAAGCTGGGCGACTCGACGAAATCCTAGACTGGATACGCGCCGAAGTCATTATCGGCGGTGGCTACCCCTACGCCATCGAAACCGCCGACCAAACAGCTGTGCTCCAAGCGGGCGATCGCCAGATGTTCTTCCGCATCGTGCAGGAATGGGCGAGCCGAGAATCCTTAGGGCTCCGGCTATCGCGCAAGATGGTCAGCAAAATGCGACGACGTTAGAACAGCGCGTCTTCCAGCGCTGCTTTATGGCTGCATGAGCAGGGGGAAGGGCGATCGCTTGGCGTGCCTTTACGCGGCATCAGCCTAAGTGATTCTCCGCGCTTAAACGACAGGAAGCGGTTAGAAATTTTACCTGAACAAACTAACCGTCAATACAATATTGAAGATATCCCTTCGCCGTAGCTGGTCGATGCTCATTCTGCTATTTTCTCAATAGCTCGTGTGAGAAAGAACCTGGTGTCAATGGTTGAGCCCTAGCGATATGGTTTGAAGTCTTTCCTACTAGCAAGTAGTTCGGCATGATAAAAAACCTAAAACCCTAAAAACCTGCACCGCCCGCGCTGCGGGCGGTGCAGGTTTTTAGGATCTGGTTTAATCGCACCTAACGACTTATCAGCAGCGTGGTTTAATCGATTTCGTATACATCTTTGCCATTTTTAGATATGTAGCGGTGTGCAACCGCATTAAGCACAGCAACGGTTGTGTGGGGCGCGGCGCGCCCCACACAACCGTACTTAACTAACGCGCATAGCGCTATAAATGGCAGTCAGCAAAAGATATAAGCCTATTCAAATGATTGAAAAAATAAAATACCTATTGTCGTAGATGAACATTCTTATATTTATATATTTAGTTTATGAACAACTCTTTTGAATAATCACGCTTGGCTCTTATTCTTTATTACTAGACAGCCAGCCATTAATGATCGATTTCTCGCAGATTTTCACGAGAGAATCAGATTCTGCCCAACGCAGAATACAACATCCTGGAGATAGCCAGCTCAGGCGTCTTAGCAGAATCCATGGCCTTTCAGCCCACTGAGAAGCCATCAGATTGTTGTAGGCACTTGAGGCTTCGTAATCTCCAAAATGTCTATGGCTGGCAGTCATTTGAAGCGGTAGTGAAGAGTGTAACCTTCCTTGCCTGAAGGAATTTCTAACTCTTTACTCCACAGATAAAGCCAGAATCGATTCCTCTGAATTATTTGGCTGGAATTGAGATTCAATCTAGGCTGTGCTGATCAAAAACACCCCACCTTAATAGGAGGTTTATTTCATGAGTATCGTGGCTAAAGTGATCGCTCAATCTGACCGTTCTGAGCGGTTTTTAAGCAGTGCAGAGCTGACTCAGCTGCAAGACTTTTTTAGTAGTAGCAATGTACGGCTGAGTGCGGCGCAGAAGCTGGCAGCAAACGAACAGAAGATTGTTGATGAAGGGAGCAAACAGTTCTGGTCGCAGTGCCCCAACACGCCTAGCAACAGCGGAAATCCTAAGAAAACCGCCCTCTGCCAGCGGGATCAAGGATGGTACATCCGCTTGGTGAGCTATTGCGTATTGGCCGGCAATTCCAAACCCCTCGAGGATATTGGATTGGATGGCATGCGCGACATGTATGTCTCACTGCGCGTTCCTCTCGCCAATCTAAAACTGGCAATGCGCTGTATCAAGTCTGTTGCAATGAGCACCTTGACTTCTGAGGAAGCGGCATTAGCTGGGCCTTACTTTGATCAGCTCATTCGGGCGTTCTAAGACATCTTTTCGTCTGCAGATGTCTTAGAACATGTCTGTTTCAGAACACGTTCAGTATTCGAAGACAGCATATTTTCTATATCAACTATCCCTCTGATTCTTGATTCTGTGAGGGATCGGTCTAGTCTTGATATCTTTTCCCAATGCATGTCTTCAATTACGTTCAGGAATTTGGCAACCGCCAATATTCAGGCAAGGTTCCAAGCATATTCCGCACCCGTTCTGAAATTAAGACCAGGGTTTAAGAAATGCGATCGCATTTCTTAAAACTATTTGCATCCCATTCTTCTGTACTAAATTTCACATCATCATTTACAACAAAATTCGGAAAGAGCCATGCAAGACACAATCACTTCGGTCATTAATCCCGCTGACGAGAAAGGTCAGTACCTTGAAGGTGAAGCACTCAACACACTTAAGAAATATTTTGACTCTGGAACAGTGCGCGTCAAAGCTGCCACTCAAATTAGCTCAAGTGCCGCTAGCATTATCAGCGAAACTGTTGAAAAAAGCCTTCTCTACGGAGACATTACGCTGCCCGGCGGCAATATGTATCCAACTCGGCGCTACGCGGCATGTCTGCGCGATCTAACCTACTTTTTGCGCTATGCAACCTATGCCATGTTGGCGGCTGATTCCTCCATCCTGGATGAGCGTGTCTTGAATGGTCTGAAGGACACTTACTCCTCTCTTGGTGTGCCAATTGAGCCAACCATTCAGGCGGTACAAGCGATGAAAGAAGTCGTCACCCAACGGGTCGGCACTGAGGCCGGGCAGGAAATGGATACCTATCTCGACCACATCGTCTCGGGTCTGTCGTAAACCTGTAGCTTCTGAACCTAGATGCCCCCCGCCGTGGGGGGCACGGATTTGAACAGCGCTGTTGCAATCAACTTATTGCCATGTATGTTTCTCAGAAAACCCAGGAGCAGTACCCCTGGTGGTCGGGCAATGCTCGATTTATTGACCTATCCAATACCTTTATCGTGGCCCATGTTGCCCAAGCGGCTTTGATTATGCTGTGGGCTGGGGCATTTACGCTGTTTGAGTTAGCGGTCTATTCACCCGATGAACCGCTGTATACCCAAGGATTAATCCTGTTGCCACACCTGGCAACAGAGGGTTGGGGTGTCGGTGCAGGCGGTGAGATTGTCAATACGTTCCCGATATTTGCGATCGGGGCCATTCACATCGTTGCAGCGGGTGTCTTGGCCGGGGGCGCTTATTTTCACCGGAATCGCTTGCCCGCGAGTTTGGAAGTCGTGGGAGGCCGAGCTGAAAAGTTCCACTTTGCCTGGGACGATGCACCCAAGCTCGGTCTGATTTTGGGGCACCACCTCATCTTTTTGGGGCTGGGAGCCTTACTGTTCGTCGCCAAGGCGCAGTTCTTTGGTGGCTTGTATGATGCCAACTTAGAAGAGGTGCGATTGGTTACCGCTCCCACGCTCGATCCAGCAACCATTTGGGATTACAGAACCCACCTGTTTGACGTCAACAATCTGGAAGATTTGGTCGGCGGACATATTTACGTTGCTGGCCTCCTCATCGCAGCCGGTACTTGGCATATCCTGGTACCGCCCTTCCAATGGGTGAAGGATCTCCTCTTCTTCTCTGGAGATGGCATTCTTTCCTATTCCTTGATTGGCATTGCCTTAGCTGGATTTGCCGCCTCGTATTACTGTGGCTTCAACACCTTGGCCTATCCCGAGGTGTTTTATGGACCGACCCTGGAGCTAAAGTCAGCGCTCTTACCCCGTTATTTTGAGGCTCAGCCATCAATGTCGGGCGGGTATACCAGTCGGGTATGGCTGGCGAACGCCCACTTTTACCTCGCCTTTTTCTTCTTGCAAGGAGGCTTGTGGCATTTCCTACGAGCCACTGGGTTTGACTTGGGTAAATTGCTAGACAAGTGGCAGCAAAATCTTGACTCGGCTAGCGACAATCCGTCGTTGGTGTATCAGACCGCAGGGTCAGTCCAGCCGTGCGCTCAGGGGATGCTTCAGTATGAGCAACCTGATGCCGAACCCCAGCCTTGGCTCAAGCAAGAACAGCCCTTTGAAGACTATGTGTATCGTCCGTCTCAAGGGGTGCAGCCGATGAACCTGACAGAGATTAATGGGGTCGAACGAACGCTGTATCAAACGACTTACCACACGCTGAAGGAAACCTTCTACCAAGCGGCATCGACACAGCCTGAGGTTGATACGATGTTCGGCTATGGCAAGACGGCGACCCAACCGCTGTATGAGCGATCCAAGTCGTTGGCAAATGTGTTTACTAACCATCAGCCAATAGATACGGTGTTCTACGAACCCAAGGCAACTCAGAACGGTTCAGGTGCAACAACAACATCGCCGACTGCAACGGCGATCGCCACCGCAGACCCAGAGCCAAGCGCAGACCCAGAACCAAGCGCAGACGACGAATAGAGAACATATCGAACCATTACCTAACGTGGTTTATGGTTCGATCGCTATATATCTCTGAGGCAGCGGATAGATTTTCCATCTATCCGCTGCTATGGCGGTGTGTAACCCCATCAAGTACAGAAATGGTTGTGTGTGGGCGCGACGCGCCCACACACAACCGTACTTACCTAACGCGCACAGCGCTATAGTTTTGGTGAAAATGCTTGAGGATGCAAAGCGATCGCTCAATCTCAAGGGTCGATCGCAATCTCCCCTGTCATCCCCGCTTCTGTATGGCCAGCAATGATGCAGCGGAGGTTGTAGGTGCCGGTTTTTTCGGGCACGAAGACCCATTCTGCAACGGCTCCAGGCTGCAACTCTAGTTCGTGGATGGCACCTTTGACCTCGACCCCCGCCGCTTGTACCTTTTGAGTCCAAATGCCATCGGCAAAATCTTTAGACGTGAAGTAGTGTTTTGTGGGGCTGGGGTTTTCCAGGCGTAGACGGTATCGCCGTCCAGCGGAGAATTCCAGGTGGTCGGGCACGAAGACCAATTCTCCTGCTTCGGTTCCCAGTTGCACCGTCACATCCGTCATCATGCGCTGGTTGGCGGGGCTAGCGATCGCCTCTGCCTGCAACGTGCCACCGCCCAGACACAACCAACTCATCAACAAGCCCACCAGCAAGACGCCAATTCGCCTCAGTCTTGAGATGTCGAACACCATTGCTGCTCCTCCCGTTCCAAAATTTGCTAACACTCTACAACTGCGGGTGTCGCTTTTTTCTGGCTTGATACGAATGGAAATGATTAACCACAGAGGCACAGAGGACACGGAGGAAAAGAAGTGAAGATGAGGAGTTTGAGCGTCAAGTCAAGATTTAGGACTCGTCCCGGCGTCCCGCGATGAGGGCAGTGGTGATCGCATCGATCACGCGGGCAACGGGGATGATGTCGAGTTTTAGACCGGGGATTTTTTCCTGTCCGTTGGGGACGATCGCCCGCTTGAAGCCAAGTTTCATTGCTTCTTTGAGCCGTTGTTCGATTTGGGAAACGGGGCGTACCTGTCCACCTAAACCGACTTCACCGATGAGAACCATTTCGGGGTCGACGATGCGATCGCGAAAACTGGCCGCTACAGCAATGGCTACCCCCAGATCGGCAGCGGGTTCTCCCACGTTGATGCCGCCAGAGGAGGAGACGTAGGCATCCAGCTTGGAGAGGGGGATACCAACGCGCTTTTCCAGTACAGCCAAGATTTGCAGGAAGCGGTTGTACTCGATACCCGTGGTGGAGCGGCGGGGAGAGGAGTAGCTGGTGGGGCTAACCAGAGCTTGCAGTTCCACAAGCAGCGGGCGGGTGCCCTCGCAGGCCACGATGGTGGCCGTTCCCGGTGTCTCTTCATCGCGGCTACCCAAAAACAGCTCGGAGGGGTTGAGAACCTCTTCCAGCCCACGATTCACCATTTCAAAAACGCCGAGTTCCTGGGTGGCACCAAAGCGGTTTTTCACGGAGCGCAATAGCCGATGGCTGGCAAAGCGATCGCCCTCAAAATACAACACCGTATCAACGAGATGCTCCAGTACCTTGGGACCCGCGATCGCCCCTTCTTTCGTCACATGTCCCACGATGAAGAGGGACGTGTGTTGCCGCTTGGCCACCTGCATCAAGGCTGAGGTACATTCCCGTACCTGGGACACAGAACCTGGAGCGGAGGTGAGAGAGGCAAAGAAAAGCGCCTGGATGCTGTCGATCACGGCAATGTGGGGGCGCAGGGATTCCAATTCCGCCAAAATCGTGTCCAGGTCGGTTTCAGGCAACAAATAAAGTCCACCGGCCGCTTCTGCGGTGTCGGGTGGCGCGGCGATCGCCGCTGCCGTGGAGCCATTGCCATTGGGTGCGTCTGTCTCCGTTCCCAGGGCAGCAGCACCAACCCCTAATCGCTGAGCCCGCAGTTTGACCTGCTGCCCCGATTCTTCGGCACAAACATAGAGCACGCGGCAACCTGTGCCGAGTTGGTTGGCCGCCTGCAACAACAATGTAGATTTGCCGATACCCGGATCGCCCCCAATCAGCACCAGCGAACCGGGAACAATGCCGCCCCCCAGCACCCGATCCAGTTCGCCATAGCCGGACGGGATACGCGCTTGGGGATGGTCAGAAATTTGCTCCAGCGTAAGGGAGGCGATCGCCTGGGCCCGCAGTGGCTTCCCGGCCTTACTGCGGCTACTGCGAACCGCCTGCCGGGGATTACTACTGCTCGTGGCAGGTGCCGCTTGTTCGACTAACGTATTCCAACTGCCACAAAACGAACAGCGACCAAAATATTGCGCCGATGTAGCACCACATTCATTGCAAACATAATGCGATCGCGACTTAGACATAAAGAAAAGTTAAACCTCGTTTTAGGGGATTTACTCAGCCCTGAAAATGTTCTTGACAATACTTAATCAATTAAAGGCATACAAAACTTATTGAGATTGGTACACTTTAAGCAAATTCTTAAAAAACTCTGAAGCGTAGTCTTGATAAAGATTCCAACAGCCTGCATCCCGACAACTAAGCTAATATTCTAGTAATCAGGATGAACAGAATTTAACATCCAAAAGATTCGTCTCAAGGAGTATTGAGGAAATTGGAGAATCACAAAGAGAAAATTTTGGTTGTCGATGACGAAGCCAGCATCCGTCGGATTCTGGAAACTCGTCTCTCTATGATTGGCTACGACGTTGTGACCGCAGCGGATGGTGAAGAAGCGCTCGAAACCTTCCACAACGCCGAACCCGATCTAGTGGTGCTAGATGTCATGATGCCCAAGCTGGATGGCTATGGTGTTTGTCAGGAACTTCGCAAAGAATCCGACGTTCCCATCATCATGCTAACGGCTCTGGGCGATGTTGCCGATCGCATCACTGGCCTGGAATTGGGTGCAGATGACTATGTTGTCAAGCCTTTTTCTCCTAAGGAATTGGAAGCCCGGATTCGATCCGTGCTGCGGCGGGTCGACAAGGTCAGTACGACTGGCATTCCTAGTTCAGGCGTCATTCAGATCAACGCTATCCGCATCGATACCAATAAGCGCCAGGTTTATAAGGGTGATGAACGGATTCGGTTGACGGGGATGGAATTCAGCTTGCTCGAACTTTTAGTCGGGCGATCGGGCGAACCTTTCTCGCGGTCCGAAATTCTTCAGGAAGTGTGGGGTTATACCCCAGAGCGCCATGTTGATACTCGGGTCGTGGATGTTCATATTTCACGGCTGCGCGCCAAGCTGGAAGAGGATCCTAGCAATCCTGAGCTCATCCTGACGGCACGGGGAACAGGCTACCTGTTCCAACGCATCATGCCCCCCGGAGAGACAGAAAAAGCAACGGGATAACTAGCATTTCCTTCTGGGAGTTCCGTTAGGGCGATCGTCCATCTGATAGAATTTTTGAGGTTTCTATCACTTCGAGCAAACGGATGGGTTTAACTCGAGCACGGATTGCTGTTGACGCGATGGGCGGAGATCACGCTCCGTCAGAGATTGTGGCAGGGGCGGTGAGAGCACAAGCAGAACTGGATGCCGACGTTCTGTTAGTGGGCGATCCTCAACAGATCAACGAATCTCTCAAGCGGCATAGTTCGGCAGCAAATATACAAGTCATTTCTGCTGATGGCGTTATCGAGATGCATGAGGAACCCCTCAGTGGGATCCGTCGCAAACCTCGTGCTTCGATCAACGTAGCCATGGATTTGGTCAAGCAAGGGCAGGCCGATGCAGTGGTCTCTGCAGGGCACTCTGGCGCAGCCATGGCCGCCGCGCTGTTGCGATTAGGGCGGCTTCGAGGCATCGATCGCCCCGCCATCGGAGCGGTTTTACCAACGATGATGGCCAAGCCTGTTCTGGTATTAGATGTTGGGGCAAATGTTGATTGCCGACCCAAGTTTCTTGAACAGTTTGCCCTGATGGGGAAGGTGTATTCCGAGTATGTTTTGGGCACCCCCAATCCCAAAGTTGGGCTATTGAATATTGGTGAGGAACCAACCAAGGGCAACGATTTGGCTGTTCGTGCCCATCAAATGCTGGAAGATAATCCCCAGATTCCATTTGTTGGCAATGCAGAAGGCCGCGATGTTTTGTCGGGTAACTTTGACGTCGTCGTTTGCGATGGCTTCGTGGGTAATGTCCTGCTCAAGTTTGCCGAGGCCATTGGTGAGGTAATGCTGCAGACGATGCGAGAGGAGTTACCTCAGGGGTTGAACGGCAAACTCGGCGTCGCGCTACTGAAGCCCAACTTGCGCCGAATTAAACAGCGGATTGACCATGCCGAGCATGGCGGTGGGTTACTGCTGGGTGTTGCAGGGGTATGTATCATCAGTCACGGAAGCTCTCAGGCTCCCTCCATTTTCAATGCCATCCGGATGGCCAAAGAAGCGGTTGACCATCGTGTGCTCCAGCGCATTCAATCGCAGTTTGAGCCAACCAAAGCAGTAGCCTCTGAGGGACAGGCTTCTCTGTCTCGCAGCACTGAACAGTCAGAGGGAAATGAGTAATGTTGAAACGGTTTGGAGCCGGGGTGGTAGTCACAGGATGTGGCTCTAGCGCCCCGGTTGCGCGTTTGGATAACGAAGGATTAAGCCAGATTGTCGAGACCTCCGACGAGTGGATTGCCTCGCGAACCGGCATTCGCAATCGGCATATTGCCATTGCCCAGGAAACGGTGCAGTCGCTCGCCACTGAAGCCAGCCAGAAAGCCTTGGAAATGGCAGGCGTCGCCCCAGAAGAGGTGGACTTGATTATTTTGGCGACCTCAACCCCAGACGATTTGTTTGGCACGGCCTGCCAAATCCAAACGGCACTGGACGCATCCAAAGCGGTTGCCTTTGATTTGACCGCTGCCTGCTCTGGCTTTGTCTTTGGCATGGTGACGGCAGCACAGTTTATTCGCACCGGCACCTATCGAACCATTCTGCTTATTGGTGCAGATGTGCTATCTCGCTGGACAGACTGGAGCGATCGCCGCACCTGCGTTCTGTTTGGGGATGGGGCTGGGGCGGTTGTCTTGCAAGCCAGCGACACCACCGACGCACTGCTGGGATTTGAGCTGCGGAGCGATGGCAGTCTCAACGGCTGTCTCAACCTGGCGTATCAAAGTGAGTCGAAATCGTTGAACGGAGAGGTGTCCGTCGAAACAGGTACGTTTCACCCCATCACGATGAATGGGCAGGAAGTGTATCGGTTTGCCGTACGGCGGGTGCCAGAGGTGATTGAAAAAGCTCTGTTTTGGGCAGATATGACCGTGGAGCAGGTGGATTGGTTACTCCTGCACCAGGCCAATCAGCGCATTCTCGATGCGGTGGGCGATCGCCTCAAAATCCCCCACCACAAAATCATCAGCAACATGGCGAAGTATGGCAACACCTCTGCCGCTTCCATTCCGTTAGCCCTGGATGAATGGGTACGTGCCGGGAAGATCCAGCCTGGGCAGGTGATTGCCAGCGCTGGCTTTGGAGCGGGCTTGACCTGGGGATCCGCTATTTTCCGCTGGGGACAGTCTGCCGAATAGCGTCGAGCTGGATTCCAAACGACAAAGCATTTCACAATTTGCGAGAGAAGCAACGAGAAGGGTAAATAACAATGAAGACAGCATGGGTGTTTCCAGGACAAGGATCGCAGGCGATCGGGATGGGGGCAGATTTGGCCGATGCTCCTGCTGCGAGTACCCGCTTTGAGCAAGCCGCATCTATCCTGGGCTGGTCAGTGCTCGATGTTTGCCAGAGTGAAGACGACAAGGTTTCCAAAACCCTCTACACCCAACCCAGCCTCTATGTGATCGAGAGCATTCTGGTGGACTTGCTCCGGCAACGCGGTCAGGAACCCAGTTTTGTGGCGGGTCATAGTTTGGGTGAGTATGTGGCGCTTTACGCGGCCGGAGTCCTAGATTTTTCGACCGGGTTGCATTTGGTCAAGCGACGGTCAGAGCTGATGGATACGGCCTCTGGAGGCATGATGGCTGCCTTGATTGGCTTTGATCGCGCGCAGTTGGAGCAATGCCTTGAGGCCACCGATGGCGTGGTTCTAGCGAACGACAATAACGCCTCTCAGGTCGTCATTTCGGGAACCAAGGACGGCGTTGAGGCCGTCATGGCTGCGGTAAAAACCAAGCGAGCGATACCCCTCAACGTGAGCGGAGCCTTTCACTCACCGTTAATGACGGCAGCATCGAGTGAATTCCAGGACGTATTGGAGTCTGTATTGTTTCAACCCGCAAAGGTGCCTGTGCTGTCGAATGTCGACCCCACGCCGACAACCGATGCCGACACCCTGAAACAACGCCTTGCCCAGCAGATGACTGGAGCCGTGCGCTGGCGAGAAATTTCTCTGCAATTGGCCACCGAAGGGGTCGAGCAGGTCATAGAAGTGGGCCCTGGGAAAGTGCTGACGGGTCTGGTGAAGCGCACCTGCAAAGACATGGCGCTCGAAAATGTAGGCGCGATCGCCGACCTCGATCGCCTCTTTCCCAACCCCGCCTAGTTTCTCTCACCCTCAGCTGGAGCCATGAGCCGCGATCGCGAACCCTATGCCAGTCTGGCGCTTTACCACCTGTTTAAGTGGTCGGTTGTTGCACCAATGCTGCATTTCTACTTCCGGGGGCGGGTCTACGGCGCAGAAAATGTGCCCCAAACCGGTTCGTTACTGGTGGTATCAAACCATGCTAGCGACCTCGATCCGCCGTTGCTATCCTGTAGCGTTCGGCGTCCCGTATCCTATATGGCGAAGGAAGAATTGTTTCGGGTGCCCGTCCTCAAGCAAGCCATTCAGCTCTATGGAGCTTATCCCGTCAAGCGCGGCGCTGGCGATCGCTCGGCCATTCGCACCGCGATGCAGCAGCTTCAGGAAGGGTGGGCGGTGGGGGTATTTTTATCTGGAACCCGTACCCCCGATGGGCGCATTCCAGATGCCAAGCTGGGTGCCGCCCTCATCGCTGCGAAGACCCAAACGCCTCTGCTACCCGTCAGTCTCTGGGGCACTGAGCGCATCTTTCAAAAAGAGAAAAAGCTACCCCAGTCGGTACCGCTCACGATCCGCATTGGAGAAGCGATCGCCCCACCCACTTCGACCGATCGTGCCGATTTGGAAAGCGTCACTCAGCACTGCGTAGATGCCATCCATACTCTTCACGATCAGCAGCGCTAATTCGGATCACTTGGAGAAAATTTTAGTTCCCTAGTGCCTGATATCCAATCCGATTCAATAGCCATATAGCGCTATGCGCGTTAGTTAAGTACGGTTGTGTGTGGCGCGGCGCGCCCCACACAACCGTTGCTGTGCTTAATGCGGTTGCACACCGCTATAGAACCCAACTATCGGTTGAGCCCGCTGCGTTGCAGCGGGCTCAACCGATAGTTGGGTTCTTCAACCGGATTGGACATGACAGATGTTTCACGGCTGGCAACCCCGTAAAGTGAGAAAATTAGCTTGTTAGGTCAGATGGAAGTTGCGGACATGTCCGATTTACATGCAGAACTGGCGGATCGGCTGGACGAGGCAGAGTGGGACTGGCTCATGCCTCATGTCGATCGCGATGCGCTGGTAATTGTGTCGCCCGATCTGGATCTGGTTGATGTGGGAGTGGCGATCGCCAACGATGATACCGGCCCCGTTCAGGGTTGGATCGAGCAACAGCTCCTTCGTAAGCCTACCCACCAACAAATTACGATCTGGAACGACAACCCTCAAAAGCGCTTCAAGGCACTCATTCTGCAACCCTATGTACTAATTCAGGATGTTGCCTGACCCTAACAGCAGTCGGATACCCGCAAGTTATTCGAGGAACTGGCTGAGGTCATCAATTGCTACGCGCTCAACTATCCTGGCGATCGAGTTTGTGACGAGCTATTGACTGACTCATATCCCATAACAAAAAGCACACGGCATTTAGTCGCGGTACCTACTGATCATTACTAGAAATAACGTTAAGTAATGGGCATTCTTCAGTGAAGCAATGTGCTTTTCCTATGGGTTTAATTTATTCAGAATTCATCGCCAATGAATTGAGCTAAGTCAATAGCTTCATTTCGCATAAATAATGAGGAATCAATAAGCGATCGCAATCATATTGATTAAAAATTTTTCTGAATCACCCTTCAGATTCTAGATTTTACGCTAGAAAAGAAACTGAAATTACTTATCACGCACAGTTTTGGATTAAGGGAAGTTAACTTGTGTTTAAGTTTTAGATAAGCCTAGAAGCTGAACGTTTGACTTTTTTAACTAAGGCTTAATTTCTATCGTTCCGAATTTTCAATTCTTATTTCCAAAATACACTGAAATGCCGCTTAAGAGCACCTTTATGTTATGACTTAGTGCTTTTAATAGAACCGTAGTCAGGTCATAACCAAATGATGACCTGTGCTTAATCTCAGTGTGGAAATGTGAACGAGGAAACATCAGGCACATAAAACGTTCAGTAAAACTACACGGACTTTGGCACATGGTTTTTACTTTGCAGTTGCTTCATGCCGCTGACCAGGAAGCTGGCATTCCGGCGATTGAGGATGCGCCCCGCTTCTCCGCTGTTCTCAATGCATTGCGAAATGAAGGCGAGACATTAGGTGTTGATGGGGAGTTGACCCTGTCGTCAGGCGATGCATTCATTCCTGGCCCTTTCTTCAGAGCCAGCGATGAAACCCTAGGCGAGTTTGGGCGTGCGGATATTCTGATTCAAAACGAATTGGGCTTTGAGGCCATTGCCCTTGGAAACCACGAGTTTGACCTGGGGCCAGAGGCGATCGCCGATGTCATCGGAGAAGATGCTGAAGACACCTACCCCGGTGCAGCGTTCCCCTACCTCAGCACCAACCTAGACTTTACCGACGACGAGGCCCTGTCTGGATTTGTTGTAGAAGGTGGCCAAGCCCCTGAAGCTGGAACGATCTCTAGCAGCATCGTCATTGAAGAAGGGGGCATTGAGTTTGGCATTATTGGTGCAACCACACCAACCCTCGCGAACATTGCTAGCCCTGGAGACGATATTGATGTCCTTGGAACGGGTGGCATCGACGACCTGGCAGCCGTCATTCAGGAAGAAATTGATGAACTGACCAGCCAGGGCATCGATCACATCATCCTGCTAGCTCACATGCAGCAGATTTCTGTTGAGCTTGATCTGGCCGAGCGCTTGGACGGGGTCGACATCATCATGGCTGGTGGCTCCAACACAATCCTGTCGGATGAAACCGATACCCTTCGTGCGGGTGACACCAGCCAGGGAGATTATCCTACCATTGTCGACACCGACGAAACTGGTGCTGCGAAGGATCCCGTTGCCGTTGTTAATACCGATGGGAACTACAGATACGTCGGTAATCTCGTCGTTACCTTCGACGATGATGGTGTGATCCAGCCCGACAGTATCGACCCTAATTTCAGTGGTGCTTATGCAACGGATGAGGCAGGCGTTGAAGCATTGGATGCAGCCGATCTCGTTGACCCTGAAATTCAAGAAATTGTTGACGATATCGCCGAAGTGATCGACGGAGCCGATGGTGAGATCTTCGGCAGCAGCTCCGTCTTTCTAAACGGAACCCGTGGCGATGTTCGGACGCAGGAAACCAACCTGGGCAATCTGACGGCTGATGCCAACCTGTTTGTGGCTCAGCAAACCGATCCAACCGTCGCAGTATCTATCAAGAATGGCGGTGGGATTCGGGATGACATTGGTGTCATTACCTTCCCTCCAGGTTCGACTGATCCTGACGATGTGATTACAGGCCCAACGGCACCTAATCCTCGGGTTGGCAAAGAAGAGGGAGATATTTCCCAGCTCGATGTGAGCAACTCCCTGCGCTTCAACAATGGTCTGACGCTACTAACGGTTTCTGCCAGCGAGTTGAAGCAAATTATTGAGCATGGTGTTGCCGGAACGGAACCCGGAGCAACGCCTGGCCAATTTTCTCAGGTTGGAGGGCTTTCCTTTAGCTTTGACGCCAGCCAAACGGCGATCGCGTTCGACGAAGCGGGCAATGTCGTCACCGATGGTGAGCGGGTGCAAAACCTGGCGATCGTCAACGACGCAGGGGCGATCGTCGATGTGATTGCTCGTAACGGTAATGTGGTTGGCAATCCCGAGCGCGAAATCCGCATCGTCACTCTTGGTTTCCTGGCAGCGGGCAATGATGGCTATCCCTTCCCGGCGTTTGCTGAGGATGTGGTTGACCTGGAGCAGGAGGAAGATGCCCCAAGAACGGGCGCTGCAACCTCTGCCCCAGATGGCACCGAACAAGATGCCTTGGCGGAATTTTTAGCCGCCGAATTTGGGACAACCCCCTTCTCTGAGGAAGACACCGAGGCAGCCCTCGATCGCCGAATCCAAAACCTGGATGAGCGCGATGACGGTGTGTTCAATCGGCGCTTCCGTCAGGTGGGTGGTAATGGACGCGATCGCCTGCGGGGTGGAACAAACCGTGATGTGCTGTCGGGTGGGAATGGTAACGATTTCCTCTTCGGGCTAGCAGGCAACGACATCCTCCGGGGTAACGATGGCAACGACCGTCTGAGAGGCTTGGGCGACAACGATCGCCTCTTTGGTGGCGATGGCAACGATCGTCTTCTTGGCGGTTCAGGAAATGACATCCTGCGCGGCGGTGCTGGCAATGACGTATTGCTAGGATTAGCCGGTGATGATCGCCTGTTGGGTGGTGCGGATAGCGACCGCATGCTCGGTGGCGGCGGCGACGATATCCTGCAAGGCCAAGCTGGCCGAGACCGTTTGTTTGGTAAGGTTGGCGACGATCGCCTGAACGGGGGTGCAGGCAACGACTTCCTGTTTGGCGGAGCCGGTGCTGACAACTACTCCATCGGTACCGCCAATGGCTTCGAGCGGATTCGCAGCTTTAGCAGCGATGAAAACGACAAGCTGATTCTGTTGGGCAATATCTCCTTCGACGACCTGACCCTGGTACAACAGGGGAACAGCACGCTGATTCGCTTGGGCAACACTCGCCTGGCGCGTCTCCTGCGGACAGATGCCACCAGCCTGAGCGCTGGCGATTTTGTCGAAGCCTAGCCATCGGCGAAGAAACTCGGTTTAGAGCTAGGACGTTCTCCGTTCATCGTTAATTAGCAGCAAAAACCGAGTTTCTCGCTACATACTGACTCATAAACATTGAAAGGCTAGCACTTCATGTGGGTGCTAGCCTTTTTCCGATGGCTATAGCCTTACGTATTGATATCAAATCCGGTTAAACAGCCGTAGAACCCAACTATCGTTTGCGCCCGCTGTATTGCAGCGGGCGCAAACGATAGTTGGGTTCTTCAACCGGATTTGATATATGAGACGAGATGAGGACAGACTATTGTTTGAAAGTCCGGCGATGCGGAGCTTTCAAACAATAATTAATTTTGAGCTAAGCGCGTAGCGCCATACCTACAGCTCACCCGTGGAACCCAACCGACCGATCTGTTCGTCTTGGTATGCTATGGCGGTGTGCAACCGCATTAAGCACAGCAACGGTTGTGTGGGCGCGGCGCGCCCCACACAACCGTACTTAACTAACTTGCATAGCGCTATAAGTAAAGCAATCGATTACCTCAAGGACAACCATGGCTCAGTTTCTTCGGACGTTTATTGCAGTCGAGCGATCGCTCCAGCTTGCTGCGGTGATTGGAATACTCCTCCTGCTCGGCTTTTTGGGCATGTCCTCGTTGCAGGGCGATCGCACACCTTCCATGCCTGAAGTGCCCACCCAGTCTTCCTAATTCAGCGGCATGAGTGTTTTCTTTGAAGTGCATCGAGACTTACCTAGAGAAGCTCCAGGCGGTGACGCATTTACCCGCCAAGCATTTGAGACCTTGCCCTCCCTCGATCAACCCGCCATCCTCGACATTGGCTGCGGCCCCGGCGCACAAACCCTGGCATTGGCCAATCTCAGCGATGGCGACATTACGGCCATCGATACCCACGCTCCCTTTCTCGATTGCCTGCGTCAACGCGCGCGCGCAGCAGGGGTACGCAATCGCATCCATCCGATGCTCATCAGCATGATGGATCTTCCCTTCCCCAACGAAACCTTCGACATCATCTGGTCAGAAGGGGCGATTTACATCATCGGCGTCGAAGCCGGGTTGCAACAATGGCAGCGTTGTCTCAAACCGGGAGGGTATCTGGTCTTTAGCGAGTTGGTATGGCTGCATCCCAAGCCGCCAAAACCCGTGCGCGACTTCTGGCAAAGTGCCTACTCCGCTATGCAGACGGTCGAAGAAGTGGGCGATCGCTGTCACGCCCAAGGCTACCGTCTCCTCAACCAGTTTGTCTTGCCCACGGCCGCCTGGGAAAACTATTATCGCCCGATGGAAAACCGCATCCAGCAGTTGCGTCAGGTTTACGCGCAACAGCCAAACGCACTGCAAGAGCTGGACCAGGAACAGCAAGAAATTGAGATTTATCGTCAGTTTTCCGACTGGTACAGTTATGCTTTCTTTGTCTTGCAGCTCCCCATATCCTGAAAAGCACGTAGAAATAGCAGCAAATGATTCGGTCATCTTGCCGGTTAGCTGCAAATTTCTGAGATCGTTCGGATATTATCGAGAGGATTCTCGATAATAACAGTGGCAAGACTTCAACCTAACGAACTGGTGAGACAAGCGTGATTCCCTTTATCAAAGATAAGGTTCTTCCGTCCCGTCCTGTACAACTGATTGTTCGCACAGGCATGGAATGGCAACGTGACCAATGCCTAGAAATGGGGGCGGCCCTCTCTTACTATGCTCTTTTCTCGCTATTTCCAATTTTCCTGGTCATTCTCAGTATTGTTGGCTTCCTTCTGGGTCGCAGCGATGACCTCATTCCCGATATTTTGGTTTACGCTCAGTCAGCGCTCCCTCCCTCTGCCTATGAGGTGTTTGAGGATGTTTTACTCGACTTAAATAGCAGTAGTGTCGGAGCAGGGATTACGGGCTTTTTCCTTCTCTTCTTTTCGGCCAGTAATGTCTTTGGGGCTCTCGATCGCTCGGTCGATCGCATCTGGAAAGTCCATCACAAACGGCAGGAACCGAAAACGTTTCAGGCCAGTGTTTTGGGCATCATACAAGATCGATTTGTCGCCTTCAGTTTGGTGCTGAGTTCCGCTGCTATTATGACCCTCTCATTGCTCGCCGACCTTGTTTTCGATGTGATTCGGCGACTGCTGCAGGAATTCAATTCCCTCATTACGTTTATCGAATTAGATGAAGTAACCATTATCAGCAAAGTCCAGCTTGGCGTTACCTTCTTGGTAATGGGCTTGATTGTCATGGCACTTTTTAAGATACTCCCTTCTGAACGCATTGCCTGGGGAGACATCTGGCCTGGGGCATTTCTGACAGCCGCTCTCTTCATGGGATTGCAATATTTAGTCAGCAACAGCATCATCCATGTTGGCGCCCAGTACCGTTCCTATGGCTTCGTTGGTGGCGTCATGGTGATGATGCTGTGGATTTATTTCACCTGCCAAATCTTTTTCCTGGGCAGTGAGTTTTCCTACGTCTATTCCCACCTGTATGGCAGTCGAAGAAAACGCCCCAGCGATCGCCGTCAACCCACTGATCGACTCGAAGAATCCAACCCAATCTGATACCAAATCCGGTTAAAAAACAGCCGTAAAACCCAAATATTGTTTGTGCCCGCTGCGTTGCAGCGGGCACAAACAATATTTGGGTTCTTCAACCGGATTTGATATATAGCGCTATGCGCGTTAGTTAAGCACGGTTGTGTGGGGCGCGGCGCGCCCCACACAACCGTGGCTGTGCTTAATGCGGTTGCACACCGCTATAACCATGGAGACGTTGCCTGTTAGCCCAAGGGCGGTGTGGTCGGTGCCGTGGGTTGTAACAGTGGGTCTGCGTCTGGTTCAGTCAGCGAGCTTGGTTGCGTCAGGCAGGCATCCGGCGCAGGTGCTTGGGTGCGTACAACGACAGTTTCATTCCCCGCCGTTGACAGGAGTTGTTGGATGGCTATCTCAGCCCGCTCATTGGCTTCTTGCAAAATTCCTTCGGTACAAGCAGAGGTCACAATCTGCTGAAGGGTTTGCCGTTGCGCTTCGGTTTGCAGATCGGGGGCAACATCGGGGCCTAGCCCCAGAAAGCCGCGATCATAGTCATAGACCTGAGAGCGCTCGACATCGATTTTGCGGTCAAGAATTTGTGGCGGTGGCAGTTGGACGGTGAGCGTTCCTGTTTCAGACACCTGAACCGCCGCTGGGGATATTTGGGATAAATCGATGCCCGCTCGCACCTCTCCCTGGGCGATATAGAGCAGCGTTGTCGAACCCAATGTGTAACCTGCCACCAAGCGATCGCGACGGGTAGGCAGTACCGCTTGCATGGTGTAGACTGCCGTGGTTAGCTCACTTGCCCCTCGAATTTGCTGGAGGACGAGGGTTTCAATCTCCACCTGGGGTTCAGACAGACGGGGAGCGAGATCGCGCAAACCTTGCAAAAAGGCGGAGCTTCCCCGCCAGACCCCAGCTCCAACAATAAGTCCGGCGGTAACCAGACCCCCGGTCAGTAGAAGAGAGAGGGTTTGGACAATTTGCCCAACATTATTAGATTGAGAAGAATTAGATTGAGAAGAACGACTGCTCATAGATACCCTGGAACGCAAATCTGAAACAACAACAGATCAAAAATGAGATCGGAAATAGGCAATGGCGACTGGGTATACCAACGATGATGAGAGCTGACAGTGATTTTTCAACCGTGAAAGCCCGGTTCTTTCTCTAGAACATCCCTGTTGAGTCGGAATTGCTGCGAAGATTCACTGAATCAGATAGCCGCACTGGTTTGATACGAAAGTCATGGCCAGACATTCATAACGATAGGCTATCGCCAGATCAAGCCGATTTAATCCAATACCTCCCGCTCTATGGTGAACTGTGACACAATCCTTCCCTGGGAGCGAGCGTTTTTCCAAGGATAACGTTCATTCAATCGGTAGAATAGCAATTGAATGTGAATGCTGCGTACCCATCATGCCTTCTCCCATGTACAAATCCACCACCCGCCATATTCGTATCTTCTCTGCCGAGATTCAGTCCGGCGAGTTAGAACCCTGCTCCGATAAGCTGACTCTGGATGTGGATCCAGACAATGAGCTTGTCTGGAATAACGACGCACTGCAAGCGGTCTACAAGAAATTTGAAGACCTGACCGCTCAGTATAACGGGGAAGAGCTGAGTGACTACAACATTCGCCGGATTGGGTCTGACTTAGAGCACTTTGTGCGATCGCTTCTAGAGTCGGGGCAAGTTTCTTACAACCTGCAAAGCCGAGCGCGTAACTACAGCTTGGGTCTGCCGAGAGTTGCCGAAGATGTCACCGTTTAGACAAATTACCTATAACCATAGCTTCAACCCTTGCCATGCCGGGCGATGGGTAGGGTTCGTTGGAGAATGCAGCACAATGGGCGATCGCGATCCTTAGCGACTGGGTTATCCTGGGTAAATTGTTTCTTCTCTTGATTCTGATTTCTAGCCGTCCGTTGCTTACCCAGGTTGATGCTGTATTGCCCTAATCCTACTTGCCAAACCCTCAACGACGACGGGCATCGGTTTTGTCAACAGTGCGGCACGTTCTTGCCGCACCGTTACCTGTGGGCAGCAGAAATCGCAACACCCCCGTCGATCGATGCGTTGTTGGGCGATCGCTATTGGCACAAAGGAAAGGGAATTTTCCTCGACACCCTCCCCGGCTATCCCCCTGGCACAGATATTGAAGATATACCGTCTATCGTCTATGCCTATCTGAGGTTGGCAGAGAAACGCTTGCATCTGCCTCTGGTGTATGACCTGATCACCGATGAGTCCCATCCTGCCGAGCACCCCATCGTTTTGCTCGAAGAAGCGGCAATCTGGCAACCAGGGCAGGTTTTTACAGACGGCAATGGATCGAAAGCGCAACCCAGCTTTACAGGTATCTTGCTGTTACCTAGCATTCAAGATCTATGGACGCGCGTTTCAGGGCGACGACAATTGTTTTGGTTGTGGCAGATCGCATCCCTATGGCAATCTTTGGCGGATGAAGACGTGGCAACAACCCTACTCACCCCAGACCTGATTCGGGTCGAGGGAGGACTGGTTCGGCTGCTGGAGTTGCGGCTCGATCTGCCGGATACTCCACCCACCCTCGCGGATCTGGGAGCGCTGTGGCACAGTTGGCTCGCGAAGGCGAACCCCGATATCGACGCGTTCCTGGAAGCGCTCTGCACCGGAATGATGGATGGAAGCCTATCCGATGCAACGCAGGTGCTAGCGGAACTGGATACCCAGCTCGTGTCGTTCCATCAGGCAACGCCTCACACGGTACGCATTGCGACCCAAACTGATCAGGGGCCAACGCGATCGCGCAACGAAGATGCCTGCTATCCCCCCGAAGGAACGGCAGAAACTGAGACCCTGCACAGCGATGAGGCCAACCATGCGATCGTCATCGTCTGCGATGGAATTGGTGGCCATCAGGGAGGAGACGTGGCCTCTCATCTGGCGATCGCCTCGCTCGACCAACATCTACATGCATTTCCCCTGCCCACCCTCGACCCCAGCAAACTGTCGCATGCCCTAGTCGAAAGTATTGGCATTGCCAATGACCAGATCAGCCAGCGCAACGACAGCGAAATGCGAATGGAACGGCAGCGCATGGGCACCACCCTGGTCATGGGCTTACTCCGCCACCACGAGCTTTACCTGTCTCATGTGGGCGATAGCCGCGCCTACTGGGTTACACGCTGGGGCTGTCATCAGGCAACCCTGGACGACGATGTCGCCTCCCGCCAAATGCGCCTGGGTTACACCCTCTACCGCCAAGCCCTGCGACATCCCAACTCTGGGTCCTTGGTGCAAGCGCTGGGGATGGGGTCTTCGAACTTGCTGCATCCCACAGTTCAGCGATTTCTGCTCGATGAAGATGGGGTCATTTTGCTTTGTTCTGATGGGCTCAGCGATGGCGATCGCGTCGAAGAACATTGGGATACTGAACTTTTATCTCTGCTCAAAGGAGAGGGAGATTTTGCTGCCCTGAGCCATCATCTCATCGAAATTGCGAATACCCAGAACGGGCACGATAACGTTACCGTCGGCGTCGTTCACCATCAACTGCCGATCGCCGAGGACGACCAACAGATCATTCTGCAACATATGAAGGCCCTGGCCGAGGACTATCAGGCAGTGGTTCAAGGTAAGGCCATCGCCTCGCCCTCTGCCACAGCGACAACGACAGCAACCGTCGTCGCAGAAACGGAGCATCCCTCCCGCCGTCCCCTGGTCAATCTCATCAGCCTACTGCTCATCGGGCTACTGGGGGGAGCGTTGGTCATTCTCCTGGTGCCGCAGTTGCGCGATCGCGTCCTGCCATTGCTGGGCGAAACGCCTTCGGAGGAACCGCCACTTTTCCCCACGCCCACACCAGAGGCGATCGCCTCCCCCGAGCCTATCCTGCCCGGCAACCTCATTCAAATCGGACGCCCCCCAGAAAGCGGCATACCTCTGCGCTTGCTGTCCCAGCCCGATCCCGCCAAACTGGATGGCCTGGTCATTTCCTCCGGCAGCATCCTGCGTGTCATCGAAAGGCCCGAAGAGATTGATGTTCCTTGGCTGCGAGTGATTGTCTGTTCTGTGGAAGCAACGCCCACCCCCGCAGAGGATGCGATTCTCGACTCGACCGAACCACCACCTGCTATCTCCGGCACCCCAACGCCAGAAACTATCCCACCCGCTCCAATCGCGCAGGTGGGCAACGAAGGCTGGCTCATAGAAGAAAGCGTCATTCCCCTTGCCATGCCTGTTTCAGAAGATGTTGTTCCCTCTACTATTTGTCCTCCGGCCACCGCTCCAGCAAACGATGCCGACCCTTCGCTGGAGGGCGATCCGCTGGGCTGAGTCGAGTCCATTCAAACGACCGAGCGTGTAGAGGGGAATCATCGACCACTCTTTAACTACCAGTGCATAATAGATAAACTAAAGATTAGCTGAGTTTTCTTTAGTTTTTCCGAAATTCAGATCAACGGTCGCGTAGTCAACAGATTCTTTCATGCCTGAAAATCCTTGTTTAAGACTGGCCATTGACCGTCTTAACGCCACCACTGCTGCTGATCACTTTGCCATCTGGGTCATTCAGGCTCCTCACCCGTCCGGTTACGCACATCATGATCAGAATTACCCGGAGCACTTGATAGAAGCCTGGCGGGCGTGGCAAAGTTTCTTTTCCTCAAAACCCATTGCCAATGCGCCCGTCCTGCCATCCTTAACCTTGCCCGATAGTACCGATTCTGAAGACAGTTCCCCCTCCCCCTATACCAGCCGCTTGATGCAGTACCTGGGTATTCTGCTGTGGCGCTGGGTGTTTGATGGCAGCATTCAAAACAGCCTGGATCAGAGCCGTGGGATTGCGCTGGGTCAGGGGACGCCGCTGCGGCTACGGCTGGAGTTGCGCGACCCAAACCTGATTGCTATTCCCTGGGAAATCATGCAGCATGGGCCAGGACAGCGCGCGGTTGGGCTGAGCCAGCAGGTGCTCTTCAGCCGCACCACCTATGAAGTTGATCCGCTCGCGATTCAGCAGGAAGAAACGGGGCTGAAAGTATTGCTAGTGCAAGGCATCAATACCAACCAATCGGAGCTAGATTTCGGCGGTGAAAAGAACCTGGACTTAGAGCGAGAGGCGGAGGCGATCGCCCAGGCGTTTTCCACCGGCAGCGACATGTCGCTCCGCAACACCTGGCAGGAGATTGCCCACTGCGAAATCGATATCCTGATTCAGCCGACGCCTAGTGAGTTGACGGCCTATTTAGAAAGCAAACATTACAACGTCCTGTTTTACAGCGGCCATGGGATGCCCGGCCCCGATGGCGGCATGTTGTACCTGCGGCCTGAGGCCACCCTCAACGGCACAGAGCTGGCGCAGTTGCTGACCCGTTGCCGCATCAAGTTGGCCGTTTTCAATGCGTGTTGGGGGGCCCAACCCGATATGCGTGATGGCTATCCCATTCCCCGCAGCAGTCTGTCGGAAGTGCTGATTCACCATGGGGTGCCCGCCGTTCTGGCCATGCGCGATACGATCGCCGATCACGAAGCCCTCAGTTTTATCCAGGTCTTTGCCCGCTCCCTTTCCGAACGGCTACCCATTGACGAGGCCGTCGCTGTTTCCCGGCAACATCTGCTCACGCTCTATCGCTTCAATCAGCCGGCCTGGACGTTGCCTGTCCTTTATATGCATCCAGAGTTTGATGGGGAACTGCTGCGCTCTCCCTTGGAAGGCACAACGGAGATGCCCGAATCGCCATCGAACTGGGTCGAGCCAAATATTCCGGCAGCTTCTCTGCGGCCACTGGAAACATCCGGTAGTGGCTGGCCAATCCAAGGCGGTCGGATGCGCATTGGCGGACTCGATACCAATGACCTGGTATTACGGGGAGCTGGCGTCTCGCGACAACATGCCGAAATTTTTTATCGTGATTGTGCGATCGAGGGCGGGATGAAGTCGGGATATTTTCTGCGCGACTTTTCTCGCTACGGCACATTAATGTTGATGGACAATCGCTGGTATCGGATTCATCGCCAGGAAATCCCCCTACAGTCGGGAACACGGCTCTGTTTTGGGACGCACCGCGTCGAGTTTCTAGTTGACGGAACCGATAGGGTGGGTTGATTCTATTTCTATGGGATATTCACAGATTGCTGCTATAGGGTATCCAACTGGGTGATTTTTTGAAAAACTTTCAGCCAGTTGCGGAACTGCCACAAATTACCCTGTAGCTAGGGTTGGCAAACAACCACCCAGCGCATTCACATGGAGTAGGGCTATTATGACAAGCGATTCGATCCGGCATTCATCCGCTCATTTTCAAGCACTCGCAGAACTAGAACTCGTCGGCATGATTCTCAATCAGATCGACAGTCCCTATCCCTGGATAGCAGAGGATACGCCAATGTGGGCAGAAATGGAAGCGCTAGAACAAGAAGTCGCAGAGAGCTGGACCGCCGATGATTTTTCGCCCTATGTTCAGTCCTTGTCTGCCACCCTCGATGCCGCCTGGAACTCACTACACCCCCAGGAACTGACGGCAGTCTTTTCGTCTGATTTGTTTCAACAATTTGCAGCCCAACTGCCCAGCGATTGGTTGCAGCGTATTCGCCAACGCGCCGAGCAGGCGATCGCCCAAACCAACTCCTTGGCTGACCAGCTTGTATTCTGTGTCAATGGCTTGTTGCCCAGCTTTGTGGATGAGGACTTGCAAGTGTTGGCTCGCCCCTTTGCCTATGCCATGCGGAGTGGTGAAGAGGCTGAGTTGATGGATGGAACGTTGCAATCGGTACGTCGCGACGACTGGCAGCAACTGAATGAGATCGACAAGGCTCGGCTGAGTCTGGCGATCGCTCGTTACGTCATCAACCAAACATCTCCCACCGACAAACAGGCGTAATGTTAGCTGGGGCATTCCCAAGATTCTTCAGCTAACGCTATCGCTTGATGGCTCGATGTGAATTTGCCGTTAAGGTTTTAGACAATGGATATCCTTCCATTGCCTTAGGACGGAGTTCCTGGTCACTGTTTCGCACATATGCATTCGTTTTCGTCTCTTTTTATCCGCTCACTCCCATCACATTCCCATTCCGTTTCAACCTTTTAGGCTGAGCTTCAATGGTTTTCAAGCCATCTCTGTCCTCAGTGACATGCATCGTCTGGCCGATCACTCAGATGCTGCATGCTGCGGCGAGGAAAGCTGCGGTGAGAGTTCTCGCGCCTTAAAGATAGCCCCAATAAGAAAGGCATAAGACACGCTTCCCACCAGAGCTAGTACGACTGGGCCCAGCAAACCACTCACATTCCAGAGGGTATGCAACCCCGCAGCGGTAAGCAGACCGGTGAGCCAGATGCGGACACGATGGCTGGGTTTGAGGACGCTTAATCCCAGAAAGTAGCCAAAGTAGCCACTGTACGCCATATGTCCGGCGATCGCCCCCAGGGTTCGAGCAATCAATAGTTGCAACCCTGAAACCTGCCCTATTTCTGGCGCAAGGCCGCTGCTACCTACAGATTGAATCATCGATGGAACGTAGTAGCCCAGGCTTTCGACCAGAGTGAAACCAACAGCAGCAGCGGTTCCCAAGATGATGCCATCCAGCGGTTCGCGGATGGTTAGCCATTCGCGTAGGGGCGATCGCATCATTCCCCCCAACGCCCCCAGCAATAGAATCGGCAATATTTTTAGCAGCTCTTCCATCAGCCCTGTACCCACAAACATCTGGAGAACCAGCGTGAGGGGTTGCTGATTGGCCATGGACAGATCCGCATCCCCCGGCAACCATACTCGAAAGATTTGGATAAAGGCATCCAGCACTGGGCTTTCCAACAACAGCGCCATGAAGAGGGCGGCTAGGATGGGAACCCAAAGCGGTTTGACCTGCCGACAGAGGCGATAGATGACGTAGTAGGCAGCCAGGGTCAGGTAAATGGCCAGCAATACGTTAAACAAGGCTGGATTGCCCACGGCCATGAACAGTAGCACCACTACCGTAACGGTAATGATGCCAATGAGCAGATAGTCGAAGTGATCGGGGTCAGTCAGGGCTGGTAGGACGGGAAATAGTTGAGTGAGGGTGACCGCCTCGACAGGTTTCCAGCTCGACCAAAGGGATGGACTCGTATCGAACTCGACCCTGAAGGTCGGGCCATGATGCCCGAGGCGAATGCGATCGCCCTGTCGCAACGGGCGGCATCCCGATAGTCGGCGATCGTTGAGATAGGTACCGTTAGTGCTGCTCAGGTCACACAGATGCCACTGCCGCTCCCCCATAGAGATAATGCGGGCATGAAAGCGCGAGACACCACCTTGCGCCATCGGGCATGACACCTGGCACGCAGGATCCCGCCCTAGAGTCATTTCGCCCTGGGAGGGGAGAACATAGATGACAGCAGAGGAGCTAGACGGCGCAGAATCAACCAGGCGCAAATGAGGCGATGGCGCGGATGGCTTCATTCTGCTCTTAGACACAGCACCCCGTCTTCACGATGAGCTTGAGGAACAACTGGATGGATGCGCGTTATTGGTTGGCGCGGGCATCTTGAACGGCGGCCAAAAAGCTACCAATGGTCACCGGGATGCTCAGCACCAAAATGACCGCCGTGGTTGGCGTGCCAAGTTGGGGAATGCCAGAGGACAGCTCAAAGATGGAGCCAACGGCGGCGATCGCCGCAATGCAAGACACTGCCAGGAAAAGCCCACTTTTTGGGGTCATCATCGTTCCATTTCCTCCTACCCAACCACGCTCTAAAGAATTAAAACACACATTAAAGAATATCAATGCCGATCGCCACCAGACAGTGGCATCACGCACAATTACCCGTTGCGAGTTACTGGTTATTTTTTGCCCATAACTCGTTCCAGACGATATCCCCAAACAACTCGAAAGCGCTCCCAGAAAAGGAAGCGCTTTGGTTCGCTCATGTTATTCAGAGATTTGCTTGACGGACTGTGTAGAGAAGCCGTGCTTGTCGAGTTCTTGGGTCAGGGCAATGTGATTTTCGACCCGATCGACAAACATCACCCCTTTCAGGTGATCGATTTCATGCTGAATCACCCGTGCCAGCAAATCTTTTGCCTGGAGTCGGCGCGGACGACCGTTTTCGTCCTTATAAGACACCTCAATAACCGCAGGGCGAACCACATCCATAAACACCCCAGGAACGCTCAGGCACCCTTCCTGAATCATGCACTGTTCCTGGCTGAATTTGGTAATGGTGGGGTTGATGAGGACAAACGGAGGCGTTGTTGCATCGTCTAGCTCACAGTCGACCACAAGAATTTGCTTATTGATCCCGACCTGTGGTGCCGCCAAGCCAATGCCATCGCTGCTGTACATGGTCTGCAGCATTTCCTTCGCCAGTTTGCGGATGTCATTGTCAATTTTCGTGACCCGCTTGGCATCTTGCCGCAAGACGCGATCGCCCAGGTAATGCAAGTCTAGCGGTGGCTTTGCTAACTTTTTCTTTTCAACCAAAATTTGAGCAGTCATGGACAAATTCGCTCGACAGTATCGTCACAATTCTATATAACACCTATATTAATGAATCCTGAGCCAGATTGCAGACCCGTTTTTTGGGGGTTTGCATAGGGGTTTTGGCCAAGCACAGTCATGCCCAGACCGATCCATTGCAAGGGAGAGCATGATCTACAAACGTCTGTGAAGCCAAGGGCAGCGATCGCATCATCCATCCACTAAGTTCGGGCATCGGTTGAACTTTTGGAGAGTTTTGTCAATAATCTGGAGAGTTGCATCTGCATTGCCTGGAAATGGCGTCGTCATCTTTGCCCACCCACACTATCCTGCCTGGTTTCGTTGTCCCTCTATCGTCAGGATCGAGCCGTTTCTCTGACTAGATGGAGGCGGGTGGGTCTGCCCATCCTATGGGATATAAATGCTTGTGAGGTTGGCCGTGCAAGCGGACGTTCGAACCATTCGTTGGTGCCATAGCGGCATCTGATTTCTTTTTTCCTTTCGGCGCGCATCTATCGTTCGATCGCCTTGGACTCGGCGGATATCCGTCCCTCCTATCTGCTCCTATCCCTGAATCCAGCCAGAAAACCAGGGATAGACATCCATCGCATCGAGTTGCTATTTTCGTCACTTCCATTCCTGCCAAACAGACCATGCTGAAACTGTTAAATAAATCGGATTATCTTCTGCGCGAAACATTTCTTGGACTCAAGCGTGGCGGTTGGATGAACTGGGCAGCGGTCAGTACCGTCACCGTCCTCCTGTTCTTGTTCGGGCTGAGTTTGCAGGTGTCCTGGCAGCTAGAAGGGCTGCTTACCCAATTTGGAAGCCAACTAGAAATTTCCGTTTTTTTGGAAACGGGTGTACAGGCCGATTCCCTCGCTGCGACCGTAGAGCAATTTCCTACGGTGAGCGATGTGCAGCCCATTTCCAAAGAAGATGCCTGGGAGACGTTGGTCGATGAAATGGGGATTGCGGATATTGAGGGAGCCACATCTCAATTGAATGGCAATCCGCTGGTCGATCAGTTGAATGTGAAAGCCCGCGATTCGGAAGATGTCTCGGCTTTGGCAGAGCGCATCGCCCAGCTCCCTGGTGTGGATGAGGTGCTCTATGTTGCGGAGGCGGTGCAACGCATCGCCCAACTTAACCAGGGGTTGAACTGGGTTAGCTTTGGGATCACGACCATGCTAACGCTGACGGCGATCGCCGTTATTTCTACCACCATCCGGCTGATCGTCATGGCACGGCGGCGCGAAATCGAGGTGATGCAACTGGTCGGTGCCACCTCTACTTGGATCTATCTGCCATTCATCCTCCAGGGAATTACCTTTGGCATCGCCGGGGCGTTGGTTGCCTGGGGCTTGATTGTAGGAGTAGAAGAATTTATCCACCGTCTCCTGGCGCAACAGGCCGATTTCATTCAGTTCCTGGCGGATGGGCTGGTTCTCCCGCCAAGTAAGTTAGTCTTGCTACCGCTGACATTGCTGGGGTTAGGCAGTTCTGTCGGTCTTCTCGGCAGTCTCTTTGCCGTCCGCCGCTTTGCCCTCCGTTAAGGCGGTCAGAACTTAGGCGCTTTGTTGATGGTGTGCTCACGCCGCCGCCATACCATCAACGACTTCACTCAGGCTGACGCAAGTTTTGCGTCAGTACTGGAAGTTTTGTTTTGTGGATGGTTGTTTTAGAGTACCCGTCAATCTGTCTAGGCTTGAGAATCCGGGAGGGTAAGGGCGAGCTGATAGATATGGCGACGGGGAAGTTCGGTTTGCTGGGCCAGTTGGCGACTGGCTGCCGAGCGGGATAGTCCTTGTCGCAGGAGAGCGCTGAGTTCGGAGAGGAGTGCCTCATCCGTGAGCACGAGTTGAGACGGCGGTGCGCCAGCGATGACGAGGGTAAATTCGCCTTGGGGCGATCGCCGCTTAAACTCCGCCTGTGCCTCGTGAAGGGTGCCGCGCCAGAATTCCTCATGCAGCTTCGTTAGTTCCCGCGCCAGGGTAATGGCGCGATCGCCCCCCAGTACCTCCGCCAAATCGGCCAGGGTTTGCAGCAACCGATGGGGGGATTCGTAAAGGACGAGGGTGCGGGTTTCGGGAATCAGGGACTGGAGGCGTTCGCGCCGTTCCTGCCCTTTAGCAGGCAAAAAGCCCTCAAAAACAAACCGATCACTCGGTAAGCCGGAGGCACTCAGCGCCGTAATCACAGCACTTGCACCGGGAATCGGCACCACAGGAATATTGGCCTCAGCACAGGCTTGCACCAGCTCATAACCGGGGTCAGAAATACCTGGCATGCCCGCATCACTAACGAGGGCGATCGCCTTTCCCGCCTGGAGTTTGACCACAAGCTCGGGCAATCGCTGGGTGCGATTGTGGTCGTGGTAACTGATTTGCGGGACTTTTACCTGCAAGTGCTGTAGCAACTTCCCGGTGTGACGGGTATCTTCCGCCGCAATCCAGTCCACAGTTTGCAACACCCGCATAGCACGCAGGGTCAGGTCTTCCAGGTTGCCAATCGGTGTGGCAACAACATAGAGCGTTCCGGTCATAACAGCAGGAGCAAAGCGTCTCCTTCAGTGTACGTGAGGACTTTGGCCGTTTGGATGATCAGGATTGAGGAGGGACTTGGACTTTACCTTTTTTGAATATTGGACATCCCAGGAATCTTTCAAAGGGCGATCGCCGATCTTTCCTAAACTTGTAGCTTTTTTGTAGCATATTCCTGAAATATCCCTTCCTGCCGTTGTAGAATCCAGAGTTGTACTACAAAGTGTAGCATAAGCGATCGACCGGATTTGGAGGAGACAATGACAACTCAAACAGCCTTACGAGCAGATACTTTCGCTGGCGAAGCAGATTTGGCGGCGATCGCCGCTCTCTACAACCTCTGTAGCCAAACCGATCGGTTAGATAGTTGGCTCTCCATCGACGAACTGCGTGAGGATTTGGATGATCCAGACTTTGACCTGGCCAAGGATCTGCGTTTGTGGCGCGACGCATCTGGGAATCTGCTCGCAACGGGCGAATTGTGGCAGCGCAAGATGTCCGATCGCACCCAAGCCTACGCTTCCTTCTGCGTCCACCCAATGGTGCGGGGCGAGGTGGAGGCGGCATTATTCACTTGGGCAGAGACACGGCTACGGCAAATGGCCGCCGCCGAAAACCATCCGCGCATCGAATTGCAAACAGGCTGCCGCGACACCCAAACTCACAAGATGGCTCTGTTTCCAACCTATGGCTTCGAAGCAGTGCGAGTGTTTTATCGGATGGCGCGATCGGTCTCCATACCCCTACCAGCCGTCGACCTCCCCGACGGCTTTCATGTCCGCCGGGTCAATCCAGAGCACGATGCGATCGCCTGGGTCGACATGTTCAACCAGACCTTCATCGACCACTGGAACCATAGCCCGACATCTTTAGAAGACTTCAACTACGACACCAACTTGCCTTCCTACATTCCAGGGCTGGATCTGGTTGCTGTCGCTCCCGATGGCAACCTGGCAGCGTTTTGTCGAAGTACCATCTTTGCTGAAGAGAATGAAAAACTGGGGCGAAAGGACGGCTGGATAACGAGCCTGGGGACACGGCGAGGCTATCGGCGCTTGGGGTTAGCCCGAGCCATGGTGCGCATGGGTATGCAGGCATTAGCCAAACAAGGTATGGACATGGCCCTTCTCGGTGTCGATTCCGAAAATCCATCCGGTGCGCTGCGGCTATACCAGTCTGAGGACTTCAGACTGCGCCATCGCTCAGTAGCCTTCAGCAAATGGCTAGACGCCTAATACCAATTCCATGAAAACCAAAACCAGGTCATTTTTTGAATCCCCGCAGTGGGATTCAAAAAATGACCTGTAGTCGATTCCTGGCGAATTGGTATAAGTTTCTTGGGCATCAGCATCGCGCCAGTCGGCAATCGGTAGGCGCGATGGCACAACAAACAAGTGCGGCGCACCTCTATCGCCGCGATTGCAACTGGCGGTAGACATCGCGGATATCAACATTGTGGTGCGCCAAGGCAACGAGGGTGTGGTAGAACAAATCGGCCACTTCGCTGGCGATCGCCCCCGGCTCATCATCCTTGCAGGCCATCACCACCTCGGCAGCCTCTTCCCCAATTTTCTTGAGAATCTTGTTGTCCCCCCCCGCAAACAGCTTGCAGGTATAGGAGTCGGGGTTGGGGTTTTGCTGGCGATCGCGAATCACGGCAAACACCTGGGAGAGCGTATCCGCAGGCGGGGACACAATGTCTTGGTCGACCTGATGGAAGCAACTGCGCTCCCCCGTATGGCAGGCGATATCTCCCACCTGTTCCACTCCGATCAGAAGCGCATCACTATCGCAGTCGTATCGCATGGAGTGGATATGCTGGAGATGCCCGGAAGTCGCCCCCTTGTGCCATAATTCTTGGCGCGATCGGCTCCAAAACCAGGTTTCACCTGTTTGCATGGTCTTCGCCAGCGACTCCCGGCTCATCCAGGCCATCATCAATACCGTGCCATCCAGATAATCCTGCACGATCGCCGGAACCAAACCCTGTTCGTTGTATGCAATTTCATCCAGGGGTACTGCCGCCGCAAACTTGTTGGAACCTACCGTCATGGCCACTCAATCCTTTCTGCATTTGTTGGGAACTATATCAACCTTTGTCCACCAATGAGATTCTAGATTTTTTGAACCCCAGAGACACGGAGAGCACAGAAACAAGGGATTGAAACCAGATCGACACCTATCTTCCTCTATCGGCGTTGGTCCGCGTTCATCTGCGGTCTCAAGTTTTTCAAATCACCTGCAATAGCCCCCGAAGCATCCTGTGCGATCGCCCATCACACTTGAGGAAAATTTAACGAATCCGCGTTCATCCGCATCCATCTGCATTCTCCAAGTTTTCCAAATCCTCTGCGATCGCCTTCATCATCATTCTCCAGCACTTAACCCATTTGCTCTGATAGCATACGGTCATGAAAACGCTGTGTTGGTCACTCGTCACCTGTGGATATTCTCATCGTTGAAGACGAAGCTGAAATTGCCCAACTGATTCAGCTTTACCTCGAAAAAGAAGGGTTTAACTGTCGTCATTGCCGGGATGGCTTGACGGCGGTGCAAGTATTTCAGGAAACGCAGCCGGATTTGATTATCCTCGACCTGATGCTACCCGGATTGGATGGATTGGAAGTATGTGCCCGCATTCGGCAAAAACCGGGCAACAAAGATCCCTACATCCTGATGCTGACCGCGAAGGGTGAAGAGATCGATCGCATCATCGGGCTCTCCACCGGGGCAGACGACTATATGGTCAAGCCCTTCAGTCCACGAGAACTGGTGGCGCGGGTGCGCGCCTTGCTCCGGCGCACGTTGCGGGAAGGCGGGCGATCGCGCACTTACCAGACCCAACATTTCACCATCGATGTGGATCAGCGTAATGCCCAGCGTCACTTGGAGGGCCAATCCACTGATCCCCTGGACCTGACGACGCTAGAGTTTGATCTGCTCACGACCTTCATGAGCTATCCAGGTCGGGTTTGGAACCGCACTCAGTTGATCGAGAAACTCTGGGGCAGCGACTTTTATGGGGATGAGCGGGTGGTCGATACGCATATCGCCCGTCTTCGCAAGAAAATTGAGCCCGATCCCTCTAACCCTACTTTTGTTAAGACCGTTATTGGCGTCGGCTACAAGTTTGAAGATATGGCCGAAGCCTAGCTTCTTGGGCGAAAATCGCGAAAATGAAGTCCCAAAGCTCAGCCTCTCACTGAAGGTTTTTGGGTCTTGACTTATGCATTTTGTTGATTTTGTGGCCGCGACGCGGCCACAAAATCAACAAAATGCGTAAGTCCTGTGGGTTTTTAGTACTGAATCCTATTGCATCCGGTCAATCGTACGGTACTGGATCGCTTCAGCAACATGGTGAGCCTGGAGATCGTCGCTGCCTTCGAGGTCAGCAATCGTACGGGAGACTTTGAGGATGCGATCGGTGGCGCGGGCAGACAATCCGAGTTTGCGGATGGCTCCCTCTAGCAGCGCACGGCTGGTCTCATCGAGGAGGCACCACTTTCGCAGGTGTCGACTTTGCATTTCGGCGTTACAGCGCAGGCTTTCCTTTTGGAAACGGTGGTAGGAGCGATCGCGTGCCTTTTCCACGCGATCGCGCACCGACTCCGACTCTTCGCCCCCCGATACCCGCATCATTTCCTCGGGTTTGAGACGGTTGACGGCCACTTGCAGGTCAATCCGATCCATCAGCGGCCCCGACAGCTTTGCCCAATACTGTTCCCGTTGCCGGGGGCTACAGGTGCAGGGCTGTACCGTATCACCGTAGTAGCCACAGGGGCAGGGATTAGTACTGGCAACCAGGGTAAACTGCGCTGGAAACCCCACGGACTGACGGGTGCGGGAAATTGTGACATAGCCATCTTCCAGTGGTTGCCGGAGAAACTCCAGCACATCCCGCTTAAACTCCGTTAGTTCATCTAGAAAAAGGACGCCTCGGTGTGCCAGGGAAATTTCGCCCGGTTTTGGATAGCTACCACCACCAACCAGAGAAGGGCCAGAAGCCGAGTGGTGAGGGCTGCGGAAGGGGCGATCGCGCACCAATGCCCCCCGTTCTTTCAGCAGTCCGGCAACGGAGTGGATACGTGTCACCTCCAGCGCCTCCTCAAAGCTGAGGGGCGGCAGAATGCCGGGTAATCGGCGTGCCAGCATCGTCTTACCGCTGCCCGGTGGCCCAACGAAAATCAGATTATGCCCACCTGCTGCCGCAATTTCCAAAGCCCGTCGGGCTTGTGCCTGGCCTTTCACATCCTTCAGGTTAAGCAGGGGAAAAGCCGAACGGGACAATTCTTTGACGCCATTGACCTGAACCGGCTGATAGCGATGGGGCTCATTCAGAAAGTCTGAAACATCGGAGAGGTGCTTGAAGCCATAAACTTGAAGCCCCTGGACAACCGCAGCCTCTCTAGCATTTTCGGCGGGAACCAGAATGCCTTTCATGCCAAGCTTCTTGGCCGTAGCGGCGATCGCCAATACACCTGAAACAGGTCGCAGTGTTCCATCCAGCGAGAGTTCTCCCAGCAAGATGAAGTCATCCAACAGGTGTGGATTGACCTGCTCCGACGCCGCCAAAATACCAAGGCTAATCGGTAAATCAAAACTGGGGCCTTCTTTCCGGAGGTCGGCGGGGGTCAAGTTAACCACAACTTTTCGCATGGGGAACGCATAGTTGGCATTCTTCACAGCCGCTCTCACCCGTTCCTTCGACTCCTGCACGGCAGCATCGGGCAACCCGACAACCACAATACCCGGCAAGCCTCCGGCCACATCCACCTCAACCCCAACCTTCACCGCATCAATTCCAAGGAGCGATGCACTCCACACTCTCGCCAGCATAAGCACCCTGATGTCTGCGTCATTGCTGTTAGAGTGCCCATCCAGCTTAGAGGGCGAACAATGATGCGCACAGGCAGAGCATCAGGGAAAATCAGGAATTGCGTTTGGCGCGTTCCTTTTGGGCGATCGAGCGGTCAATCCGTGCCAACCACACCATGAGCGCAACCACGCCTATTTGCAACGCAAAATTAGGTAATGCGGTTCCCACATCCCGTCCAGCAATCAGTTGTGCCAGAAAGACTAATGCACCAACAAAACCGGACAGCCCAAATGTCAGATAGATAAAAAAGCGTAGACCCCGATAGGGAGCACGAGCTTCTTCCCGTAGCTGTTCTAATTTTTCGGGAGAAAGACGCGAGGCAGGACGCTTACCCTGCAAGTTGCCAGAGGCGGGATCAGGCATAAAAATCACTATGAAACGTACTTGTTCTACGCTACCAAATACCGCGCTTACCACTGGGGTGAATTGTCGCCCAGTTTGTGCGGGCTTGGGAAAGCTGAGCATCCGTAATCTTTGCCCCAGTCAGATCCGCACCGCAGAGATTTGCGCCCCGCAGGTTGGCATTGCTCAGGTAGGCATAACTCAAATCCGCCCCCCGCAAATCCGTATTCTGTAGATCCGCGTGGCTCAGGTAGGCTCGGGCTAGATTGGCATTCTTCAAATTTGCCTGGGTTAAGCCCGCCCGTCCAAAATCGGTGTTAAACAGGTTTGCTCCCTGGAGATTGACTTTGCGGAGCCTAGCCTGGTGGAAGTTTGCACCCGAAAGATTGGCTTTTGCCAAATGCAAGGTGCTCAAATCATGGAAGGTAAAGTCGCGCTTGCCCTTACCGTAGGTCAGCACAACCTCCTCAGCAGAAGGTTTGGGCTTAGTATTGCCCGCTGAATTGCTGTCGCCACCGCCCGTGCTTGGCCCCGACAAACGGGCGGAGATGCGCGATCGCTCCATCGTCGTCAGGGTCGTGCGGGTCACGCCTCGCCGAGCACTGCCCCCGGTCATACCAGCCGAGTCCATCCCCGTCGCCTTTGCCTGCCGCGCCCGAATCGCGGCCGCCATCCGAGCCGTCGGCGACGAGTGCATCATTCGGCCGCCGTTGTTGCCATTGCTATTGAGATTGCCGCTATTTCCAGCGGTGTTATCTTCTCGTGTCGGTTTAACCGGCGTCACCATACTCTGCGCCAGGCTTTCCATGTAAGGCTCTAGATCCAGCGCCCGCAACACTTCTCCAGCATTTTGGTAGCGATGCCGTACCGAAACTTCCAGCATCTTTTGCATGACAGACGAAAAGTGATCGCTGACATGGACATGCTCTTCCCACATCATTTCCCCTGTGTTGGGGTTGTAAGACATATCCTTCGGTGATTTTCCTGTCAGCAGATATACGCAGGTCACCCCAAGGGCGTAGATATCGCTGGCATATACAGGCCGCATCGCCATCTGTTCGGGCGGTGCGTAGCCAGGAGTGCCGATCGCATACGCCGTCAATGCGGTTTGTTCAGAGGCATTGGCACGCGTGGGAGTCACTTTGTCCTTCACCGCACCAAAATCAATCAGCACCAGCTTCTTATCCTGGGTGCGCCGAATTAAGTTGGCCGGTTTAATGTCCCGGTGAATAACCTGATTGGAGTGGATGTATTGCATCATTGGCAGCACTTCACTGAGGAACTGCTTAACGCCGACTTCAGAGAAGGGGCCATTCTTTTTGACCTCCTGCTGCAAGGTAGAGCCGCTGATGTATTCCTGAACGAGATAAAATTCCTGGTTTGCTTCGAAATAGTCAAGCAGACGAGGAACCTGAGGATGATTACCAATTTTGCCCAGCGTCTTGGCTTCTCGACGGAACAGATCCCGTGCCATTTGCAACACATGGGGAGATGAGGCCGCTGGCCTTAATTGCTTAATTACGCAATAGGGGCTGCCGGGAAGTGACTCATCTTTGGCTAAAAATGTCGCTCCAAAACCACCGCGCCCCAGCTCTCGAATGCCCTGGTAGCGATCGCGTAATAACAGATTGGAACCACATGCCTGACACAGTTCAGTGTCGAGCAGGTTGTCAGGATTTGGACAGGCAGGGTTTAAGCAGTAGCTCATTCGGCTTCACTCTAGTTTCGATCGCCGGACAAATAGCATCCCATCAGGGCAGATGATGTGGTTCTGTATTGGGCTCTACATTTGATTATCCTTTGATTCCTAATGATTGGCAGTGCAGTTCTTTCGAGATCAACAGTGAAAAATTAGTAAAAGGAAACCAGAAACCCATTCAAGCGAACATAAAGATGCATATTTTTACGGAAGCTCAATGTAACAATATAGACACAAGGCAAGAAAGAGGAAATGCCTAAAGGAAGATTTAGCGAGCGGTGCAAACGCAAATCCATCACTGGCATAGCCTGCACAAATTGTATACAAATCTATACAAGATCCATCCTGATTGTGCTTTCCGAACATTAGCGTTCCCAAGTTGAGAAAGAGAATCGAGGTCGCCCAGAATTTTTCTGTTCAAAAGTTCATGAAAACTTCATCTAAATAGCGAAGATTTCTTGTAATTAAGTTTAATGCAGAAAACGATAGGACTCATCGCTATCTCTATTAAAGATATTCTGTTTCATATCAAGAAATCTAGCTTTTTACCAGTGGGTAGTGACCCTTCCTAGAATTGTCCAGGCTTGCTCCTCTAGGAGGATAGAGCCCCATTCAAAGGGTTTCGAATACAAGTTTAGTTTGCACCTTCTTATCTATTTATCACATCTACTTTGATGCGTATCAGCTTACTTTGTTGCTTATTCATTTAGACGACTTATTATCGCTGTTTTGTTGCAGCCGCTGGCAAACGAGTACAGCATGGAATTGGGCGATCGCCTAATCCATTCCTGAATCCCTGGGAATCGCTGCCAACAAGACGATAGAATCAGACGGTTGAGAAAGGTTGAGCCTATCAGCAGTGGGGTAGAGCGATCGCTCCCGTCTGCGGTTCTTGACCTTAAGGTACTGCTATTGACAACGCCTGAAGCGATTTCCTATGCGTATTTCATTAAACTGGTTGCGAGAACTGGTCACGGTGTCGATGTCCCCTGAAGAAATTGGGGAAACCCTGACGATGGCAGGGTTTGAGGTCGAAGACATTGAGGATCGGCGTACCTGGGCAGAGGGTGTTGTGGTTGGGCGTGTGCTAGAGCGTCAAGCCCACCCTGATGCCGATCGGTTGAGCGTATGCAAAGTGGATATCGGTGCTGGGGAGCCCTCCACGATTGTTTGTGGAGCAGCCAATGTACGCGCCGATACCTATGTGCCTGTCGCAACCGTTGGTTCCTATTTGCCCGTCGTTGACCTCAAAATTCGTCCTCAGAAAAAGCGTGGCGTCTTATCGGAAGGCATGATCTGCTCTCTGGCAGAGTTGGGATTGGCGAAGGACTCAGAAGGAATTCACATTTTCCCCCAAGAAGATCTGAAAATCGGGCAGGATGTGCGTCCACTCTTGGGTCTCGATGACGTCATTCTCGATCTTACCTCTACGGCAAACCGAGCCGATGCGCTCAGCCTCGTCGGGATTGCGCGAGAACTGGCGGCTATCACCGGCGTTCCGCTCAACCTGCCGGATATTCCCGAACGCGCGATCGCCTCTGATGAGAAATCCTTGGCTCTCCATATTTCTGAGTCCAAAGCCTGCCCCGTTTACATAGGGACGCTGATTTCAGGGGTCAAGATTGCGCCCTCCCCGGAATGGTTGCAACGGCGGTTACTGGCGTCTGGCACGCGCCCTATCAATAATGTGGTGGATGTGACGAACTACGTGCTGCTGGAGTGGGGTCAACCTCTCCACGCCTTCGATGCCGATCGTCTGCAGCAAGTAGCAGGAGGCGATCGCCTCACGGTGGGTGTCCGCTTTGCCAACGGTGGCGAAACTCTAACGACCCTGGATAGCCAGGAGCGCAAATTACACGAACAAACCCTACTGATCACCGCGAACGATCGCCCGGTGGCGCTGGCCGGTGTGATGGGCGGCGAGGCCACCGAAGTTTACGACGGCAGCATGAACTTGATGCTGGAAGCCGCCCTGTTCGACTCGGTCGCCATTCGACGGTCGGCGCGATCGCTGGGGCTGCGGACAGAAGCCTCTGCACGCTACGAGCGTGGGGTCAATGCGGCCGAGTTGCCCCTTGCCTGTCGCCGTGCCCTACAACTGTTGGAAGAGCTAGCAGAGGGGACTGTGGAGTCTCAGGCGATCGTCCAATCCCAGGCCATTCAAGCCACGACTGCCCCCACGATCGAACTCCGGCTCGACCGGGTAAATGCCGTACTCGGGCCAGTGGATTTAAGCGACTCCGACGAAGATGAATCCGTCATTGGTGAATTGCAGTCTGAGGATGTGGAACGCATCTTGACAGCGCTGGGATGTCAGGTGGCAGCGACGAACCCCGACCGCACCCTTTGGAACGTCACCGTACCGCCCTATCGCTACCGCGACTTGGAGCGTGAGATCGACCTGATAGAAGAAGTCGCTCGACTCTATGGCTTCAACAAGTTTATCGACACCTTGCCAAAAGAAGGTGAAGCAGGCTATCTGCCAATCGACCAGGCGCTGCTCCGGGAAATCCATCAGGCCTTTCGTGCCGTTGGGCTGACGGAAGTGATGCACTACTCGGTCGGCAAGCCAGATGAAGAACGTCAGATTCAGCTAACGAATCCTCTATTTGCCGAATTTTCGGCTTTGCGAACCGACCTGCTGCCAGCACTCATCGACGCCTTCCAATTCAACCAGGAACAGGGTAACGGCGCACTGCAGGCCTACGAAATTGGGCGCGTCTTCTGGAAGGAAGAGGATGGTTTGATGGAGAGCGATCGCATCGCTGGCATCCTCGGCGGCGATCCGTCTCAGGGGCGTTGGGTCACGAGCGGGCGCGAACAACCCATGTCTTGGTTCGAAGCAAAGGGTGTGCTGCAGAGCGTCTTCCAGCGCTTAGGCGTAGAGGTGGAATATCAACCCGATCGCCGTAACCCAATCCTGCATCCCGGTCGTACCGCCTCTCTTTGGATTGGGGGCGAACATCTGGGCGTTTTTGGCCAGTTGCATCCCCAAGAACGACAACGGCGCAGCCTACCCGATGAAGTCTACATCTTTGAATTAGAGTTGGATCTGCTGTTGCACAAAATGGATCAGGAAGACCAACTCACCCCCGTTTTCCGTCTCTACTCTCCCTTCCCCGCAACCGATCGAGACATTGCCTTCTTCGCTCCTACCAAGTTCTCAGTGGCAGACATTCAGCGTGCGGTTCATCAAACCGCTGGCACCTTGTTAGAGTCAGTGAGTTTGTTCGATGAGTATCGCGGTGAAAATGTCCCCACAGGGCAGCGCAGCCTCGCTTTTCGATTGATTTATCGGGCGGGCGATCGCACCCTCACCGACGACGAAGTGGAGCCCATTCACCAAAAGGTGCGAGACACCCTGCAAGAAAAATTCCAAGCTGACCTGCGAAGCTAGGGCTAAAGGTAGCATTGACCATCCTTGGAACCTCAAATTTAGCGGCCGGTTTATCGCGACGATGAGTCCTGCTGGCTAGATGATTTCTGCTGGTTATATTTGTCGCGATAAACTCGAAATTCTCGATGCGAAGCCAAAGAATAAGGCCGTATGTGGGCAAACTAACGTCAGAGACGAAAACAAAGCCAGTTTGGCTGGCGTCTTGATAGGCAGATTTAGGGGAACTTTTCCGCGAACGTTGTCCTCAATCTCTCTGAGGCAAGAACTGTCTAGGTCGTAGGGCTTGCTTCACGAGTGTTTTTGCATTTTGACAAACAATCGGCACATCTCTATGCATAGTCCTCATTCAGCCTTGCCCCGCCCTGAACGATTTGAGGCATCTCCTAATGGGATAGGCCCTGAGTCGGTTCTGTCAGATCTGCCGTTATATCAACTGGCGATCGCACCGACGCGGCTAGGGTATGAGTTGGCGCAGATTTTTCAGCACCATCCTGACCTACCAGGGGTGATCCTGCAGGACAATGGCGACACCCTTGGCATCATTTCGCGGCAACGCTTTTTGGAATTTCTGCTGCGTCCCCAAGGAACGGAATTGTTCTTGACGCAATCGCTCTGGATGCTGCACACCTATGCTCGCTATCCCGCCCTGCGCCTACCGGCCTCAACCTCAATCCTCAATGCGGCGCGGCAGGCTCTACGGCGATCGCCCGACCAGCGCCAGGAGCCTATTCTGGTGGAACAGTCTGATGGTACCCTCTGCCTTCTCAACATTCACGAGATTTACCTGGCAGATTGGCAGATTCGCGGTCTCCAGACCCAGGTGCGCTACGAGCGGATGCAACTGCAAATGATCCAACATGAGAAAATGGCAGCACTGGGACGGCTGGTGGATGGTGTCACGCACGAAATCCTAGATCCAGTCGGTTTTATCTGGGGGAATGTGGCGCACCTATCAGAATATTGCAACCAGGTAATGGAATTACTGGCAACCTATCAAGCGCACTGGGACGAAAAGCCAGAGGCGATCGTCCGGATGGAAGAAACATTGGAGCTCGACTATCTCACGCAGGATATCCCCCACATCCTACAAAGCATCCAATCTGGAGCCAATCGCCTCAAAACCCTTGCCGTTAGCCTGCAAAACTTCTGCCATATCGACGAGGTCTATCCCAAGCCTGCCGACCTGCATGGCTGCCTGGATAGCCTGCTGCTCCTGCTCGAGCACCATCTGACCGGGCGCATCCGTATCGTGCGCCAGTATGAACCGATTCCCCCCATTCCCTGCTTTGTCGGGCAGCTGAGCCAGGTGTTTATCAACTTGCTGACCCGTTCTGTAGAAACGCTGCTCAATCCAGCACTTAAAGCGCAGTGGCAGCCAATTGCATCGACGACCGCAGACGCCCAACCCTGCATCACCGTTAAAACACGTCTGGAATCTAGTAACCCCCGAGCGGGTGAACCCTCCAACCAACGCTGGGTCGTCATCACCATTGCGGATGATGGCTTGGGGCTCTCACCAGAAGAATACGCTCAAATCCGCCATTCCTTCTCGGTAAAGCAGCGGACAACGCAGGAAACCAGTCTGGCCCTGAGCTATCAGATTGTAACCGCGAAGCATGGCGGTTCGCTGGTGCTGCGATCGCCCACCACACCTGCATCAACCGCCCCAGCTTCTCCAGCTAGAGGTACAGCCTTTGAAGTATGGCTGCCACTCTCTTAACCCAAAGCGCTGACATGCATAGGCACCGCAACACAGCGAATAATGTTAGAAGAGAGCGAGAAAAATCCTTACAAGGGCAGCAATTTCTCACGTGAATGAAACGTAAAAAATAAAAAAAGCCTCCGGGAGTCTTGCCTTGTTTCGACCCCGGAGACTTTTCGCACTCCTCACACTTTCACTAACTAACCTACAAAGTCTGCTCAGTTTTGTCGAGTAGCGCGTGACACTTTTTCCAATTGTCATACGTTTGCCTCCGAAATGACAGGCAAAGCTCGCGGTTGCATTCTAGGGTGAAGGAAAGGGAAACTGATAAAGCAAAAGAACGTAGCAGAGAAGGCGATCGCACTAAGGCGAAGAGAGCCACAACAGCCCAACTGACATTTCTGCGTCTTCTGTCCCTGTTTCCTATCACGGCTGAACGTTCAGGTGCCGCCGTCAAGCTCCACAATGGCATTCAGGATATGGTGAAGAGAACCTACGAGGTCATCTACGAAACGGTTCGCAAAATTCCCTATGGTAGAGTCGCGACCTATGGGCAAATTGCTGATCTCTCACACTTGCCAGGACGTGCACGACTCGTCGGGTATGCCCTGTATCGGGTTGTGGAGGATGACGACGTTCCCTGGCACCGCGTGATCAATGCCCAAGGGCGTGTGTCAGAGTCTCCAGTGCGCTATGGCAATGACCACTTGCAGCGGGTCTTGCTTGAGGCCGAAGGCATACCGTTTCGCCCCAATGGTTCAATAGATCTAAAGGCTTATCGCTGGCAGCCAGATATAACGGAGTTTCTTTCCCCATGAGCGGTTACCCACACACAGCTCGACCTCAAACCAATCGCACAGATCGTCAACGTGCAAATCCTCGCACGAATCTAGAGGGAAGACTCCCAAAACCTTGGTTTGTCCGTTGTCTTGTGATTGGCGTGGCCATTTTGGTTGCTGGTGTGGGTTGGTTTGGAGGAAGCGCAGGAGCGATCGCCGAGCCTTTACTCAAACCTCTACTTGCTCCCTCTCAGCCCAACAACGCTGCAAAGGTTTATAACTACCGCGCGGTGCATGATCCCGACGGCACCGGAAAAGTCTATCTAGGGCGGGAGATTGCGCATTACATGGGACACCGGGGTGCCGCATGGCTAGAACGTCCGGATCGCGAAGTTACGGAACAACCCCAACTTTTGATTGACGCCCTCAGGCTTGAACCCACCGATGTGGTTGCCGACATTGGCGCAGGCACTGGCTATATGAGCTTCCGCATCGCCACAGAGGTACCAGAAGGCAAAGTTCTAGCCGTCGATATTCAGCCCGAAATGCTGGATATGCTGGAGTTTTTTCAGGACATCAACCAGATTGAAAATGTTGAGCCCATTCTGGGGGAAGCCGACAATCCCAACTTGCCAGATGAACAGGTGAATCTGGCGTTTATGGTGGATGCTTATCACGAATTCGAGTATCCCTATGAAATGATGCAGGGCATTGTGCGATCGCTCAAACCCAACGGTCGGGTCGTGTTGGTCGAGTATCGCGGCGAAAATTGGTTCCTGCCGATCAAACGCCTCCACAAAATGACAGAAGCCCAGGTCAAGCGCGAAATGGCAAATGTGGGACTGGAATGGACAGAAACATTGGAAATTCTGCCCCAACAGCATATCCTGATTTTCTCAAAACCTGCCTGAGCCCGGGAGCTGGCTACACCCAAAATTCTGGTTGCAACTCATCACGTTAATGCTGCTGAAGTTTCCCCAGCCCTGAACGGAATGACAGATCCAGAAACTGACTTTCACAACTCAAGTGATTTGCGTTAACAAGAGTTGGCTCGGCAACAGGACCTCAGCAACATCAACGGTGTAGCCATGGTTGGTGGAAAGCTTACGCCGCGATCGCCGTAGGCATCGGTTGAATATTCAACTCCTCGCGCCAAGTTGCGAGGGGTTTGTCCCACCCCTCTTCCCACTTCTGAGCAAACAGAGGTTTGGCCCCATGTCCCATCTCCCAACCCTGGCGAATCGCCTCCAATAGCTGGGTTAATTCATAGGATTGGAATAGGAGCGTAGCCATCAAACTACTCGAAAGCAAGGTCACCGCTAGCGGATAGGGAAACTGGGGTAGATGGAATGCCTGCAAACCAATCTCTCCCATCTCACTGACATCAAAGCCTGTGACGATATGCCAGATATCGTGGGTCTGGCTCAGTCTTGCTTCCACATAGCTGGCCTCAGACACAATCGGGATTTGGACATACAAATCTTCGGCTTGGAGCCCTTTCGCCTTCATTTCCTTGGCGTAGAGATAGCCCAGAGAATCCGGAGGGCAGTCCAGCAACGTATCCAGATCATGGGGCGGAGCCATGTAACGCTCCGCAATCATGGCGGCGGCGGCAGGATCCTGCTGGAGGTGGGTGACTGCACGCTCAAAGGAGGGCGTTTCCAGCAAGATTTTTGCCATTTCTTCGACAGATTCCAAGCTGTAGTTGTCAGCCATCAGCACCAAGAATCCCTGGAAAGCAGGCATTTCTTGCAATTCGCGAACGGTAGCCAGAACAGAGTCAGACAGGGAGTGTGACGCTGCACCTGGGTGAGTGGCTTTTCTATATGCGCGAGGGAGAAAATGGTCTGTCCAGTTCATGAGAGTATCCTCCAATTCCTTTTGAGTTTGAGATTTTGAGCTTGCAATATGAAATATAGTCAGAACCAAACCGAGCGCTCGTTCGAAATAAAGGCCAAAAAAATTTCCTTCTCTATCACCCCGTTTTGCTAGACAGTTCATCCGGAAGCCCTGCTTCCAGGTAAACCGTCAGCATATCAACCAAGAGATGAACCTGCTCAGCAAAACTGATCCGACTGAAGCCACCTACCTGCTCCAGCACAACACCACTGATCAGCGTCCAAATGAACTGTATGAGCGTCCGGTCATGGAGGTTGAGAGCTTGGGCGATCGTATCCCAGTAACGATCCTCCACTTGGTCAAACACAGCATTATTCAGAATTTCATCGGCCTCCACATTGGTGCAGAAGTCGACCCAAACAGTGATTTGCTTTACAAGATAGGTCTCGTTGTCGATCAGAAACTGTCCCAACCGCTTTAGGCGATCGGCCAGCGTATTACCCGCCGCAACCTTCTCTCGTAACGCAATCATATCCTGCTGACACAGTTCTTCCACCATTTGCTCAAACAGTGCCTGTTTACTGGGGAAATAGTGGTACATAGCCCCGGTGGAAATGCCCAACTCCTTTGATAGTTGACGGGTTGTGACCTTCGCATAGCCCTTCTCCGCCAACAGGTCAAAGGCCTTGCGGAGCAGTTCTTTACGATATTGGTCGGAGTCAACGATCTTTGGCATTCCCTTAGGTCATCCAAGTTTTGAGCAATCTCACAGGTTACTGCCAGACAATCTAAACATATTGCCGACAGACAATCTAAACGGGTAGCTGAGGTTCGGAGAAGCGATCGCTTTATTTCGAGCGCTCGTTCTAAATATAGCTTAGCCTGTCGTCCAATGTCAATTGCTAAGTAGCTCGGCACGATAAAAAACCAGATTCTAAAAACCTGCACCGCCCGCGCTGCGGGCGGTGCAGGTTTTTAGAATCTTAGGTTTAATAGCACCTGACAACTTAGGTGATCGTTCACAGGAGTTCCACATAAATCTGAGCAATGCGACCACGATGGCGCTCTAACGGTCACAATAGGTCGGGGAAATGGATTTTCGGCAGGTGGAAAGGTTGGGCTGAATGGATTTTCGGAATGTGAATCTGGTCTGGGCGTCTGTAATGGCAGAAACGCTGTGGCGGTTGGGGTTGGAAACCGCTGTCGTATGTCCAGGGTCGCGGTCGGCTCCCTTGGCGATCGCCTTTGCCCAACATCCCGCTATCGAAGCGATTCCCGTGCTGGATGAGCGTTCCGCTGCCTTCTTTGCTCTGGGCTTGGCGAAGCAATCGGGGAAAGCCACAGCTCTAATCTGCTCCTCCGGAACGGCAGGAGCTAACTTCTTCCCCGCCATCATAGAGGCGCGGGAAAGTCGGGTGCCGTTGCTGGTTTTGACGGGCGATCGCCCCCCGGAGCTACGCCACTGCAACGCCGGGCAAACCATCGACCAGCAAAAGCTCTATGGCAGCTATCCCAATGCCTTCTTTGAGCTAGCACTGCCTTCGTTGGCGTCTTCAATGCTGGCCTATGTGCGGCAGACGGCGCGGCAGGCATGGGAGCACACTCAGTATCCGGTTGCGGGGGTGGTGCATCTCAACTGTCCGTTTCGCGATCCTCTGGCTCCGATCGCCCAACCGGAAGCGATCGCCTTGGAACAGGCGTTTGATGCCGAGACATTTTTTGCAACTCTTCAGCCTGTTGAGCCAATAGCTCAGGCGTCGACAGCATCATTCCAACACCCGCAGTGGCCCCAGAGCGATCGCGGCATCATTGTTGCTGGCGTGGCGCAACCTCGAGATCCCCAACGGTATTGTGAAGCGATCGCCCATCTTTCCAAGCTCACCGGATTTCCCATCTTGGCCGAGGGGCTATCCCCAGCCCGCAATTACCTGGATGTCTTTCCTGGGTTGATTTCTACCTACGATCTCATGCTGCGACAGCCCTCCTTAGCCAAGGAACTCGCACCAGAACTCATTATTCGTATCGGTGAAACGCCCACCAGCAAGGTGTTGCGGCAGTGGTTGCAGAAGACCCAACCACTGCAATGGATTGTGGATGTGGGCGATCGCAACCTCGACCCCCTGCATCTCCGCACAACCCATCTCCGCTGCTCCATTGAAGTCTTTGTGGAGCACCTGAAACAAACACCACCTGCTCCCGACACCTATCGTCAGCGCTGGCATCAAACGGAGGAACAGTTTCGCCACTCCATCGACCAAACCTTCATCACGACCGAAACATGGATCGAGGGCAAAGTTGCCTGGATGCTCTCTCAGTATTTACCCGTAGAGACCCCTCTCTTCGTTGCCAACAGTATGCCCGTGCGAAACATGGAGTGGTTCTGGAAACCGGGAAACTCCAGAGTGACACCGTATGTGAATCGCGGCGCAAACGGTATCGACGGAACCCTTTCCACGGCGCTGGGTCTGGCCCATCGCCAAGCTCCCAGTGTCCTACTGACCGGCGATCTGGCACTGCTGCACGACACCAATGGCTTCTTGCTGCTCCCCAAATTCCAGGGGCACCTCACCATCGTACTAATCAACAACCACGGGGGCGGCATCTTTGAAACTTTGCCGATCGCCCAGTTTGATCCACCCTTTGAGGAGTTTTTCGCCACACCCCAAGCCGTCGATTTTGCCCACCTTGCCGCGACCTACACTATCGAACATCAAGTGATGAACACTTGGGATGCCCTGGCAGATTGCCTGCATTCCCTGCCTGCGGCGGGGGTGCGCCTGCTGGAAGTTCGGTGCGATCGCAAAGCCAATGCCCAGTGGCTCAAAGCCAGATGGGGGGCGATCGCTCACGACGAAGCCCCGCTATAAATCACCACATCTTTCGCCACAATCCGTCACACAAGTTAAAGTCTCTATAAACTTGCGGAATTCCACATTGACAGAGTTCTATACCTCCGGACAAACTGCCCCTTAGTTTCGATGCTATTTTCTATTTCTTAACTTTCTCTTCTATAGGGTCATCTACTTCTGAAAATCGGCACACATTGATTGTTATGACCTCGTGCACTTCTCATTCTCAACTGTCCAGATCCACAGAACAACCCATTCATTTAGTCAACACAGACTCTCCCACCGTCCCCCAAATCTCAACCCCAGAAGCACTTCTGGCTCATCTCTCTGGCCAACCCATTGATCCCATCGTCCTGGACTCAGGCTTAATTTTTCTAGCAACCTCAGTGACGTTGCTGTCTGGGATTATGGCTCTCAACAAGCAGGTTGGAGCTAAAAACGAGCCTTACTTGCAGAGCGTGCTGGATGCAGCCCTGCAAAACGGGGTACTCTCGCCTCATCTGGTACAAGCCTTGGTTGAAGGGATCGAGCATGACCAGCTTTATCTCAAGCCTCAGCTGTTCTTGTTACTGGCATCGGCCTTGAGCGAGTCCGAGCGGCTACTCCTGCTGGGGCTGGGCTACGACATGGCAACCGCAGGGACAGATTTCGGCATCCAGACACGGCTGTACCTGCGGGCGATCGCCCAGCGCCTGCGTATCCCCCAACCCTACCAGGCTTGCCTCGAAGCGAGTTTCACCGATCAAGATATCGACCATCTCGATGCCCTTCCTAACCTTGCTGACTTGACGCATCCCACCTCCTTCCAGCCAGCTTCAAGCCTTCTACATCGTCTGGCTCATCGGATTTATCCCAATATGGAACGCCTTGCCCTGCTGGCAAGTGCTTGAGCCGCCGTCTGCGCCAAGCTCCAGCAGAAATATGTCCGTCGTGGTTAAACGGCTCGTCAGCAATCAAAACTGCGACTGCAAACAAATTCGTTCTCGGAGAGGATCGGATTCATGCCCGGTTTGTGGGATAGTGAGGGGGTTGTTTTATGGCGCTCAGCCGTGGTTTCAGCGCCTTTGCATCTCTGCCTATGACTGTCGAATGGCAACCCGTCGGAACCTTTGAAGATATCCTTTATCACAAAGCAGACGGCATCGCCAAAATTACAATTAACCGTCCCCACAAACGGAACGCGTTCCGCCCCAAAACCGTTACCGAACTCTATACCGCCTTCAGCAATGCCCGCGAAGATACCCGCATTGGGGTTGTGTTGCTGACAGGGGCTGGCCCTCATACCGATGGCAAGTATGCCTTTTGCTCTGGGGGTGACCAGAGTGTGCGGGGGGACGCAGGTTATGTCGATGATGCTGGCGTCCCCCGGCTGAACGTGCTGGATTTGCAGCGGTTAATTCGTTCGATGCCCAAGGTGGTAATTGCACTGGTGGCGGGCTATGCGATCGGCGGAGGGCATGTGCTTCATGTTGTCTGCGACCTAACAATTGCCGCAGACAACGCTATTTTTGGCCAGACAGGGCCGAAAGTGGGCAGCTTCGATGGCGGGTTTGGCGCGAGTTATCTAGCTCGCAGCGTCGGGCAGAAAAAGGCACGGGAAATTTGGTTCCTTTGTCGCCAGTATGACGCACAGCAAGCCCTAGATATGGGATTGGTCAACTGCGTTGTGCCCGTAGATGAGCTAGAAACCGAGGGCATTCAATGGGCACAGGAGATTTTGCAGAAAAGCCCGATCGCCATTCGCTGTCTAAAGTCCGCCTTCAATGCCGACTGCGACGGGCAAGCGGGGTTGCAGGAGCTAGCCGGAAATGCCACCCTGCTTTTCTATATGACGGAAGAGGGCGCGGAAGGCAAGCAGGCATTTCTGGAGAAACGCCCCCCCAATTTCCGCCAATATCCCTGGCTCCCCTGATCACCTGCTGCGCTTATGCGTCTATAGCGCTATGCGCGTTAGTTAAGTACGGATGTGTGTGGGCGCGTTGCGCCCACACACATCCATTTCTGTGCTTGACGCGGTTGCACACCGCTATAAATGAAAATTCAGGTTGATATTGGAAACCCAGGCAATGCCTGGGTTTCTAATATCAAGTTCATGGGTAGATATGCGTTCGAGCTAGCGGCCTTTGGCGTCGCTCAAGGCTCCCATGGTGGCAGCAGCGATCGCCTGATCCGTCGCTTTGGGCAGGTGATAGTAGTTGCCCCCGGCCTGCTTTGCTAGCTCTTTGGCAAATCCAGTGGAAACAAACTTACTCTCGGTATCAATCACCAACATTTGCATGTCCTGTCCCCGGATCTTGGTGGCAATCTCCAGCAGCTCTTCTTTGATATTGGGCTTCTTATCGTCGAGCTGAGGTTCCCCCAGCGATCGCGATAGGGGAATATTGCCGCGTCCATCGGTGATCGCCACAACCACCACTTGCCCCACATCTCCGGACTGGCGAGCATTCATCCCCACCCGTGCCGCCTGGGTCAAGCCATGGGCGAGGGGCGACCCGCCACCGCAGGGCATCCGTTCTAGACGCCGACGGGCAGAAGCAATGGAGCGCGTCGGCGGCAGCAACACCTCCGCCTGCTCGCCTCGAAACGGAATCAGCGCTACCTGATCGCGATTTTGGTAGGCTTCGGTCAGCAACCGGAGTACCGCGCCCTTGGCAGACTGCATCCGATTCAGCGCCATCGACCCCGAGGCATCGACCACAAAAATGATGAGGGAGCCCGTTTTACGGGCCAAACGTTTTGCGCGAATATCCGACTCTTCGACAAAGACGCGACGGCGACTCTCTGTAGCCTGGGTGGCGCTGGCTTCGTGGCGGAGGCGGCGCGATCGCTGGTACGGAGCCGCTGTCCGCAGGGTCGCGTCCACCGCAATGCGGCGCACCGCACCCCGAGGCAGGATGGGCTTAATGTAACGCCCCCGATCTTCCGAAAAAATCAGCCCCTGGGATCCCGTTTTGCCTCGCTTTTGAGACATCTGAGCAAAATACAACACCGATGGATCGAGGATGACGCCTTCCGGGTCAAACACAAACTCTTCCGGCACACTCGGCGGTTCATCTGGTTCGTCCGGTTCCTCTTGCTCCTCGTCGGGTTCCTCCTCTTCCGGTTCTTCCGCTTCGTCCTCGGGTTGTTGATCTTGCGGCGGTGGGGGCGGCGGTGGCGGTGGCGGCTCATCGTCGGGG
>JADEXA010000001.1 GCA_015207365.1 Vacuolonema iberomarrocanum LEGE 07170
TCACAAGGGGACAACACGGTATCAATCGGTGGATGGGGTAACGTTCCGCCTAAACCCTATAAGCCCACTATCTGTTTGCGCATCCTTCTCGCGTTAGAAAACGAAGACCCGACGCTAAACAAATACCGCGTATTACGCGCTCCTTCTCAAAAAATCATCCCTGGATTCTGCAATGCCGAATTAACAGAGTTGCACCTGAATGCAAACTCAAGCTAATTAGTCGCAGAAAAATAATTGGTAGAGTCAGCGACCTCGATTTGCTGGCCGCTGTTATCCTCAATAACGAGCTCAGCGGGGAAGACAAAGCCAGCGTATTCGTAATACTCAGCGTTCAATTCCGTCTGTGTGGCGATCTGGTTCATATAGCCCATGAAATCGCCCATAAGGAAATAGACGCTGACAAGAGCAGCGGCAGCAGCGGAAACTAGGAAACCTGCGAGCATGAGAGAAAACTCACGATGATCCATCGCCTGCTGCATCAGATGCAGTGCCCAACCAACAAGGACAATTACGACGAGCAAGATAAGAAACATTTATGGAAAAGAGACAACTGTTGTACAAACACAAAAAAATGTTTTATTTGTTTCGTATTGTAACAGTTCCTCAGGAAGGTGGCTCTAGTTTCGCACCAGAATTTGCTTATCAGTGAGATAGGTTTTGATTTCGCTAACGGTAAGTTGCCCGTAATGGAGGAGGGATGCCAGCAATGCCGCTTCAGCTTTACCTTCTGTCAGGGCCTGATAAATATGGTCACAGGTTCCGGCTCCACCAGAGGCGATAACGGGAATTCCAACCCGCTGGGCGATCGCCCTTGTCAACTCTAGGTCATAGCCTGCCTGGGTTCCATCGGCATCCATGCTTGTGAGCAAAATTTCCCCTGCACCGCGTTCTGCGACGTCTGCGGCCCATTCCAGCGCATCTAAACCCGTGTTGTCGCGTCCACCGCGCACATATACATCCCAACCCGGATTTTGGGAATTGTCTCGACGACGGGCATCAATCGCAACGACGATGCATTGCGCCCCAAAGCGATCGCTCGCTCGGTTAATAAAATCGGGATCCCGCACGGCCGAAGAGTTGATGCTGACTTTATCGGCTCCAGCCCGTAACAATTTCTTAATAGTTTCTAAGGATTGGATGCCTCCCCCTACCGTCAGAGGGATGAAGACTTGCTCTGCTGTTCGATACACTACGTCAAAGATGATGTCTCGATCTTCGTGGGTGGCTGTGATGTCCAGAAAGACGAGTTCATCGGCTCCGGCATCGTTGTATGCCTGTGCCAATTCAACCGGATCACCGGCATCTTTTAGATCAACAAAGTTTACGCCTTTGACGACCCGTCCTGCTTTTACGTCCAAGCAAGGGAGAATTCGTTTTGCCAGCATAGGTTTTTCTGCACAAAATACCTGCATCACTTTAACCCGAGTCGGTAGCAAAGTGGTCAGGGGTTGCTCATCCTCGAAAAACCCACTGAGAGGAGACAATACGCTGATACACTGGCAATGTTTGTTTTGTTATGCGGGTAGTTACGGCAGACATGGAAGTTGGTCAAAAGGTGCGCGTACAGCGGCTACGGGATCGAACCAATCAAGCGATCATTCAACGCCTCGGGCAGACCGGAGTGATCGAAGATTACAAGATGACGGATGGTAGCGGGGTTGGATTCGTTGTCAAGTTTGATGATGGGTTCTCGACCTGGTATTTCGAAGATGAACTTGCCCCAATTGGGTGAAGGATTCGTAATTGGCTCCCATCAGGAGCACTTTATTAAAGGAATGAATGAAGCATGAGTTTGATTCTCACGTTTCTGGGAAAAGGCGGCACAGGGCGCACAACGGTGGCGATCGCTGCTGCCCATCAACTCGCTGCCCAGGGAAAGCGCGTGTTGCTGGCGAGCCAAGATCCCTCTGGCGCGTTCGAGCATTTACTCGGATCTGCGGTTGGCATCGACCCCCAGGAGGTTGCTCCTAATGTGCAGGCCGTGCAGTTCCGAACTACGGTGCTGCTGGAGCGGTCGTGGGATGAGCTCAAAGCGCAGGAAGCTAAATACATTCGCAGTCCATTTCTCAAGAAGGTCTTTGCTCAGGAGTTGGGTATTTTGCCGGGAATGGACACGGCTCTAGCGCTGAACGCCCTGCGAGAGTTTGATGCGAGCGGCAGATACGATGTTCTTATCTATGATGGCGATGGCGACCAAACCACGCTACGGATGTTGGGAATGCCAGAGATTGCCAGTTGGTACATCCGTCGCTTCCGTAAGGTGTTGACGGATTCAGATTTTTACAAAGCCCTCTCCCCCTTTATCCAGCCGGTAAGTAGTGCCGTGCTGAACGTGGATTGGTCAGGCGACCTCTTTTCTAACCCAGAAGCGGCGCGGGCAAACAATATGCTGGATGATGGCAAGGCGGCAGTGACCAGCCCCGAGCGGGTGTTGGCCTATCTAGTGACGACGGATGATGAGGTGGCGATCGCCACCGCCAAATACCTTTGGGGAGCCGCGCAGCAGATCGGTTTGACGGTCGGGGGAGTGCTGGTGAATCAATCGTCCGAAACGGGACAAGCGGCTCAGGAACTCCAGCCTTTGCCAATCACTCCCATTCCCAGTTATCCCGGACGGGGCTGGCAACCGCTCGTGGAAGCCTTGCCTAACCTCACCGATGCGACCCAAGTTCCTCGGGCAATGTCCGTTAATCTGGCAGAACGCAAGGTTGCTCTTTTCTTGCCGGGGTTCGACAAATCCCAAGTGAAACTGACCCAGTACGGGCCCGAAGTCACGGTGGAAGCTGGCGATCAACGGCATAACCTGTCTCTACCCCAAGAATTGAAGGGAAACCAGGTGACTGGAGCTAAGTTCCAGGATGGTTACCTCATCATTTCCTTTTGAGACGCTGTTTGATCACGGTTGATGGGTCGAGCCCAACACACCAGACAGATCCACTCCTTTCAGGACGCTTCAAGCCATCTCTCAGGAATGGAAGCCAATGACCGATCGTGACCCAGCGCCCTTTGACGTGGCGATGATGCGGCGCTGCCTGGAATTAGCACAGCAGGCACGGGGACAAACCGCCCCCAATCCAATGGTGGGGGCGGTCGTGGTGCAAGATAACCAGGTGATTGGCGAAGGGTTTCATCCCAAGTTAGGGGAACCCCATGCTGAGGTGTTTGCGCTGCGAGCAGCGGGCGACCAAGCACAAGGGGCAACAGTGTATGTCAATCTGGAACCCTGTAATCACTTTGGGCGAACACCTCCCTGCTCTGAAGCGTTGGTTCAAGCTGGAGTCGCACGGGTCGTCGTCGGTATGGTTGATCCCAATCCCAAAGTGGCGGGCAGTGGAATTGCCCGACTTCGAGCAGCAGGCATTGAGGTCACCGTTGGGTTAGAGGAAGCGGCATGTCAGCGGTTGAATGAGGCGTTTGTGCATCGTATTTTGCAGCAGCAGCCCTTTGGAATTTTGAAATATGCTATGACCTTGGATGGCAAAATTGCGGCTTCGACCGGGCATAGTGCCTGGGTAACGACGCCAGATTCACGCCATCGGGTGCATAACCTGCGGGCGGGCTGCGATGCGGTGGTGGTCGGAGGCAACACGGTGCGGCGCGACAATCCCCGGTTGACCAGCCACGGCATGGGACACAATCCGTTGCGGGTAGTGCTGAGCCGTCATCTGGATTTGCCGGACGCGGCGCATTTATGGGACACCACTGAAGTGCCCACCCTGGTGTTTACAACCCATGGAGCCAATCCAGAGAAGCAGGCCATCCTCGAAACGCAAGGCGTTGAGGTGATTGGCCTAGACGAGGTAACCCCGGCGATCGCCCATGCTCATCTCTACGAGCGCGGTAGCCTTGCGGTGCTATGGGAATGTGGTGGAACCTTGGCGGCACGGGCGATCGCTGATGGATGCATCCAAAAAGTCCTCGCCTTCATCGCGCCCAAAATCATCGGGGGCGAGCAAGCTCCGTCTCCAGTCGGGGAACTCGGCTTGGCCCGCATGACGGATGCCTTGCCGCTAGAGCGATTGCAATGGGAAGCGATCGGGTCAGATTTGCTCGTCGAAGGCTACTTATCTACGGAGAAAGCATAGAACGCGTACAACTGCTGTTGCCAGAATGTCCCTTCTATCCTTAGGTCTGCGCCAAATTCACTCCGCAATGCTCACACCTGCTGACAATAAAAGCGTTGCCATTAAAAACTCGAATGAGTCAAAGGGGACACAAACCTGATAGATTTAGCGGAGTATTCGTAAAGTATGGCTGAAGCAAATGAGAGTCCTTGTTATTGGTGGTGATGGTTACTGCGGATGGGCGACCGCCCTCTATTTGTCGAATCATGGGCATGATGTAGGGATCCTAGATAGCCTTGTGCGGCGACATTGGGACAACGAGCTTTGCATTAACACCCTGACCCCAATTGCTCCCATCCAACAACGACTTCAGCGCTGGAAAGACCTCACGGGCAAGAGCATCGACCTCTTCATTGGCGACCTCTGCAATTATGAATTTTTGCAAAAGGCGATGCTGCAGTTTCAGCCTGATGCCGTTGTCCACTTTGGGGAACAGCGATCGGCTCCCTTCTCGATGATCGACCGAGAGCATGCTGTTCTTACCCAAGCGAACAACGTCATTGGGACGCTCAATCTGCTCTATGTCATGCATGAGCATTTCCCCAACAGCCATTTGGTGAAGCTTGGCACGATGGGCGAATATGGTACGCCGAACATCGACATCGAAGAAGGCTATATCACCATCGAACACAACGGACGCAAGGACACATTGCCTTATCCGAAGCAGCCCGGTTCCTTCTACCACCTCAGCAAGGTTCACGATTCCCATAACATTCACTTCGCTTGCAAAATTTGGGGATTGCGGGCAACCGACCTAAATCAGGGCATCGTCTATGGTGTGCTGACGGATGAAACGGGCATGGATGAACTGCTGATCAACCGTCTTGACTACGATGGCGTGTTTGGTACCGCACTGAACCGGTTCTGTATCCAGGCGGCGATCGGTCATCCGCTCACGGTATACGGCAAAGGCGGACAAACCCGCGGCTTCCTCGATATCCGCGATACTGTGCGCTGCGTCGAAATTGCCATCAACAATCCGGCTAATGCAGGCGAGTTCCGCGTCTTCAATCAGTTCACCGAACTGTTCAGCATTGGCGACATTGCCACGATGGTGCAAAAGGCAGGAGCCAAGCTCGACCTGAGTATTGAGGTTAATCACCTAGATAACCCCCGTGTGGAACTAGAAGAGCACTACTTCAATGCCAAGAACACCCGCCTGATTGACCTGGGTCTAGACCCTCATTACTTATCTGACTCACTGTTAGATTCGCTGCTCAACTTTGCAGTGAAATATAAGGAGCGGGTAAATGAGAAGGAAATTCTTCCCCGCGTGAAGTGGAAAGGCTAAGGCTTTTTGTGACATCTGCGACTTCTTCATAGGTCGCAGATCTTTTGTTTGGAGCAGTTGTTTTATTTGTGTTGAATTCAAGTCGCGGCGTCTATGCGTATTGCCCTATTCACCGAAACCTTCTTGCCCAAAGTTGACGGTATTGTGACGCGCTTGAGCCATACTGTCGACCATCTGCAACGGATGGGCGATCAGGTACTAGTGTTTTCGCCAGATGGGGGACTACGGGAATATCGGGGAGCCCAAATCTGTGGTATTCCTGGCTTTCCGCTGCCTCTCTATCCAGAGCTAAAACTAGCCTTGCCCCGTCCATCGATGCGGCAAACCCTGGAAATGTTCAAGCCTGATCTGATTCACCTAGTTAATCCCGCTGTGTTGGGTTTGGGTGGGTTGTATTATGCAAAATCCTTGAATGTGCCGCTGGTCGCCTCTTATCACACACACTTGCCAAAGTACCTTGAACATTATGGTTTGGGGATGTTGGAAGGAGTGCTGTGGGAGTTGTTGAAGCTGATGCACAACCAAGCACAAATTAACCTTTGCACCTCAACCGCCATGCAAGATGCGCTCACCAGCCATGGTATCGAGCGAGTGGCGGTATGGCAGCGAGGGGTAGATACCGAACTGTTCCAGCCAGAGCTGGCTAGCCGTGAGGTGCGAGCAGAATTGTCGCAGGGGCATCCAGATTCGCCCTTACTGCTGTATGTGGGGCGTTTGTCGGCGGAGAAGGAAATTGAACGGATTAAGCCCGTACTGGAAGCGATTCCCAATGCTCGGCTGGTACTCGTCGGCGACGGCCCCCATCGCGCCGAACTGGAAACCTACTTTGCTGAGACTCCGACCTACTTTGCTGGCTATCGCACTGGAGAAGCCCTGGGAGCAGCATTTGCCTCAGCGGATGCGTTCATTTTCCCTTCCCGTACAGAAACGCTGGGATTGGTTCTATTGGAAGCAATGGCGGCGGGTTGTCCGGTGATTGCTGCAAATGCTGGCGGCATCCCCGATATCGTGACGGATGGGGTGAATGGCTACCTCTTCGACCCGGCAGACGATGCAGGGGCGATCGCCGCGACCCAACGCCTTCTTGCCAATCCCGAAGAACGGAATACCCTGCGGCAGAATGCACGTCTGGAAGCAGAAAAGTGGGGCTGGGCAGCCGCAACCCAGCAATTGCAGAATTTCTATCAAGACGTACTGAATCCAGCCATGTTGACAGCCGCATAAACGGCTTTGCCGATTGAGGGATAATTTTTCCCTTCTCGGAAAATCATCCCTGAGTTCTGGAACCCTGCATAATATCAAATCCGGTTAAATAAATAGCCGTAAAACCCAAATATCGTTTGTACCCGCTGCACAGCAGCGGGTACAAACGATATTTGGGTTCTTCAACCGGATTTGATATAAGTGGCTATGTGGTGGCAGGATAGCTGGACTGTCGTCTTCCCACTGGCCATAGCCTTAGGCATTGAGGTAAAACCAATTATTTTCTTGAAAGCACCGCAGCGCGGTGCTTTCAAGAAAATAATTGGTTTTACCTCAATGCGTAGCACCATACTACACAGGCCAAGGTTGCATGGTCCAGGCTTGCTGCCAAAACATCCATTCATATCGCACACTGGTCAGAAACGCTTGCTGGGCACGCTGGCGGGTTTGTTCACCACTTTCTTGGGCAGCTGCTTCGAGATAGGCCAACAGAGTATTGGTATAGGCTACAAACCCGTCATCGGCATAGGTGCGCAACCAATTGACATAGGGGTGGTCATCGCTAGGAGAACCGAGTTGCGTCTGTAGGCGTTGCCCCAGTTCGGTATACAACCAAGGACAGGGAGTTAAAACCGCGATCGCCTCTAACAGCGCCCCCCGATGGCAGGTCACCAGCATGTGATTTTGGTAGGCCAGGTTGTTAGGGGTTAGGGTGAGTTGGGCAATATCCGTCGCGTCGTATCCCAACTGCTTGCCATACTCCGTGTGCAATTGTCGTTCCACAACTAGCGCCAGCTTGGCGGCATCAATAAACCATAGCTTGTCGTCCGGTTGTACACAGCGCGCAGAGATAATTGAACAAGCATCCGTAAAGGCTTCTAGATAGCGGGCATCTTGCATCTGATAAAAGCGAAAGTTCTCAACAGGCAAACTTCCATCTGCAAGCGCTTGCACAAACGGATGGGTTTGAGCGGCAAACCAGACATTGCCGGTTACCTGTAGACAACTCTGGGCAAAGGGAGGGATGTTCAAACGCGAATCAGCCATAGCCTGCTCCACAACCAGAAAACCATCGTTATACCACCACTCTAGATAGTTTTTTGGAGGGTACAGAATCTAAGGATGATTTTTTCTGATAAGGGGCGCAGTTACGCCCCTTATCAGAAAAAATCATCCCCGCAATCAGCAATGCCGTTTTTAGAACCCTCGCGGCACGAGGGTTCTAAAAACTATCTAGTTCTGTGTTTCATAGCGTTGGTGTTCGAAACCCATTCCCACGTCAACCTAGACAAGTCACTATATCGCCATCCATTCGTGGCTGACGATCTTATTCGTAGCTATTGCCTGTATGGCAGACGGTTGCGCCTTCCGCATCGGCGATGGAGAAGACATCGAACTCCCGACCATCAAATTCTCCCATCAGGGTCAGTTGATCGCCCTCAGCCACAGAGCCTTCTGTCGCATCTCCACACAGAGCCCAGGTATCGACAACTAGGGTGCGATCGCCCGTATCGAGTCGCAGTCCATCTTCCCACACCCTTGTTACGGTTCCCGAGAAGGAAGACCCTTGGGCCTGGACGTTAACCGCTGGGTCGTTGACGGCTTCGAGGCTATCACCTGAACGGCAAACGGCGGTGTTTTCTGCATTTGCAATGGAGAAGACATCGAATTCGCGACCGTCGAATTCTCCCGTCAGTGTCAGTTGATCGCCCTCAGCCACAGAGCTTTCTGTCGCATCTCCACACAGAGCCCAGGTATCGACAACCAAGGTGCGATCGCCCGTATCGAGTCGAAGGCCATCTTCCCATACTCTTTCTACGGTTCCTGAGAAGGGAGACTCTTGGGCACGCACGTTGACTGCTGCGCCATAAACAGCTAATCCAGCCAAAATTGTCGAAAATACGATCAGTCGTTTCATGGTTCAAATTCTTGTCGTTGTTAGTAATATCCAGCCTTGGATATGGAGAGGCTGGTTTTGCTTCCGCCGTTCTGCTGGACAATGTAAGAAATGAACGTGACTGAAAAATGACAGGTTATATCAAATCCGATTGAAGAACCCAAATAACGTTTGTGCCCGCTGCAAAGCAGCGGGCACAAACGTTATTTGGGTTTTACGGTTATTTATTTAGGTACTAGGCACCTCTTGAGATTAATTTTTGAGCTTGGTGATATGCAATAAACGCAATGCAGCGATCGCCCAACCTCTAAAGGTAAAGGCGATCGCTACAAAAAAGAAAGCAGCTTGCTAATTCATTTCCATTAATCAGATTAATCAGCAAGAAGATAAAAACGCTAATGCAGTTTTACACTTGCACAGGAGTTTTCTCATTCACCGATTGCGTCTTGCCGCTGGGTTCAAGTGACTGACCTTCAATGAAAGAACGCAGCATCCATGCCATCTCTTCATGGCCTTCCATGAGACCCGTCAAGAAATCGGCGGTTCCTTCATCGTGAAACTCATCACCACACTGATCGATATGATCGCGTAGGTTACGAATAATTTGCTCGTGGTCATCAACCAGACGCTCAACCATTTGCTGAGCGTTGGGCAAATCACCAGGATGCTCTTTAAGAGAAGCAGATTTCAAAAAGCTCTCTGCTGTACCCAAAGGATAGCCGCCCAGAGCACGAATTCGTTCAGCAATGCTGTCGATGCTCTCGGTCAGAACCTCATAGTGTTCTTCCCATAATTCGTGCAGAGTTCGGAATTGCGGGCCAACGACATCCCAGTGGTACTTCTTCGTCTTAATGAGTAGCAAATAGGCATCTGCCAAATCGTTGTTCAGAAGACTAATAACTCCACGGCGTTGCTCTTCAGTCAAGCCAATGTTCAGAGGTCGCATATATTTCCTTTGCTTTATGCACTAACACCCTCAGTATTAAATACACAACCAGTTAATGAATCTTTCGATCGAAGGAGATTGGCGAGCTAGCGCACGGTAAGAGCAAAAATAACATCAAAGCCGACTGAAGAATTCAACTGTTGCGTGCATCCGCTGCGAAACGATGGAAGCAACCGACAGTTGGATTTTACAGCTATTTAATTAGATTTTATAAATCAACAACTCTTCGCTATCGCAGGGCATTCAAATTCATGATCATGTCACCAATCACCGGATAGATTGAAGTCATAACTTGGGCTGCAAAAGCAGTGGGCGATCGCTCAGATCCTGACCTTTTGTAGTAGTTGAAACTCCAACTTAAGGAGGTTACAGAAGTACAGGATAAAAAAATGAATCCCTGGCTTTCTGGGTTTTGTCCTGTACTCAGAAAGGGTACAGAGAGGATGGTCGCTCATCCCATCACACAGGCAGGGCTTTGGGAATGGCTCCCTGCATCCGGCTCAGCCAATCGAGCAGATTTTCCAGTTGCAGGTCCATGCTGAGGACGGCCAGCCCACGCACAGTAACTTTGCCGGGGGTGTAAACAAAACGGCCTTGCAAATGGCTGGGGAGCTTCTCCTTCAACAAATTCCAGGCGGGTTCCTCCATCGGCGTTTCGAGCATGACATGCTGCTTGCCTTCGGGGCGAATGCGGGAGAAGCCGAGTTTCTTGGCAATTTGCTTGAGCTTCATCACGCGCAACAGTTGCTCGGTGGCACTGGGAATCGGGCCGTAGCGATCGTTCCATTCCGCTGCAATTTGCGCCAGCTCGCCGGGTGTTTGCGCCGAAGCCATCTGCCGATAGGCGCTCATCTTTTGATCTAGGTCGGGAATGTAGTCGGCGGGGATAAAGGCCGTAACGCTGAGGTCGATCTGGGTGTCGTCTACCTGGGGAATTTCCTGTCCGCGAATTTCCTTGAGGGAATCCTCCAACATTTCCATATAGAGATCAAAGCCGATCGCATCCATCTGCCCCGACTGCTCGGCCCCCAAGAGATTGCCAACGCCCCGAATCTCCATATCGCGCATGGCAAGCTGGTAGCCGGAGCCGAGCTGGGTAAATTCTTGAATCGCACGCAGACGGCGACGGGCGGTTTCCGTCAGTTGAGTCTGCTTCGGGTAGAAGAGCCAGGCATGGGCTTGGATTCCCGCCCGTCCGACGCGACCGCGCAACTGATACAGCTGGGACAAACCAAACTTCTGGGCGTCTTCTACCAGAATGGTGTTGACGCGGGGAATATCGAGCCCTGACTCGATGATGGTGGTGCAGACGAGGATATCCGCTTCGCCGTTGCTGAAGGTGAGCATAGTGGATTCGAGCTCGCCCTCTTGCATCTGCCCGTGGGCGATCGCCAACCTCGCTCCCGGCACCATTTCCCGCAACTTCGTCGAAATCTCTTCAATGCCCTCCACCCGTGGCACCACATAAAACACCTGACCGCCGCGATCTAGCTCCTGGCGGATGGCCGTGCGGATCATCTCCGGGTCGTAGGGGGAAAGGTGAGTTTTGATCGGACGCCGAGAGGGCGGCGGTGTGGTGATCAGGCTCATTTCCCGTACCCCAGACAGGGCCATGTAGAGCGTTCGGGGAATCGGCGTAGCGCTAAGGGTGAGGACATCCACCTGGGTCTTTAGGGATTTGATTTTTTCCTTTTGGTTCACCCCAAACCGTTGCTCTTCATCGACCACGAGCAAGCCCAGATCTCGGAACTTCACGCTTTTGCCTAGCAACGCATGGGTTCCTACCACAATATCTAGCTCCCCTGTGTTAAGCCGTTGCAGAATATCCTTTTTCTCCTGGGCGGTGCGGAAGCGATTGAGTAGTCCCAGGTTGATGGGATAGGGGGCGAAACGCTCTTTGAGGGTGTGATAATGCTGCTGAGTCAGAATGGTGGTCGGCGCGAGCAGGGCAATCTGCTTGCCAGCGGTCACCGCTTTGAAAATAGCGCGGATGGCGACCTCCGTTTTGCCGAAACCCACATCCCCGCACACCAGTCGATCCATCGGGCGGACATCTTCCATGTCCCGCTTCACGTCCTGGGTCGCCTTCAGTTGGTCAGGCGTAGGCTGGTACGGGAAAGAATCTTCCATCTCCTCTTGCCAAGGTGTATCGACCGGGTAAGAGAAACCTGTTTGCTGAGCCCGTTGGGCGTAGAGCTGGAGCAGATCAACCGCAACCTTTTTAACCGCTTTACGAACTTTGCCCTTGGTGCGCTCCCAGGCTTTGCCCGACATTTTATTCAGGTGAGGCTTGCCCTCGCCCATGCCCCGAAACCGGGACAGAGCGTTGAGTTGGTCGGCTGCTACTCGCAGGGTTCCGTCATCGTACTGAATAACGAGATATTCCCGCGTCTCGTTGTTAACGGTGAGGCTTTCGAGCTTGAGAAACTTGCCGATGCCATGGTTGCGGTGGACGACGAAATCTCCGGGTTGTAGCTTGTTGGGATCGACCTGTTTGGAGGCCGCCCGGCGACGCTTACGAACGTAGTTGGGGGTCGCGAGGGTATGTTGCCCAAAGAATTCGCGGTCGGTAATGATAGCAATGCGGAAGGTGGGCAGGATGAAGCCCTCTAGCTCTGCCAGCCCGGTGTACTTAACCGCAACGGGAGTTTTTTGGGATTGCAGGCGATCGATCGCCGGATAGTCGTGCGGATTAGGCACAAACTGAGCGGGACAATCATGCTCCTGCAACAACGCCACCGAGCGGGATGGCTGAGCCGACACAATCCACACGCTGAAATTGCGATCGCGCTCTTGTCGCACCAACTCAGCCAAACGACCAAACTGGTGGGGCGTAGACGCAATGGGCCGACTGGAGAGGTTGAGGCCACGATTTTCCTCGGCCAGCTCCGACACATAAACGCAGTCGCGCAACGCCATCTGGGCAAAGGAATCGTCTGTGGTGCGATGGGTGGCAGGGAGAGGCGAATCGGCGGCATCAGAGACTTCCTGCCAGTGCTCCTCAGCATGTTCATACCAGCGATCGCCATGGGCTCGGCATTGTTCGGGCTCATCAACGACCACCAGGGTTTGCGCAGGTAGGTAGTCCAACAGCGACGCGGGTTGGTCGTAGGCCAGTCCCAAAAATCGTCGGGCACCCTCCAGGTTTTGCCCTGCGGCCAGCCGCTCCTGTTCTTCGCTAGAGAGGTAGGTGGCAAGGCGGTCGGGATCATCACCTTGGGCGATCGCCTGCACAATCAGCGGCGAGAAGCTGGTGGGGGTGAGCACCAATTGCTTAATGCTGTCGAGGGAACGCTGGGTGGCCGGGTCAAACTCTCGAATTTTGTCCAGTTCATCCCCAAATAGCTCGAGGCGCACAGGCAATTCCGCCGACACTGGGAAGACATCCACGATGTCCCCCCGCCGACTCCACTGCCCCTCGGTTTCAACCAGCGACACCCGCTCGTAGCCCAGATCCGCCAATTGCCGACTCATCCCCTCCAGATCTAGCTCCATGCCCGTCTGCACCGTCAGGCAAAACGGACGGAAGGCAGCTTTCGGTGGCAGGTGGGGCTGCAGAGCCCGTTCGGTTGTCACGACCGCGACAGTTCGCTCATCCGCATCGGACTCACCTTCAGCCGTCACCAGATCGGCCAGCACCTGCAACTGCCCCCAGACCATTTCCGATTCGGGGTCAAAGGGTTCGTAGGGCGATGCCTCTGACGTGGGGTAGAAGGCAACCGTTGCCCAGCCCATCGCCTCTAGTTGTGCCGTCCAGCGTCCGGCCTCTTCCAGGGTGGCGGCGACCACCAGCAACGGACGCTTTTGGGACTGGGCCAGGGCCGACACTGCCAGACCTTTGGGGATGCGGGCGATGCCATTGAGGTGCAGCGATCGCTGCTGAGCCAGCTTGGAGACCAGCTCAGAGGTGAGGGGCGATCGCCCCATCAGTCGAACGATTGACGAAAAAGCCATAGATGCCGGGGAGGACGAGCGAGAAAGTGAGTGAGTGACCTGCGACAAGGTTCTATATCCAGGGTCACATCTTTAGATTTTAGAGGGTGTTTGAAAAGTTGATTTTGTGCGCACCGCATACACTCAATCATTACCCCCACGATTCTTGGCGTTGCTGGTTCTGGGCATTGCTGACAAGCAACGCCCGATTCTTTAACCAGCCTCTGATAAGGCAGGTATGGATTTCCTACGGCGATCGCCCCATGGGATCCCGAATTCATACCATTGCGATGAGAACCAAAATTCAATCATTACTTGAAACCCTCGCAGCGCAAGGGTTTCAAGTAATGATTGGGTGCGGATTCTGAGAGAATTGAGATCAGTTCCATTCGCTAAGAGTCCCTTACAGCGGAACTGAAACAAAACTTGCGTCATCCTGAGGGAATTCGTTGATGGTGTAGCCGCGACATGACCATAATCGCAACAAGATACCTATCCAAAAACGGCCAAATCCCTGGAACCGAAAAGATCCCAGGGATTTCAATTATGATTGACCCGCATCTGAGTCAGAGCGGAAGTCTCTGGGGTCTGAGAGGCAATTAGCTGGGGGTCATTTGCACAATCAGGGCACGCTTGTCAAAAGATTGCAGGTTGCCAGCATCACCCAGATCCTTCACGATGCGATCCAGCAATTCGATGGCGCGATCGCGGTTCTGGTGTTCTCGTCCGCGCAAACGAACCTGAAACTTTACAGCATTTCCTTTTTCCAGCCATTCAATGGCTCGACTCACGCGCAGGCTGTAGTCCGATTCACCCACATTGGGGCGCAGTCGTACCTCCTTCAGCGTGGGCTTGGCATGCTGCTGCTGCCGCTTCCGCTTTTTCTGCTGATATTGATGCTTGCCATGATCCAGGATCTTGGCGACCGGGACTTCTTTCCCATCTGAAACGACGACCAGATCCAATCCGGCACTCTCAGCAATTTTTAGCGCTTCGCGAGTATCTATGACACCGCGGTTTTCATTTTCATGGTCGATCAAAAGAACCTGGGGTGCTTTGATGCGACGATTCACAAGCTGATTTGTAGCGATAAGCCTACCCTCCAAAAAAACTCTTACAAAAGTCCAACATTACAGCAAAAGAGATAAACGGATAACGTCCGTCGCTCTCTATACATATTAGCGAATCTATCGGGCTACACCTAGCTAGAGTTACAGAAAGCAACTCGCCGGTCGATAAAGAATACTTAACATCGTATTTCGAGCCATTCATCTCAATCAGAAGCCGTTCAATTAGACGCGGTTCAATCGGAGGAGGCCTTTTATCCGGAAGATGATTGCAATCCAGAAGACGACCGTGTCAATCGCCAGAGAATGCTACTTTCGTCTATAACAGAACTCATTATGCCTCTCACCCTGGTTCACCTTTTGCATCCTATGGATCCCTCCATATCCACTCTCGTCACGGCTTTACTGCACGGATGCATGAAGTGAATGGGTTTACTGTCAATGAATAGATTTGACACTCAGTGGTACCTTTACTTCTCACCCCCTCATTTCAGTCTTCTAACGATCCTGTGATCGACCTCATACGGTAATGTCCTCCGTCTCCTTCGAAATTCTGATTCTACTGATCTTAATCTTGGCAAACGGCTTGTTTGCGATGTCGGAAATGTCGATTGTGTCGGCTCGCAAGATTCGGCTGGCCGACCAAGCAGAGAAAGGCGATCGCCGGGCCCAAGCCGCCCTCAATTTGGCAACCTCGCCCAATCGTTTTCTGGCCACGATTCAGGTGGGAATCACGGTCGTTGGCATTCTGGCGGGGGCCGTTGGAGGCGCAACCCTATCAGGAACGCTGGCCGAGCTGCTAGCTACAATCCCCATCTTGGAAGAGTACAGCCAACCCCTCGGCTTTGCCTTGGTGGTTGCGATCACCGCCTATCTCTCGTTGATTTTGGGGGAGCTGGTGCCGAAACGATTGGCCTTGAGCGACCCAGAGGCGATCGCCATTCGCATTGCCCGACCGATGAACCGATTGTCGGCGATCGCCTATCCTATCGTTCATCTCCTGAGCCTCTCTACAGAGGCTGTGATGGCGCTTCTGGGCGTTCAGTCCATGGCCGACGAAGACCAATTTGTCACTGAAGATGAAATTAAGGTCATGGTGCGGCAGGGGGCAGAAGCTGGCATGTTCGAAGCCGCCGAGCAAGACATGGTGGAGCGTGTGTTCCATCTTGCCGATCAATACATCACCGCCCTGATGACGCCTCGCTTGGATATCGTGTGGCTCGACATCAATGATCCCGAAGAGATCAACCGCAAGAAATTAATTGACACTGGGCATGGTCGCTATCCGGTCTGCCAGGATTATCTAGATAATGTGTTGGGCGTCACCTATGTCACAGACTTGCTGCCCCGTGCACTCAACGGCGAGCCGATGGATTTGACGCACAATTTCCGCAAGCCGCTCTTTGTCCCCGAGCGCACCACAGCGTTGAAGGCACTAGAGGTATTTCAGCAGTCTGGAACCCACATGGCGCTTGTTGTCGATGAGTATGGCATCTTGCAAGGGCTCGTGACCCTCAATGATGTAATGGAAGTGGTAATCGGCGATATTCCCTTTGCCGACCATGACTACGAGTCCCCCATCGTGCAACGGGAAGATGGCTCCTGGCTACTCGATGGGATGGTCACCATTGATAAACTTAAAGAGGTGTTTGAGCTAAATGCGTTGCCAGGAGAAGCACGGGGCAGCTATCAAACCCTAGGTGGGTTCGTCATTTCGCAACTGGGTCGCATTCCCGCCGCTGCCGACTACTTTGAGTGGGCCGGGCTGCGCTTTGAAGTGATGGATATGGATGGCAATCGGGTGGACAAGATCTTGATCATGCCGGCTGACCCTCCCAAACCAACGAACGTTCCCATGACCTATGGGCGGCGTTGACGGGAGCTGGGATCTAGCTCTAGGAACTCACGTCACGGTCATGGGAATCTCGTCATTTTCACGGATCGTCGATTTTTTCCAAGATCTGTCCAAACTAGGGGGCTGGTGTCATGTCAACTCTATGAAAACCAAAACCAACCCTTTTTTGAAACCCTTACGTCGCCAGGATTTCAAAAAAGGGTTGGTAGCTGGATCCCAGAGAATTGGTATACCTTTGAGTTTCTGGGATGGGCAATCGCCCAAGCAACCTTACCGAAAGTGAAAAAAAGATCCCTCAGAAAATTCTCGGAAACAAAATGAGCGTTTTTGAATCTAATAATGCAGGCGATCGTGCGGCAGCCATCTCTCGCATACTTTTGCGTCGAGCCGAGTCGGCTTTAGCCATTTCGATAACGTTTGGCAGACTGCCTCACGCCCCCTTATTCGTTGATCGCACTGCACGTTGCATTGTGGTTTCTCCATTCACCTTCGTCACCTGTCTAGTACCTACACTCTGATCCCCATTTTTCAAACGACACCTTGCGTTGCTGTTTCACCTCGCATTTCCCCTTCATGCGATTTTCCGTCCAGAAATTACTTCTCACGCATTCAATCGTCACTTCCTTGGATAAAGTTATGAACGTTTTTCGGAAGTCCCCTATGACCTTCACTGGGCTAAGTCAAGCCGGTCGCTCCCTACTCCAGATTGGCTTGGCCGCTAGCTTGTTGCTGAGTGCGGTGCCGATGACCGCCTTTGCCATTGACTTTGTACCTCCCAACCGTGGAATGCCCGGACGGCGCGAAGGAGGTGGGACCCGTGGATGCTGGGGTAACGCCAACAGTATCCCGACGGATACCCGTCTAACGGCTCTAGTACCCGCTGAGAACTTTGGCTACACTCTAGAATCTTCGCCCTCGTTCTTCGTTTACATTCCGAGCTTCTTTGCTGAAAAGACGGTGGCTGCCCAGTTTGAGATTATAAATGAGGCGGGCGATCGCCTTTATGAGGCGACCTATCAGACGTCTCAGGAATCTGGACTCATCCGCATCAACCTGCCTGAAGATGCCAACTTTAGCGGATTAGAAGTTGGCCAAGACTACAACTGGGCCTTCACTCTGGTTTGTGACATCAATGACCCCTCGGGCAACCTAGTGGTCGATAGCTGGATTCAGCGCATCGAACCCGATGTGGAGCTGGCCGAGGCTCTACAAACTGCCCCAGCCGAGCAGGTTCCCGACCTTTATGCCCAGGCCGGAGTTTGGCATGATACCCTCACCAGCCTGGCGGATCTGCCTAACGGTGACCAACCACAGGAGATGGAACGCTGGCGTACACTTCTCAATGAAGTTGGGTTGACGGCTGTGGCGCAGGAACTCGTCCCCGAATCGGTCAGTGTTTTCCCTGTGCCGGAAGACGCCGCGGCTCCCGAGGACACCGCAGCTCCCGAGGACGCTGAGCTTTAATCTGCTCTAGATAGTTATTCCCAGGCGCAACGGAAAGGTTGACCAGCGTAGCTATCTCTGCCACCCTGGCTCTCTACCTAGCGTTTTATCAAGCGTAAAAGTGGGTGTGCCAACGCCCACTTTTATGTCTCTTCAATTCAAACCTGTGGGGCGATCGCCGTCCTGTTCCTCTCACCCAAAAGCAATTGCAGATCCCCCGTTTGAACGTCAGATTTTGGCTGATCCCGCTTGCGGATGCTTGGAAGAGAGGGTTAGGCGTTTACCAGCATCAGCGGTATCTTGGAGGAAGCTAACGCTACGTTTCCACCGTATGTTTTGGCGATCGCCCATGCGTACTTTCCGCTAACTCCAAGACTAAAAACTATCTGAATCGTCGCTTCATTCACGCTGCCACAGGTTTTCAAAATCTTTAATTTCAGCCATATCCCTCAACTCAGAGGATCATAAATATGAAACTTTCTATGCTGCACACTCGTCGAGTGATCACGTCACTTTCATTACTTGTAGGTGCCAGTCTGATTGGTCTATCGACGTCCGTTTTGGCGCAGTACACGCCGCCAGATCGGGGGTTGCCCGGACGCCGCGAGGGCGGTGGCACACGAGGAGGGACAGAAGCTTGTGTGGTGGGCGATCGCTCCATGGTGGCGCTGATCCCCGAAACGGTTTTCGGAACCACCGTCAAAGAAGACCCGACGCTCTACTGGTATGTTCCAGCCGTAAATGCCGTCGCCCTGGAATTTTTGCTCTATGACGAGGCGGGCAATGAGGTGTTTGCCCAGACGCTGCCGCCCACCAGCGAAGCCGGTATTGTCAGCATCAAAGTCCCGACCACGGGTGAAGGGGAACAGGCGACTTCGCGCTTGGATGTCAACGAAGACTATCATTGGTTTTTCTCCATTGTGTGTAATGAGAGCGATCGCTCAGCCGATGTGTTTGCCGAAGGCTGGGTTCGTCGCATTCCTCTCACCGATCCGTTGGACGGCCAGCTACAGGCGGTTCCTCCAACCCAACAAGCCGAGGTCTTCGCCGATGCTGGGATCTGGTATGACGCCCTGGATGCAAATGTCCAGGTCCGCTGTGAAGCCCCCGACGATGCGTCTCTGACCAACCAATGGGTCGATTTACTAGGTTCTGTCGGGTTGGAAGCTGTGGCAGACGCTTCCTTCACCTCAGCCTGCACCGCAAACTAAAGGGGGGGTGCTGATTGGGGGGATGATTTTTTGAGAAGGAGCGCGTATTACGCGCTCCTTCTCAAAAAATCATCCCTGGATTCTGCAATGCCAAAGGGGGAGCCATACCCACCGTTCAGGTCTGAACATCACCTTGCGGGAACGATGTCCTAGGTTTGCCTGCGGTGCGGTAGGCTGGCGATAGCGAGAACGCCATACTCGACGTTCGGCATTCTAGAGGACTATTCCTGTCGCCATGGGCTACTACATTTCGCCACGCTTCCTCGATAAGCTGTCAGTGCACATTACTAAGAATTACCTGAAACTACCAGGTGTACGCGTGCCACTGATTTTGGGAGTGCATGGGCGTAAGGGTGAAGGCAAAACCTTCATGTGCGAATTGGTGTTTGAGCGCATGGGCCTGGAAGTAGTGCACATCTCGGCAGGGGAACTGGAAAGCCCCGATGCGGGTGACCCAGCACGGCTAATTCGGCTGCGTTATCGGGAGGCCGCAGAATTGGTAAAAGTGCGCGGGCATATGGCCGTGCTGATGATTAATGATGTGGATGCCGGAATTGGCCGGGTCGATGCCCAGACGCAATACACCGTCAACACGCAACTGGTAAATGCGACGTTGATGAATATTGCCGACAATCCAACCAATGTGCAGCTACCAGGAAGCTATGATCCGGAACCGATTCAGAGAATTCCGATTCTTTTAACGGGGAATGATTTTGCCACGCTGTATGCGCCGCTGATTCGGGATGGGCGGATGGAGAAGTTTTTTTGGGATCCCGATCGCAGCGATCGCCTGGGTATTATCGGCGGCATCTTCGATGAAGAACTTCGTCCCGATGAGGTTGAGTCGCTGGTCGAACAGTTTCCGCAGCAGTCCATCGATTTTTTTAGTGCGCTGCGATCGCAACTCTATGACGAGCAGGTACGGGATCTGATCCAATCCGTTGGCATCGATCGCATTGCCAAGCAGGTCGTCCATAGCGATGGCAAACCCACTGAGTTTCATCGCCCCAACTTTAGCCTGCCGCACCTGTTCGAGCTGGGGCAACGCATGGTGCGAGAGCAGGAGCGCATCCGAGAACTGCGGCTGGTAGAGGCATATCACACCACGCTCCAAGGCAACAGCCAACGACCAGACACAACGCCACCTATCCAGGAACAAGAGCAGGAAGCTGAGCATTCCCCGAATCAACCCGTTGCTCCGAGCATGGCACCGCAAAATGGGTCTAGTGTGGGCGTACCCGATGGGGCGATCGCTGAGCTGGAGCGTTTGCTCGCGAGTAATCACCAAGTCGGCATCGAGTATGTGGATGAGCGCCGTTTTCGGACGGGCTCATGGCAGTGCTACGGCACATTCAAGAGTACGTTGGATGTGGCGATCGCTGGACTTAAAGCCTGCATAGCGGAATATCCTCGGGCTTATGTTCGCATCGTTGGCATTAGCCCCGAGCGGCGGCGCGTCGCCGAAACCATCGTGCAACGACCCGAGGCAGTACACCGATAAAAGGATTTCTTAGGAGCCGTTGGCTTCGACTGCGCTCAGCCAGCTAGTCAGAGCATTACCCCTCCGGTGGAGCCTCATCCACCCAGGCAGGAATATAACCCCAGCCTTTTTTCAGATGACGTTCGTGGGTGCGGTAGTGGGGATCTTTTTCACCAACCAAGGCCCAAAATTGCTTGGAATGATCGAGATGGATGGTGTGGCAAAGCTCATGGACAAAGACGTAGTGCACCAGTTCGGGGGGTAGAAACAGCAACTTGGCATTGAGACTAATGCTCTTGCGGCTAGAGCAGCTTGCCCAGCGCGTTTTTTGGCGGCGAATCGTGGCACGGCTGTAGGGTAAATCCACATCCTGACTGACGCGACGCAACCAGGATGTGAGATGGTAACGAGCACTGTGGTGCAGCCATTGGTGGAGCACATTCTGGCAGGCGGCGCGATCGCCCGTGGCTCCGGTTAGTTGCAAATGCTGCTGGCCCGTTACTGTCGCCATCAGCTGGGGAGCCGACGTTGGTTGATAGCTCACCGTCCAGGTTTCGGGAACAGCGCGGAGAGCAATCTCCTTGGGCAACCATTCGGTGGGTGCTGGGACGATCGCCCGCTCCTCCTGCTCCAGGCGATCGAGGGTGCGGGCAATCCAACTGCGGCGCGTTTCGACGAGGGCGGGCACATCGCTCAAGTCGAAGTGTTTGGGCACCACCACTTCGATGGCGCGGCGGTGAGAGATGCGAATGCTAACGTTCTTGGCGCGGGGGCTAATCCGAATGTTGTAGTCCGGCAATGGCGCAAGGTCGGTGCGATTCATCGATCGAATTAGAAATGTGAATTAGAAAAATGTCAGGGCGTTGTAGGGATGATTGAGCGAAGACGCTTGATTTTAACGCAGATGAATGCAGACAAACGCAGATAAGACAACGCAGATGAATACGGATTGTATGGGGTTCATTTAGTCGCTTGTATATCGCTTAGAATAGCGATTGCTTTCAAGGCAAATGCCAGTTCAGACGATGGTTGGCTTGGCTGGAATATTTACCAGACGTGAATTGCGCGATCGCTTATCCTCCAAACTAAAATTTCCCACCCGCACCGACGCACTTCATTTCATATCGGGCTCTCTGGCTTTTTATCTGCGGCCATCTGTGTTTATCTGCGTTCCACTTTCCAACTCATTCGCCACGAAACGATCCCAAAACTCCAAAAGAATCGTGTGGTGAGGAGCAGCGATCGCTCGTGTTTCTTGCAATTTGGATGAGAAGGCTGCTCCCCTGCGGACATCTTCGATGGGAACCAACTTCAGGTCAGCCCCTTCCTGCAAGGTGAGGGCATCAATCGGTACGTTAAGAGGCGCGTGGAACACATGACGAACAACGGCTCCATCGTCGTAGGCGTGAAACTTGAGGAGCGTCGGTGGGGCATAGGCGATTTCTTCGAGTAGCTCCCGATGCATGGCAACCTCCGGGGCTTCTCCGGGCTCAAGGTGCCCGCCAAAGAAGGCCCATAGTCCTGGAAAGCGGATGGTGGGAATGTCGTCGCGCAGTTGTAGGAGAAAATGGCTGTCGTGGTGAAGAATGGCGATCGCCGCTTGAATGGGAGTCATGGGAGAGAGAGAGGAGAGGGAATATCAGGCAGGTGTTCGACTAAGTACACTTCAGCGGGAATAGCCTCGGTGTCAAATGCTTCGACCTGCACATCGCCTCTAATTCTGGCAGATTCCCCCGGCTGTCGTGTCGTGTCGGCCGACACCACCCACAAGCTGCCGCTGCCATCTTGCAGTTCAACAATTTGCCCACCAACCAAAGGAACGCGATCGCCCACGATGCCTTCCACCGTCACTGTTGCTCCTGCCAAGAAGGGATTTTGGCGGATAGCCGCGATCGCAATTGGCCGTCCCAGCGCCACTTGTAGCCGCACTCGCACTGGAGGCAGCGCCAGAAGTACCAGCACCAGGAGGAGCGCAAGCCCACTACTCAAAATGATCCGTACCAATAGGGGCGATCGCCCGCTTGGCGGAGCTGTCCCCTCTCCAGAAGGTAGAGACTTACGATGTTTTCTCACAATCCATCACAACCTCAAGCGAAAACCGGGCACTCCTCATTATCCTTAGGACTGACGCAAAGCTTGCGTCAGTCCTGAGCAAATTTGTTGAGGTTGTGGTCGCGTCGCGACCACAACCTCAACTTCATCCCCGAGATTTAAACGATTAGATGAGGTCAGATATTTTTTTGAAAGCCATGCACTGCATGGCTTTCAAAAAAATCTTGGCTTTACTCAAGCGCGTAGCGCTATAAAATCAACAACTCCCATTATCCTGATAGTTTGGCAACAACGGGAGGAACCTGGTCATGGCAACAATTCTTGATGGCAAAGCGCTAGCCAAAACAATGCAGAGCCAGTTGGCTGAGAAAGTCGCTAAATTCACCGAACAGGGGCATCGTCCCCCTGGTTTAGCAGTGCTCATGGTTGGCGACAATCCGGCCAGCGCCACCTATGTCCGCAATAAAGAGCGAGCCTGCGCAAAAATTGGCATTGCCACCCTGGGTCAACATTTTCCGGCTGATATCTTTCAAGAAGTGTTGATGGACACCATTTCTGACCTGAATAACAACGATCGCGTCGATGGCATTCTGGTGCAACTGCCGCTCCCCGGTTCCCTCGATTCCGTTACCCTGCTCAACCATATCGATCCAGATAAAGATGCCGATGGGCTCCATCCCATCAATCTAGGACGCTTACTACGGGGAGAGATAGGGCTCCGAAGCTGCACACCATCTGGAGTGATGCGCCTGTTGGGGGAATACGATATTGACCTAACCGGGAAACGCGTCGTTGTCGTGGGTCGCAGCATTTTGGTAGGCAAGCCCTTGGCGTTGATGTGTCTGGAGGCCAATGCAACGGTAACGATCGCCCATTCTCGCACCACCAATTTGAGTGAACTCACCCGCTCCGCTGATGTTCTGGTTGCGGCCATTGGGCGTCCCGAAATGATCACCGCCGACATGGTGAAACCGGGAGCCGTTGTGATTGATGTCGGTATTAATCGGGTCGAGGATGAAAAAGGGGTACGCCTAGTCGGGGATGTCGCCACCCAAGATGTCGCGGCGGTTGCCGATGCCATCACCCCTGTTCCCGGCGGCATTGGCCCCATGACGGTGACAATGCTGTTGGAGAACACCGTCCTCAGCTATCAGCGGCGGTTGGGATTGATTTGATACTTTGTGCTGAAAGGGTACGGTTCCGCGATAAAGTTTGATTGCGATGAGTAATGTTGCTCGTGGTTTGATTGCAGACTGACGGTGCACAGCACCTTCCCCTCCTATGACGAGTTCGCCTCAACAGGACATTCAAAATTCCGTGACGTTTGATCTTTCTGCCTATTTGTCGGAACGACAGAAAGCGGTAGAAGTAGCGCTGGATCAGGCGATCGCCAACCGCTATCCCGAAACCATCTACAACGCAATGCGCTACTCCCTGATGGCCGGGGGCAAGCGGTTGCGACCCATCCTTTGCCTCAGCAGTTGTGAGTTAGTTGGCGGCACCGAAGCGATGGCCATGCCCGCGGCCTGTGCCCTGGAAATGATTCACACCATGTCGCTGATCCATGACGACCTACCTGCCATGGACAACGACGACTTTCGTCGGGGCAAACCCACCAACCACAAAGTCTATGGCGAAGACATTGCCATCCTAGCGGGAGATGGCCTGCTGACCTATGCCTTTGAGTTCATTGCTGCCCGTACGCAAGATGTGCCTGCCGATCGCATCTTGCAGGCGATTGTCCATCTCGGCAAAGCGGTTGGCCCTGGGGGCTTAGTTGGAGGTCAGGTGGTCGACCTGGAATCTGAGGGCAATCCCGATGTGACTGTTGAGACCCTCACCTGGATTCATCGCCACAAGACCGGAGCCTTACTCGAAGCTTGCGTTGCCTGCGGAGCGATTTTGGGTGGAGCCAGCAAGTCTGACCTAGCCAATCTATTGCAATACGCCCAGGATATTGGGTTAGCGTTTCAAATTGTTGATGACATCCTAGACATTACCGCATCTCCCGAAGAGCTGGGTAAGACGGCTGGAAAGGATGCCCAAGCACAAAAAGCAACCTATCCCAGCTTTTGGGGACTCGATGCCTCGCGGCAAGAAGCAGATCGGTTGATTTCCCATGCCAAGTCCCTGCTCGATCCTTTTGGAGAACGGGCAGTGCCGCTACAGGCGATCGCCGACTACATCACCGCCCGCACCCATTAATCGGCTTTCACTGGAGATTCATCCATGCAGGACATCGGCAACATCTTTCAAAACTCCGTCCTCATCATCGCAGTGGTCGCCTGCTTGTTAGCTCAAGGATTAAAACTCATCATCGAAGGTATAACCCAGGGAAAAGTCACCTTTCGCACTCTGGTCGAAACGGGTGGGATGCCCAGTGCTCACTCGGCCCTGGTCACAGCGCTGGCCGCAGGGGTCGGGCAAACCTCTGGCTGGGAAACCCCTGAGTTTGCGATCGCCGTCCTCTTTGCCGTCATCGTTATGTACGACGCCACGGGTGTGCGTCAAGCCGCTGGCAAGCAAGCCCGCATCCTCAACCAGATTGTGGATGAATTTTTCAAAGATGCCGAGTTCAACGAAGAACGCTTAAAGGAGCTTCTAGGTCATACCCCCGTGCAAGTGATCGCCGGATGTTTGCTCGGCATCGTTGTCTCTTGCATTGCTGCCCGTGCCTATTAGGTCGCTCAGCCGTGCGCATTGAGATTCGGCCTAATAATTTTTTGAAAGCCACGCACTGCGTGGCTTTCAAAAAATTATTTGGTTTTGGCTGAGCACGTAGCGCCCTGTAATATCAAATCCGGTTGAAGAACCCAACTATCGTTTTGACCCGCTGCAGTACAGCGGGTCAAAACGATAGTTGGGTTTTATGGCTATTTAACCGGATTTGATATAGTAGTCGATTACCTCGGTAAGTACACGACGCGATTTTTTCGTGCCAACCGCTCGGCATTTGCCCGAAATCCTACCAGATAGCAGCGGGCAAGAATATCTGTTTTCAGTGTCGAGGGCACCGAGCAGAGCACCATAAACTGGGTCAGATCATTCTGCGTAATCCAGCGGGGCGTTAGCATCCAACGGGCGCTGCGATCCGTACGCTGAGCATAGACCCCCCAGTTATCTCCGGGAATGCTGCGGCTGAGCTGCGACGCGATCTTCGCTGTCACAAATCGACTGGTCGGCAACGCGTTGAACTGCACGGAGAGGTTGCTGTGCAGATCCCGGTGATCCCGACGAGGAAACAACCCTCCAGCAAAGCGGACTCCTGTGGTCTGCAGATCAATGCCAAACGCAACACCCTGGAGCGATCGCCACCGATATTTCCGTTTTACCTGCCGCTCTCGCAAGTGCTGCACAATCACTGAGATGCGGTAAATTGCTCGATCTGTTGGATCCTCTCCCAGGGACAGAGCGATTTTTTCCTCCTCCGTTAAATCCCAAAACTCTACCTTTTCCGCCGTTTCCGGCAAAAAAAACTCGAAATTCGTTACCTTTTGCATAGCGATCGCATGGTTGAGTTGACGTAAGCCAGGGCGTGAAGCGGGTGGGGTGGGAAGTGCCCACCGACAGGCATTTAGCGTTAGTCAAACGATTCAGGAACATATCCAAGCCCTGACGGCTATCTTCACACTATCGTTCCTTTTCATCGCAATAGGCTAGATTCCGGGCGATCGCCCCCACTTCCTTCGCTATCCATCAGGAGCGCACTTCTAGCAATGTCGTGAAGGCGGCGATCGCCCGAGTGCTAACGGTGCGAGAGCGAGACGAGATCTCAAACTCGGCCTCGCCACTGCGGGATGCCCGATCCACATCGCCCAGAATGTCATCAATCAGAGAAAGCGGATCCCCGTCGCTGGCACGCACCGATCCGCGCGATTGCCCACGTCCCCGTGCGATCGTTTGGAGCCCTTGCAGCGCATTGCGAAGGGGTTCGGTACTCACCAAGGTAATCAGCTCCAAAAAGCCACTCCCTCGCAGAGTCACTACGACATCATCTTGCTGACGGGGAATGACCAGACGTTCGCCTGCCGCCACCCGAGCCGCTTCCTCGGGAGCATCCCACCGCGCCGGGTGCAGCACATCCACTTCCCCCCGAGAGTTGACCAGCAGGCAACTGGTATAGAGCGCCGTAGATTCATCATTGCGGATTTCCAGTTGCATTACATCGCCATCGGTGAAGGATTGCACAATCGCAGAATCGCGGCTACCCGCGCTGTCGGTGCGCGTCGTGATCGGCAGGCGTGGCCCACTGGTGCGATTGGCCGAAAACACTTCGCCGCTGATTTGGAGGTCGGAGGTTGTGTTAGCGATCGCCCGCAACACCTTTGCCGCCAACAAGGTTTGGAAGCGAGGGATAAGCCGATTGACAGCTGCGGTAACGGCTTCGTTGCTGCTGCCATCGGTTCGCGAAATAAACGCTAGCGCTGGAGTAAACAGACCATAGGCTTCGTTGCCGGGTAAATCTGCCTGGGTGCTCGGCGTCACCCGTTGTCGCAAGTCGTCGTTCATCCGCGCCAGGATGCAGTCCACGGAGGTTTGCTGATCCATTGTTACTGGACGCAGCCGACTCACCGACTGCCCATCCGCATCCGTGGTTTGCAGCACCGATGTGAGGGCGGCGATCGCCGCGTCAGATTCATCGTCCAGTGAGGGATCAAGGCCAACCACTAGCTCTGGATTGGCGGGCAAGCCGACGATCCGTTCCCGCAGGAACATTCCCGGTTGGAGGCTTGAGGGATCCCCCGAAATAACGGTGCCGCGACCAACCAGAGGATTTCCGGTGATGCCGCTTTTCTGAATGGCGATCGCCTCTCCGTCTGCTCCGGCGATCGCCTGCCCCCTTTGATCCCACACGGCAAAGATGGTGTCCGCATCACTCAACGTCTGGGCGGCAGTACCCCCCAACCAAAACTCAACCGTGCCATCCGCCGCCACATCGGTAATCACCCCATCCGCTGCAGGGGTGCCCCATTCTGGCAAGAAGTAGAAGGACTGGCGATCGTTCTCACTTCCTGGTTTCACTTCCATTACTGGCTCTTGCTCAAAGCCCCGCAGATCAGCTTCTGCATAGGTACTGCGCCGGAGGTTGGCCTGCACCGTTGTGAATTCCTGAGCCGCAGGCAGTTGCCACAAATAGCGGGTCAGCATGTAAGAAAATGCTCCGGCGTTGAAGTTGCCAAACACCGCATCAACCGCTTCCTGGTTGCAACTGGCCGACCCCAGCGCTACCCCTTTGGCAATCCCCTGGCTCCGCCGCTGCTGAAAGTCGTCCAATGACCAACCGTAATCCGCCATCAATTGTTCTTGAAAGGCCAACTCTTCCTGACTGGCCACCAGGGACACCCCACTCCGTGCCAATCGCGAATCGCCAACCGATCGCACCGTTACATTACCCCGCGTCCCAGCTCCGGCATAGCAACTATCCAGCACCATTGTCACATTTTCGGTTTGTAGGGCGTGGCTGAGTAGGAATAGCGTGCGACCCATAATGTCGGACACCACAATTTCCGAACCCGCTTGGTTCATATCGACCAGGTCATTGGGTACCAGGGTGCCATTGAGGCCGGGCGATTGGTTTGTCCCACAGGCTTCGATGCGAATGGGGTTGGGATCTACAATCCGCCCTCCATGCCCAGAGTAGTGGAATACCACCACATCCCCCGGTCGTGCCTGCGCAATTAGATGCTCCTGAAACGCCCGCAGGATGTTCTCGCGATTGGGAGTAAGGGTTGGATCGGTCTGGGTGTCAGCAAGGGTGACAATATCGGCGGGGTTAAACCTAAACCGATGCACCAGCAAATGATATTGCAGCGCCACGTCGTTCACGCAGCCATACAGATCACGAACAGGATCTGGATAAGCGTTGATGCCTACAAGTAACGCTAGCTTTCGAGGGGTTGTTTGTGCTAAGACCCGCCCAAATCGATCGGCCTGGCTAAAGAAATTGGCCTGACTGAGTCCAACCGTTGCCAGAGTAGACCCAAACAGTTGCAGAAAGTGACGACGCTTGAGGGAGGGCATGAACTCAATCTCCTGAGCAGAAACGCAAAGTAGCTGACGGCGTTACCCCCAGGCAACCCCGTCAAAACAACGTAGTAATCACCACGCTGAGGGTATGCGATCGCAGCGATCGCCCCTAACATTCCCTATCCTGCTGAATGAAGTTCATCCGGGTCAATTCCCAACTCTCGTAGCTTTGTCGCCAATTGTTCACTCCGTTGGCGTTCAGCCTCTGCTCGCTGGTTTGCCGCATCTGCCCGTTGCCGCTCAACCCCTACCCGTTGCTGTTCAACCTCTGCCGTTTCCTCTGGGGTTGGGATGAGGCTTCTCTCAGGGGTAAAGAATCGGAGTTGGCGATCGTGAATGCCCAGGTATAGCCCCAGTTGTTCGCTCCAAAGCCATCCCTGCTCGTTAGGTTCAAGGGATTCGTAGTGCCCAGCAACCAGATGAAAGCCTTGGAATTCTAACGTTTCGGGGTGGAACCAGAAATAATCTGGGGTGCGGAAGGTCTCTTGATAAAGCTCCTTTTTTAATCCTCGATCGATCGTGGCGGTTGAATTCGATAGCAACTCAACAATCACATGGGGATATTTGCCGTTTTCTTCCCATACCACCCAGCTACGGCGAGGATGGTTCGCAACGCCCAGCACCACGAAAAAGTCGGGGCCTCGAAAGTTATGGGTTTTGCGCTGATAGGGACTGTAGTAGATTGTAGTGTTACCAGAAACATAATAGTCCTGGCGATCGCGCCAGAACCAACGCAACAACCGAATCAGCAAATCGATCTGGTCGCGGTGTAGGTCGCTTTCCAAAGGAGGTTCGTCACTTTCAAGATGGCTTGGAGGAAACACCACTCCATCCGCGGTCGCCTGCTCCAGAAAAGCTTGCTCAGCCCCCTCGGACTCTGTTTCTAACAGCATCATTTGGGGATCTGGAGTAGGGGCAGGCATAACAGCGATGAGTGAAAAGCATTGTTTTTAGTGTAATCGAGACGCCCAAGCTTAGGTTTCCCTAAAGTCCCATCCTTAGATTTCTAGATGGTTGAGGGGGGTGATCATGGGATTGGGGCCTTTGGCTAGAAGCCGTTGGCAAGACTTAACATAAACCTGAGCTACCGTATCTTGGGGGCAATGACGCAAACAGTCTTCAAATAGGGAGAGTGCCTCTGTTATCTGAGCTTGGCTATAGAGTTGAACGGCTTGCTCGAAGGGCGATCGCATTTTACATTTCGCCTGTAACAACTCCGGGGCATCGGCATCAAATACCTCAAAAATGGTGACCCGTTCGGATCGGCCACGGGGAATCACCTGATCAACCATCCGCAGGCAGTATCGATCGGGATCCTGAAGAGACCTGTAAGTATGCTCCGTGATCAGCAACGGGACGCGATAGCGCTTGGTCATTTTTTCGACTCGCGATGCTAGGTTGACGGCATCCCCAATGACCGTACTATCGATCCGATTTTGGCCACCCACAACCCCTAAGATGAGCGCTCCTGTGTTCAGGCCAATACCCATCTGGATGGGAGGGCGATCGGGACGTTGGCGGGTAGTGTTGTAAGCTGCCAGAGCATGGAGCATTTCGATGCTGGCAGCGATCGCATCATCGGCGGTTTTCCCAAACAGCGCCATGATGGCATCGCCAATGTACTTATCAATCAACCCACGATGGCGCACAATCGGGGGTTCCATCTGCGACAAAAAAGAATTGATGAACCGGAAGTTGTCCTCTGGTGTCATGCGCTCTGAAAGCTGAGTGAAATTGCGGATATCGCAGAAGAGGATCGTCATCTCCTGGAACACGGTATCTCCCAGATGCACTTCAGCAATGCTGTCATAGCCTAAGAACCGCAAAAACTGGTTGGGCACAAATCGTCCAGATGCTTCGGTCAGTTTAGATTCCTTATCGAGTGATTGCTGGAGGCGTTCGTTGACCTCCATCATCAGCTGATTTTGCGTCTCCAGCGTAGTGAAGTAAGTTTGTAACTGGTTCGCCATGTGGTTGAAGGCGGTTGCCAATTCACCCAATTCATCCGCGCGATCGACCTTTACATCGTTATGCCAGCGCCCCTGGGCAAATTCTTGAGCTGCATGGTTAATGATCAAAATGGGTTCTCCCACCCAACGCGCCGTTACCACGCCGCCCACCACGGTGATACCTAACGCCCCTAAGCACAGCAAGATCGTGATGCGGGTGTTGGCATGAATCCGAGCCATAAAGTCTGACTCTGGCACCACCACCACAATCAGCCAGTTAATGCCCTGGCGATCGCTCAGCGGTGTGACCTGAATAAACTGCTGCTCACCGGCCAGTCTTGCACTGAGTTGCTGGTTCCCCCGCACCCGCTGCAGATCTCCCAGGTTTTCCTGCAAATACTGAGTGGTTTCTCGAATCAGGGGAATTTGGCTGCGATCGCCAGCCAGCCGCTCTGTCACCTGACCATTTTCATCCACCAAAAACGGTTCTTCCTCCAGGTTGGAAGAGGCAACCAGTAATCCCGATCGCTCAATAATAAAAACTTCCCCCGACTCACTGATATTGAGGCCGCGCAGGAACTGCTGCACATGGGTCAGTACAACATCTACCCCGACCACCCCCTGCAATTCGCCAATGTTGGAAAAAACCGGGATGGCATGGGTCAACTTCAAGCGTGGCTCTTTGAAGTCTATGTAAATGTCGCTCCAGGCTTCATTTCCAACGGCCACCGCCCACTCATACCAGGGACGGACACGGGGATTGTAGGGATCGCCAGCATCCAAGAGGCGGGTTGGATTGCCCTTATCGTCTATCGCGTAGCTGTGGAACCGATAGTCTGTGGCAGCATCCACCCGACCCACCTGCCAGGTCTCATCGGCCTGGAACCCCATCCCAGAAAACTCTCCGGTTTCGCTACCAAAGTAAATGGCTGAAACCTCTATGGTGTCGAACAAGGACGTCTGATCCCAGAAGAGCCGTGCCAGTTCGTCTGGATCATCCAAGCCCACCTGCCCATCCCGAATCATCTCCACGTTGATGCGGTTGATTACCTGGGGCGCTTCCAAGTAGCCGGTGATCGTTTCCTGGGTACGAAGGCTAACCTCACTGCGCAGTTGGCTGGTGACTTCGTTGATGGCGGCTTGGCCATTGCGATAAGAAATATAGCCCACAACCCCCACAACCCCTACCAGCTGTACCAAAAAAGGCACGGTAAGCATGACTCGAAGCGAGGCTCTGCGAGTTATCTGGCCAACTGCAGTGTGAAACAGCTGAGGCAGCCTGGACAAATAAAACATGTTTTATGCTGGGGGGCAGAAGAGGGCACCAAAAATGATCAGCACTCGGTTGAAGTCATCGATGACTGTCCTGATGTTGATGTTGTGGGTGCATCGCATCCACAACATCAACGAATCTAGGCAGGATTACGCGATTTCTATGTAAGGTCCGAAGTCAATTGCATGGGGAGAATATTGAGCTTACTCGCATAGACAGCCACCCTAGATGCCCCTGAAGTGGCTCGATATCGTTTAACGGATATCAAAATTGTTTGACGGGTGTAAAAAGGATGACGCCCCTAAGATAATGCTCTTTCAATCAATATGCCCAGTCGAAATGAATTGTATTCAATCAAATTTTATGCAACGCATTTTGTTGATTTTGTGGCCGCGTCGCGGCCACAAAATCAACAAATTTACTCAGGATTACGCAAAACTTGCGTAATCCTGTAAGAGATAGGGGGTTTTGGCTGGTTCCTACTTGGAAACAAAGCCCGTTACAGTGCAGAACTTCATCGCAGGAACGGATTAAAGATTTCGGCGGCAGTGAGCAAGCCATCTTCGCCATTGCCCAGAGTGAGGGCGCTCGCCCCCTTTGTATCCCATAATCTTGAGGGAAACAGCCATGAGTTGCCATCAGGGGAGACAGGGTAAACCTATAGGCAATATAGAATTAAAGTATCCCGAAGCATTCTAGAGTTTTCATGCTTCCATCCGATCTGACTCATCCGCTTCCGACCAGTCACGAACTGCCTAGTTCCGACGATACCCCTGTGGATAACGAAGACCAGAATTTCCTCCCCAATTTCCTGTTGTTTCTGCTGGAGTCTGTGTGGAAGCATCGGGTGGATTGGTTCTTCGGAGTTGATATGGCGGTCTACCACACGACAGGGGTGAGTCCCTATGTGCCGGTGGTGCCCGATGGATTCCTGAGTCTGGCGGTCGAGCGACGCAAGGGGGGGAAATCTCGCAGAAGCTATGTGGTCTGGGAAGAAAATGGAGTGGTTCCAACGCTGGCGCTCGAAATTGTGTCGGCGACACCAGGCGGTGAGTATGACGAGAAGATGCAAATTTACGCCCGCCTGGGGGTGTTGTACTATCTCATCTATAATCCTGAGTTTTGGCGGCGGGATCAGCACCAACCTTTTGAAATCTACAAATTAGTCGATAACGCCTATCAGCTCCAAATTGGTGAGCCGTATTGGATGGCAGAAATTGGCCTGGGTATTGGGCGCTATCACCGCTCTTTTGGCGAGATTGAGCGGGAAGTATTGTATTGGTATGACGGACAGGGCGATCGCCACTTAGCTGCCGATGAACAAGTGGAAGTCGAACGTCAAGAGCGAGAGCGTCTGTTAGAACGGCTACGGGCAATGGGTATCAATCCAGAAGATTTGCAATAGCTCATGCAATAGTTCAGGGGTCACAGTCCGTTGCCAATCAAGATGAAGGGTGCCCAGTAATAGGGATGCGCCAGGTCGCTGCTTTGGGAAAGGGGTTGTCCGGTTCGCAGATCGATGACCTCGTAGTCAGCTCTTTCTCCCCGTTCTCCCGAGAGGACAGTCTGGTCGCTGGTGATCAAGGCCAATTGTGCCCGCTGGAGCGCTTCGGCTTTGCTATAGCCATTGTTGAGGGCGGCATAGAAGGCATCCATCAGCACCTGGGTACCGCCATCGCTGACTTGCCAGAGGGAGGCGATCGCCGCTTCTGCTCCGGCTTCTTGCATGAGGTAGCCAAACCCTAGGATTTCTTCGCCCGTGCCGAGAGTATCGCCCCCAAGCCCGGTTTCACAGGCGCTCAACACAATCAAGTCCACCTGATTAAAGCGCCCGCGCCATTCCTCACGAATCTCTTGCAAAGTAAGGCGATCGCCATTGCCAAACAGAATGAAGGAATCCCGTGGTGAACCCGGCACAAACGCGGCATGGGTGGCAAGATGCACAATGGTGTGGCTATCCATGATGGGTTCCAGCGTGGTGCGGCTGAAGTCTTCGTTCATCAGCTGGGTCGTGCCTGGAAATGCTGTGACCAGGTTTTCGACCTCTGTCCCGGCGAAAGGCAAACCTCCGAAAGAGAAGGAGCGTTGTCCAACATCAAAAGCAAACAACCCTTCGCTGAATGCCGCAGCCAAAATTTGAGGCGGACGGACAGTGGGAGGCAGGGTAAAGTCCTGCAAGCTGCTGGCGGTGATGTGGTTGATGCGGAAGCGCTCGATCAGCCACCGATCGCCATCATGCAGCGCGGCCAAGGGGATATAGCGTAAAGCCCCATCGGGAGCGTAGAGCAGGGTTTCGGCACCGATCGCCTCCAAATCGCTGGCCATCGGCGCAATCAACCAGTCGTAAAGCTGCTGGGCGATCGCCTCTGGATTGCTATCGGGCGTATCAAGCGCCTGCCGAAAGGCCACAATCGTTTCATTCAACTGGTTGCGTCCTACGGGAACGGGATAGCGGGTGGGTTCGCTAAAGGGCGTAATCAGCACCACTTCCAGCCGATCCGCCAGGATCAACGGATAGATCAGCACCGCATTCTGATCAATAGCTTGCAGATTGTTTTGCAGATTGATAAATTCATCCAGTTCTGCCAATACATCTTGCTCGCGCACATCTCCCTGGAGCTGCGCCACCAGTGCCTGCACATCGGGGCTGTTGATAAACGCCTGAAAGTCCTGGATGATATCGCGTTGTGCCGCATCCAGCTCCGCCAGCCGTTGGCGTTGCTCATCCGTCAGCTCCGCAACGGGGATGGCGCGGAGCGCGGCCAGCTCATAGCCAATGGCGATCGCCCGATTACTAATTTCCACTTCCGGATCCAGCAGTGCCACGCCGCTTTCGGTGTCGGCGTTCCCCCGCACATCCTGCAAATATTCGTCTAGCTCTTGCACCTGCAACAGGTCAAGCACCCGCTGAGCCTCCAGCACCCGATCGGCCTGCAATAACAGATCGGCAAGACGGCGATAGCTATCCGACACACGATCGGTAAAGGTTTGTTGTTGCTCTAGGGTGAGTCCGCGAATGTTCCCCCGAATTTCCTCCCAGCGGTTGACCGCTTGCTTGAAAAAAATAATCGCTAGTTCCGCCTCGCCCAGCTCATCCAGGGTATAGCCAATATTGGTGAGAGTGGTGCCTTCTCCGGCGCGATCGCCCAGCTCCGCCCGAATCGCCAAGGCTTGTTGGTACGTTGCCAATGCCTGATCTGACTGCCCCAAATAGGTATAGGCCAGACCAATGTTGTTGAGCGTGTCTCCTTCCCCCGTCCGATCGCCCACTTCTCTTCGAATGGTCAGGGCTTGCTGGTAATAGTTCAGCGCTTGCTCCGGGTCACCCAGAGAGCTGTAGGCGACACCAATGTTGCTGAGGGTGACACCTTCCCCTCGGCGATCGCCAATATCCCGGCGAATGGCAAGGGCTTGCTGGTAATAGCTCAGGGCTTGCTCATGCTGCCCCAGTGCTTCATGGGCGGTGCCGATGTTATTGAGGGTAATTCCCTGCCCGGCGCGATCGCCCACCTCCGTTTCAATGGCTAAAGCCTGTTGATATATTTCCAACGCCTGCTGATACTGCCCCAGGTTGGTGTAGAGCGCACCAATGTTACTGCGGATGTTGGCGCTGCGGTTGCGATCGCCCACCTCCGTCAGAATCGCCAGAGCTTGTTGGTAGTGGTCTAATGCTTGTTCGTATTGCCCCAGACTGTCGTACACCAGCCCGATATTGCTGAGGGTAATCCCTTCTCCGCGAGAGTCACCTACCGCAATGCGAATGTCCAACGCTTGCTGGTAGGACGCCAAGGCTCGCTCATACTGACCCAGGTTTTCATACACCAGCCCCATGTTGTTGAGGGTGACGCCTTCCCCCCGGCGATCGCCCAGCTCAAGGCGGATGTCCAGCGCCTGCTGATAATAATCCAATGCCTGTTCATATTGCCCCAAGCCGTTGTAGACCGCGCCGATATTGTTTAGCAGTCCTCCCACAGATGCCCGCGCTTCCAGTTCATCAAGGATAGAAAGGGCTTGCTGATAGTAATAAAGCGCGTCTTCGTATCGCCCCAGGTTGTCGTAGACCAAGCCAATGTTGTTGAGCGTAATGCCCTGCCCTAGGCGATCGCCCAACTCTTGGCTGGTCTCCAATGCTTGCTGGTAAGCCTCCAGCGCCTGGGTCTGCTGCCCCAAGCTGTTCTGCACTGCGCCAATGTTGTTCAGCACATCGCCCTCCCTCTGGCGATCGCCAACCTCTCGAAATATGGCCAAGGCATTTTCGTAAACACCCAATGCCTGTTCATATCGCCCCAGGTTGCCATACATCACACCCATACCAGTGAGGGCAATCCCTTCTCCTGGGCGATCGCCCACCTCAACAAAAAGGGGTAACGCCGCTTCATAGGCTGAGAGGGCGTCCTGCACCTCTTGATTCGCCTCAGAGACGCGCCCCAAGCCAACCAATGCATAGGCTTCTCCCTGTCGATTTCCTGTTTCTTGAAACAGCGCCAAGGCTTGCTGAAACGACTCCAGGGCTAACTCTACTTGCCCCGCATTGATTTGTTGAAATCCTTGATCCAGGAAATCTTGGGCATCAACATCTCGGTTTTGTGCTGTTAGTTCTTGGGCAGAAATCGGCGTAGACAGCAATGGCGAAATGGAGAAAGCGAGCAACGATAAAAGAAATAGGGGAGCCAGGGCTTTAAAGAGTCGGGGCATGGGTTTTAGACTGAATTGAGCGATCGGATAAGCAGGGGATGACTCCCTCAAGACTGACTACAGCCTCTACATTTACTCCATAGTCTTTCGTAAGATCTCCTATGCAAACAAAGACTCTGTTCTCCGCTTACCTTGATCGCGTTGAGAGCTCACACAGCAGGAGTTTTTATTACATTCATGCAAACTCAACTGATATAAAACTATACAAAATCAGCTTTTCGATTACGATAACATCCTTTATCTTCATAGATTGCGCGTATCAATCACTTAAACATCCAGACCGACAGATTTCGTATAACTGGAAAGTATTTCAGTCATATCACTTGTCTTTCAAAGAGCAGTTAACTTCATATCAAGGTGATGGAAATCACTTCATTAGCTTGATCAAAGACACAGGTTTTTGGAGTAAAAAAATATTGAAAAACCTGGAAAGGAAACAAATTCTCTTGAACGTTAATATACACAATTCATTCAAACAAGAGAGGAGATTTTGTTATGCGTATGCGCCCTCAAGAATCACATCGAGTGAATCCCCAAATCCAAAAGGTTGATCAAGGTTCAAACCCAAACAGTCCTGCCAACTGTTCCGGCACACCCTCAATGGAACAGCCAAAACTCACCGCAACGTGGACCAAGGTTGACAACAGAATGGAATGCCACTGGACCGTTTGTTAATCTGGCGGGGTTTGGTTTTCACGTAATTTTTTGTAGGCAAGTATTGTCCGGAGATGTCATGAATTTATATCAAATCCGGTTAAACAGCCTTAAACCCCAACTATCGTTTGTGCCCGCTGCATTGCAGCGGGCACAAACGATAGTTGGATGTTTCAACCGGATTTGATATTAGATGGGTCTGAGTTATGCCACCATAGGGCGATCGCTTCGATCCCTCCACCCTCCAAAACCGATCACAACCCATTGCCAATCAGAATGAACGGTGCCCAATAGTGGGGATGAGCCAGACCGCTACTTTGGGAAAGCGGTTGTCCGGTTCGCAAGTCGATAATGTCATAATCTGCTTCGGTTCCGCGCTCTCCCGCGAGTACCGTTTGATCGCTAGTAATCAGGGCGATTTGTGCTCGTTGCAGGGCATCGGCTTTGCTATAGCCATTGTTGAGCGCGGCATAGAAGGCATCCATCAACACCTGGGTGCCGCCATCATTAACCTGCCACAGGGAGGCGATCGCCGCCGCTGCCCCCGCCTGCTGCATCAGATAGCCGAACCCCAGAATTTCTTCACCGCTGCCCAGAATGTCATCGCCCAATGCGGTTTCGCAGGCACTCAACACAATCAAGTCGACCTGGTTGAAGCGTCCGTTCCACTCTTCGCGAATCTCTTGCAGGGTGAGGCGATCGCCATTGCCAAACAGGATGAACGAGTCGGCAGGCGAGCCCGGCACAAAGGCCGCGTGGGTGGCAAAATGCACAATGGTGTGGCTGTCCATAATAGGTTCCACACGGGTGCGACTAAAGTTCTCATTCATCAATTGAGTGGTGCCAGGAAAAGCCGCCGTCAGATTTTCCACTTCTATCCCGGCAAAGGGCAAGCCATTATAGGAAATAGACCGCTGACCAATCTGAACCTCAAACGCTCCCTCGCTGAAGGCAGCAGCCAGAATTTGTGGCTGCGGATCGGGGCGCAGGGTAAAGTCTTGTAGGCTGGCAGCAGTGATATGGTTGATGCGGAAACGCTCGATCAGCCACTGATCGCCATTGTGCAGAGCCGCCAGGGGTACATAGCGCAAAGCCCCATCCGGCGCATAAAGCAGCGTCTCTGCACCAATCGCCTCCAGATCGTTGGCCATCGGTGCAACCAACCACTCGTAAAGTTGTTGGGCAATGGGCTCAGGGTTGCTGTTCGGGTCATCCAGTGCTTGCCGGAATGCAACGATCGCCGCGTTCAACTCTGCTTGCTCCACCGCAACGGAATAGCGGGCCGGTTCGCTGAAGGGTGTCACCAGCACAAGCTCTAGACGATCGTCCAAAATCAGTGGATAGATCAGCACGGCATTTTGGTCGATAGCACGCAAGTTATTTTGCAGATTGACGAACTCATCCATCCGCGCCAGTACATCCTGCTCCTGCAGATCGGCATCCAGTTGTGCGACCAGTGCTTGAATCTCTGGGCTATTAATAAACCCTTGAAAGTCTTCTGCCAGCTCTCGTTGGAGCGCATCCAGTTCGGCAAGGCGCTGCAGTTGCTCCTCAGACAGCTGGTTGGGCGGCACCTCTCGCAATTGAGCCAGTTCATAGCCAATGGCAATTACCCGGTTGCTAAGTTCAAGCTCTGGATCCCGTAGGTCGATGCCACTTTCTGTTTGGGCTGTACCGCGAACACCTCGAAGGTAATCATCCAGCTCTTGCACCCGCAATAAATCGAGAACTCGCTGAGCTTCCAGCACCCGGTTTTGTTGCAACAGCAAATCCGCTAACGCTCGATAGTCATCAGCAATGGTTTCGGTAAACGCATCCTGTTGTGCTTGGGGGAGTCCTCGCAGGTCATTGCGAATGGCTTCTCGAATGTTGACCGATTGTTTATAAAAGACAATGGCTAACTCTGATTGGTCTTGCTCGGCCAGAAGCGATCCAATATTACTGAGCCACAAGCCTTCACTGGATCGATTACCAATCGCTTGGGTCAGGGCTAACGCTTGCTGATAGTAATCAAGCGCTTCCTGGTACTGTCCCAGATTCCTGTAGGCGTTGCCCAAATTGCCCAGATTGCTTCCTTCGCCTTCGCGATCACCAATTTCGCGGGCGATCGCAAGACTTTGCTCATGGCGCTCGATCCCCTCTTCATTTCGCCCTAACCTTCGATAAGCACTGCCCAAATTTCCCAGCGCAATGCCTTCCCCTTGGCGATCACCAATTTCACGGGTAATCGTTAGCTGTTGCTCATAGCGGGCGATCGCTTCCTGATACTGCCCCAAATAGGCGTAAGTAATGCCCAAATTGCCCAGAACAGCCCCTTCCCCCCGACGATTGTCAATTTCGCGGGAAATCGCCAGACTTTGCTCATAGCGGGCAATCGCCTCCGGATATTGCCCTAACCTCATGTAGGCAAGACCCATATTGTTTAAAGTGTTGCCTTCGCTCCGAAGATCGCCAATTTCGCGCGTAATCGTCAGCGATTGGTCAAAGAGATCCAGCGCTTGCCGATATTGCCCCACATTCGAATAGGTGTTACCTAAACTCGCCAGAGCATCGCTTTCACCCAGTCGGTTGGCAACCTCACGGGCAATCGTTAGCTGTTGCTCATAGCGAGCGATCGCCTGCGGGTATTGCCCCAAATCAAAGTAAACATTGCCCAAGCCACCCAGGACATTACCTTCTGCCCTACGATTGCCAACCTCGCGAGCGATCGCAAGACTTTGTTCAAGCTGCTCAAGTGCTTGCGGGTATTGCCCGAGTTCTCGGTAAGCACTGCCCAAAAGCCCCAAAATATCTCCTTCTTCAGCACGATCGCTAGCCTCACGCGCCATAGCAAGGCTCTGCTCATAAAACTCGATCGCTCGCAGGTATTGCCCAAGCCTTTGATAGGCATTGCCCAAATTGCTCAACGGGACATATTGGCGATCGCCAGTTTCGCGGGCAAGCGCCAAACGCTGCTCATAGATGGCGATCGCCTGCTGATATTGCCCCAGGTTGCTATAAATCAAACCCAGATTGTTGAGAATGCTGCCCTCTCCTTGACGATCACCCACTTCGCGAAGAATGACGAGACTTTGTTGGGAGAATGCAATCGCTTCTTGGTATTGCCCTAAATTGCCATAGGCCATAGCCAAATTCCCCAGAACAGCGCCTTCTCCCCGACGACTATCCTCGGGAAATGTTGCTTGCACATCTGGTTCGCGAAAAATCTCCAAGGTTTGCTGCCAGGATTGGATGGCTTCTTGGATCTGGTTTACCTGAAAGTGCTGTAGACCTTGCTGGTAGAGGCGAACCGCTTCCTCGAATCGAGCAGTCGTATCCGTTGCAGTCGATGGGATTGGCACCTCTTGGGCAGGTGTGTGCTCGGGTGTAAGCAGCAGCGTGGCCAGTAGAGTGATGGGCAGGAGGTAGAGCAAAATAAGGGGGCTAGGAAACCGTAGCAGAAGCTTCATTGAGACTTGCCTCTGTGGTCAACAGGAACAATGGCGGTAGATGCTTTTTGCTATTGGTGCAGACGCTATTTCAACCTAACGGATGGAGTCGTGGATGCGCTGTGTTTGTAGAGACTCTGTTAGGCATTCAAGTGAGTCATATGTTTGGAGTCTTGGGAGCCGTTAATGTCCCAAAACTCCAAACGTAATGGCTATTCGATCAATTCCATGTCAAAGCGCCAAGCAAGTTAGCTCGTCCGGAGCCGATCGAGATTTTCCTGCGCTTGGGGGTAGCTCGGATCGAGTTCTAGCACACGCTCGAAGGCCACGATCGCCTCTTCATTGCGCTCCATAAAGGATAGAACCACACCCTTGTAGTACCAGGCATCAACATACTCGGGATAGATCTCAATTGCGCGCTCGAACGACACCAGGGCCTCGTCGAGGTTGTCCATAATGCCTGCCATCCGGCCTCGATTGACCCAAGCAACCGGCATCTCGGGATTCAGTTGCACCGCCCGGTCGTAGGATGCAAAGGCTTCTTCATAGCGCTCCAGACGCGCCAACGTTACCCCCTGATGGAAATAAACATCGCCCACGTTGGGATCAATGGCGATCGCCCGTTCATAGGCACCAAGCGCAACTTCTGGTTGCCCACCATCATCCAGGGAAATGCCCAGCCACATCCAAGCAAAGAGATGGGTTTCGTCTAACTGAACAGCCTCTTCCAGCGCAGAAATGGATTCTGGGTAACGTCCCAAATTGTAAAGCGCCAATCCTTTGCCTGCATGTGCGGGGGCATGGGTCGCGTCAATGGCGATCGCTTCTTCAAAGAAGGTCAATGCTTCGGCATAGTTAGTGGCTTCAAGGGCAGCTATAGCCTGATTCATCCGTGCTTCTAAGTCGGCAGATGTCGTCTGGGCAACGGGTTCTCCTACAGTGCTGATATCGGGAGTGGGAATGGGGGCGATCGCCGCGCGTCCTGCGGGTGTTGCGATCACCGTTACGATGCTGGCTGCCGCTGTTAGCAAAAGGGTTGTCGCAAAAGATTGGATGGAGCGTTGGACTGGTAAGCGTCGGGCTGGTAATTGGGTCGACATGGTTATATCCTCCGATAAGCTGAGGGATTCATCTTGACTTACTCTTTCGAGGTCAAAACCTATGCACCCAAATTAGACGGATTGAGTGAGCTAGAGCTCGGAAGAGAAGCGAGTAAGGAATGAGCAGAAGGGTTAAACGTACTTTCTGGGTAAAGAACCCATCTCTTTGGTAACAGTTTTTCCCCAAGAAATAGTTACTGCTTTAGGTAAGAAATGATTACCGCTTTTTGTCAGAGTCAATTACCGCTTTGTGCAAAAAATGGTGGCCGCTTGCGCATATTCACTGACGATCGCTCGATCAATGCCTTATTTTCCGGGTATTCCTGAATCGGTAGGCTCAACTTGCTTGCAGAGTGTACTGGCTTTCGGAATGTGCTGGCGATCGCCTCTCACATCAGACACTGAAGGCTGTCGGCATTAAGGATTCCCCCACAGAATCACTGCATCGTCAGAGTCAGAAAACTTCAGAGAGAAACGGGATATACCGCGAAAACAGACCAGCTCTCACAGAAGAGCGTTGCAAAACTCGGATATAGACCATACTGATTGGGCTCCATTTCTCACAATCTTGTATCTCTAAATCCCAATGAGAATTGGACGAAATAGGACAAATATGCCGCTGGAGGGAGAAGGTAGATAATTGGGACGTTGCCAAATATTTTGCTCCAGCTAGGTAAAAAACGCCGTTTCCGTGCGTTTCCGGTGTAAAGAGAGAATGCAGAAGTTTTGTTTTTTATTTATAAAATTTTAATTCACACAATCTTTAAAATTTTAGGCGAAAAATTCACTGTTTAAACATAATCCTCCGCTGCTTTTCCGGATATGTTTACGTACAAACACGGACGAAATGCCCGGGTAGCTTTGTGGAACCTTCGCTGCTTGGGTATAGGTGACGTTCCTGAAATGTCTATCTCATCATGCGCTTAGTCATTTCTCAGGTTCAATCGCCTCTGAGATTCGGTTCAGCTATATGCGCTAGCCCGTCTCCGGCTACACTTGCTGGTTTCGGGCTTCCTAGCATTCGTTAGGGCTAGAGGCGTTGCTGGATTAGGATGACTGCGGCTAAGGTGTCGTTCGTAAAGCCTCAGTCAGTTTTCGAGCGCTGTAGGTCATGCGCTGAAGGCTACTCAGATAGATTTAATAGGTTCCCAAAACGGCTAGCGTTTGCTAGGCCGAATCGTCCCAGACACTGCGAGAGGTTTACCACAATGCATATTTCAGGAGAATACGCAGCGAAGCAAGACTATTTCCAAGCTTCTACGCTTGTTTACAGACTTCTTCTTTTACCCGTATTTGCAACCTTGGCACTCATCCATGTGTTTAAGGTGATCCTCTTCGGTGACGATTATTCTTGAGCCCGATCTCAGGTAAAATGCTGAGCTGTTTCTTATCTCGCGCTTCCATTTCATAGCCGAGGTAGTGGCGTAGTTTTATGGTTTCGCATGGCTTTAGAGGCTGTGACTGAACATGCTGGGTGCATGAGAGAAGGCTTTTGGCCATATTTCTGGTATCCATTCCTGAAGCAGATATTCGGGCTGCTATGCGCTGAGCTTGCGACTTGGTTGCGTTGACTTCATGTGATTGATGCAGGCTCCAATTCTAGGAGCTTGTGGTTTCATGGCTTTTGCTCATGGCATCTATAGCGCTATGCGCGTTAGTTAAGTACGGTTGTGTGGGGCGCGCCGCGCCCCACACAACCGTTGCTGTGCTTAATGCGGTTGCACACCGCTATATATCGATCGCCAGCTTTTGCAGCCGCTCTGTTTGTATTACGGGAGCATTCAGAAAGCTATAGCCCATTGCCGATGAGAATGAAGGGTGCCCAGTAGTAAGGATGGGCAAGATCTCCACTCTGTTCGAGCGGTTGTCCCGTTCGCAAGTCGGTGATCTCGTAGTCCGCCGTATCGCCGCGTTCTCCTCCCAGCACGGTTTGGTCACTGGTAATCAGGGCTTGCTGTGCCCGCTGCAAGGCTTCAGCCTTGCTGTAGCCGTTGTTGAGCGCAGCATAGAAGGCATCCATCAAAACCTGGGTGCCGCCATCGCTGACCTGCCACAGAGAGGCGATCGCCGCTTCGGCCCCAGCTTGTTGCATCAGATAGCCCAACCCCAGAACCTCTGCGCCATTCCCTAACGGCACATCGCCAACGGCGGTTTCACAAGCACTCAGCACCACCAGTTCAACATTGGGAAAGGTCCAACTGCGAACCTCGTCAAGGGTGACATGACTGCCATCACCAAACAGGATGAAGGAATCTTCGGGTGGGCCTGGATTAAAAACCGCATGGGTAGCAAGGTGGATGATATTGAAGTCATTCATCTCCAAGATCATCGACTGGTCAAATTCTTGGTTGAGGCGTTGCTCCGTTTGGGGAATCAGTTGCGCCAGGTTTTCGACTTCCTGTCTGGCAAACTCTAGTCCGCCAAAGGAGAGGGTGCGGGTGCTGATGGGAACTTCATATTGCCCTTGGGTAAACGCGGCGGCGAGGATGTTGAATCCCTGGGGAAACGGCTGATTATTAATATCGGTCAAGCTGGCCGCAACAATGTTATTAACCTGCCACTGCTGAGCGACCCACTGATTGCCATCGTGCAGAGCGACGAGTGGAATGTAGCGCAACTGCCCATCAGGTGCGTAGAGGATGACCTCGGCTTCCGCTTGAGCTAGGTCTGACTCGATGGGGCGAATCAGCCAGTCATATAGCTGTTGCGCTGGGGTTTCGGCATCACGGCTGGGCGATTGCAAGGCCGAGCGAAACTCGGCGATCGCCCGATTCAGGTCTTCTCGACGGACATCGACGGTGCGGCGGATAGGGGGTGCGTTGGCAGTGACCAGCACCAGTTCTATGCGGTCTTCCAGTACCAAGGGGTAGAGCGCTACCGTGTTCTGTTCCAGTTGCTGCAAGTTATCTTGCAGTGCGTTCAACTCCCCTAGCTCCAGATTGGCCGCTCCCACGGTTGCCCGCAGTTGTGCCACAATCTCCTGAATCTCTGGGCTATCGATGAAAGCTTGAAAAACAATGCGAGCGTCTTGCTGCAACTGCCGCAGTTCCAAAATGCGGTCTTGCTGTGCCGTTGTGCGATCGCCCCTGGCAATTGCCTCCAACTCCCGTAGTTCCTGCCCCAAGGTAACCAACTGCGCTTGGTTGACCGCAAATCGCTGCCAAGCTTCCTGCTCCACCGGACGCAGGGGCGTTCCAGTTTCGGTTTCCCCATTACGCTGCACATCTTGCAAATATTCGTCAAGTTCCTGCACCTGCAACAGGTCGAGCACTCGCTGTGCTTCCAGGACACGATCCGCTTGCAACAACAGATCGGCAAGACGGCGATAGCTCCTAGAAACACGCTCGGTAAAAGCTTGCTGCTGCTCAATCTCCAGTCCGCGAATATCGCCCCGAATTGCTTCCCACTGGTTTACCGATTGTTTGAAGAAGACAATAGCCAACTCGGGTTCGTCTAAGGACTCCAAAGCAAAACCTATATTGTTCAGTGTGATGGCTTCTCCTTCGCGATCGCCCACCTCAGTCCTGATGGCTAAGGTTTGCTCATAGAACTCCAATGCCTGCTCATATTGCCCCAAATTGCGATACACCTCGCCAATGTTGTTGAGGGTAGCCCCTTCGCCACGGCGATCGCCTAACTCAACGCGAATGACTAAGGCTTGGTCATAAATCTCTAGTGCCCGCTCATATTGCCCGAGGTTGCTGTATACCAAGCCAATGTTATTGAGGGTAACCCCTTCAGCTATACGATTGCCCTGTTCGGTGTGGATGGCTAAGGCTTGGCCATAAATCTCCAGTGCCCGCTCATATTGCCCCAGAGAGCGATACAGCTCACCAATGTTGGTAAGAGCCTTCCCTTCGGTGACGCGATCGCCTAACTCAACAGCAATGGCTAAGGCCTGGTCATACAATCCCAGTGCCCGCTCATATTGCCCCAACCTGCGGTACACCAAGCCAATGTTGTTGAGGATTGTTCCTTCGGCTAGGCGATCGCCCACCTCAGTGGCAATAACTAAGGCCTGCTCATAGAATTCCAGTGCTCGCTCATACTGCCCAAGATTGCTGTATACCAAGCCAATGTTAGTGAGGGTAACCCCTTCGCCCGCACGATTGCCCACCTCTGTAATAATTGCTAAGGCTTGTTCATAGAATTCCAGTGCTCGCTCATATTGCCCTAGAGCGTTATACACTCCGCCAATGTTGGTGAGGGTAGCTCCCTCGCTACGTCGATCGCCTACTTCAGCAATGATGACTAAAGCTTGCTGGTAGAACTCCAGCGCCTGTTCATATTGTCCTAGAAAGTCGTATACTCCGCCAATGTTAGTGAGGGTAACCCCTTCGCCTATGCGATCGCCCATCTCGATCCGGATGGCTAGGGCTTGCTCGTAGAACTCCAGTGCCCGCTCATATTGCCCCAAATTACGGTACACCAAGCCAATATTGTTGAGGATAACCCCTTCGCCTATGCGATCGTCTACTTCAGTGGCAATGACTAGGGCTTGCTCATAGAATTCTAATGCCTGCTCGTATTGTCCAATGGAACGATACACCTCGCCAATGTTGTTGAGGATTCCCCCTTCCCCTGGTCTTTCTCCAATTTCACGAAAAATCACCAGAGCACGTTCATAAAGGACAATAGCTTCTTCGTAGCGTCCGGTTGCATAAAGTTGTGTTCCTCGGGTATTCAGTTCCAGGGCTTCGGCGCGGCGGGCATCGGTTTCAGTTTGGGCCAGTGCCGATGTGGGAAGCAGTACCAGGCTGGGCGATATAGCGATAGAAAAGAGCAGCAGAGGACTAAGCGCAGCGAGAAAACGCAGAGATAGGAATTTCATAGGACATAGGGAGGGGTAGGATAGGTTTTTGCTTAGGGAGTATCTAGTTCGCGCCCGTTGTAACCTATGCGAGGCTCCATCGTCAGCCCGAACAATAAATCTGCAAAGAGGAATAGACCTGCGACTTCTTGTATGTAGTCCACCCATGCGTTTTGGGTAAAAAAGAAGTCGCAGATCTGGGACATAATCAGCGTTTTGAGCGCACCCGTTTGGGGATAGTTGGGGACGATCGCTCCCTAAAACTGGCCCATCTCAAACAGCGGGTGACATCGGTCATTGCATAAACTGATACTGAGATAAAGCAACAGGTCGAGATAACACATTGCTCTCGCGGAGTTAGCGAGAACCGTTAGCGAATATTGCTTGTGTGTTCAAGCATTAGTGCCTGAGTGCAGGGGCAGAACTGTGCTTGGCTGGTTCAGTGGTTTGTGCTTGGCTGTCCGTCTTCTTGTTCCTTCGCTTGACTTTGTCCTATGGCTTCCCCAATGGCGCGCTCATCGGTTCCGACGTTGATTGCTGCGGCGATCGCCCCCCATCATCTCGATCATTTAGGCGGTAAGGCGCGATCGCTCGCGCTGCTGGCTCAGGAAGGATTCCCGATTCCCGACTGGTTTGTGATTCCACCCGACGCTTTCTTTGCCAGCTTGTCGAATACACAGCAGCGGCAATGGGAACGGGGGGATATAGAGGCGGTGCTGGCAACGGTGCAGTTGTCGGCGGAGCAGCGAGAGGCGGTGCAGCAACAGTTGGCGGTGCTTGTGCAAGGGGAAGAAACCTTGGCCGTGCGGTCTTCGGCGCTGGATGAGGATGGAATGGCGCATTCCTTTGCAGGACAGTTGGAGAGCTACTTGCAAGTGGCTCCTACGGATGTGGTGGAGATGATTGTGGCCGTGTGGCGATCGGGGTTTAGCGATCGCATCCGTGCCTACCGCCGTGAGCAGGGGTTAGCAGAAGTGCCCCAACCGCCAGCGGTATTGGTACAGCGCATGGTGGCGGCGCAGATGGCCGGAGTAGCCTTTAGTGCCGACCCGGTGAGCGGACGACGGAACCTTGCCGTGGTCTCTGCGGTGCGAGGATTAGGAGAAGCTCTAGTATCTGGGGAGGCGGATGCAGAGACCTGGCGGGTCGATCGCCAGGAAATGATTGCGCAGTATCAACCCTTACCCAAGGCCGCCCCCATTTTGAATGAGCTGCAGGCGATCGCCATTGCCCAGCTAGCCCGCCGCGCCGCCCTTCACTTTGGTCGTCCTCAGGATATTGAATGGGCGATTGATGCCAAGGGGAGTTTGTGGCTATTGCAATCCCGCCCTATCACCACCCTGGCTACTCTGGCGGATCCCGATGGCGGGTTAACCTTGTGGGACAACAGCAACATTGCCGAAAGCTATGGCGGCATCACCACACCGCTCACCTTTTCCTTTGCCCGTCGCGCCTACGAAGCGGTGTACCGCGAATTTTGTCGGTTGATGCGCGTGCCTGAGGAGGCGATCGCCAACCACGATGCTACCTTCCGCTGCATGTTAGGGCTGGTGCGGGGACGCATTTACTACAACCTACTGAACTGGTATCGCGTCCTGGCACTGCTTCCTGGCTTTCAGGTCAACCGCCGCTTTATGGAGCAAATGATGGGGGTGCAGGAGGAACTACCTGCAGATGTGCTGAGTACCCTCAATGCCGCCACCTTTGGCGACAAACTGCGCGACAGCCTACGTCTGGGCAATACCATCCTTGGACTCATCGGCAACTATCGCAGCCTGCCGCGACAAATCCGCCTGTTCTATCAGCGCCTCGACACCGCCCTCAATTTGCCTCCCGCAGCTCTAGCTGACTACCGTCTCGAAGAACTCACCGCTTATTACCACGACCTGGAGCAGCAACTGCTGACCCGGTGGGATGCGCCCCTGATCAACGACTTTTTCGCGATGGTTTTCTACGGCGTGCTGCGGAAGCTTACAGCGTCCTGGTGTGGCGACACCGCTGGGACCCTGCAAAATGACTTGATCAGTGGTGAAGGTGGGATGGTCAGTGCCGAGCCTGCCCAGCGGGTTCGCTACCTCGCCTCCCTCGCGGCTAGCCGCCCCGATTTTGCCAAAATCCTGCAAACCGCTACGCTGCCCCAAATTCAGCAAGCGCTCTCGGACTTTCCTGAGTTCCATCAAGCGTTTGCCAGCTATCTGGAAAAATTTGGCGATCGCTGCCTCGAAGAACTCAAACTCGAAAGTGCCACCCTCCATGACGACCCGCTGATGCTCCTGCGCTCCATTGGTAACCTTGCCACTCATCCGTCAGCGCATTTACCGGCTCATCCCTTTGCCACATCGCTGCGCCAAAAAGCCGAGAAACAAGCCCAGCAAGCCCTACGCTCCCATCCAATCCGTCGCCTCATCTTTGACTGGGTGCTGAAAAATGCACGTAATCGAGTGCGCGATCGCGAAAACCTCCGCTTCGAACGCACCCGCGTGTTTGGGCGCGTCCGCCGCATCTTCCTAGAAGTGGGACAACGCCTGTTTGCCCTAGATGCCCTGAGCGCTCCCCGCGATGTCTTCTACCTCAACCTGGAGGAAATCCTGGGTTTTGTCGATGGCACCACAACTTGTACCGACCTGAAAGGGCTGGTTGCAGTTCGCCAAGCGGAGTTCGATCATTATCACCAAATGGAATCAGCGGGCGATCGCTTCGCCACCCACGGCTCGGTTCACCCCCTCATTCCCCATCCCTCAACCAAGTCCACCGATACCGATACACCGACTCCTGCCTTGGAGGAATCCCCCGATCGCCGTCAGGGCATTGGCTGCTGCCCCGGTGTGGTTCGCGCCCCCGTACAAGTCATCACCGATCCCAAAAACGCGGTGCTGCAACCGGGTCGCATCCTCGTCGCCGAACGCACCGACCCCGGCTGGATTCTGCTCTTTCCCGCCGCTTCGGGGTTGCTAGTAGAGCGCGGAAGCTTGCTCTCCCACTCGGCGATCGTCTCCCGCGAAATGGGTATTCCGGCGATCGTCTCCATCCCCAAGCTCACCCGATGGCTCAAGGATGGCGACTGGGTTGCGCTGGATGGCAGCACAGGGGTGGTTCGCCGCATCGAACCCGACGCGCAAGAACTGTTGGCGTACTCTTAGTGCATTTTGTTGGTTAGAAAATTCCTAATTCAACGTGAGTTCGGGATAACGCCTTGGCGACTAAAGTCGCGGCTATCAGAACAAAGTCCGCCGTTGCGGACTATAAAAATTCGTGGTTTGAGAACCCGCGAAGGCTCGCGATAGCGGGGTTTCGCTCCACTAGTCGCGGTTTCAACCGCCAGATTTTCTTATCCCAAACTCACGTTAATTCAAGATGCGTTTTAGGGTTAACGTAAACCCTGGCAAAACGGCTTCTCCTGACAACATGTTTGGGTTTTCCAACACCTCAACCGTTTGCCCCGCACGATAAATTTCCACTTGTTTGGTTGAAGGGTCAATCAGCCAACCAAGCTGTGCTCCATTCTCCATATACTCTTGCATCTTGGCACGAAGTCCTGTGAGCGAGTCCGTCTTGGAGTGCAGTTCAACAACAAAGTCAGGACACAGAGGAACAAACCCTTCCCGCTGCTCCAGAGTCAGTGCTTCCCAGCGTTCTTTTCGTACCCAAGAGGCGTCCGGAGAGCGGTTTGCCCCGTTGGGCAGCTCAAATCCGATAGACGAATCAAAGGCTTCACCCAGCGTATCGTGAGCTTCAAACCAATTGCTGAGTTGGCCACTGATGCTAAGATTCCGCTTACCCGACTCTCCACCTGTAGGTGGGTTCACAATTAATTCTCCCGTTGCAGTTCGTTCGAGCTTGAGATCGCGATTCGCAGCAGCCAGAGCGGTAAATTGCTCCGGTGTCACCTTCAGCGCGATATCATCGGGGATCTGAACGAACAGCGGCTTAGGTTGAAGAGGAGTTTGGATTGTCATAATTCACCTCACACTGCCGAATCGCACTTCTATTCTAAGGTCTGCCGATAGGCCAATATTTCGTGCGATCGCTCGTTCTTGTTGATCGGATTGAAGCCGCGAATTGGAGAGCGGATTTTGGCAGAGGTCATCTACCTGTGAGGCGGTGTTCCCACATTTGGGTGAAAGCGGCTTCCAGGTTGCGGGTGAACTGTTGGGCATTCCAGAGGGAGGCGGTTTGGCGCGATCGCTGCAATCGGGTGCGAATGGCTTGGCGGAGGGCTCTGTCTTTGCCATAGCGCACGCCCCATTCCACATACTCTTCGGAGGAATGGGCGATGCCTTCGGTGTGAATGCCTGCATTGCGGAGCAGGGTGTAGCTGTTGCGGCTGGCAAACTGTTGCCCGACCTGCGTGACGAGGGGAATTCCCAACCACAGGGTTTCTAGGGTTGTTGTGGCTCCGTTGTAAGGGAAGGTGTCGAGGACGACATCGGCGATGTCCAAATTGGCGCGGTGGGTGGGTTCGTTTTGGTCGCGATCGAGGAAGAAGAGGCGATCGCCCTCCACCCCTTCCTCTTCGGCAATGGTGCGGAAAAACGATTGCATCCCCTTGGCATCGCCCAGCCCTTTCAGCAAGAAGTAGCTGTTGGGAACCTGCTTGAGGATTTGCATTTGCAGGCGGGTGGTGTCGGGGTGGCGTTTGGCGGCGGTTTGGGCGCTGAAGTAGATGATGGCATCGGCGGGAATGCCCAGCTCATCTCGGCGCAGGGTGGGCACGCCGATTTCAAACCCATCCACGGCAATGTAGGTCTGAGGCAATCGCCAGAGGGTTTCGGCGTACTGTTCATCGGCAGCATCCGACACAACATGGGAGTCCACCAGGAAATAGTCGATAGTAGGCAGTCCGCTGGCATCCATCCCCAGCCAGGTCACTTGTACCGGAGCGGGTTTGAGCGCCAGGATCGCGCAGCCGCTATCGGCGGTGATGCTGTCGAGGTCAACCAGGATATCGATTTCGTCATGACGAATCTTTTGGGCCATGTTGATGAAGCCGCCTTCCATGATCTGGGCGGAGGTGGCGGGTGCCACAAACCACTGCTGGCTGAAGTCTGGCAGTTGGGTGATCTGGTTGAAATAAACGTGGAACTCGAAGCGATCGCGATCGAAATGCTGAAAAATCCAGCGGCTCAGCCAGCCAATCGAATGTCGTCGCAAACAGCGGGATAGGAAGCCAATGCGCAGCTTGTCGTGGTTCCAGGGAATGGCGTCATCGGGCTGGAAAGGGCGGTAGTCGGGGAAATGCTGCGCCACCATGGCGTGGGTGTTTTCGACATAAAGCTGGGCGAGGCGATTTTGGAGCGATCGCGTCTGCTCCGGATTGTCGCTGGTGTAGGGATAAAAGAAAGTGGGCAGGCACATCAGCTTGGCCTCCACGATTCCGTTGGGGTCAGGCTGAAATTCGGCGAGTTCCTGCTCAATCAGTTGCGTGTTTTCGGCCAAGGCATGGAGGGATTCCTGCCAGCGATCGCTCATCATCATCAGGCCCCGCAACCGCAGGGAGTTTCGCATTAGGCGCTGATAGGCTGTCTGACAATCAGCCAGAAGTTCCTGGGCTAAGGCCAAGCCCTCTCCATAGCGCCTTGTGTCTTGGTAGAGCCAAACCAGTCGTTCTTTGATAGGGGTATGGTTGGGAAAGTGGTGCAGACACAGCTCGGCGTAGCGGATAGCGGGTTGGGGGGCACCCAGTTTCACCTGGAGCTGGATGCAGCGATCGAAAAGCCACTGAGCCACTGCATTTGGGTTGGGCAGCTTGGGCAGCACAGCCTCCAGCCAAGCTAGGGGTTCTGGGGTTGCGCCATCCCATTGCATAACGCGTCGCACAGTATCCTCCAGCAAGGGGAAAAGCTCAGCTGGAAGCTCTAGCTCCGCCCACTCTGCCGTCAATCCCCAATCGGGGAAGGCGTCCGGCGTCAGATAACCGGCTTGCATCGCGGATTGAATCCCCAGCAGTGCATTTTGCGGGTCATCGGGGGTCAGTTCGCTCAGGTGTCGGCGGAGCAGCCAAACGCGTTCCCACTGGTCACCTGCGGTCTGCCGTCGTGCCTCGGCTTGGAGGATGTCCACTAATTCACCTAAGGCTTTTTCAACGTGGAGCGCATCAGTATCGTCGGCTTCGGCGATCGCCATTGTCCAGGTAAGTTGTGCCGCTTCCTCTTGACCCAACAGCAAGTACGCAACTCCCAGTAGCCAGCGGGCACGCAGCGTTTCCGGTTTGGCCTCGGCCCACTGTTCAAAAATGGCTGCGGCCTGCTCAAACTCGCCCTGGGCTAACTGGCGATCGCCCTCCTGTTCCCACTGCGACGGTTGTGCCGCTTCCGTTGATGACGATCCCGACAACTCCATTCCTTGTTCCTTTCAAAGCGCATCCTCGCTTCAATCTTGGCATGGTTGCGCGGAATCCATTCACCCCAATTGGCTCAGAATCCCATGCCCGACCATTGCTCGAACCCCTGGCAGTGCAAGGGTCTTAGGAATTTATCGAGCTTGGCTTGCATAGATATAGATACAGACGTGGGGCGTCGTTCGAGAGAAATCGGATGGGAGTGGGAGTAGCGGTCTTAAGGCATGGCGCTAAGTTGGGCGATCGCCTCGACCAGATCCTTGGGCGATCGAATCAAACCGTCGGGGTGAGCATCGGTTAACGCCTGAACAGAATTGAACCCCCACCCCACGGTAAGGATTTTGATATGGCTGCGCCGTGCCGCATCCACATCTCGCGTTTCATCGCCCACATAAATGACAGATTCTTGGGTCAGCGAATAGGTGCGAAGGAGCTGATTGATTCGCCTGGATTTGCCAAACAATGTGACACTTGAATGCACAAACCAAAAGAGATCAGCGACCTGATGCGTCTCTAGAAAAAAGGCGACATTTTCTTTGGTATTAGACGTCAAGATCCCCAAGGCATAGCCTTGATCGTGCAGATCCATCAATGCATCCAACATTCCAGGAAACGGTTGGATATGGTGAATTTCTTGTTGCATCTCGCGCTTCAAACGTCGCAGAAGAGACGGCAATTTATACAACGGAATGCGCGATTGCTTCAAGATTTCTCTGGAGCTGAGATTCTGAAGGCTCTTAATTTCTGCTGGGCTGGCAGGAGCATAGCCAAACTCAACCGCCAACCGATTTGTTACCGCTAGAACTGTGTCAAACGAGTCAGCAATCGTTCCATCGAAGTCAAAGATGATTGTGTTGTTCACGGGATTGGGTTCAACGTTCGGTCAGCGGATACAAATTTGGGGGCAGATACCAAAGTTTAGACAAGAATTGGGACAACGCCAGGGGCGACGACAGCGGCTAAACCATAACAAGTAAAGCAGCTATAGGGAAGTTTGGCGTGAGTCCATTGTGAATAATTGATGGCTGAAGCGGGCAATCAACAAACGGCTTAGAGTCAGCGAGAGGCATCTCCAAAGCATTTGCGACCAAAGATTCGCTAGGATAAGGGCGGTGCGATCGCCCGGATGTCTCACTCGTTCGGCATCAGCCCCATCGCTTTAGAAACTAGAGTAAAAGGTATGTTTGAGAATTTCCGCGTTGGAACCCTGTTTAATATTCCTATCTACATTAACCCGTCCTGGTTTCTGGTGCTGGCTTTGGTCACCTGGAGCGATGCTCAGTGGTTGGTCTACCAGTTTCCGCAACTGGGCACCCTGGCATGGGGGCTGGGATTGGTTACCGCTCTACTCCTATTTGCCTCCGTGCTGGCGCATGAGCTAGGGCATAGCCTGATTGCCCGTCGGCAAGGGGTCGAGGTCAACTCCATTACGCTGTTTATCTTTGGCGGTCTCGCCAGCCTGGATAAAGAAGCCAAAACACCAGGAGAATCCTTTCGGGTGGCGATCGCTGGCCCTCTGGTGAGCTTCAGTTTGTTTGGGCTACTGAATGCGATCGGCTACTTCAGCCACATTGCCGGTCCCTTGGCCGCAATGCTTGCGCTCTTGGCATCGGTCAACCTGGCACTCGGCGTATTCAATCTGATTCCTGGCTTACCGCTGGATGGCGGGAATGTGCTGAAAGCCCTAGTCTGGAAAATCACTGGCAAGCCCCACAGTGGTGTTGCCTTTGCCAGTCGGGTGGGGCAGTTCTTCGGCTGGGTTGGCATTGGCTTGGGCTTAGCCTCATTGCTAGGGATCAGCAATATCGGCAGTGTGTGGACCTTGCTGGTCGGCTGGTTCCTGCTCCAAAACGCCGGTCAATCTGCACAAGCAGCCAATGTGCAGCGGCTGATGAGCGACCTCACGGCTGCCGATGCCATCATTCCCAATAGTCCGATGGTGGCTGCAACGGAATCTCTGCGCGAACTGGCAAATAACCATATCATTGGCAATCCAATGCAGTGGCAGAAGTACTTAGTAACCGATATGGAGGGCAAATTGATTGGGGAGATTTCTATCACCGCCATGAACAAGGTGCCCACCAATGACTGGTGGAATGTGCGGGTCGAAAGCTTGCTTGAATCGACGACCGTGGGAACGGTCAACGAAGCGATGCCACTCCTGGAGGTCGTGAATCAGCTAGATGAAGAGACCTCGGAGCTCGCTGTGATTGGGCAGGATGGGCGCTTGTTGGGGCTGGTGGAAAAAGCCTCCATCATTCGTCGCCTCCAAAAGCGAATGGCAATCGAGGATGGCGTAGAAGAGACGGATCCAGAAGAAGCAACAGCTTCTTAGAACCCATCGGAGCCTTCCATACCAAATTTTTGTATTCAGATCCCCCGCTGAGATGTTCCAGAGTAATGGCTTGGGCAAAGAAACGTTGCGGCTATGGGAGCACCACCCGCCGTCACGGACGACGAAAATTCATGACGCTATACCCTGCGAAGGTCGGTTTCTTTTGTCGGGTTGCGGTTTCAACCGCCAGTTTTACTCATTTGTTAGCCAAACAGATCGACAGGTCTCTATCTACAAGTCAGATCGGTCGCAAGAGATACCGTTGATAACTGGCGCGCTTGAAGACCCTAAAGCAAGTCTTAAATTTCTTCGGGAAGGCTGGACATTTGAAAAATGTCGGTCAGAATACGTGAAAGAGCAAGTCTGTTCGATAGTCATACAGCTCTAGTTGGTTTCTCTAGAACGGCTCCGCCCCAGAAACGGCGATGGAAATGCAAAAGGACTTGCTGCTTGTAGACGTTGGTAAAAAGTTTTTGTCAGAAATTTGTCGCCAGATACCATCATTAGAAAATTGTCAGATTATCCGCAATCATTTCGCCAACTAACCAGTGATGCAAGGCTTTTTGGTTTAGGGTTAACCATGCAGCGTTGGGCCTTGCGCAATAGGGTATGCGGACAGAAGAATTGGCAGCAAAAGTTTGTCCTGGAATGGGTTACTGCATCGGTCCTTACAATGACACGACTGCCTACCTGTAATTTGTTCAGTTTCGCTCCTTGGCCTCTCAAGTATTCTCTTCATGGGTCGTCAACGTCGTCACATAGAAGGCTGCGGATAGTAGGCACCTGATTTCCTTGCCATCCATTTTTCGCCGAGTGGCCTTCAATCGTTGTCGGAAGCGATCGCGCCTTCACCCCGTTCAGTTTTCCCAAGCATACCTCCCTCACCCGAAAACACCTGCAGAGCTACCTGAAAATCACTTCCATAACGATTTACTACACTGGAACCCACATAAGGATAGTTAAGCTATGCAAACCGTACCTGATCCCAGATTAGTCTGCCCTCCAGTGCGTGTCGAAGATGACCGTACCGGGCTGAATATCGAGACCCTAAAGCGGGCATTCCTCGATAACCTGTTTTACATTCAGGGCAAGTTTCCCGATATTGCCACTCAGAATGACTACTACATGGCGTTGGCGTACACGGTGCGCGATCGCCTCCTGAAGCGCTGGCTCAAAACGGCACAGACTTACACTGAACAGGGATCGCGCACCGTTTGCTATTTATCTGCGGAATTTTTGCTTGGCCCTCACTTGGGCAAAAACCTGATCAACCTGGGCATCTACGATGATGTACAGCAGGCCATGGAAGAGTTGGGTCTGGATCTGGAGACGCTACTGGAGCAAGAGGAAGAACCCGGTCTGGGCAATGGGGGGTTAGGGCGATTGGCAGCTTGCTATCTCGACTCGATGGCAACCCTGGAAATCCCCTCCATCGGCTACGGCATCCGTTACGAATATGGCATTTTCGAGCAAGATATCCGTGATGGCTGGCAGATCGAGCGCAGCGATAAGTGGCTGCGGTCTGGCTACCCTTGGGAAGTTCCCCGCCCTGAGTGGTCGGTTCCCGTCAAGATTGGCGGGCACACCGAGCAATACACCGATGAGAGGGGGCGTTTTCGGGTACGCTGGGTGCCGCATCACGTCGTGATGGGTGTCCCCCACGACACACCGCTGTTGGGGTATCAGGTGAACACCGCGAATACCCTGCGGCTCTGGCGAGCCGAGGCCGCTGAGTCGTTTGACTTCGATGCCTTCAACTCCGGAGACTATGTCGGTGCTGTACACGAAAAGATGGTGTCTGAGAACATCTCGAAGGTGCTGTACCCTAACGACAACATTTCGCAGGGCAAGGAATTGCGCCTGTTGCAGCAAATCTTCTTTGTTTCCTGCTCCTTGCAAGACATGATTCGCATCATGGAAGGGCAAAAGATTCCCCTAGAGAAGTTCCACGAGAAGTTCGTGGTGCAGATGAATGACACCCACCCAGCGATCGCCGTTGCCGAACTGATGCGTCTGCTGATCGACGATCACTGCATGACCTGGGATCAGGCATGGGGCATTACCACTCGCACTTTCGCCTACACTAACCACACTCTCTTACCTGAAGCATTAGAGCGCTGGCCGATTGCGCTGTTTAAGAAGCTCTTGCCTCGGCACCTAGAACTCATCTACGAAATCAACCAACGCTTCTTGGATGATGTTCGGATTCGCTATCCCGAGCAACCTCAGATGCTGAGTCAGATGTCAATTATCGACGAGTCGGGCGAACGCTACGTGCGCATGGCGCATCTCGCCTGTGTTGGCTCCATGGCCATTAATGGGGTTGCCGCACTCCACACCGAACTCTTGAAGCAGGGGGTACTGCACGACTTCTATGAAATGTATCCCAAAAAGTTCAACAACAAGACAAATGGGGTGACGCCCCGACGGTTTATGGTGCTGAGCAATCCCCGGCTGAGTCGTGCTATTACCGAGCGCATTGGCCCCAACTGGGTGAAGCACTTGGATGAGCTGAAAAAGCTGGAAAGTTATGTCGATGATCCCAACTTCCGCCAAGAGTTTCGTCAAATCAAGTTCGACATCAAGCAAGAGCTGGCAACCTACATCCAGCAAAATTACGGGGTAGCGATTAATCCCAATTCGTTGTTCGATATTCAGGCCAAGCGCATCCACGAGTACAAGCGGCAGCATCTCAATGCCCTATATATCGTGACGCTTTACAACCGAATCAAGGCTAATCCCAATATTGAGATTACGCCGCGCACGTTCTTATTTGGCGGGAAAGCCGCTCCGGGTTACTACACAGCCAAGCTGATCATCAAGCTGATCAATGCCATTGGTGATGTCGTGAATCGTGATCCCGATGTGCGCGATCGCCTCAAGGTTCTTTTCCTCAAGGACTACAGCGTAAAGTTTGCGCAGCGAATTTATCCGGCGGCGGATCTGTCCGAGCAAATCTCGACGGCAGGGAAGGAAGCGTCAGGTACGGGCAACATGAAGTTTGCCATGAACGGAGCACTGACCATTGGTACCCTGGATGGAGCCAATATCGAAATCCGAGAGGAAGTTGGAGAAGAAAACTTCTTCCTGTTTGGAATGACAGCCGACGAGGTATACGCGCGCAAAGCCCAAGGCTACAACCCCTACGACTACTACCAGAGCAATTCAGAGTTGAAGCTGGCGATCGATCGCATCGCGTCGGGCTTCTTCTCCCATGGCGATCGCAAACTGTTCCAGCCGCTGCTAGATACGCTCATGCATCGGGATGACTATATGCTGTTCGCCGATTACCAGGCTTACATCGATTGCCAAGATTACGTGGGGCAGGTCTTCCAGGATGTCGATCGCTGGACGCGGATGACCATCTTGAATGTGGCACGGATGGGTAAGTTTTCGAGCGATCGCGCCATCCGCGACTACTGCGAAGACTTCTGGAAAATTTCTCCGGTACCCATCGAAATCGAGGAATATAGCCCTGAAGCTATTCCTTCATTACAGTAGGTCAAAGCTGACCAACAGATAACTTCACACATCTAGGGCAGAGCGGTATCTCCGACTCTGCCCTCTTTTTGTACAAAGCTGCACGCTCCAATTTGCTTGACGGCCAAACGCATCAAAAGGTAACAAAACAACCGCAACGCCAACAAAAAGCACCCCTCGTAAGGGGTGCCGTTGTGAAATCACGGTAATTCGCGTTTAGTCATCGAACGAATACAGTTCAGTCATGCTAGCGCTGACCCAGTCATCAGACCTACTAGCTCAGCGAGCTAGCTGCTGGCCGAACGACTGCGGTCGTAGGTGTTCCAGAAGCTGGGCTGCACTTTACCTTGGATATGTCCCCAATATCCGGCAGATTCCGTAGCGTCTAGACCAATGCTAGTTGCAACACGCGTCAGCATCGTTTGCTGGCGGTGCTTCACTTGACGATGGCGGTTCATCATCAAGAGCCGTGCGCGATCGTTGAATGTAGCAGCAACAGGCGCTGAGACGGTTTCAGTCAACGGTGCAGCGGCCACCTCAACCGGCTGAGCTGCAACAGGCTGATTGGTCACGTAGGTGTTGCCCCGATACTTGAGTTCAGCATCGGCCAGATTGCTGTTGTTCAAACCGACAACTGGCATGTTGCTTTCGTACGCGGTACCACGATAATTGAGTTTCATGAGTCGCCTCCCTAATTGAATCAGGTTGAAGTGAATAAGCGAGGCGCGTTCCTTCGGAGAAAAATTTCCTACTTCCGTCTCTGATATACCACCATTGCCTATGCAATGACAGCAGAGATGAACGATTGAAGCGTAGCGGCGACTGACCAAGCAACGTTAAAAAACGAAGTTGAACAGTTAAACCGCATCGAACATCAGAACCTTTCAAGTGAAGAGGATTTGCCTTGCTTTAGCGAAAAAGCCTCAGTGCAAAATACCGTCACTTGAAAACGCACAAGGCGTGTTTCAGATATGGAGGACATCTTGACGATGTCGATAGGGACAAAAGCTATGTATCTGTCAAACGCCTACTTTTGCTCGTCTGCGGGAACGTTGGTTTTGTAGTTGTTGCCGCGATACTTGAGCTGTGCGTTTGCAGGGTTGCTATTGCGAAGACCCAAAACTTTGGGGTTTACGTCGTACTTGATTCCACGGTAGTTGAGTTTCATAAGGCTCGCCTCTCTGATAGTGAAGTGTTGATTGAGGCGCGTTCCTTCGGGGGGAGTCCCCTACTTCCGTCTCTTCTAGAGCTAACAGAAAATCGCTTAGTGAAGAGATGAACGATTTACTTTCTGTATCTATTGTTACGGTTTTATCTTTGTAATGTCAATCCCTCTTGAGAAAAAAGATGGGAATTTGTCCTAAATTCACCCTCTCGGGTGACTGCGATGGCGATCGCCTCCTCTACATCTAACGCAAAATGGCGTGATCTCGTACATCCCAGCACTCTCCCTGGTGAATGAGGAGGGTGAGACGATCGCCCAAAAAATTAAACGTTAGGTTGCGGGGCTGAAGCTCGGCCCAAGCGTTGCGGAAAATGGCGGGAGACATGTTGCGCGATGCCACGGTCATGTGGGGTGAAAACCCCCGCCGTTTATTTTTGGCATCCACAATGCCCAGCCTGTCCTCCAGGTGTTGCATCAACTCCGCTTGGAGCGTCATTAATTCCGGGGATTTGAGCACATCAATGAATAAAACGCTGGGACGAAACGCACCAAACCCATCCAGGGTGATAGGAACGGGCGATCGCCCTTGCGCAAATACGTTCAGACTTGCGGCTAGCTCAGGTAATCGTTCGAGTGGCCACTCAAATGGAGGTTGGAGGGTGATGTGGGGTGGAGCTTTTGCGGTGCGGGTCCAATAGCGATCGCTCAACTCGCGAATCACAGCATTGGCATACTCATCGACCTCCGGTGGTGGCAAGAGGGCGATAAAAAAGCGGATAGGGCGTGAAGTCGTCATAAGAATGCAGATAAATGGGGATAAATGCAGTTATATAGATGAATATGGGCGATTTATCGGTAAACCTGAAGAAACGCTCAACAGCAACGCAAGTAAAGGAACCAGTTTTGGAACGGATCGCGATCGCTCAACAGAGGAAGCATCCAACCATTTCTCCAACTATGTAACACCTTATGGGTACACACTCCCCACACCCCCGCTCCTACGGTATCCTTAGAAGTTCAATAGCAGCGCAAGCTACTGTGCAGTTGTAGGACATCACAGCGTGTGAACATGTCCTGGCAACGGTCTACTGTTAGTCCCTGAAGAAAATTGATGCCCTGGTTTGTCAAAATAGAGAAAGGTGTTGTCGATAAACCGACGTTCGATCGCTATGTCCCAGCTCATGTTGAGTTTGTGAAGGAACTCGTGCGCCAGGGACACCGGGCAAAGTCGGGCTATTGGCAAGAGCGTGGGGGCGGGATGCTGCTGTTTTGGGCAGAGTCGTTGGAGGATGCGAAAGCGATCGTTCAGCGCGACCCACTCATTAAAAATGACTGTGTGCATTACGAATTGCATGAATGGTGTGTTGTAGTGGAATAGCTAGGGCACACCTCCCAGGTCGTTTCGCATACAACCGATAGGATATTGATACAGAGTAAGTTATGGCAGATCGCGGGGCAGGAACAAAAACCGTTGCAGATAATCGGCAGGCGCGGTACCTCTACGAAATTCTGGACACCTACGAAGCTGGGATCGAGTTGAAGGGAACAGAAGTAAAGTCGGTGCGGCAGGGCAAATCCAATCTCAGGGATGGCTATGCCACAATTCGTGATGAAGAGGTGTGGCTCAACAATGTTCACATTTCCCCCCACGATACGGCCAGTCAGGTGTTCAACCACGACCCTCGGCGCTCACGCAAGTTGTTGCTCCACAAGGACGAAATTCGTCGACTCATCGGCAAGGTCGAACAGAAAGGACTCACGCTGATTCCGCTCCGCCTCTACTTGAAGGGCGGGCGGGTGAAAGTGGCGATCGCCCTTGCCCGAGGCAAGAAAGTCTATGACAAGCGAGAAGACCTGAAACGGAAGCAGGAAAAACGAGACATTGAGCGGGCACTCAAATCCCGCTAGTCCCACAACCTGGCGTTGCTGGGTTTTCACGTTTGTAGCTCAACTGGCATTAGATCTGGCATTAAGTCGGTAGGTGCAATTAAACCTAAAATCCTAAAAACCTGCACCGCTCGCAGCGCGGGCGGTGCAGGTTTTTAGGATTTGGTTTTTCATTATGCCGAGCTACTTAGATAAAATAAGGCATCTTCTTGACGCAATAGGGCCGTGGAACTTTTTCTAAGTATGTTGTTGGGGGTTAGTCTCAGCGCAGCAAGTGGTTTTCGGATCTTTGTCCCTCCTTTGGTAATGAGCATTGCTGCCCAGGCAGGTCACCTAGAACTGGCACCCGGCTTTGGCTGGATGGCCACCCAACCGGCATTGATGATGTTCGCTGCAGCGACGGTGCTGGAGGTGGGAGCTTACTACATTCCCTGGCTCGATGAATTGCTAGATGTTATTGCTTCTCCAGTTGCCGTGGTGGCGGGTATTCTCGCAACGGCTTCTGTGACGGGGGAGATGAGTCCTCTGTTGCAATGGTCGCTGGCCATTCTGGCGGGTGGAACAGCCGCAGGGTTGGTGCAGGGAACGACGGATGTCGTGCGGCTTACCTCTACGATCGCGACGGGCGGTGTCGCAAACCCCGCCGTTTCAACCGTAGAGCTGGTATCGTCTACGGGGCTGACCCTGCTGGCGATCGCCCTTCCTCTCCTCACAGGTATTCTCGTCATTAGCTTGCTTGTCTATGCAGGCACAAGACTGCGAGGGGTTTTGCGGCGACGCGCCTGACAAGCCCCCAGACGCACCTAAAGTAACCGCTTGCTAGAATCCTATGAAATTTTTAGAAGGCCGCTGTCTACGCCAACGCATCTTTCCTTAGAATCAAAATGTAGACAATCAAATGCTTGCAGGGTCTTACGCCCCATCTTTTCAGATCAAGCTTTTCCTGACGTCATCTCCTTTATTCTGCGATCGCTGTGAAAAAGCGCGTCACGCTTACGTTTCCAAAACGTACCGTCCATATGCCCGTCACCTATCGGCTGGCGAAAGATTTTAACGTTGCGGCAAATATCATCCGGGCAGAGGTGGCTCCCAATCAGGTAGGTACCCTGGTTGTAGAGCTGTCAGGTGACATTGACCAACTGGATGCAGCCCTAGAATGGTTGCGGGTTCAGGAAATTGACATTTCAGCGACCAGTCGCGAAATCATGATTGACGAGGATGCGTGTGTCCACTGTGGCTTGTGTACAGGGGTCTGTCCCACTGAAGCCCTCAGCCTCAACCGCGACACCTTCCAGCTTGTATTCACCCGGTCGCGGTGTATTGTGTGTGAGCAGTGCATTCCAACCTGTCCGGTGCAGGCGATCGCCACTAATATTTAGCGATTGATCCATTTAGCGATTGATCCTTGAATATCAGCCTCTAAGTCTCAACCCAAATCTGCTGCATGCGTGGAGCCTCGAACTGAGCTTCGGTTCTTTGCGAAGCGCATGATGACGGACCATTTTCAGCAGCGGTTTGAACCAAACTATTTCCTCAAATCTCCTCAAACAAGATTACGGCTTGACGCATCTCGTTGGTCTCTCGCGTTTTGCAGCTAAACCCGTCAACGGATTCCCTTTGCGCCATGACCCATCCCTACCGTGCCATGACTCTTTCGTTCACCTTGCTGGTGGCAGCCTACAGCATTTTTAGTTGGACGCTTTATAGCATCATGTCTCCAGCCTATGTGTGGGCGACCGCACTCGGCGTTGGAATCACGCAGGCTGCCTTGCTTACCACCTTGTCAGAAGGCTTACGAAAATTCATCGACAAGTGGCTACGCTCTGATATTGGCTACTTCTCAGTGGTCATTATCATTGCCTTTTCCATCACGCTGATGCTGGTTTGGTATCAGATTTTTGAGTATGTATTTATTCTTATCGGCGCAGAAATTTTAATGCGGCTAGATTTGCAAAATGCAGGGCTCAACCGCTGGCAGTCCCTACTTTTCCTCATGGCAGGCGCAGGGATTGGGCTGGGATTGGGCTGGGGTATTCACTATACCTTTGACCAAGCAAAGCTTTTTGTGAATTAGCCAATGCCCGTCATGTTTGGCAAGGGCTCGCGAGTGAGTTGGGGGCGCAAAATCCAAGGATGCTTGCTTCTAAGCAGCAATGCCCGTGAGCCCATAGGGAGGGTGAGTGGGTACGAACCGAATGGAGTGAGCGATCGCTCAGCTCTGATTTCACACAAGCACCAAACGTTCAGTTATTTTCATCAAATTTATTACAAATATTTATAGGGTTATTATTCATCCATATTGTTGCGCAAACGTCATAGCGACAGGCAATACAGCCGATATAATTGATTAAGGAGATTGTAATCAGTGATACGGATTTTCGTAGAAAAATACAGTCCGTTTCATTGTTGGTTACATCTCTTATCTCACCGATAGCTATCAGGAGATGCTATATGAAGTCTACGTCTGATAAGGGAACACCATCGACGCCTCAGATTCCGGTCGAGCCCGATACCACAACCTTCGATTTTGATCGATGGGCTGTTGCGGTGAAGCGCCAGATGATTGCTGCGCTCAAACGTAAGGGGATCTCCTGATTTTGGGATAGGGTCGTTCGGGCGGCTCTAGTTTGTTTGCTCAACCTTTGAAGGTTTCATCCCCCTGATGGGGTACGAGTGGGGCTTGAACCGATAGCCTCTCAAACAGACGTTGCTCTAAAACGCTACAGCCGACCGCCATGGCCGATCGCCCTGTAGAGCATCCGCTCTGTCTCTCAATGGAGTTTTGCATGTCATCTATGTATGACGCCTAATCCATTAGCTCTAATTAATGCATTGAACCTGTCGCCCTGGATCCAGTATCCAGGGTTTTTTATTATTTACGAACGGTGGCGATCGCTTCTGCTTGTCTCTGGAAAATCTTAGATTTGCTTATTTCAGACAGCTCCTACAGCAGAAACAACGCATACTGTTACTTTTAACAACCACGTCTTGCCAACGGTTGCCTTTCATGGCTTTAGCAATGACAATAGGGAGTGCAAACGGAACTCGCTTAGTCGTCTAGCATATCCGTATAGAGAAAGGAATCAATGTTCTAATGCTCACACACGTACATATCTTTCTATATAACTCAGCATAAAAAAAGTCAGATTCTTAGGGAAACCTGTGACAATCGGGTTCAGCGTGGGAATACTGATTGAGGGTGTTGTTAGACCTGAACACTGAATGAAATTTAACGAGTCTAACGATTCTACTGTAGACCATGAGCGCGAGCGGCATAGCGATCGTCCAGGCAACATCTAAGCCCTATCGTACTTAGCTTTGAACCCTGTTTTGGAATAGCTGTGGCAAATCACGCAGACAAGATCAGTGAAATGGACGCTTCGACGGCTTCGAATGATTGCCTTAGAATGATTACTTAAAAAGCTGAACATACTGCCTCATGATTTTGAGAGGTTTAGCTTTTTAACGTAGATAGTTATTTGTTGAATTTAGAGCAAAATCCGAAATACATTTAAGTTGATAAATTTGCATTAGTTTAGTAGAACTCAATGACGTTTGGTTTGTGCAGAATTTTCCTAGTGTCTAATAGATTTCCTTAGCCTATTTAACGCTATTTTGAAGTATTCGCATCGATCGCCCAACTAACACCTGATGTTTCTGATTTAGCTAGCCATTCCCAAATCAGCCTTACCCCTGTGATTGTTCCCCTCTATTTCACCTTCGACCCCTCAGGCTTTGTGCAGGCAATGGAGCCAATGACGGCTCATCGTCTTGGTTATACCGTCGAAGCTTGGATTGGCAAGTTGGGATTAGCACTCTTCCACGCCGAAGACCGAGAGCAGTTCCTGCAACTCCTGGCGGGGGAAACACAACAGGCAACCGAAGGAGGTATCGTGCGGTTGATGACCCGCGATCGCCAAGTCTTGCCCGTGCGGTTGCGCTGCCACACGATGCAGGGAATGGACGGCAACAAAATGTTGATGGGCATTGCAACCCCTCTCTCGGATGCAGAGTTATCTGCCGCAACCAGAAAGCAATTTCCGCCCATTGACTGGAGAATTTACCAAGCCATCGTTGAGCGCCTACCCGACAGTGCGGTGTTGCTCTTTGATACCTCCCTACGCTACGTGCTGGTGGGAGGGAATGCAGTGGCAGAAACTGGGTTTACAAATGCAGAGCTGCAAGGGCAAACGCTCTGGCAAGTGTTTCCCAATACCACCTGTGAGCAGCTTGAGCCCTTCTACCGAGCTGTGCTGGCTGGGCATGAGGATGGACTGGAGGTAACCTATAGCGATCGCCATTATCGCCTCCGAGGCTTGCCCATTCGGGATGAGCAGGGGCAAGTGACGGCGGGGATGGTCACTTCCCAAGACATCACCTCCTTGCGGCGGATCGAGCAAATCTTGCAATATCAGGCCGAAACGGAGCGTCGGCATCGCTTGGTCGCACAAACCTCGGCTGAGTTTTCTCGCCACATTCGCCACAGCCTCGATTTAGAAGAAATTTTGGAAACGGCTGTTACCCAAGTTCAGCATATGCTGGAAGCCGATCGGGTGCTAATTTACCGTTTGGATGAGAACAACGCGGGCAAAGTGATCACAGAATCGGTATGTGACCCGTCCTTCCGGGTTAGCAATCAGCTAGGGGTTGCCCATATTTTTCCAGAAAATTGTCGTCAGCTCTATCAGCAAGGTGGCGCTAAAGCTGTCAATGACACCCACGAAGAGTTCACCGATGATTGTTCGAATTGTGGGTTGAGTTTTGGCGCACGCGCCAAGCTAATTGTGCCGATTTTGTCTCAGGAACAGCTTTGGGGGTTGTTGATTGCCCATCAGTGCACCTATCCCCGCATCTGGCAATCTTGGGAAGTCGATTTGATGAGTCAGCTCGCTGGACAACTCGAAATTGCCGTTCACCAATCCAGCCTTTACCAGCAAGTACAGCGGCTCAACACCGATCTGGAGCAAAAGATCCAGATTCGCACGCAGCAACTGCAACAAGCTAACGATTTTGAAGCCACCCTGAAACGTATTACGGACAAGGTCCGCGACAGCCTTGACGAGGATCAAATCTTGCAGGCAGCGGTGCAGGAAGTAGCCATTATTCTCCGTGTTATGGGCTGTAATGCCGCTATTTACGATACCGAAGCTGGCACATCTACGGTGCGCTATGAGTACACCAAGTCTGCCTTGCCCTATCAAGGGCGGGTGGTCCGGTTGAATGCCTTTTCGGAAGCCTATGATCAACTCCTGCTGGGGCGCACTATCCAGTTTTGCTCTCTCATTCCCAATCCGATTCGCGGCTTAGTGGCAACGCTGGCTGTGCCCATCCTCGATGAAAAGGGAGTGTTGGGGGATCTTTGGCTGGTCAACCACAAAGACTACAAGTTTACAGAGCAGGATATTCGCCTGGTGGAACAGGTCGCGAATCAATGTGCGATCGCCATTCGCCAAGCCCGGCTCTATGCCGCTTCCATGAGCCAGGTACGGGAGCTAGAGAAGGTCAATCGCCTAAAGGATGACTTCCTCAGTACGGTATCTCATGAGCTGCGAACGCCCATGTCCAACGTCAAGATGGCCATCCAGATGTTGGAGATCGCCCTCAAGAGTACAAACAATGCGGATAACAATCCAAATCGGCTCGATCGATATATCAAAATTTTGACGGAGGAATCCCAACGAGAAATTAACTTGATTAACGACTTGTTGGATTTGTCGCGTTTGGATTCGGGAGCCGAAACGCTGACCCTTTCCTCCTTCCAATTCAATGAATGGTTGCCAACCCGCATCCATGCCTTCGAAGAGCAAGCCGCGACCCATCACCAAATCTTACAGTTCGATTATTCGCCCGGATTGCCGCCTATCAATACCGATCGCGCCAAGCTCGATCGCATTCTGACCGAGTTGATCACGAATGCCTTTAAGTACACACCGACTCAAGAACGAATCACTATCACCGTCCGGGCCTTGCCCGAACATGGAGAAGCGACCGCCCTACAAATCCGTATCACCAATACAGGCGTCGAAATTTCTCCGGAAGAGCAGGCCAAGGTGTTTGAAAAGTTCTATCGCATTCCCAACAATGATCCCTGGCAGCATGGTGGGACAGGCTTGGGGTTAGCGCTAGTGAAGGAATTGGCTCAGCATTTGGGCGGAAGCCTCATCCTCACCAGCCGCGATCAAAAAACTTGCTTCACGGTAGAACTGCCGCTCCAGCCCTGGGACATCGACCCAGAGAATAGCACCGCTAGCTTGCCACTAAGGTTTGAAGCAGCGGGCGAAGCGTCGTCATCTCCACCTGGCTTGTAATCGTTGCGGCACCAATCTTGGTAGGCAAAACAAATCGAACCTTGCCATCCTTCACCTTCTTATCACTTTGCAGTACGGGGAGAATGTCATCGACCCTGACCGCAGAGGGGATTTGGGTAGGCAGACCTGCTTTTTCGATGAGTTGGGTCTGGCGGGTGTTGGCGGTCTCATCCCAAAGGTTGTGGGTTAGGGCGATCGCCCCTGCCGCCACCATGCCGACCGCCACGGCTTCGCCATGGTTCACCAAACTATACCCCGTCAGGCTTTCGATCGCATGGCCAATGGTATGTCCGTAGTTGAGTAAGGCGCGCACACCTGCCTCTTTTTCATCCTGCGACACGACCTCGGCCTTCGCTTGGCAGGAGCGGGTAAGGATCGTTTGCAGCAGTTCGGGTGAAAGCGCTTGCAACTGATCGACCCGTGGAGCCGCGTCCAATTGCTCAAATAAGTCGGCATCCCAGATGATTCCGTATTTGATGACTTCCGCCATCCCTGCCCGGAACTCGCGCTCTGGCAAAGTATTCAATACATCGGGATCAATCACCACTAGGCGCGGCTGATGAAATGCCCCAATCAAATTTTTCCCTTGAGGATGGTTGACGCCGGTTTTGCCACCGACTGAAGCATCCACCATCGCCAACAATGATGTCGGTACTTGCACAAACGCCAGCCCCCGCAGCCAGGTTGCGGCTGCAAACCCCGTCATGTCGCCAATCACACCACCTCCCAGTGCCACCATGCAGGAAGAACGTTCCAAATGATGGGCTAAGGCCGCATCGTAAATCTGTTGGATAGATGCCAGATTTTTATGCTGTTCACCTTCGGGCAACAGGCAGGGAGAAACCACAAAACCTGCTTGAGTGAGCGATGCGATCGCCCGCTCCCCGTAATGCTCAAAAATGGGCGGATTCGATACCAATAATACCCGCTGCCCTAGCCCCAAGCCCTGCATCCAGGTTCCTAGAAAATCCAGCCCTCCAGGAGCGATCGCAATTTCATAGGACTGGTTGGGCAATTCAACAGGAATAACCGACTTCATCCGCTCACCTTCATGTCATGACACTATGCGCTTATTATCCCATTCTGGTTTGGCGGAAAGAAGAACATGGGTGAACGCAAGCTTTGATGGGGAGAAGAATGAGAATGCGGATAAACGCGGATGAACGCAGATGGAAAGAGCGACGTGGATGCGGATAGTTTTGCTGTGGTATTTCTGCCAAGTCGTTTCTCTGAGTACAGGACAAAAAAGCCTCTGGCGATCGCCAGAGGCTTCTCTATCTAACTGATTGAAGCAATTGGGTGAGACTTGCTCCTGGGCTTCACATCATTAGTTCAGCCACTCCAGTACAGCTTCTTCTTTCGTGTTGGTGCGGCGAGAGGGGGTTTCGCGATTGAACTTCATGTGGATGGCGCGGGTTTGCTCGCCATCGGCGGCGACAGCCATGATGGGGTAGTCAATCAAGCCATCTTGGAAGGACATCTGGAAGCGGAAGGTACCATCGGGGTTGAGCTTAATGGGTCGACCGCCAATGGTTACCGTGGCATCGGGTTCTGTTGCGCCGTAGACGATGAGTTCAGCATCGGCAATCAACCAGAACTTGCGAGGGCGAATCGGCGGAGCCGAAGCCGAGAAGCCGAGGCCAGCCCCTGACATACCAATTCCCGACATCCCCGTAACGGAGGCTGACTGTGCCCACATGCCCATGCCCGAGGGGAAGATGAAAGAGCTAACGGGAGCGGCCACCGAGAAGGAGCTAAGGGATTCACTACCCGCCATCTGCATGGAACCATACAGGGAACCAGCAACGCGTTGAGCTTCAACATCTTCTGCCATCCCAAAGATGTGGCTGTAGATGGCATCACTAACCTCGGACTGCTTCTTGCCAGGAGGTACCAACTCCAGGAATGTCTTACCTTGTAGGTTTTCGCCCCAATCCACAGTAATGAACTGGTCATCCATCCACTCAGAGGGATAGACGGGGGGAATGTGGATAGGAATTGACCGGGCGAGAACGAGCCAGCGTCCGTCGGCACAGATATAACCAATTTCGAGCAAGTAGTCGCGATCGCTCACTGGAACAGGCAAATACCATTCCCGCGCCATCTCGTCGCACTCATACTGCTGCACGCTGTGGGGGCGCTGGGAGCTGATATCGATATCGGTTACATCGTAGAACCGTAGAGCCAACCGGATACCTCCTTGTCGCCGCAATTCTTCGCGGTGGGGGTTAGGGACATCCCAGTAGGCATAGGCCCATTGTGGGTCGCGGGGCATCAGAACGATGCGGCTTTCATCGTAGCCTTCAGGCAGGTCATTCAGGGATTCATCGACCGCTGCCAAGGTTTCGCTGGTCAGGTCAGTCTGCCCAACATCAAACTTTGCCGCTTCCACGGTTTCTTGGGACGGCATTGATTCAATAGCGGGAGCGGCAGATGGCGTTTTCTGCATGGCTTGCTCAATCGCGGCAATCAACTGATCCTTCCGCATCCGGCTATAGCGAGAAACTTCATACTCACTAGCAACTCGCCGCAATTGGCGAAGGGTCATTTCTTCTAAGGGGGGACGTTCCACAGACATGGTGCTTTACCTCTCACAAACAATAAAATGAACTCGAAAAGCCTGAGAGCAATTGAGGCTACTAAGAAACAGGACGCTCAACCCAGGACGATTTTCTTGCTTGAGCCATAGCCCGGATGGATGCGATCGCATCTAGGGCTATCAAAACTGAACATTGATCCCATCGCCTAGAGAACGGCCAAAAGACTCTACTTATCAGGCACAGCTGAAGGGCACATCCATCGAACCCATAAACCGTTGAAACGAAAGCCAGAAACCCCTCAGCACAAGGGTCGTATGTTGAAACATCAAGCCGTCTTAACACTTTCGCAACGTAGACAGGAGCACAAGCTATCAGACCGTTCATTCAAACTTTGGGATCGATTGGGATCGCAATTCGTTGTTCCTATCCTTGATCACTTACTCAGTGAAATCAAGGGCAGCATCGGTCTATTTTTCGGGCGTTTCACGAGTTTTGAATGGTCACGGGGATCGAAATGTCACGAAATTCTGACTTAATCTCAAGCGGGGAGCAGAGATTGGGATCAAAAAATGTCAGGACTTCATGACAAACAAAACGACAAGGGAGAAATCGAGCGATCGCAACCTGCCTGGTCCGTCATGACATCTCTCCAACGCACTGTCTTCTCGCCACAACTAAAGCCAAACTTGGGTTGCGCCTGGATTCACCTCATTAAGGACAAGAAATCATTGAGGAACAAGAAACGATAGAAACATCTGCTGGCAGATCATCGAAAGCCTCATCAGAACTGCAACAAAACCCCTTTAGATTGTTACGGCACATTAAGCTGTGTTTCAATTCGGACACATCCTCCAGAACCGCGCAAATACGTTGAATGGTCCGTGATACGATTCCCCTCGTAATGCTTCTTTAGATATAGGGAGAAGACCTTTGACACTGCGGGTAGCTGTAGTTGGATCAGGTCCGGCAGGTTCCTCTGCTGCCGAGACGTTAGCAAAAGCGGGTATCGAAACCTATTTATTTGAGCGCAAATTAGATAATGCCAAGCCCTGCGGTGGAGCCATTCCCCTCTGCATGGTTGAGGAATTTGACTTGCCTCCCGAAATTATTGACCGTCGGGTTCGCAAGATGAAGATGATCTCGCCTTCAAACATCGAGGTCAATATTGGCAGCACATTGAAGAATGACGAATATATCGGGATGTGCCGCCGGGAAGTGCTGGATGGCTTTCTGCGCGATCGCGCCGCCACACTCGGTGCAAAGCTGATCAACGGCACGGTGTACAAGCTGGAGCTGGCAACGGGCAGCACCGATCCCTACACCCTCCACTATGCTGACCATTCCGATGGCAGCATGGAAGGCACCATGAAGACCCTCCAGGTGGATCTGGTGATTGGTGCCGATGGAGCCAACTCCCGCGTGGCCAAGGCCATCAAAGCCGGGGATTACAACTACGCGATTGCCTTCCAAGAGCGCATTCGCCTGCCCCACGACAAGATGGACTATTACGACGAATTGGCGGAAATGTATGTTGGGGATGATGTCTCTCCCGACTTCTATGCCTGGGTCTTCCCCAAATACGACCACGTTGCAGTCGGAACCGGCACGATGAAGGTCAACAAGTCCAAGATCAAGGATTTGCAGGCTGGCATCCGTGCCCGTGCCGCTCGCAAGCTGGAAGGTGGCGAAATCATCAAGGTGGAAGCGCATCCCATCCCTGAGCACCCCAGACCTCGTCGGGTTGTTGGTCGGGTGGCACTGGTGGGCGATGCGGCTGGCTATGTGACCAAGTCCTCGGGCGAAGGCATCTACTTTGCCGCCAAATCTGGCCGCGTATGTGCTGACACTATTGTGGAATTGACCCAAAGCGGTGCTCGCATTCCCACCGAAGCCGATCTCAAGGTTTACCTGAAGCGCTGGGATAAGACCTACGGTTCGACCTACCTGGTGCTGGATCTGTTGCAGCGGGTGTTCTACCGCTCCGACGCGACCCGCGAGGCGTTCGTCGAAATGTGCGAAGACATCGATGTCCAAAAGCTCACGTTCGACAGCTACCTCTACAAGACGGTCGTTCCGGCCAATCCACTAACGCAGTTGAAAATTACGGCAAAAACCATTGGCAGCTTGCTGCGAGGTAATGCCCTTGCTCCTTAGTCGTGCTCTCACAAAACATCTGAGCGCATAGTCTGAGGACATAGATTGAAGCGTGTGATGGCTACGGCGATCGCACGCTTTTTTGATCTAATATCAAATCCGGTTGAAGAACCCAACTATCGATTGTTTGTGCCCACTGCTTTGCAGCGGGCACAAACAATCGATAGTTGGGTTTTACTGCTATTTAACTAGATTCGATATAACACTGGCTCCTAGAACTCTGGCAAAGTCCGGATCAACGTGAACCGATAGGGCGGCTCAGACAGGCTAGTTGTATAGGCATGGCTGAGGAGGGGCTGATAGCGCTCATCCTCATTGATGTAGGTTTGGAAGAAGGCAGTAGACATGCCGTTCTGATATCTCAAGGTCAGCTCACGGAGATATTGCCAATCGTCGGGAATATTGGTGAGTTGGCGCAGAACATCGAGGGTAACGCGAGCATGGGGCAGCCCACGGGAAACCGCAAGGTAGCGGTCTTCTTCGGGAAGATGCGGGTAGGCTGGAAGTTGCTCCTGGAGCATTGGGGTGAGGATATCGAGGTCAGTGGCTTGCCAGAAAACGGGGGTTTCGACTTGAGCCAGACTTTCTGGGCTATAAAGGCTGCGCCCAAAGGGAAAGAATAGGTAGATTGCCGCAATTCGGGGATCTCGTAGGGAAACAGAGAGTTCATCCGATGGTAGTTCCAATGCCCGACATTGATAGAGCCGAGAAATATTGAACAGGGCGCGATCGCGCTCACAGCTCGTCGCCAAATGATCCGGATCGATGGGGGCACCTGCACTCGCCAACGCCGTTGTGCCGCCAAAGGAGTAACCGAACACACCCACCCGCTCAAGGTTGAGTTGGTTGCCATAGTCCGTAGCATTACGCTGTTCTAACTCGTCGAGTAAAAAGCTGAGGTCGCGAGGACGCTCCAGGAAATCGACCGAGTCGAAGTTTTCTCGCTCCAACCCTGCATAGAAGTCGCGCAACCACTCGCGATCGCTCCCCGGATGATCAGGAATCACCACCGCAAAGCCGTGGGAAGCCAGGTGGGCCGACAATTCTTCAAAGCGATCGCGCTGCGCCCCCAACCCGTTCGAGACCAAGATCACAGGGATTTCGCCGGAAACATTTGGAATGTAGATATCTGTAACGAGGGTGCGATCGCGCTCGGCGTCGTAGAACTGCACCGTATCCCAGGTATACGCAATGGGTCCAGCAGCGGCTGGATCATCCAGTTCCTCTAACCCGAGATCCACCTCCGTCAAAGACGCATCGGCATTGTCCTCGATCGCCGTCATTGCGGCATCTGTGTCGCTCAAAAAGCGGCGAGCCTGTCGCACTTCTGCCAAAACGGCGGGAATATCCACGCGCAAATCGGTGGGCAAGTTTCGCAGAAAATTTAGCGGGGTAAAGCCATCTCCATCGGTAATGGTGATGAGGGCGGCTCCTCGCAAGCTTCTAAACCCATTTTGGCCAGATTCGGTTTGAATGATGTTCCCCACTTCCTGAAAAAGGATTTCTCCAGAACGGGTATAGCTCATCTGCGATAGCACGACCGGATCGATCCCTTCCAGCTCGGCATTGAGAGCCAGTCGAACCATGTCCCGCTGCTCAGCACTGAGTTGCGACAACACAAATCCGGCTTCATTTTGCAGGCGACCTTCAGCGGCAAAGGCTTCCAGGTCTTCCACTTGAATGCGGCGCTGGAAAGGACCAAAGCTGAGGGTAATACTACGGGCAAGGGCAGGCGGCGCAACAGCCATCAGGCTCGTGCTGAGAGCTGTGAGGGCGATCGCAATTCGAGTTTTCCAAGAAAAGGCGGAAGAGGTTTGGTGTTGACGTCCCAGAGTCATATTGAAGAAAACCACGGGGGCACATAAAGATCTCGGGTGGCGTGTGCAGAACAGAGCCAAACTATTGTAGCGAGGTATGCAAACCTATATCCAGAAGCTAGAACTGTGGAGACCGTTGACCAGCCAGAAAATGGCGTACCTGAAACGGAGGCTGGGCGATCGACTCATGCAGAAACTTGTATAAAACGCAGCAAATTAAATGCAAAAAAATTGAAGATGTGTAGCTCTGAAGATGTGTAGCTCTAGAGAATAGACAGAATCAGCGTGCAACCAATCAAACGGGCGGGATAGAAAATCAGAAAACATCAGATAGCATTAGCGAGCATTTCAGAGAACTCAGAGTTCAGCGAACAAAATTCAGCAAACAAGATTCGGCAAACAAGAAATCGTGTGACGCCCCGACATCCCCAGCTACTTTCCAGTAAGAACTTAACCAGAGAAGGAGGTCGCCCCGACGACTAGGCCGACGCTTACATGCTGGGCGACGAATCCAGACCCCACTCATGCTTGAGGAAGTGGCGATACATGGTTTCGCGCATCATCATGTGCTCGTAGAGCTTAACCAGAAAGTCCTTGGCCTGGTCATGGCTCATATGGGCGACCTGGGTCTCGAAGGAACGTAGACTAAACTTTTGTTCCAAGGTCAACTCAACAGAAGGATTATCCATTGTTTCATCTCCATGAAAGTCGGTACAACAGGCAGGCCAGTAGTTTGGCCTAGCGATCGATGCATCCAGATAGTGGGAGCTACACAATCGAACGGCCTTTTTCGGGACGCTCTTATGTATTGTTAACATTTATAACAACAAATTGACAAATAACCTACCCATCTATGGACTGGATCAAATCACTTGAACAGGGTATATCAAGTAAAATTTTGTGAAACAGTCCAAAATGAACGTTTATTTATGCATTGGAAAATTCTTTCCTAAAATTTTTCCTGTCAGGCTTGGTTTAGGTGAAGAGAGCCCAAAATCTTTAAGAAAAATAGAGTCTTTTAGCGAATGGCGTCCTCATGATGCCCTCGAGCCGACAAGTATGAACAGGATCCCGCACATCCCTTAATCAAACTTTAAGCTCCACTCAAACGCTTGAGTTAGCGCGGATCACAGCGCCCAACCCTTCGTCATTAGGAGGGAAAATTCAGCAGCAGCGCTGATGCTCTTCAAGATTGCGTCCCTTGCAAAATAGTCTGTTCCCCAGAGCTCGCAATAGATTCGATAGTGATGACAACGACAGTGATGTTGTCACGTCCGCCTTTGTTCTTTGCTGCGCTAATGAGAGCCGTGACCACCTTCTCGCAGGAACGGATGGATTTGAGATGAAACGCAATGATGTGGTCCGACAACTCCTCAGTTAGTCCATCGCTACACAGCATGAGGCGATCGTTTGGGCGTACCTCAATGGTGTTGACATCCACTTGCCGCAGATCTTCTCGCCCCAGGCACTTGGAAAGGATATGTCGCCAGGGATGAACCCGCGCTTGATCGGTCGTCAGCTCTCCCAGCTTAATCGCGCGCGCAACCCAGGTATGGTCTTCCGTTAACTGATCGAGCTTAGCGCCCCGTAAGCGATAGAGTCGCGAGTCGCCGACATGAGCCGCCCAGGTCTGTCCTCGTCGAAAAATCAGGACAACGGCTGTTGTTCCCATATCCGAGCGCTCTGGATGTCGCGCCTGGTCATTGAGAATCGCTCGATTTGCCCGGAGCAACGCCGCTTCTAGGAGTTGGCATGAGTCTTCTGGAGAGTCCCACTTTTCGTCAATGTGCGTTTGAATGGTTTCCGTCGCAATACGGCTTGCCTCTTGCCCACCGGCATGTCCGCCCATACCGTCTGCCACCACAAAGAATCGACCCTGGGGGTCTATGTAAAACGCATCCTGGTTAACTCTCCGGATGAGTCCCGGATCGGTATGACCCGAGAAGAGGCATTTCATAGGGCAATTCGTCTCGGACAGCAATAGATTACGAAAGCAGAGGAAAGCAACTTACGGGCAGTAGAAACACAAAATCCTGTCTGGGAAGACGGACACAGGTTGACCCCAGGGAGATGTCCCTCCAACAGGGCGTTAGAAGCACACTCTAGCGCAATTTCACAGCATCCGATCAAAGCGATCCATACGGCGCAAAAGACGAATGAATGAAAATCCGGCGATCGCGCCTGGAATACAAACCAGAACTGCCAGCCAGTTTAGCCCATTTACGACCAAAATCGTTGCAGAAAGAGTAAACGCACCTAGCAGCAGAGCGTAACTCGTCCCCAAATTAACATTGCTGACGCGTCGCAGGAGGCGATCCGTTTCTTGGGCCCGCACCCGCACCCGCAGGTCTCCCCGCTCCAGCCGTTCAATCGTATCCTCGATCCGGCGAGGCAAACCCAGAGCAGAATTACTCATTTCCACAGCCTGTCGACTCAATTCACCCAACAATCCATTCGGATCTGAACCGCGTCCATCTGTCATAAGCTGCATCGCAAACGGTTTTGCGGCCTCCATAAAATTGAACTCGGGATCTAACCCCTTACCGACTCCTTCTAATGTAGAAAATGCCCGCATCACGAAGGTAAACGTCGCCGGGAAGCGGAATGGTTGGTCGTAAGCAATCTCGTAGAGATCGTCACTGATGTCAGACACGGATTGCACTTCAAAAGGCTTATCCATGAAGTTGTCAAGCATGTACTGAATGGAGCGTCGTACCGGCCCCATATCATCTGCCGGAGCTAGGGCACCCAATTCCACCAGGGATTCTACAACCGCATCGGCATCGCGGCTGGAAATCCCAAAGAAGGTGCGCATCAGGCGTTCTCGGGTGATCGCTTGAATGCGACCCATCATCCCGAAGTCATAGAAAATCAAGCCCCCATCTGGACTCACGGCAATGTTGCCGGGGTGGGGATCGGCGTGGAAAAAGCCATCGTTTAGCAACTGATGCAAATAGGCACGTGCCCCCAGATTGGCTAGCATCTTGCGATCTAACCCGGCGGCTTCTAGCGCTTCGTAATGGCTGATCTTAATCCCTGGCATATATTCTAGAGTCAAGACGCGGTGCGAACTATAGCGCCAATACACACGGGGGACATGGACCCAGGATTCGTTACGAAAATTGCGCCGAAAGGTATCGGCATTGCGACCTTCATTGAGGTATTCGATTTCTTCCCAAAGGATACGGCAACATTCTTCGTAAATGCCCAGCCAATCGCGCCCGCGACCCCAATCAGGGTGGCGCTGAAAGTAGCGGGCAATGCCCTTGAGAATATCGAGGTCAATTTCAAACAGCTTCCGCAAACCGGGGCGTTGCACCTTGACGACCACCTCTTCTCCGGAGTGGAGTTGAGCCCGGTGAACCTGCCCTAGGCTGGCCGCCGCCAGGGGAATCGGGTCAAAGCTTTTGTAGAGTTCAGGAACCGTCTTGCCCAGATCTGCGTAAATGAGCGCTTCCACTTGCTCGTAGCTGAAGGCGGGCACCCGATCCTGCAATTTCGATAACTCTTCAACATACTCGGCGGGGAAGAGGTCAGCCCGAGTAGAAAACAGTTGCCCAACTTTGATAAAGGTGGGCCCTAAGTCGAGCAGGGTTTCGCGAATCCAGATAGCAAGGGCACGCCGACGGGCGGACTTCTTCTCTTCGCTAATGCCACCGCGATAGCTCCAGGACTTGTTATAAGACCACTGGGCGTATAACAGCTTGAGAACGAAAGTCCAAATATCGAGAAATCGTCGCTGCTTGGAGTAGCGATCGCGGCTCCAACGGTAGGACTTGCTGCCATACCCCTGAGATGGCTTCACAGAAGCACTATAGGCAGGAGGCTGCTCTGATGCAGCGGATGGAATATCCGATTGCATTACATGACGGTCGCTGTCGTGATGGGACGGCAGCGACGAGAAAGCGTCAATGTCAGAGTGACTGCTGGGTTGTTGGGAATCGGATAAGGCAGACACGCGGTTCCTACGTCAAATCAACGTTGAGTCGGCAAAAAATATGAACGGTTCTGAGAGACAAGGCTGAACGGTTCTGAGAGACTAAGAATTTGGAGTCAGACGATGGGTGGAAAACACATCCCGTCCGAACACCTTAATTCTAAGGGGTTTAATCCAGAAAACGGGAAAGGATTACTGAATGCGGCTGCGATAGCGTTGCAGCTCGGCTCGGAGTTCAGCAATTTCTGCCCGCAGGTCATCGATAATTGTCTGCAAATCCGCATCAACAGCAGAGGCCGGGGCATAGCTGCTGGTAGAAGCGGGTTGCGCCTGCACAGAAGCCTCTCGCTCCTGTCGCGCTTTTTCTAAAACTTCCTCGGTGAATTGCCGTAGGCGCTCTCGCTGCTCGGCATCAAATTTGCCCAGTTCGCTTAAGGCATCGCTGAGAGCAGTTTCCGTTTGCTTGGCGATCGCCTCTGCTAGGGCACGACCGATGAAGAATGCATTGACCAGGGGGTTGTCCATAAAGAAATGTTTCAGTGAGCCTCCGTTGCGATTATAGCTTGCTGTTCTCGGTTTCTCTGTACCCGGCAATTAAGTTAGGGGAGTACGGCATGTCGGCGGCGATTGGGAAAAACTCGTGACTTGTATGAATGGGTCGAATATGGTGGAGGAAATATGAATATGCCGTTTGAACGGTGGGGTTGCAGGATCCAAGAATAATTTTTTCTGAGAAGCGACGTACCACGCCGCTTCTCAGAAAAAATTATTCCCTCAATCAGAAATGTTTGAACGGTTATGCGCCTAGCTTGCATTTGTGTGCGACATGTTTTGTGTGCCCCCTGTCCTGTTCTCGCTCACGTCATCTGAAGGGTTATGTCGTTGTCTCCACTGTCTTTTTTAAATCGGTTGCAAACCTGGCTGGAAGTGCATTGGGTGTCGCCCGACTATAGCGGTTGGGTGATGACGGGGTTGGCCGTATTTTTCTTTGCTGCTGCAACCAACACGATGGCGGGATGGCTGTATGCCATCAGTGGTGTGATGTTCGCGTTGTTGGGGATGGGGTTAGTGCAACCGGGGCGATCGCTCCGGTTGCTCCAGGTGCTGCGCCGCCCCACAGAACCCGTCAGCGTTGGCGACACCCTGGTAATGGAAATCGATGTCTGCAACCAGTCGCGCCGCCCCCAGTTGCTCTTGCAGGTGACGGACTGTCGCCCAGAAGGGCTGGAGGGCGATCGCCGCACTGTCATCGAACGCCTACCTGCCTACGGTAGCCAACGCTGGTCGCAACCGCTGGTGGCCAAGAAACGCGGACTCTATCGCTGGCAAACGGTCGAACTCCGTACGGCAGCGCCCTTAGGTTTGTTTTGGCGGCGGCGGCAGGCAGCGGCTCGAACAACGGTGGTGGTCTATCCGACGGTTTTGCCCTTGAGCCACTGTCCGTTGATCGACGGGCTGGGGCAAGAAGACAGTCGCCTGACCCCGAGCCCGATGCGCTCCCAGCTCGCGACCGAGGGGGTGACCCGAACCCTGCGTCCGTATCGTTGGGGTGACTCCACTCGTCTGATCCACTGGCGCACCAGTGCCCGCTACGGTGAGCTGCGGATTCGGGAGATGGAAACGTTTACGGGCGGGCAAGAAATTATCCTAGCGCTAGATACCAGTGCAGCCTGGACAGAGGAGGCATTTGAATCGGCGGTTGTGGCTACGGCCTCTCTCTACTTTTACGCACAGCAACGGGGGCTAACGGCCAGTTTATGGACACCAGAAACGGGGGGGATTCGGAGCGATCGCCTCGTCCTCGAAGCGCTAGCGGCTATCCTTCCCAACACCACATCAAAATCGCCTCCCTTGCCGACCGTGCCAGTGATCTGGCTCACGGCTCAACCACACGGGGTTAGCGCCTTGCCCGCTGGCAGTCGCTGGCTGCTGTGGGCAACGGAGGGCAGCGGTTCTTCCCCTTCATCAACCCACATCGGCCGCTTGATGCTGCCCAGCGAACCGCTCCAAACTCAGTTGCAGGCATCAGTGAACTGAACAGGCATCGGTGACTGAACAAAATCTTTATTTCACAGCGGTTTGCCACTGGTCGAGGAAAGCTTGGAAGCGATCGCAAAAGGCAAACGTCGCTTGGGAGAGCAGAGCACCTTCGGCAGTGATCAAAGCGATTGTCCGTGACAGAGGCTCTGGCAAGGGACGAATCTGGATATCGGAAGGAATGGGTTCGGCAGCAAGGCGTGCTACGACCGCAGATCCTAGACCTTGCTGCACCATGCTGACGAGGGTTGAATCCTGCTGCACTTCGTAGGCAACGTTGAGGGTGCAGCCGAATTGAGCGAGATGATCGACAACAGAACGGGCATGGCGGTGGGGCGCGGCCAGGGGTGTCATGATCATCGGGAGGGTCGCAAGCTGTTCCCAGGTCAGGGGTGCATCGTCGCTCAAGCTATTGGGCGGAAAGAGCACCAAGAAATCATCCTGAAATTCCCTCTGCACTTCCAGTCCATCCCCTATGGGCAAGACCGTAAACCCCATATCCGCTTGCCCGTCTCGCACCTCCTGTTCAACGTTGGAATAGTAGGCATGCTCGGTAATGACAATGTTGACTTGAGGGAAATCTTCGCGGAACTGGGCAATGACACGGGGCAACAGATGGGTTGCGACGCTGCGGGGCGTGGCGATGCGAACCTCGCCCCCTTCTAGCCCCCGATTGCGGTTGGCCGTGTGATGCAGGCGATCGAGCAACTTCAGGACCTGCTGGGCGTCAGGCAACATTTCCTTGCCGCAGGCGGTGAGGGTCGCACCATGGCGTCCACGGTTCAGCAACACCACCCCCAGGGTCTCTTCCAGCGCGGCGATCGCATAGCTCACGGTCGATTGCGTTACCCCCATCTCCAGCGCAGCCTCACCAAAATTCTGATGCTGGGCGATCGCCACAAAGGCCCGCAACTGAGAAAGTTTGATGCGACTATCGGCAACGCTACCCATGTCAATTGAATGCTGAGCAATGAGTTCATTATCAATTGTTCACGACTCGTTTCCCTCATTCCATTCAAAAGTTCGATAGAAGCGATTCATACTGCATTTTGATTGGGGTCGGGCGATCGCTTTAGGCTAGCGGTTGCAGCATTTGTGTCGCAGGTATCGTCTGGCTTATGGATCTGGTTTTAGCGCTTGGGTTTTCGTTTCTCCTGCTGCTGGTCAGCACCTTGAAGGGGATTTTTATTGCCTATCCACTGGCGATCGCCATGGTGACGTTCATCCTCATGCTGTGGCGGCGGGGGTTCGCGCTTCCGTTTCTGATGCAGCAGGCTGGACTGGGCTGTCGGCGGGCGCTACCCGTCATCAGTGTCCTCTTCCTCATCGGCGTTGTGATTGCCAGTTGGATGGCCTCGGGAACGGTTCCAGCACTGGTGTATTACGGCGTGCAGTGGATTCATCCTCGGCTGTTTCTGCTGACGGCCTTCTGGCTGACCAGTGGCGTGTCGCTGTTGATTGGCACCTCCTTTGGCACCGTGGGCACGATTGGGCTGGCGCTGATGACCATGGCGCAGGGCAGTGAGGTCAACTCGGCGATGCTGGCCGGAGCCGTGATTGCAGGAGCGTATGTGGGCGATCGCTGTTCTCCGATGTCGTCCAGTGCGTTGCTGATCGCCACTGTCACGCGCACCCGTCTGTACGACAACCTCAGTAGTATGTGGCGCACCTCGCTGTTACCGCTGCTGCTGACCAGTGGCGTGTATCTGGCGCTGTCCTGGTGGTTTCCCGTTCATCCCAACCAAACCACCCTGACACTAGAGCTGAATCAGGTATTTCAGGTGGAGCCAATGTTGCTGGCTCCAGCGATCGCCATTCTGGGGCTGTCTCTCCTGAAAGTGGATGTGCGATACTCGATGCTGCTGAGCACAGGCGTGGCGATCGCCCTTGCCCTCGGCCATCAGCACCAGTCCCCCATCAACATCCTACGCTTTCTCGTATTTGGCTTCCAGCTCCACACCGATACCTCCCTGGACACCATCCTGCTGGGTGGCGGCATTCTTTCCATGAGCCGCGTGTTGCTGGTTGTCCTGCTCTCCACCGCTTTTGTCGGCCTATTTGCTGGCACGCGCCTGCTGGATACGATCCACCCCTATCTGGCTCGCATTTCCAACCGGCCCCAGCGGCTCATGGCAACCGGCTGTGTCGGGGTTGGTTCGGCGGCCTTCGGTTGTACCCAAACCATCGCCATCCTCCTCACCGAGCAACTGATGCGTTCCAAATATGAAGAAAGCACTAAAGGTAACGCCGCATTGGCGCTTGACCTGGAAAATACAGTCGTTGTCCTTTCGCCTCTAATTCCCTGGAATATTGCCGGACTCGTCCCTGCAACTGTCCTCGGAATCCAGGCAGGGTTCATTCCCTTCGCCTGTTACTTGTATATCCTGCCGCTGGTCACTCTGATACACCTGCGGTTTACCTCTCGTCCTCGGCCCCAACTATGCAACTGACTCCCCAGGAAAAAGATAAGTTATTGATCTTTACGGCTGCGTTGTTGGCAGAAAGACGTAAAGACAGAGGCTTGAAACTCAACTATCCCGAAGCGGTGGCCTATCTTTCGGCAGCGATTCTGGAAGGGGCACGCGAAGGACGCACGGTGGCGGAGTTGATGACCTACGGCACAACCCTCCTGTCGCGGGAGGATGTGATGGATGGCATTCCCGAAATGATCCATGAGGTACAGGTGGAAGCGACCTTTCCGGACGGGACAAAGTTGGTCACGGTGCACGACCCGATCCATTAGATCGCGCGTTAAACCTCATGGTCGTCCAAGGATGTGTTGATTTTGGATAGCAATCTATCCCGTGATCGTCTAGCCGGGAATAAAGCGTTAATCCGACGATTCTACGGTGATGTTTGGAATCAGAAAAAGCTAGAGCTTTTGCCGGAAATCTTGAGCCCAAGGTTTTGTTGGCATGAGCCTTACGAAGCAGACGACATCACCAATCTTGAAGCCGCGATCGCCTTCCTCAAAGTGCTCTTTACCGCCTTCCCCGACTACACCATCGAAATTGAGGATTTGTTTGGGGAGGGCGATCGCATTGCGGTTCGATGGCTGGGTAGCGGCACCCACTTAGGTGAACTAAAAGGGATTCCACCGACGGGACGCAACATTTCTATTCCAGGCACAAGTATCTTTTGCATTGAAGCCGGAATGATCTCAGAATATTGGACAAGTTTAGACAGTCTATTAGTCATGGCCGAGATTGGCGCATTTGACGCAGGCCGTTAAATTCATCCACGCCACAGGACAAACCAAATTCATAGCGAGGGTCACGATGATTCCAGGGGAAATGTTGATTGAATCCGGTGAAATCGAACTGAATGCCGGACGCGAAACGGTAACGTTGATGGTAGCCAATACGGGCGATCGCCCGATCCAAGTCGGCTCCCACTTCCACTTTTTCGAAGTCAACCAAGCGCTGTCCTTTGATCGCGATCGGGCCAAGGGGATGCGCCTCGATATTCCCGCTGGAACGGCTGTGCGGTTTGAACCGGGCGACGAAAAGGACGTGACCCTCGTCACCCTGGCCGGTAGCCGTGAAGTCTATGGCCTCAATGCTTTGGTCAACGGCAAGCTGGACTAATACCAATTCGCAGAGAATCCACTCCAGATATTTTTTTGAAAGTCGCGCAGTACGCGACTTTCAAAAAAATATCTGGTTTTGGTTTTCGTTGAATTGGACTAACGTTCCCAGGATTTGCACATTTCGTTGATAGTGGGCATTGCCCACCCTAAAAAACGTGAATTCAGGATAAGAAAATCTGGCGGTTGAAACCGCGACTAACGGAGCGAAACCCGCCTTCGCGGGTTCTCAAACTACGAATTTTCATAGTCCGCAACGGCGGACTTTGTTCTGATAGCCGCGACTTTAGTCGCCAAGGTGTTATCCCGAACTCACATTAAAAAGGCCAGTGAGAATTTTTGAAACCTTGTGCTATAGGAATTTCAAGAATTCTCTGTACGGGTTTTATAGGCTTGGGATTAGTAGCAATCCAAGGTGTCGCGGGTGTTGCGCCCGGTGGTGGGGTTGGTGCCATCGGCGATCGCGCACAGAATATCCTGCTGGTCGGTTCGCATCAGCACCTCCGTAAAATCGGCTCCAGTGATGGTGGCACGATTAAATTTGGCATTGAAGGCAAATGCTCCTTCCAAGACCGCATTTGTCAGATTGGCATCCACCAAGCGAGCGCTGTCGAGAGTGGCATAGCTAAGATTTGCGCCCTCCAGGTTGGCATCCTCCAAGTTCGCCCCAAAAAAGCTGACCCCGCTTAGGTTGGCTCCGCTGAAGTTGGTGCGCCGCAAGAGGGCTTTGGTAAAGCTGGAATCGGTCAAGTCTTTGCCCGAAAAGTCGGCATCAATCAAGGTTTCTTTGTTGTAAGAAAGCGCTTGGGCATTGCCGATGGGCAAGGCCACCAGACACAGCACCAGCAATAGGCTCACCGCGACTCGCCAAACCTGACTCCATCGCCGGAGTCGTACCACCCCAGACCAGGCATTTGTCAGCATCGAAGACCCTGTGGAGGAAGAAAGGAGTCGCAACAGCATAGGTGCTTTTGGGTAAGGTGAGTTGGAGGATAACGAGGATAGGGATGAGGTAGCCAGCAGCCTTGATGAGATCGTTTCTGCGCTAGCTCTGCCTAATATCCTACCGAGCATTTGCACCCATCCATCCACATATTCACCCATCCATCAAGCAACCCATACTATGCCATCTTCACCCAAACCCAACCTGGGAGCCCGTGCCGAGAAACAGGTCGGCGAATGGCTAACGGCAGCAGGGTGGGAGCTATTGCACCATCGTTGGCACTGCCGCTGGGGCGAGCTGGATTGGGTGGCGATCGCCCCGCCGCGTCCGCCTGCCCCTCGCTCGCTGGTGTTTGTAGAAGTGAAGGCTCGCAGCCGTGGCAGTTGGGATGCCAACGGCTTAGAGGCCATCACCCCAATCAAGCAGGCTCGCCTGTGGCAAGCCGCCGAGTTATTCCTGGCAGAATTTCCTGAACTGGCAGAGTTGCCCTGTCGCTTTGATGTGGTGCTGGTGCGGCAATCGGGCGATCGGCTTTACCTGCACCAACATATCGCCCATGCCTTTGAGCAGTAATATCAAATCCGGTTAAACAGCCGTAAAACCCAACTATCGTTTGTGCCCGCTGCATTGCAGCGGGCACAAACGATAGTTGGGTTCTTCAACCGGATTTGACATAACACGAGTCAGGCTGCGGCGTTGCTAATTCTGTGCGTACAACAGGTACGGTATGAATCGAAACTTCGGTTTCGATTCATACCGTTTTCAGTTCATACCGTTTTCAGTAACGCGGGTCAGCCTTCAGACATCTAGAATGAAGCATTCTACACCTCAAAATCAAAACCAAATTGTCCCATGTCTACTTCGAAAAAGCTTTACGAAGGCAAAGCAAAGATTCTCTACACCACCGATGATCCCAACATCTTGCTGACGATCTTCAAAGATGATGCCACTGCGTTTAACGCCCAAAAGCGCGGCACGATTGTCGGCAAAGGCCGCATCAACTGTAAGGTGTCTAGCCATCTGCTACAGCGGTTGGAGCAAACAGGCATTCCCACTCACTTTATTGATTCCCCAGAAGAGGGGCAGATGCGGGTAAAGGCCGTGCAGATTATCCCACTAGAGGTGGTGGTGCGGAACATTGCCGCCGGGAGCCTCTGTCGCCAAACAGGCATTGCGGTGGGCACGCCCCTCTTGCCGCCGCTCGTGGAGTTCTACTACAAAAATGATGACCTGGGCGACCCGTTGTTGACGATGGATCGCCTGCGGGTGATGAACCTGGCAACCGCAGAGCGAGTTGAGGAATTGCGGCGGCTAGCGTTGGCGGTCAATACAGAATTGACCAATTTTTTTCAGCATTGCGGCATTACGCTGGTGGATTTCAAGCTGGAGTTTGGTTTGGATGCCCAGCAGCACCTCTTGCTGGCCGACGAGATCAGCCCAGATACCTGTCGGCTGTGGGATCAGGCGGAACCTGATGCCAAAAAGCGAGTCATGGATAAGGATCGCTTCCGTCATGACCTAGGCAATGTAGAAGCCGCGTACCAGCAGGTGCTGAATCGGGTTTTGGCACAGATGGGCTAAGACAAGACGGTGTATGCTGTACAATTGCTGCGGTTTTCTATGGTCGGTTCCCCAGGGTTCCGATAGGATTGCCGGGGGCGGTAGCTCAGTTAAACTGATACGATCCCGCGTAAAAATCCGGTGTGAAAGGGGATATAACGTGAACGTGAAAAAAATTTGGTTGTCGCCTGTTCTATTGGCAATTTTGACCCTATCGGCATTATTGGGAGTGGCTCCGTCCGCCCGCGCCGAGACGGAGTCTGAGGTCGAAGCAGAGGCAGGAGTAGATTCTCCGGCTGCATCGTCCGAGAATTTGGAGGTGACGGAACCGAATGTGGCCGTTGCTCCAACCGAGTCCTCATCCGTTGCGGATTCTGACAAGATCCGTCCGTTGTTGGGGGAAGACGTGGAGACGGCGATCGCCCCTTCCACCCCGGCAGTTCCTGCATTCAACCCAACAGCCAGGGTCGATGTTGCCGTTGCCGCCGCCGTGGAGCGTCGGGAGCCTGCTGCAACCTCCGTCAGGACAGACGACGACGAAGCCAAGGTGCGATCGCTGCTGGGCGAAGCGACTCAGGGTACCCCTTCCGTTGCTCCATTGCCGCTCGCCCAACAAGAGGTTCCGGAAGAACCACCGACCTTCTTAACCCCCGAGGATTTGCCGCCTGAGGCCACCGAAGAGGTTCCAACTGAGCCGCGTGTATTGGTCGCAGAAGTGGCCATTAGTGGTGCGCCGCCCGAACTGGAAGATCAGATCTTTCGCGCCATTAACACCCGCCCCGGCCAGACGACCAGCCGTACCCAGTTGCAGCAGGATGTGAACGCGATTTTTGCAACGGGCTTCTTTGCTGAAGCTCAAGCTATTCCTGAAGACACGCCCCTGGGGGTGCGCATTACGTTCTTGGTGGAAACCAACCCCGTTTTGCAGGATGTCGCGTTGGTCAATAGCGAGGTGGTTCCCCCGGAAACGGTGGATGAAATCTTCGGTGAGCAGTACGGCGAAATATTGAACCTGAATGAGTTGCAGGACAACATCGAAGAACTGAACGCCTGGTATCAAGAGAACGGCTATGTGCTGGCCCAGGTGATTGATATTCCTGAGGTGCAGGACGACGGGACGGTACAAATTGCCGTTGCTGAAGGCGAAATCGAAGACATCGAGATTCAGTTTGTGGGCGACGATGGGGAGCCCTTTGATGAGGATGGTGAACCCATTGAAGGGCGCACACGCGACTTCATCATCACGCGGCAATTTGAGAGCCAGCCGGGCGATATCTTCAACCAGCAGCAAATTGAAACAGATTTGCGACGGGCGTTTGGCCTGGGTATTTTTGATGATTTGCAAATTGCCCTCAGCCCTGGGGACGACCCGAGCAGGGTGGATGTGACAGTGATTGTGGATGAAGGGCAAACGGGGTCGATCGCCGCTGGGGTCGGGGTGAGCTCCGCCAGTGGTCTGTTTGGAACCGTGAGCTACCAGGAGCGCAACTTTGGGGGCAATAACCAACAACTCGCCGCCGAGTTTCAGCTTGGGGAACGGGATTTGTTGTTTGATGTCAGCTTTACCGATCCCTGGATTGCAACGGATCCCAATCGGACATCCTACACGGTGAATGCCTTTAGCCGCCGGTCGATTCCGCTGGTTTTCCAGGGTGGAGAAGATGAAGTCTTTTTGCCCAATGGCGATCGCCCCCGGGTTCGTCGCTTTGGTGGCGGGATCGCCTTTGGCCGTCCGATTGATGAAAGCTGGACGGGTAGCGTCGGCATTCGCTATCAAAACATTCGCTTGCAGGATTCGGATGGGGATCTGTCTCCCGAAGACGAATTTGGCAATGACCTGAGCTTTAGCGAAGATGGTACCGACGACCTGCTGCTGCTCCAGGTTTCAGCCACAAACGACCAGCGCAACAGCCCCTTAACCCCAACCAGTGGGTCTTTCCTCCGCCTCAGCACTGAGCAATCGGTTCCCATTGGCGATGCCAGTATCTTTATGAATCGTCTGCGTGCCAGTTACAGCTACTTCATCCCGGTTGATTTCACCGACTTTAACGAAGGGCCTGAAACCCTCGCGTTGAACCTCCAGGGTGGCGTGATTCTGGGCGACCTGCCCCCCTACGAAGCCTTCTCCCTGGGTGGGACGGACTCGGTACGGGGCTACGACGCCGGGGATGTGGGGAGTGGTCGGGCCTTTGTGCTGGGCTCGGCGGAATATCGCTTCCCGCTCTTCTCCATCTTGGGTGGCGTGCTGTTTGTCGACTTTGGCACCGACCTCGGTACCGGGAGCGATGTCCCCGGTGAACCTGCCGAAATCCGTGATAAACCCGGCACGGGCTTTGGCTATGGCGTCGGCCTGCGGGTGCAGTCACCTATCGGAGCCGTGCGGGTTGATTATGGATTTAATGATGAAGGGGATGGGCGTTTGCACTTTGGGATTGGCGAACGGTTTTAACCGCGACCCATCCTGACCCTTTGCCGACCCGATGCGTTGCTGTTCACCTTATGTTGATTTCTAGAGGAGGAGCGATCGCCCAAATCCATGATGGACTCTACTTCTTCCCTTTTGTCTCAAACCACCCATCCCACTCCATCGGAAAGCGGGGAGACGGACATCACGGCGCGATCGCAGCAAACGGTGCAGCAACCGTTTGAGCGCACAGGGGTGGCCATGCACTCGGGCAATCCGGTGCAGGTTCGGGTTTTGCCGGCCCCGGCCAATACCGGACGCAACTTTGTCCGCGTCGATTTGCCTAGCACACCGACTATTCCTGCCACCATCCTCCAGGTGGGGCAAACCACCTTGTCCACAGAGCTAGCGGTGGAGTATGGGGCGCTATCGGCAACCGTGCGCACGGTCGAGCATTTGTTAGCCGCGCTAACGGGGATGGGCATCGACAATGCCCGCATTGAAATCGATGGCGGAGAAGTTCCTATCCTGGATGGATCGGCCCTGCCTTGGGTGGAGGCGATCGCCGAAGTGGGCATTCAACCCCAAGCGGTTCCCAAAGCACCCGCTCCCGTCCTAAAGCAATCCACCACGGTGTACCAGGATGATGCCTTTGCCGCCGCCATTCCGTCTCCCCAACTGCGGTTTACCTACGGCATCGACTTTGAGATCGAACCGATTGGCAAGCAGTGGATGAGCTGGTCGCCGCAGGACGAGCCCTTTGAGCAGGCGATCGCCCCAGCCCGCACCTTTGGCTTGGCCCATCAGGTTGAATATTTGCGCTCTCAGGGATTGATCAAAGGGGGCAGCCTCGACAATGCCCTCGTTTGTGGAGCGAAGGACTGGTTGAATCCTCCCCTGCGATTTTCAAATGAGCCAGTGCGCCATAAACTTTTAGACTTAGTAGGAGACTTGAGTCTGGTTGACCGCCTGCCCATCGCCCATTACATCGCCTACAAGGCCAGCCATCATCTCCATACGCGCCTAGCCCATCGGCTTGTGCAGTAGGGTTTGCAGAGTTCCCTGCCTGCTCGCCGGGATGGTTTTATGACTGAGCTATTTGATCTGTTCTAACTTTGTTTGTTTTACTCGTTTGAGTCCCTCAACTTATGTCCACCTTGACTGACCTTCATACTGATATTTCCTCTGATAACTCTCCGGCTCCAGAGACGGCTGACCCGACAGCAAAACATCCCACGGCGCAGCCCTGCATTTTTTCTGTCGAAGAAATCCACAAGCTTCTGCCCCATCGCTATCCTTTTTCCTTAGTCGATCGCATCATCGATTTTGTGCCCGAAAAGCGGGCAACCGGCATCAAAAATGTCACCTTTAACGAACCCCACTTCCAAGGACATTTCCCCGGACGCCCCATCATGCCAGGGGTTTTGATTATCGAGGCAATGGCACAGGTGGGGGGGGTCGTTTTGACCCAACTCCCCGATATCCCCGTCGGGCTGTTCATGTTTGCGGGCATTGACGATGTCCGCTTCCGCCGCCCTGTTGTTCCGGGCGATCAGTTAATCATGACCGTTGAACTGTTGCGCATCAAGCACCGCAAGTTTGGGTGGATGCAGGGGCGGGCTGAGGTCGAGGGACAACTGGCAGCCCAGGGTAAGCTCATGTTTTCTCTGGTTGATGAATAGTATCTGAATTCGCTGTGGCTGTCCCCTTCCCGCCGTATGCTGGAAGTGCCGGGATGGAAAGCGGGTTTTCTGTCTTCGCTGTGGTTCCTCTATTTATAGGATTCATTCTCCTGTCGGTCATTTCTCCGTTTGTCGAAGCCCACCTACCTTCTTAATTAATTGAATTGGCTACTCTGATTCATCCCACTGCTGTCGTGCACCCTAAAGCCGAGCTGCATCCATCGGTTCAGGTCGGTGCGTATGCCGTCATTGGAGACCAGGTTAAAGTGGGGCGCGATACGATTATTGGCCCCCATGTCGTGTTGGATGGATGGACAGAGATTGGCGAAAACAACCATATTTTTGCTGGGGCGGCCATTGGCATGGAGCCCCAAGACTTGAAGTATGATGGCTCGACGGCGCTCGTCAAAATTGGCAACAACAACGTCATTCGGGAATATGTCACCATCCACCGGGCCACCTTTGCCGAAGAAGCAACGGTGATTGGTGACAACAACATGCTGATGGCCTACGTTCATCTCGGGCACAACTGTGTGCTAGAAGACCAGGTCATCATTTCTAATGCCGTCTCACTTTCGGGGCATGTGCATGTGGAGTCAAAAGCCCGCTTGAGTGGGGTGTTGGGGGTTCATCAGTTTGTGCGGATTGGGCGCTATTCGATGGTGGGTGGCATGAGCCGAATCGAGCGGGATGTACCGCCCTACATGCTGGTGGAGGGCAACCCGTCGCGGGTGCGATCGCTCAACCTCGTCGGCCTCAAGCGCTCTGGGCTCACACCCGATTTGCCCTGGTTAAAAAAAGCCTATCGCCTGCTCTATCGATCGGGGCTGCCCTTCAGTCAGGCCTTGAAAGAACTCGAACTGCTGTCCGATAATCCCCATGTGCAGTATCTGCACCAATTTTTGTGGCGATCGCAGCAACGGGGGCGGCGGGGAGTCATTCCCGGTCGGCGTGCTCGCGCCCACCAACCCGATGAGGCATAATGACGCAGATCTTCATCAGCACAGGAGAAGTGTCGGGAGATCTGCAAGGGGCGTTGCTGGTCAATGCCTTGCAGCGACAGGCCACTGAACAGGGCATGGACCTGGAGATCCTGGCGCTGGGGGGCGATCGCATGGCCGCAGCGGGAGCCACCCTGCTGGAAAACACCACAGCCGTTGGCTCCATCGGTATCTTTGAATCCCTCCCCTATGTGTTGCCCACCCTCGGCATCCAACGGCGCGCCAAAGCCTACCTGCGGCAACATCCCCCCGATTTGGTGGTGATGATTGATTATTTGACCCCAAACCTGGTGATGGGGCGGTTTGTCCGCCGCTATTTGTCGGCGGTGCCCACGGTTTACTACATTGCACCGCAAGAATGGGTCTGGTCAGCCGGAGCGGGGAACACCCGCCAGATCATCACCATCAGCGATGAAATCTTTGCTGTTTTTCCTGGAGAAGCGACTTACTACAAACAGTGGGGCGGCAACGTCACCTACTTGGGGCATCCCTTGGTCGACCAGGCGGCCAGCGTTCCCTCCCGCGATGCCGCCCGACAAGCATTGGGGATTCCGCCAGAACAGGTGGCGATCGCCCTCCTACCCGCCTCCCGTCGCCAGGAAATTACCTACCTCCTCCCAGTGATGGTCGAAGCGGCACAGCGGATCCAAACGGCAATGCCCGCCGTGCATTTCTGGGTTCCCTTAAGCCAGGAGGCGTTTCGTCCGGCGCTAACCGACGCCATCGAGCGGTTTGGCTTGCAGGCAACGCTGGTGGATCAGTCGTCTCAAACGGTGATTGCAGCGGCGGATCTGGCCCTCACAAAATCGGGCACCGTCAACCTAGAGCTGGCGCTGATGAATGTGCCCCAGATCGTGGTCTATCGCCTCAATCCGCTGACGGCTTGGATTGCCCGAAAATTGCTCAACTTTTCGATTCCCTATATGTCTCCGACCAATCTGGTGCTGATGGAAGACATTGTGCCGGAGTTTTTGCAAGAACAGGCAACGCCAGAAACCCTAAGCGCCGAAGCCTTGACCTTGCTCCAGAATGACGCCGCCCGTCAGCGCATGTTGTCGGGCTACGAGCGGGTGCAGCAGGCCATGGGCGAACGGGGAGTGTGCGATCGCGTTGCGGCTCGTCTGCTCGCGATCATCGCCTCAAAATAATTGCCGCCAATGCATGTCATTGCACCCAAAATAATCTTGTCGAAATCTCCAGGGGGAGCGCTATCCTGAATGCAACTTTCAGCGGAGTGGAAACAGGAAACCACCCATCCCTGTCTATCCCTTCATCCGGTGAAATCCCCGGCAGATGTTTCGGAGTTAACCCATGCCCAGACCCCTTCCTATCCTCACAGCCCTGGCACTTGCTCTACCGTTGGGTGCATTGCCCGCCCGCGCCGAAAATCTGGAGCATGTGCGGCAGGCACTTTCTACCCGTCAATGCTCCGGCTGTGACCTGTCTCAAGCGGGGCTGGTTTATGGCAATCTGGCGGGTGCTGATTTGCAAAATGCCAACCTGAGTGGTGCCAACCTCAGTCGCGCGAATCTCAGCAATGCCAATCTGCGCAACGCCAACCTCACCGGGGCCATTCTCAACAATGCCAATCTGACGGGAGCCGACCTCAGCGGAGCCAACCTCACCGGGGCCAATCTCCAGGAAGCCTATCTTACCGGAGCTAATATGGCAGATGCCGTGCTGGAGGGAACCCATTTCCACCGAGCCGTGGGGCTGCCCGACAGCGTAATGGATGCTGAGGGCTACTACCGCTGGGCCATGATCGAAGGGCAACGGGGCAACTTTGAAGGGGCCATGCGCTACCTAGAAGAGTCGATCGCCCGCGACCCCGAACTCCCCGCCGCTTACCTAGCACGCGCCATCGTCCGCTTCCGGATGGATGACTGGGATGGGGCGATCGCCGATGGTACCCGTGCCGAGCGCCTCTACACCGAGGTCGGCAGCTTCCGGGGACAACGCGTCTCCTCCGAGTTTGTCACAGGTATCCAAGAGCTACGGGAAGCCGCGATCGAAGCCGAAGAGGATGCCGCCCGCGCCCAACGCAACGGCCAATTTATGAGCTTCGTCGGCGGCATCGCCAGTCTCCTCTTCCAATTCTTCTTGCTATAACAAATCCCAGCGTTGCTGGTTCTAGGTATGAAATAGGCGCAGTATGAATCGAAACGGAGTTTCGATTCATACTGCTTTTGAGCAACGCCCCCAATTAGCCACCAAAAATATCGAGCTGACTGGCAGCGGTATCATTGACACTACCGTTGCGTTTTGGTTTATCGGATTTTGAGCCACCTTTGCGCAGGCCAACCGCGATGCGGGAATGCTTCTCAATCTGGCGCATCACATCTTTGGCGCGTTGGATGACGGTGGGGGGAAGTCCGGCGAGACGAGCGGCTTCGATGCCATAGGAGCGATCGGCTCCGCCAGGGCGCACTTGGTGCAAGAAGATGATTTGATCGGGCAGTTCCTTCACCGTGACCTGGTAGTTGGCGATGTTGGGGAACAGCGAAGCGAGTTCGTTGAGTTCGTGGTAGTGGGTGGCGAAGATCGTGCGGGCGCGAAGTTCGGCGGCGAGATATTCGGCCACCGACCAGGCGATGGAGAGGCCATCGAAGGTCGCCGTTCCCCGCCCAATTTCGTCCAGCAAAACCAGCGATCGCTCTGTGGCATGGTTGAGGATATTCGCCGTTTCGTTCATTTCCACCATGAATGTGGATTGCCCCGTCGCCAGATCATCCACCGCACCCACGCGAGTGAAGATGCGATCGCACACCCCCAATTCTGCTGCTGCCGCTGGAACGAAGCTCCCCACCTGTGCCATCAGTTGGATCAGCCCCACCTGCCGTAGGTAGCAGCTTTTGCCGCTGGCGTTTGGCCCGGTGAGAATAATCAAATCGGGGGCATTGGCTGCTTTCGCATCCGTTGCCGCTTCCCCCAAGCTGGCAGAGTTGGGCACGAAGAAACCCGCAGGAAGGGATTGCTCCACGACAGGATGGCGGCCATCGGTGATGGCGATCGCCCGCCCTTCCCTCATCGTGGGACAGCCGTAGTTTTGGTAGATGGCGACCTCGGCAAAGGCACAAAGCACATCGACGGCGGCGATCGCCCCCGCCACCTCTCGAATCGGCTCAGCGTAGTGGCTCACCTCTTCTCGCAGCGCCACGAAGATGTCATATTCCAACTTATTGATCGTGTCGCGGGCGGTGAAAATGGCGCTTTCCCGATCCTTCAAATCCTGGGTGATGTAGCGTTCTTCGTTGGTGAGGGTCTGCTTGCGGGTGTAGCCCTCCGGCACCGTATCGCCCGACTTTGCGCGGGAAATGCTGATGTAGTAGCCAAACGCTTTGTTGTATCCCACTTTCAGACTGGAAATCCCCGTGCGCTGGCGTTCCTGGCTTTCCAGGTTGGCAATCCATTGCTGGTCGGATTCCAGAGTCTGCCGCAGCGCATCCAGTTGGGTGTTGATACCCGAGCGAATCAGATTGCCCTCGGTGAGGTAGAGGGGCGGACTTTCGACGATATGGGCGCGGAGGCGATGCCCCAGTTGTTCCAGATCGGGCGGTACGGTTTGTAGCGCGGTGAGGTAGGGCGAGGTGGCCTCGGCCAGCACCGCCGCTAGCTCCGGCAGCTTGATCAGAGAATCCCCTAGAGCCGATAGGTCGCGGGCATTGGCCGTACCCGAACCCGCCCGCCCGGTGAGCCGCTCCAGGTCGTAGATTTGCTTCAGCAGTTGTTGCAAGTGCTGTCGCAGAAGACCGTTTTGCACCAGTTCTTGGACGGTGGCTTGGCGATCGCCAATCTGCCCCCGATCCAACAAAGGCTGCAACAGCCAGCGCCGCAACCGCCGTCCTCCCATCGCCGTCACCGTCCGATCCAGCGCCCACAGCAGCGACCCGTGGAAGGTGCCATCCCGCTGGGTCTGGGTGATTTCCAGATTGCGCCGGGTCTGGTGATCCAGCACCAAAAACTCGCTCAGGGTGTAGGTCGACAGCAGTTGCAGAGGAATGCGCGAAGGGGGCGTCGGCTGTCCCGGTGTCGCCACCTGCCGCTCCGAGGTTTCTTCCAGGTAGGCCAGCAACCCGCCCGCCGCCCGCACGGCCAGGGGCAAATGTTCACAACCCAACCCCTCCAAAGACTTCAGCCGAAACCGCTCCAGCAACCGCTGTCGCGCTTCTGCCAGCACGAAGGGGGATTGCGATCGCAAGGTATAACAAAAGCTGGGGGGCAAACATTCCGGCAGGTCTGTTCCCCGTCCGCCCTCTCCGGGGCGCAGCAACCGACCCAAATCGGGTGCATCGGTGGGTACCAGCACCTCCGAGGGTTGCAGCCGCATCAGTTCCTGAGTCAGCTGGTCCAAGTCGCTGGATTGGGTGGTGAGGAATTCCCCGGTGGATACATCGGCGATCGCCAACCCCCAGTGCGCCCCCGCCATCACCACTGCTGCCAGATAGTTGTTGGTGCGGGCATTCAGCATCCCCTCTTCCAACACCGTCCCCGGCGTAATCACCCGCGTCACTGCCCGCTCCAAGAGCCGCGTTCCCTGCACATCCGCCTTATCTTCGGTCTGGTCGCAAATCGCCACCGCAAAGCCCCGCTCCACCAGCAGCGCACAATACCGATCCAGCGCATGGTGCGGAATCCCGGCCAGGGGAACGCGCCCAATGCTTTTCCCCGCATCCTTGCTGGTCAGTACCAACTCCAGCTCTCGCGCCACGGCGATCGCATCCTGAAAGAAGGTCTCAAAGAAATCCCCTACCCGATACAGCAACAATGCATGGGGATACTCATCCTTCAGGTCGGCATAATGCCGCATCATCGGCGTCAACGCTTCCCGATCCACCGCCCGATGGTCGGCATACTTTACCGTATGCTTGACTAACCGCTCCGGCAAATCCCCAATCGGATTCTCCGGCGTTGAATCAGGGGTTTGCGGCTCAGGGCTGGGCTTTTTAGGCATTACACACAAAAAGAAAATTCACTATCAAAGCCCCCCATATCTAGGGGCTTTAGGGGGATTTTACGCCGAAATCTATAGAAATGCCCGAAGATTAGTTGTGATGTGTAACCTTTCGCGTTACACTACATGCAATTATGAAGAGAGGGCGCGGCTCGCGCCTAAAGATTAAGATAACGGCTCTCTCACACCTTATAGATTCCAAGGATATACCTCATATATATCTAGCAGCTTGAGCTGTTTGTATTTGAATCATTAAGCGTGAGGCTACCTTTGTGATCAAGACTTTCAAATCGAAAGCTTTGGAACGTCTGTTTGAGGAGGGGACTTCGAAGGGTTACCTTCAGGCCTGGAGAAAAAGCTCAGAATTAGGTTAGAGGTTATAGATTCCTCCGAAGCTTTAAACAACATCAATCTTCCTGGCTATAAACTGCATGAATTGAAGGGCGATCGCCAGGGAACTTGGTCCATTAAAGTATCTAAAAATTGGCGTGTAACGTTTCGGTTCGAAGAAGGTGCAGCCTACGACATAAACTTGGAAGATTACCATTAGCTTTAGCTTGAATCAGATAGTCTAGCGCTTGAGGGTAAACATGGAAGACCTGCAGGAAATGCTTCTTGAGCGACAGAGCCGCCCCATTCATCCAGGGGAAGTGCTAGTCGATATTCTTGAGGACTTGGATATCACTCAAACGGCCTTTGCAAAAGCGATTGGCGTTTCTCGTCGGACGGTGAATGAGCTGATTCAGGGGCGGCGATCGCTCACTGTAGACATGGCAATCCGCATCGGCAAAGCACTGGGCAATGGCCCGCGTCTATGGATGAATCTACAGCAAAAGGTTGATTTGTGGGATGCGCTGCAAGCTCATAGGGAGGAGTACGAGAAGGTTTCAGTTATTGATTGAGGATGATTACTGTTCCTCTACCTAGAGTTGCTTACTTGCCTGCAATCGTTGCCGCAGTTCCCGCAGCATTATGCTGGTTCCCTGCTGAAATGCTTGGTTTACCAGTTGAGGAATGCGATCGCCCACATCCAAATCAGGAAAACCCAGGCTGCGCCCCGATTCCTGATACTCGCCTTCTTGTAGAAGCTGAATCGTCAGCCCGCCATTGTCGTATACCCAGACTTCTGGCACTTGCAAGATGCGATAGGCATCGAACGTGGTTTTGGAGATGACATCAGCCTCGATCGCCAAATCCGTTGGTGGATCGATGTCCATATCTATCCTAGTGCGTGTCTAAAGCTATATTTTGTGTGGCGGTAAAAACTTTGACATGTCTGTTATGGCAAACGCAGAACAGATCGCGCTACTAAGGCTATTAGTCTCGCTTTGCAATGTGTAGGTGCCTCGGCAGGCAATATTATTTGTGTGTCTAACATTGTTGCAGCAGAAGCAACAGTCAGACTCATTGATTCAGACTCATTGATAAAGAAGAAGTTTTGATTTGCAAAGTGTTGGCATCAAAACTTTGCTGTGTGATTTTTACAGAACTTCTGGGGGCTTGACTGTGTTGATTTGTTAGCCTCAAAGTGGAAATGCTTCCACCCTCATATCACATTCAATAATGCAGAGTCTTTCCACATTTATCGAAGTATCAATTTTCATGTGGGTGGATTCATTACAGAATAAAGTCTGTAGATAAGAAATTGGATTTTCGGTTTCTAACAATCTCAGTAATTAGCGTTTTGTTCAGGTCTTTCTCTTTAGCCGCAACCAACGTTCGAATTGAGAATGCCCGTAAGGCATCTGACACCGATAAGGTGCCCTCTGCAGAATCTTTCCGACCCGTAAATGGAAATGTATCGGGGCCACGTTGACATTGACTATTCAAATTTACCCGACAAACTTGGTTAACGAGTGGATCAATCAGACTGGCGATCGTATCGGCATCTTGTCCAAAGATACTCACTTGCTGCCCATAGTTAGAGTTAACAATATAGTCGATAGGAGTCTCGATATCGTCGTAAGGAACAACTGGAATCACTGGCCCAAACTGTTCTTCGGAATAAAGGCGCATCGCTGCGGTCACTGGATACACAACTGCAGGATAGAAAAAGGTCGCGTTTACAGTTCCTCCGCCTGGATTGATTACTTCAGCACCATGATGGTTTGCATCATCTAACAATGCTGTAAAGTATTCACTTTTTCCGGCCTCGGGTAGAGGGGTAATCATAACTTCATCATCCCAAGGCATACCAATGTGAAGTTGTGCGATCGCATTTGATAACTTCTCTAAAAAGGTATCAGTAATCTGGCGATGAACAAAAAGGATTTTCAAGGCTGTACATCGCTGACCGTTGTACGATAACGTGCCTAAAATGCACTCTCGAACGGTTAAATCCAAATCAGCATCGGGCAAAACAATGGCAGGATTTTTCGCTTCTAATCCATAAACTGTGCGCAGGCGATTGAGCTTAGGATGCTGTTTTTCAAGGCTATTGGCCGCACGGCTGGATCCGATAAACGCTAACGCACTGATATCCCCTGCTGCCATTAATGGCGGTGTTACAACTCTACCGCTCCCATAAACCGTGTTAATAACCCCCGGTGGAAATGCTTTCTGGAATGCTTCCAATAGTGGTGTACAGGGCAATACACCCGGTCGCGGTAGCTTCATGATGGTGGTATTGCCCATAATTAAAGCTGGAATCAGGAGCGTAAAGGTTTCATTTAATGGATAATTCGATGGCCCCATACACAGTACGATTCCAATCGGGGCGCGTCGAATTTGTCCAATCACTCCTTCTGACAGCTCAAATCGAGACGACACCCGATCTAAATCCTTCAACGCATCAATCGTATCTTCGATGTAACGAACCGTCCGATCAAACTCCTTTTGTGAGTCTTGATACGATTTCCCAATTTCCCACATGAGGAGCTTAACGACTTCAGCACGCTTTTCTTTCATGCGGTAAGCAAAGTCTTGAACATGCTCAATGCGCTGACTCACTGACATCGTCGGCCACTCACCTTGCCCAAGGTTATAAGCCATGGTAGCTGCATTGAGAGCATCCAAAGATTCTTGTTCAGTTAATAAGGGAAAATGTCCAACAGTGAAAGGCTTTAAACCTTCATCTGTTTGAATCCTGAGGGGAGAAATGACCTCCTCAACTTCTCCATCCCATTGACGCATTTCTCCGTTAATCAAATATTGACGCTGATTAACAGGAGTATGAAGTTTGAATGCTTCTGGAATGTCGCTAAAAGCGGGGAAAATAGCATCAACGCGATGCTGAATTGTTTCTGAGGAAAAACTTGGAGAGGCGTCAGATGAGATCATAAATTACTTGAAATTCATAATGTGTTTTCAATCTTTAGCAATACTGAGTAAATGCTGAAAGTTGCGCGTCCTGATCAGCTCTCGAAACTGTAGCGTTATAAGCTACCTACCCATTTGGCTCAATGATGCCATCAACAAGAGGCTTTCCAATAATATGTTTCAATTTTCTTCTTTAGATGCTGTGCGAGTTGGGCTTTGGAGTACATGGGTGCGAGGAGTTTAGTGCGTTTGTATTGTAAGCCACACTCAAAAAGGCTGAAATAGACTTACCCTTTACCGCAAATTTAGAATAATTACATTGCAGAACGGGTGTTTCCCAAAAACGTTAAAACCCTCTGAAAGCTTGGACTTTCAGGGGTTTCCTTTGAGAAAGCGGGCACGCGGAATCGAACCGCGATCATTAGCTTGGAAGGCTAAGGTTTTACCACTAAACTATGCCCGCAAGGCTTTTGTCAGCTTTTCTAGATTAGCATAGCTATGGAAAAAGGAGAAACGTGCGCCGCGAACTTTAAAGTGACGATTTGGGTTTGCGAGAAACTCGATGTCTATAAACGAGACACCGAGTTTCTGTATCGGCATTTCTGGGGATGCAGGATCCAAGTACGATTTTTTTCCGAGCAGGGGGCAGCGCCCCCTGCTCGGAAAAAAATCGTACCCTCAACCAGCAACGCCGCATTTCTAGGGCAAGGCAAAATCGCTCATGCTGAGGCTGGGTGCATTCTCCAAAGCCATTAGGCGTTAGAAATCATCGCCTGTATCCCCTGCCATGTCGAGCAGTACGATGGTATGCAGGCTCTGCTCGCGAATCTGGATGTAGTTGTCGAAGCGCTCTTGAGCTGTCGTTGTGCCGAATAGGGATGTGTTGTTGAAGAGGGGAGAGAGTTCGAGGATGTCGATGCCGAGCTCGAAATCTAAGATGCGGTCATCGCCATCGGTTGTGCTTTCGTAGAGGAAGCGATCGCCTCCCCCTGCCCAATCAAGGTATTGCGATCGCGCCTCCCCCGTTCAGGACATCGTCGCCGCTATTGCCGGTCAGTGTGTTGCGATCGCCCATTCCGCATAGGGTGTAGAGACTGTGGAAATCACGCTTTAGAGTATCTCTTTGAAAGATTAGAAAATTGGCTTAGGCTCAAAGGTAAAGCATCGCTTAAACATGTGTCTGTAAGCTACTCAAAGGTAGAACTAAGATGCCAATGGGAATGCTTAATATTTCCGAGTTCGTTCTTGCTTTGCTTGAAACCAAATTCCACCCAGTTCCTCAACCCATAAAGGTCGCCGACTTGTTTGTAGGAAATATCATCACCCCGCGTCATCACCATCTAGGTCAAGGCAGATGGTAATTGCCTCACCAATTTCGGGTTTGCTGCGAGGGCAACAGTTTTAAGTCGGTGAGACGAATTAAACATAAAACTAATGTAGGATGGGTTAGCACAGCGTAACCCATGCTGTATACAGCTTTGATGCGTTAGGCATAGCCATAACGCATCCGACACAAGATTCTGCCGACCTTACGTATCAAAAAGGTGAAGATAGGTTTCAGCCCAACTGTGATTCGACGAGCAACACCCACTGAAGCAGAAACGCTAAGTGCCTTGGCATTGCGTTCAAAAGCCTATTGGGGCTACGATGCGGCGTTTATGGCGGCTTGTGTGGAGGAACTGACGGTTTCAGCCATACGGATTCAAACGAACCCAACCTATGTGCTTGAAGAAAATGAGCGAGTTTTGGGGTTCTACATGCTGGAGTCACCCAACGGCAGAGACATTGAGTTGGGGTTTCTATTCGTGGAGCCAGATGCCATCGGACAGGGTTACGGCAAGCAACTGATGCGTCACGCGAAGGCAAAAGCATCAGAGCTTGGCTACCAAGCCATTCTCATCCAAGGCGATCCAAACGCAGAGCCATTCTATCGAGCCATGGGTGGGGAAAGAATTGGTAGCCAGCCGTCTGCAAGCATGCCGGGTCGCGAATTACCATCGCTCAGAATTAATCTAGGATCTAACCAGATGTCTTGAGAGCACACACCGCTATGAGTCTAGAAATTGAAACCCAAATCCGCGAGTGCGAAGAAAGACTCTATGCGGCCATGCTGGCCTCCGATGTAGCGGAATTGGATGCCCTCATTGCCGACGACTTGCTTTTTGTCGGCCCCACAGGTGACTTGGCTACCAAAGCCATGGACTTAGAGCTGCATCGCACCGGTGGGACTAAATTCCATGAGCTAGTCCCCAAGGAGCTAGAGATCGGCGTTCGTAGCGATCGCGTCGTTCTGGTCGTCGCCAAAGTTTTCTTGAGCGGCTCATTTCTAGGCAACGCCTTTGCAGGCGATCATCGCTACCTGAGAATGTGGCAAAACGGCGAAAACGGCTGGCAAATTGTCGGGGGCAGTGTTATGCCAATTCCATGAAACCCAAAACCAGATAATTTTTTGAAACCCTTGTGCTTCGAGGGTTTCAAAAAATTATCTGTAGCAGGTTCTTAAAGAAGTGGTGTTATCCCCATGGCCTGAACTCACGCTTCGTAGTTCTGGCCTCAACGCATATTCACTACTTTTGAGGAATCCTGTTGCTTCCGCCGTTCTTGCAACGCCTTATCAATCAGCTTCGAAACGAGCCAAGAAACAGACCGCTCATCGGCTTCTGCCCATTCTTCTAATTCCTTTTTCCATTCGGCAGGAACGTAGGCTACTACTCTGTCTAAGTCTGTTTTGCCGCCCATACTAACGTTTGCCCTTGCTTTTTCTTACACCCAGCATACAAGCAACAGCCTAGCCTGTGGTGCGCTAGGCTAGGCTGTGCTAGCATGGCCTAGCACGAATAAGAGTCCTGCAGCAATGAGCCAACAAAATCTGCTTTCCCTCTCTGCCAATGCCGCACCGCCTCCAACGCCTCGGGGACTTGTTTTGCTTTCCGCTAGGGAACTAGACAAAATGCGTCGGGTCGGAAAACTGGCGGCGAATCTTCTGCATCATCTTGAACCCATGGTGCAACCTGGCGTGAGTACACAAGCCTTAAATGATGAGGCTGCACGTTGGATGAAAGCCCACGGTGCTGTCGGTGCTACCCTCGGCTATGCTCCTCCGGGGTATCCTCCATTCCCAGGCGCCATTTGCACTAGCCTCAACGAGGTAGTTTGTCACGGCATCCCGAACCCAAAGCAACTTCTCAAAAACGGCGACATTATCAATATTGATGTGACCCCGATTCTGGATGGCTATCACGGCGATACCTCCAAAACATTTCTGGTGGGGCAGGTATCGGCAACCGCTCGAAAGCTGGTTGAAACGACGCAAGAAGCGATGCTGCGGGGAATTGCTGAAATTAAGCCCGGTGCAAGAATTGGTGATATCGGTGCCGCTATTCAAGACTATGCCGAGGCCCATGGGTTCTCAGTTGTCCGAGATATGGTGGGGCATGGTGTGGGAAGACAGTTTCATACGGAGCCCCAGGTTCCACACTATGGCAAACGCGGTCGTGGGTTAAAGTTGCGCTCTGGAATGGTATTTACGGTTGAACCGATGCTGAATGAGGGAACCTATGAGCTTGAGCTCCTCTCAGATGGTTGGACTGTGCTTACGAAAGACAAAAAGCTCTCTGCACAGTTTGAGCACACCGTTGCTGTTACAAAAGATGGCGTGGAAATCTTGACTCTTGCTTGAAGATCTTGCGGCCAATGAATAGCTCTGCACGGGTAGCTCGATTGTCTATTAACAAATCCTAAAAAATAATTCTTGCACTCAAGGAACCCGGTCCCTACTGCGATGACTACAACATTGAGAATCAAACAAAGGGACCGGGTTCCTCAAGCCTTAATCGTTATTCCAAGCGTTAAATTTCTAAACACTTCTAAACATTAGCGTTAGCTTTATTAAATATCCCCTATTTGAATCTTTGGTAGGATTCAAGTGGAGATGTGTGAGCTAAAAGACAATCCATAGACGCCCCAGTACGCTGCTTGAGAGGGGTTGTTTTTTTAGGGATTGCTAACTGGTAGTCCGTTACGTTTCTAGGTCTACCATGCTCAAAAAGTTTCACTCAAGCTATTGATCCACGAGTCCGATATTCTTTCGGGCACTTATTAGCAAGCATTTCACTGAAGCTTGTCGAGGCATTCAGCCGCTGCCAATGGCATGGGGTTGTATGTTCAGCGCAGTGGAAATGCTGATACTAAAGTCGCTCGGAGGCGATCGCACCCTGCCCTTATGGAGACACTCATGACCAACCAACCTATTTCAGAAGAAGTTGCGTTTCGAATTGCCCTGGCCGCCAGAGCATTGCCGGATACCTCGGTGGGTGACCTCATCGAAGCGTTGCAAACCAACCTGGGTGACGAGCTCACGGAAGAATCGCTAGCTAACCTTACGGTGACTCAACTCAAGCGATCGTTTGGCAATATCTACGAAGTGGATGGGGAATGGGAAGGCGAAGACGCCGACAATCAAGATATCGAAGCATTTAAAGAAGCCGTTCGCATTTTGTGGGGTGAAATCGAAGAATGTGAGAACCCCTTACCCATCGAGCCGTATCAAGATGGCGATATGCCCAACTCGTTGCGGATTGCTGTGGCCTCCAACACCGCTGAGAAACTGGATGGGCACTTTGGTTCCTGCCATCGCTATTTGGTCTATCAGCTATCCGCAGATGCCCTCAAGCTGATCGAGGTGCGTTCCGCATTGGAGGCTGAGGAAAGTGGGGACAAAAACCAGTTCCGGGTGAATTTGATTCGCGATTGTCCATTGCTGTATGTGGTGTCGATTGGAGGCCCTGCTGCGGCCAAAGTCATTCAGGCCAACATCTACCCCATGAAGATCGAAGCTGGGGGCGATATTCGCGACATTTTGGCGGATTTGCAACAGGCGATCGCCACCTCGCCACCGCCCTGGTTGGCCAAAATCCTAGGGGTAGGAGCCGACAAACGCGTGAAAAACTACACTGCTAGTACGCCAAGCTAAGTTTGGCAGGGCAAAGCGAAAGACCAACACTTCACAGGCTTTGCCCTGCTCATCAACCTATTACTTTTTCTACGATCAAACATCATGAGTATTCAGAGCAAGCAACAACGCATTCAGGAGATTCGACACGTTACAGGACTCGGCGCAACCCACTTTGCAGACTTGGTTCGCGTCGCACAAGTTATTCATCACCCCAGTGGGGGTGTTTCTGGTCTGAGCCTTGAGGTAGATTGGTTAGATTTTGGTATTCCGGCAACGGTTGCTGAAAATTTGCGATCGCTCGGTCAGAAGTATCAATACGAGTCGCCCCATGTGGATATCGATTTGATTTGGGATGATTTGGCTCCGGAGACCCGCAGTTGGTTCATCGCCCATCGCAGCGATCTGTGGCGCATTGAAGAAACATTTCCCCCTTTGGATGAGGACTGATATCAAATCTGGTTGAAGAACCCAAATAATCGTTTGCGCCCGCTGTAACGCAGCGGGCGCAAACGATTATTTGGGTCTTACGGTTATTTAACCGGACTTGATAGGCTATTAAGTCTGGTTGAAGAATCCCAAAGTTTTTAGCCCGCTGCACTGCAGCGGGCTAAAAACTTTGGGGCTTTAGAGCGATAGTCGTCATAGCGGGAGTAGAATGCCCCAAGATTTTTCGCTAGGAGCCGAGCCATGTCACATTTCCCAAAACAACTTCGTTCGCTTCCCAAGTTTGATGGCCCGTTTGATGCCTTCAAGTTAGAAGCGAAAGCTTGCGATGTGCTGTTTGCATCCTATCCACCTGGAACGGTGATTGAGCCCCATTCCCACGAAACGGATAATGTGGGCGTGATTACCCAGGGGGAGCTCATTCTTGTGATGGATGGCCAAGAGACGCGATATGGCGTAGGCGAGTGGTACCATGTGCCCGCTCAGGCGATGCATGCTGCACGGTTTGACCAAGAGACCTCTGAGATTGAGTTTTGGTTTTATCCACAGTCGGAATAGGATCTGTGGCAGGCTAACAAGCTTGCTTCAAATGTATTTGCTGCGGAATCATGCAAAGCGTCCGTAATCCAAAGCCAATACGTTGATGTGATAGGTTGAACTGGCCAATTCGGGTATGGGCTGTGGGGATCCGGCTAAAGCAATATTCGCGCAAACGAAAGCAATGGCTGATCGCCGTCGTAGGGATGCTTGCTCTTGCTTACGCTTCAACTGGGCTGCTTCTCGCCCTGCGGCAACAACATTTGATTTACCGCCCTGCACCAGAACTGTCGATGCAGCCTGATGCTCCAGACTTCAACCTGCCCTACGAGGAGGTGTGGATACCGATCGCAGGTTCTCAAGAACGACTCCATGGCTGGTGGATTCCGGCTCCCACTCCACAGGAGAACTTTGCTGTTTTGCCAGAGGAACCGACCAACATCCTCACTTCTCCCAAGGTGATGTTGTATCTCTATGGGGTGGGTCGGAATATGGGGGACTACAATTACCTCGCTCGGGTATCGGCCTTTCGTCAGCTTGGCTTTTCGGTTCTTGTGTTCGACTATCGGGGATATGGCTTGAGTGAGGGAGACTTTCCTAACGAGTCACAGGTTTATCAGGACAGTCAGGCGGCCTGGAACTACCTGCAGGATGTACGTCAGATTCCACCGGAACAAATTGTGATTTATGGGGAGTCGTTGGGTGGGGCGATCGCCCTAGACCTAGCAAATCAGCATCCCGAAGCGGGGGGCTTGATCATCCAAAGTTCGTTTACCACAATGGCAGAGGCGATCGCGCACCGGAGATTGCTGCAACTTTTCCCCATCGACTGGCTGTTAACGGAACGCTTTGACTCGCTCTCGAACGTGCGATCGCTCCAGGTTCCTGTCCTGTTTCTACATGGCAGCGATGACTCTGTGGTGCCACCAGAAATGAGCCAACGGTTGTATGATGCAGCTCCTGAGCCAAAGCAGTTGTTTTTGATTCCTGGTGCCGATCATGTGCGGATCTATCAACCGGGAGAGCAGTCCTACCTAAAAGCAATTCAACGGTTTGTTGAGTCGCTGCCATAAAGTAAGAGCCAACTCCCCAGTCATCGGAGTGACGCCTGTCGAAACGGTTCCAACCCTTTGTACATGTGATCAAAGAATGCCTGCACTCGGGCATTTCGCCGCAGGTCACGATGGGTGAGCAGCCAGATATCGGTACCAAAGCCATCCAGGACATCGCTCAGTCGCACTAACTTGTCACTGCGCTCAGCGTAGGCTACGGGGAGAATGCAGGCTCCTCCCCCTGCTTCGGCCATGATGAACTGGGCCGCAAAGTTATCAACCCGGAAGCGAACCTGTTCCGCTGACACATGCTTTTCCATCCAAGCATCTATCATGCGGGCATTGGCGAGCGGATCCCAACCAATCCACGGCAGGTCATCCCAATGACTTGGGGGTGTATTGGCGATCGCCGGATGAGCATACACCGCGTAGTCTGTGTGGAATGCCCGCCGACCAACGAGGGTCTCATCGGGCTGTCGGGTTACGCGCATGGCAATGTCGGCCTCCCGCCGCGTCAGGCTATGAACGCGGATAGTACCGGATACTAATTCCAAAGTGATTTGGGGATATTGCGTCTTAAAGCCCTCCAACAAATCCGCGTGAAACAACACAAATGCATTTAAAAGGGCAACGCGCAAAACTCCAGAAAGCAAGCTTTCCTTCCCCTTGACTCCCCGTTGCAAATTGTCTGACTCCACCTCCATGGCTTCAGCCGCTTTGACCGCTTGTTCCCCATAGTTGGTGAGGACAAGGCGACCGCTAACATTTTCAACGACTTTTGAGTCCAGATCCGCCTCCAACATGCGGAGTCGGCGAGACACCGTGCTGATATCCATGCCCAGCTTTGCCGCCGTTTTCTGCAATGTCCCTTCCCGGTGAAACGTGAGTAACACCTGGAGGTCAGACCAGTTCACCATAGGACTGCGCCCTTGTTTGCATTTCTGCAAATCATACTTGAACTTATGGGGAATGACATCGCATTTTTGCAAGCCTAGAATTGATGCAACCCCTACGGAGAATGCATCTATGCCCGGAAACACGCCTATAGCCAGAGTCACATCTACAACGGCAATCACATCTACGACTGGAAACAGTAGCGTCAATCAAGATTGGACCTTTGGTGGCACATGGCCGTATCGACCCCGGTGGTTCAATAGCGCGGATGGCCGCATGCATTATGTGGATGAAGGGCCACGCAATGGACGTCCGATTGTGATGGTTCACGGCAATCCCACCTGGGGCTATTTGTATCGCCGCTTCATTGCAGCAGTTACCCAGGCAGGGTATCGGGCGATCGCCCTAGACCACCTTGGTTTTGGTCGCTCTGACAAACCCGACAAGCCCCAGCTTTACCAGATTCCCCACCATGGCGATCGCTGTGAAGCGTTGCTCGAATCCCTCGATTTGAAGGATGCAACGATTGTTGTGCAGGACTGGGGTGGCCCGATTGGGCTGACTTGGGCAGCTCGACATCCCGAACGCGTCCATAGCCTCGTTGTGCTCAATACCTTTGCCCATCGCCCTCCAGGAAAGGTACCGATTCCATTGCCGCTACGACTATTTCGCACACCCATCATTGGTGAGGTCATGGTCAAAGGGCTGAATGCGTTTGTGAAGCTCTTTTTGTTCAAGGCTGGGTTGGTGTATCCAGAGCGGCTGGGCGATCGCGAAAAAGCTGCCTATCTCGCACCCCACCCCACTTGGTCATCACGCACATCCATGCTGGTGTTCCCGCGAGAAATTCCGGCAGGCTCCAAGGGCAGGGTCAGCGACTTTGTCGCCGGGATTCACGACCCATTGGTAAAAGCCTTCTCTCACAAGCCCGTTTTCATTGCTTGGCCAATGCAAGACGTCGCCTTTACCCCCGACTTCCTCGATAACCTCTGGCTCCAAGATTTTCCCAACGCAGAAGTTATGCGCATTCATGATGCAGGGCATTACATCCAAGAAGATGCTCATGAAAAAGTCATTCCAAAACTTCTTGATTTCCTCGCAAGAAATACGTGAGCAGCAACAGGTTTTGGACAAGCTTTAAAGCCTTTAGGGATGTTCACAAGCTGCTTTCGTTTTCCATGGATGGCTTACGAATTCTAAATTTTGCCGTTTTTTAGAGAACAAGCTCTCATGTCTTTATTGAAAGCCTTTACAACACGAAACGTCGGAACACTCGATCGCATTATCCGCAGCTTTCCCACACTCATCGTTATCGGTTTGCATATCACCGGAATCATTTCAGGCTGGCTCAGCATCGTGCTAGGAATTTTTGCGCTGATGCTCCTTGCAACCAGCTTGACGGGTTCCTGCTCCATCTACTATTTCCTGAGCGTTTTAAGTTGCTCACAGAAAAAGCCAAAACACTTGAGATGAGCACGAAGCATAAGGACAAAGCTTGTGGGGTATCGTCTCAGGCATCATTAGCGGCTGCGACAGAAGACTTTAATTTGCAGCAGGTAGCTTACCTCGCCAAGCGAATTAACCCTTCAACTTTGCAACCATTTCGGCGCGGGCAGACACCTCCAGTTTCTGAAACATTCGCTTAAGGACTTGTTTCACCGCATCGCGACTGATATGGAGCTTCAAAGCGATTTCTTGGTTGCTAAAGCAGTAACCGGATGGCTCCCACCGATGCGAAGCGGCCTAACGCCGCCGATGCAAAGCACCTTGCGAAAGGGGTTCTGGGGAACCAGGCTGGTTCCTCCAGTCAGGGGGTTTGGGGGGCGACGCGCCCCCAAGCCAGACCTAGAACACTAACTCGCAACCCCCAAACAGTTATCACAGATCGACGACATATCAGCATTGCATCGCTCGACCCATGTACTCAGACAACGCTGCATCGATCGCTCCACGGCTCGCGACTTCCGTCCCTTCTTGCTGATACATCGTCTGTAACGACTGGGCAATGCCTGCATCACCACCCGTGAACGCCTCAATGAGCGATCGCCAACGCTGAGCTACAGCTTGCACCGCTTCGCTGGCTGGATCCGCACCCGCTTCCATCAACGTGTGGGCTTGGCCAATGACCTCCTGCCATTCCGATTCAGCTTGGCGAATCCGTTCCTCACCTAGTTGTTCGTACCGCTCTTGCAGGTGAGCTTGTTGTTCTTGGGTGTAGTATTTATCAATCATCATCGTGACCTCTATAACTTGAATGAACTCTTCGATAGAGACGGTTTCTGTTGTTTGTAATCGAGAAGCGATCGCCTCTAACTTGTTGCAAAGCTGTTGTTGCAGAGCGATTTGTTCTTTGAGTTGAGACAACTGCAACTGCAAAACATGATGGGGAGAAAACTCATTTGACTTGAGCAAACACTCTCGAATCCGTTCCAATGGAAAGCCCAATTGCCGTAGCGAAATAATCTGCTGCAAGCGGATGATTTCCGCCTCACCATACAGGCGATAACCCGCATCCGTACGCTGAGACGGTGAGAGTAAACCGATCTCGTCGTAGTAGTGCAACGTCCGAGTAGAGACACCCGTTTGCTTCGCGAGATCGCCAACCTTTAGTGCGATCGATGGCATATAATCTCCCTCCTTTGTGTTTGGCTAGGTGTGGAACCGACCTTGATCGACGAATGAGCCCATGGTAAAAGCCTCACGCTACGTGAGAGTCAAGGGGGACGTTCAAAAAACTTTGGATTTAAAATTTTGGATTTAAAGGAAAGGGAATTACGTTGAAATTTGCAATCTTGTCAGATATCCATGGCAACCTCTGGGCACTGACAGCCGTTCTCAATGATGCGAAACGCCGAGGTATTACCCAATTCATCAACCTTGGAGATGTATTGTATGGGCCGTATACGCTACTGAAGGCGATCGCTGCCATCACAATCCAAGGCAATGAAGATCGCGAAGTGTACGAGTTTGAACAACACCCCGACGAAACCCATCCAACCCTGCCTTATATGCTCAAGGAACTTGGAGACGAACCTGTTCAATGGCTCAAGTCATTGCCCAAAACAGCCGTTATCGCCGAAGAGATTTTTGCCTGCCATAGCACCCCCAAAAGTGATCGCGTTTATCTGTTGGAAGATATCGCCAGTGGCCATCCTATTGTGAGAGATGAAGCTGCAATACTCGGCTATTTAGACGACATCAAACAGCCAGTGATTGTGTGTGGCCACAGCCACATTCCTCGTGTCGTTCAATTGTCGTCAGGACAACTCATCATCAACTCTGGCAGTGTAGGTGTACCCGCTTACGATGACGATATTCCGAACTATCACATCATGCACAATTGCTCTCCCCTGGCGGCTCAGTTTGGTTGTGCAGCTTGAGTTGGCACCGGGGTAACAGGAGCTGTTGCGGGGGGAGTCTCACTTGGAGCCTGGTTAGCGACGGGGCGGTTGAAGAAGGCTTCGGTTTGTCGCGAAATCTGTCGCACTAGATCCTGGGCACGGGGATCATCCAGCGGACGTTGCACCAGCGCGGTGATGACGTAGCGTCTGCCATTCGGCAAGTCCACAAGGCCCGTATCGCCGACCATCATGTCGATGGTGCCCGTCTTGTGAGCAATGACAGCATCGGGAGATCCCAACCCGGCTGGCAACATGCTGTTGGTTATGGTTCCCTGCATGATCTCCATGAGGCGATCGCGCGATCGCAGCGACAGCACTTCTCCCTGCGCGACCCCCATCAGCAGCAACGACAGATCGCGAGCGCTCGTCGTATTCGTTCCTTCTAGGTCTGCCAACGGATTGCGCAAGAGCGTTTGGCTCATTCCCCAGTTTTGGACACGCTGATTAAACGGCTCTGCACCGCCAACTTGGCGCAGAATCATGTTAGTTGCCGTGTTGTCGCTGATGGTAATCATCTTGGTTGCCGTTTCCAGCGTGGAAAAGGTCGTCCCCATTTCCAGGTACTGAAATTCACCTGATCCCTCGGCCAAATCGTTTTCCTGAAGGGTTAGGGTATCGTTCAGTTGTACTCGCCCTGCATCAACATCCTGCAAAAACGCTACCAGGACAGGCACTTTGATGGTGCTGGCCGCAGAGAGCGCCGTTGAACCGTTGATGTCAACGTAATCGCCAGAATCCAGATCCACAATAAACACCCCAACCGTCATCTCTGGAATGGTGTCAATCAGGCTTTGTAGATCAGTCGTCAGCGCTGAAATGGGTTGCCCCAATCGCGCCGATAGGGGAGCCGCCTCGCCAGCGGGAGGGGATCCATCGGCACGAAACAGCGGCTCCGTAGGGGCGGTGTTGGCAACAGCGGCTTCCGTGATGGCTGGGTTTTCTGACTCAGAGGCCAGGGGCGATCGCACGGGCGTCCAAATCGATAAGATCGTCCCGGTAATCGCTCCAACGCCAACGCCAAAAATCAGTAAGCGTGTGATGTAGACCAGCGGAGGCGGGGGTGGCTGCGCCCGACGACGGCGCCGACGAGGTCGAGTGGAGGTGGAAGTTGCCCGTTCTTGTGCCGGACGCACCTGCAATGGAATCACTTGGGAGCTAGAGGGCTTCTGTGGAACGGGGCGTAAGGCTGAGCCATTGTTGCCATTGCGAGGATGAATAGGAGCCAGGGATGCGCCTTTCCGCTCGGATGGTTGCCGCCCGGAACGTCCTGAGGAGGAGGGTTCATCCAGCAATCGCCTGAGGTTGAATTGGGAGTCGGGGCGGGGTGATCGCAGCGATCGCCGCCGAGTCAGCCCCGTTGACGGTTCAGACGCGCGAGCGGTGCCGGGCCGTCTTTCTGCACTGGCTCCAAAGGGAGAGGTGGCCGACGAGGTAGGCGGACGGCGGATGCGACGACGAGAGGATTTTGGACGACGTCTGGATTCCATATCGAAGGGCACCTCTGGAAAAACTGAACCAGTTGACTTGAAAGATATAACGAAGGTAGAGACCCACTGCAAGGGCTAGATGACGCTAATCTGGCTCCTGCTTTACCAAACAATAGGGCAGAGTGGAGCAAATTTAATGCCGCACCCATTTCTTCCGCCTCATATATGCAGGGGAGCTTGGCATTTCTGGCGGAGGCAGCTCGCCATCCTATATGTGCTGCGGAGCCAAGATGCTTGCTGGCAATCTTAAAGGGATTTTGCGATAAAACGGCAGCAATGTTTACCAAATCGGCAATATCTCAACTCTATTCCAACACATCTTGCCTAAGCTCGGCATACGCTTCAGCTAACTCTAGACATGGGCAGATGTATGCACCAGGTGTTCACCGTAATCTGAATTGAATCCATCGATATAAATATCCAATCAGACCAGCGATCGGCTCTCGCACCAAAGCCGAGCGGCGGAACAAATGCCAGCGCAGAATGCCCGCAACGCAGAACGCCTGCAATGCAAAACGCCTACTAACGTAGAACACCTAGCAACATAGAGCACCAGCGCAACGCTCTTAGGGTACTGGAGTTTTTGGAGATTGTGCTAATTTTTTCGCCTATATTTTGAACTGTGCAGTGGAGCGATCGCCCCGTTTCCAGTGCTCGCATCCCCTTCTGCTTCGTCAGATAGACCTTTGAGGCAAGATGGCCTATTCCTTAATCGCGGTGCTAGTATTGAGAAGCACAAATTTGTGCAAATTTTTGTTGCAAACTCTTGAATTGGGTCACTCCTATTCGAATTAAAGACCAGGCGATCAAATTGATCGAGGCCATCTGTTTTGGCTCGTTTGTACAAATTTATGCTGAACGAACGGGTCGTCATCCATTAGCCTGATTGTCAATTGATCTCGGTTGAGCTTCGTTACCCTTTACCTTGCATGGGGTTGAGGCGATCGCAAACGTTAGACCAGGAGCTTCGCGCATGATTTCTACCGGCCAATCTGTTGACCTTTCCCTTGCTGAAATTGTGGCCGAGTATTTTCGGCAGTCGGCAGGAGAATGGGAGTCCAAACGGCGCTATTACACCCTCAAAAGTGGCGATATTCAAGAAGTTGTGAGTCAACTAACAGTACGGGCACTAGAGCAGGGCTGCCCAGAGTTGAAAGATCTCGCACGCAAGCATGGGCTGACTGACAAAAACGCCATGCTCTGTGGAGCCTACACCACCTGGGAGAGCAATTACGTTGGCCCTAGCCCTAAAACAATGAAAGGCTCAACGGTGTTCGGTGTTATTGGCGACCTGTTGTACCGCGATCGCGGTTTTTCGACCAGCAAGCCTGTCACCGCTAAGTTCCAGATGCGTGGCCCAACCACCATGTGCCTTCGCACCGAATATGGTGGCAACTCCTTTGAAGAAGAAATCAAACTCGTCGGCACCCAGTACCGCACGCGCCAGACCATCATTACCCGTGCTGGGGAAGAGCAGATGATTGGGCAATACCTGGAAACGCGTAAACAGTAAATGGCGAATGCCCGTTCCAACGGTTCAAGCTTGAATTGCAGCCCCTGATCTCCCAGTGAGTGTGTTTTAGGATACGTTTTTGAGGAGGGGCGCAGTACGCCCCTCCTCAAAAACGTATCCTTCGATCCGCAATACCTCAGTGGGAGGTCGGGATCGTTTTATGATAGCCAGAATGGCCTGACCTAGTGATTGAGCGAGTCAGGATGGTTTTATACCAATTCGCTAAGAATACACTCCAGATAATTTTTGAAAGCCGCGCACTGCGCGGCTTTCAAAAATTATCTGGTTTTGGTTTTCGTTGAATTGATATTAGGGGGAGCCTGCATGGAGATCAATCGACCCGACGTATTGGCGGAAGTGACGTCGGCCTTTAACCGCTACGAGGCAGCGCTGGTCAATAATGATGTAGCGACCCTCGATGCCTTATTTTGGGATAGCCCACATACGGTTCGCTATGGAGCAACGGAGAATCTATATGGGTACCAAGCGATCGCCGAATTCCGTGCTGGGCGATCGCCCAAAAACCTGGCCCGCACCTTGCAAAATACCGTCATCACCACCTACGGGCAGGATTTTGCCACGGCCAATACCGAGTTTCAGCGCCCTGGAAAGCAGGGGCGACAAACCCAAACTTGGATGCGAACTCCCTTGGGTTGGCGAGTCGTCAGTGCTCATGTATCGTTCCTCCCAGATGCGATCGCCAAAGGATAGAGCATGACCCCATCCATTATTCTTTACATCGCCACAAGCCTAGATGGGTACATTGCCACCGCAGATGGCAATGTCGAATGGCTCTCGCAATTCGAGTCAAACGAAGAAGACTATGGCTATGCCACCTTTTTTGAGTCCATCGATGGATTGGTGATGGGTCGTACAACCTATGATCAGGTGCTGGGGTTTGGCGATTGGGTGTATGGTGAAAAGCCCTGCTGGGTGTGTACTGGGCGATCGCTCCAGCCGCCCCGAGCCAATATCTTCCCTACGAACCAATCCCCAACGCAGCTTGTGCAGATGGCTGAGGCGCAAGGCATTCAGCGGCTCTGGCTCGTCGGTGGCGCAAAGTTGGCGGCGTCCTTTCGGGAGGCGGGGCTGATTTCTGAGTTCATGCTGTCCTGGATGCCTATTTTTTTAGGCAAGGGCATTCCGTTATTCCCGTCCAGTGAACGCACGGACACCCTCCAGTTAGTCAAGTCCCAAGTTTTTGCTAGCGGAGTCATTCAGACGCATTATGTGCAGCAAGTCTAAATCCAGGATAAAAACCAGAGAACCCTTGATTTTGGGTAGCGCGGACAATGCCCGCGCTACCCAAAATCAAGGGTTTTAACAAGATTTTAATTTTTTGTTCTGGACATAGGCTCCAATGCCTCCACTGATCATCAAACCGATACAGGAGAGGTGGCGTCAGCACTTTCGGTATGAGAGGCGATCGACTGACTCTGTAGCCTGATCGGGAGTTTGATGGAAAAAGCTGACCCTTCTCCTGGCGTGGAGGTAAAGGTCAGCTCGCCACCATGTTGCTCCACAATGACCTGGTACCCCACAAACAACCCTAGTCCGGTACCACTGCCGACAGGCTTACTACTAAAGAAAGGATCGAACAGCTTGGATTGAATGTCGTAGGGAATGCCAGCACCATTATCCGTAATTTGCACTTGCACCCAGCCCCCTTCGAGTTTCTGGGTACATACATCTAAACGAGGCTGAAAATCGGGCGGACCATCAGGACAAGCCGCAACCCGATCGCGAATCGCATCAATGGCGTTATTGAGTAAGTTTAAAAACACCTGATTCACTTGGCTGGGATGGCATTCGACCAAGGGCAGGTCATCGTAGAGTTTACTCACTTGAATGGCAGGACAACTGCCAGATCGCCGTAATCGGCTTTGGAGAATCATCAAAGCACTATCCAGCCCTTCGTGCAGGTTGACCTGTTTAATCTGCGCTTCGTCAAGGCGAGCAAAATTGCGCAGGGACTCTACAATACTTTGAATGCGAGATGTGCTGGACTTCATAGATTTCAGCAGTTGTGGAAAGTCCTCACGCACAAACTCTACATCCAGGTCATCACGACTTTCCTTGATAGGAGGAGAGGCTGTCTCCAAAGTCGCTTTCTCCAGTGCGACTTCGTAGAGATGCAGTAGGTTTAGCAACCCTTCAACATAGTCGGAAGCATGGTCGAGGTTGCCACGAATCACGCCAATGGGATTGTTAATCTCGTGAGCCACGCCTGCAACCAATTGGCTGAGGCTAGACATTTTCTCAGTTTGCACCAGCTTTAGCTGAGTTTGCTGCAATTGGTCGAGGGCTTCGCGCAGTTCGGTCGTGCGGTTTTCGACACGGGCTTCGAGTTCATCGTTTGCCCGTTCCAATTCCTGAATCAGCTCATTCAGGGTGGCGGTCATGTGATTGAAGCCAACGGCTAGCGTGTCCATTTCGCGGATGGGTTGCGGCTCAATGGCTTGATCGAGATTACCCTCAGCGATCGCCTGACTGGCTCGATTGAAGCGCCTAATGGGACGGGCTATCCAAGATGACGTGTATACACCAAAAGCGATCGCCGCCGTCAAGGCCACTAAGGATAGTGCCACTGTCTGTCGCGTACTCTCGTGGATTTGCGTCATGAAATCCGATTCAGGCAAAGCCACGATGATCAACCAGTCTAAGCCCATCTCGTTGCTGTAAGGTGTGACTTGAAGGTACTGGCGCTCGCCCTCCAACTGAAATTCCAGTTGCTGAGTCCGATGAATGTTGTCAAAATTGTCAAACGATTCCTGCAAATGGATGGCCGCCGCAGATAGCATCGAACTTTCCACATCCGCTAGAGCAATGCGATCGGGTTCGACCTCCGGGTCGGGTTGAGAGAAGGGGTTTTCTTGGGAAGATAGCGCAACCACATCTCCCGATCGCTCAATAATTGCAGCCTGTCCAGACTCCCCAATTTGTAGCTGTCGCAAAAACACAGTCAGCCTGGACAGGGTTAGATCAACGGCAAACACCCCCAAGAATGTACCGTCATCATCATGAACAGGTTGCGTCGCCGTAACCGCCAGGATGTTGTCGGGAAACATTGCATAGATTTCGCTCCAGCGGGGATAGCGCTGGTTGGCAACGCTGGTATACCACGGGCGCACACGGGGATCATAATCAGGATCAACACTGAGCAGTTCGGTCCGATTGGCGCTACTATCGGTCGCAAAGATCATGAAATCCCCCGCGACATAATCGCGGGTTTGCTCAATCACGAGCTGCCCATCACTTTGCCGTCCAGCATCGACATAGCCCCCATCGGCCTCTTTTGCAAAGTAGATGTAGCTTAAGGTTTCATGAATGCGGATCTGTTGCCAAAACGTACGCGACAATTGCTCAGCATCGTTGATATCAAGCAACCCCAATCGCACGGCTTCATGATTGCTGGCGTTAATTTGCCGGGGAACATCCAAATAGTTATCTAGATGTTGCTCGATGCGGTCAGAAACTTCGCTTTCAAGCTCCGCTACCAAATTGTCAACCGCTTGTTGCCCGTTGCGTAGCGAGAGCCATCCCGTTAATCCAGCGGCTGCAGAAATTTGCAAGACAAATGGAATAACCAACACTGCACGGAGTGAAATCTTGCGCCTTCGTGAACGCTTTTTTGTAGGATCCTTGGCCGAGGGCATATTGGTCGTCATGGAACCACATCACAGGAAATGCACATATTTAACGTGCCCATATGAGGCACTAAATACACCACTGGCTATACGACTGACTCGTTGAGATAGCGGCCATATCATACGGTTTTTACACAAAAATAGGCAACGTGGATTTTGCCTACTTCTATATATACTTTTGTGCATAGGTTGTGGATCTACCTGAGCCGCTATTGGCAGGGCGATCGCCCTCTCCGTTACAAAGCCAAGTATTAGCAAATTCATTCCGCCAATTGCGTGAAGCTCAACACCCTGAATCGACCGATTTTAATTGATAAACTTAGAAACGGTTTAAGGCATCTCAGAAGGGGTTGAATTTTGTGCACAGCACACAGTCCATTCAATTTTTGAGGTCGCAGAATCAAAGGATAATTTTTGCCGAGAAAAAGCGTAATATGCTCCTTATCGGCAAAAATTATCCCCTCAATCAGCAACTCTCAATTTTCTAAACAATGTCTTAGCGTGAAGCTTCTGCGATCGGTGTCTCTGTTCCTGCCACATCGGTTGCGATCGCAGCGTCTGCGTCATCTGCATTATCTATATGTTGCACTGTCAGGACTGAGCAGGGAGCATGGTGCAGCACATAGTTGCTGACACTCCCCATGAGTAGCTCACTAAACCCCTTACGTCCCCGTCGCCCTAGCACAACCAGATCGGCTTCCCAGTTGCGAGCAAGGGCGCAGATCCGGCTTCCTGGATCGCCAGCTACTTGGGTAAATTCTACCGCTATCCCTTTTTCCAATCCTGTCTTGGCATAGTCCTTAAGTCGTTCTAGCCCCTGCTCTTCTTGAGCAGCCAGAATCTCCATGTGCCGTTGGATGGAGGCTTCACTGAGGCGTGGCGAGAACACATCAACCCCAACTGGAAAATCTGTGAACGTGTCATCAACGACATTCAACGCATGGATAATCATGAGTTTTGCTTGGGTGAGTTCGGCAAGAGCGATCGCCCGTTCAAACACCTTGTCACCATCGTTGGTGTCATCTACCGCCACCAAAATCTTGTTAAACATGATTGGAAACTCCTAATGCGTTCCTATCTCTATTGTCCGTCTCGACTGGGGTAGATGTGTATCCTCCAAACGATTCGTAATACCAAAGCCTCAGATCAAATCCGGTTGAAGAACCCAACTATCGTTTGTGCCCGCTGTTTTGCAGCGGGCACAAACGATAGTTGGGTTTTACGGCTATTTAATCGAATTTGATATAAGTACAAGACAAAAAATTGAAACATTGCTAAAACATTCAGCCGAGAGGGCATTTGGCCAATTCGGTACCATGATGCTTCAGCCGTCAGCATCGGGCAGGACGGCAATGGCTTCAATTTCCATGAGGAAGTCCGGATGGGCCAGTCCGGCTACAAACAGCAGGGTAATCAGAGGAGGATTGGGACGCTTTCCCCAGATGCGTTGGAAGACCTCAAACGCTGGCTGAGGCGGCTGACCCTGCAAAACATAGACTGTCCACTTGATTACATGCTCCAGTTGCGCCCCAGCAGAAGCGAGTGCAATTTCAAGATTTGCAAAAATCTGCTCAGCCTGTCGGCCAATATCATCTTTGCCAACGCTTTCCCCAGATGGAGTGATGGCATTTTGCCCGCCGATATAAATGGTGCGTATATCTCCCCGGGTCACAACCACTTGTGAGAAAACAGGGTTTTTATGCAAGCCCGCTGGATTTAAGTGTTCAATACTCATTTGTGTGTAAATCGTTCGGTAATTGTCTACGTGCCATGAAGATCTAATTAGTCACTATTCAAGCAAAAGGTGGCCAAGATGCATAGGACTAGGTCATAGCTAAGGTTTATAGATAGGACGTCTATCTATCCACGGTGACGAACTGTCAGACCCCGGATATACATCGATTTGATTGATGAGGTTTTCTAATCTCTATAAAGGCAAGCGATAGCCACTCTTTAGCTAGACGTGCGATTGTTTCTCTAAATGGGAACAATAAGTAAAAACAGTTAGATTTTCTTTAAGTCAAGCGGTTGAGGTTTATTAACGCCGTTCTCTAGCAGCGTCTTGCTGAGGGCGACAATGATGCCCCACCTGAAGGGGGATTTTAGTCGCCATCCCATTGGGCAATTTCCGATTAGTAAAGTGTTCCTTTGTTTTAGATCATGCTTAACCAGGCTAAGTCACTTTTCAAAACTCCGTTGATTCATATTCCCGACAAACCCAAAAAACGATTGCCAACATGGCCTACGCTACTGGCTGCAATTGTAGCGGCTGTCGTGAGTTCTGCCTCTATCTACACGCTCAATCAAGTCGCTGAAACCAGCAATCGATCTCGGTTACTCCTAGCTCAAGTAAAAGAGCAGTTGAGTCGACTCAATTCTTTGGAGTGGGAAGGTATCTCTAAAGGAAGAATCGATGAGAACCTGGCCGAAGAGTTAGCTGAACATGAAGAAGATTCCGATGCCATTTTCAGTGAGCTTCGCGAAATTGACCAGGAGCAGAATCTGGAAGCTTTTTTCATACTCTATGCAGAGTATGAAGCGGCAGTTGATGAAGCGCTAGAGTTCATCGAACAAGGGCAGATCGAGCAAGTACTAGCCATCGATGCAGTGGCCATTGATGAACTCTATGATGAGGTCTATGCTGAAGTTACCGTGCTGGAACAGCGTTATGTAGCGCAGCGGCAACGGATTAGAACTCTGGCAGATTTTGGCACGGCTTTTTTGTTATTGTTTGCAGCCGTTGTCACGGGTACGCTGTCGCAACGGTTTAGCGACAGACTATGGCATAAGAACCAGGCGTTGGAGACGGCTCTAGATGAGCTTCAACAAACCCAGGCGCAGTTGATTCAACAGGAGAAATTAGCTTCTCTAGGCCAACTGGTTGCGGGAGTTGCTCATGAAATTAATAACCCCTTAGGCGCGATCAAAGCATCGGCGGACAATACTCACAAGGCATTGCAGGAAGCCCTGGCTGAACTTCCATCGCTCAATCAGCGGTTGACTCCTGAGGAGCAATCCAGCTTTTTTGGGTTAATTACTCAAGCACTCGATGGCAAATCCTCTGTCACATCCCAAGAAGGCCGGACGCTGAAACGCAGAATTGTTGCTCAACTGAAGGAGCATGACATTGAAGACGCGCGATCGCTGGCAGATCTACTCATTGATATGGGGGTCTATGAAAGCCTGGAGCCATTTTTCCCACTGTTGAAAAGCCATGAGAGTGAATGGGCCGTGCAACTGGCCTACAACCTGGCGTGCCCATTTCTCAACAGTCAGCTCATTATAGGCGCAGTCGATCGCTCGTCTAAGATCGTTTTTGCTCTCAAAAACTATGCCCGGTTTGATCAGAGTAATAAGAAGCAGTTGACGATGGTTACTGAGGGCGTGGAAACGGTACTCGAAATCTATAACAATCAACTCAAACGCAACATTGATGTGGTTCGTGAGTATCAAGATATTCCCGAAATTTTGGGATATCCTGATGAACTCATTCAAGTCTGGACCAACCTGATTCACAATGCAATTCAAGCCATGGAATCTGGCGGTACGCTGACGTTGACCATCCGTGAGCAGGATCAAGGCGTTGAGGTGACAGTTACGGATACTGGCACGGGAATTCCGACTGAGGTACAGGAAAGAATCTTTGATGCCTTTTTTACCACCAAACCTTCAGGACAAGGAAGTGGGTTGGGGTTGTATATTAGCCGCAAGATTATCGACAAACATGAGGGGCGTATGGGGTTAGAGAGCCAACCCGGACACACGCAATTTAAGGTTTGGCTTCCTATGGGGTCGCTTTAGGCGATCGCCCAGACTGAGCTGAGCGATTGATGATGTGGTATGCTTCGCGCGCGTTACCCTACAGTAAGTCTGTTCTTTTGCAGAAATCTCTTTAGCCATTTGCTCAATAATTTAGGGGTATTTTTACGATGTCTGAGACTGCGATTTTATGTGTCGATGATGAAGTTTCAGTTTTGAAAGTGCTGAAGGAACAACTAAAACGCTTGTTTGGTAATCAGTATGTTTATGAGGTTGCGCAAAGTGCAGACGAAGCTTGGCTGGTAATTGATGAGTTGGAGCAAGACGAAATAAAAATTTTGATTATTGTCTCTGATTGGCTGATGCCGGATGTGAAAGGAGACGAGTTCCTGGCTCAGGTGCATCAACGCTTCCCCGAAATCGTTACGGTTATGTTGACAGGGCAGGCTGATGAGTCGGCGATCGAGCGTGCCAAACAACAGGCTAATCTTTATGCTTGTATCAATAAGCCTTGGACGGAAGAAGACCTACGGAACGTTGTCGGTGTAGCGCTCAACTAGGCGTTGTCATCAACTAGATTGTCCATTGCTTGCAGAACAGAGGTTACAACCCCTAGGTCGTTTAGTTGGTCGGGCGCAGCAAGGCTCAGCCATCCAGCTTTTTGACTTTAATTGATGACGCACCCCTGAGGACAGGACAAAACCCAAAGAACCCTTGATTTTGTGTAGTGCGTGCACTGCACGCGCTACACAAAATCAAGGGTTCTAGCCGGGGTGCAATTTTTTTCCTGTACTTAGGACGCGTCCTAAGACGCTGTTTGAAAACGATTAAAAAAGTGCTAGGACATTGATATAGCTTTACGCATTGAGATTAAGCCAAATCATTTCTTGGAAGCCCCGCGCCGCGGGGCTTCCAAGAAATGATTTGGTTCTACCTGAGCGCGTAGCGCTATATTTCCGTTTGGCTGCACTTGCTAAACGTTCAATGCTCTCGTCGCAAGTGATATTTTCTCAAGCAAATTCTAAGAAATTAAGTGGAATTGATGAATTGCTGGTTGCCTAACCAGCGTAATTTCTCAATTGACTATTTCGTTGTCACAAAATACTTTTAATCTGAAGATCTATATTTCAGTTGTGTTCCTAAGCCAATGCGATCTACGATTATTTGTGTTGATGACGAGTTCAGTATCCTTAAGAGTTTGGGTGCTCAGCTAAAGCGTAACTTTGGTAAGAGCTATGATATTGAACTTGCCGATAGCGGTGCTAGTGCTCTTCTGCTCTGTGCAGAGCTAACAGAAGAAGAGAAAGACATCGCACTTGTTATTTCTGATCAGAACATGATAGGAATGGCGGGAGATGAATTTCTAATTCAGCTTCATGCTCTTTATCCCAAAACATTGAAAATTATGCTGACGGGGCAAGCGGATGCTGATTCGGTTGGAAATGTTGTAAATGCAGCAGCTTTGTATCGCTACATCCGTAAACCTTGGGATGAAACCGATCTCACTCTAACTGTCGCGGAAGCCCTGCACTGTTTTGAGAAAGATCAAAAGTTGGCTCGCCAAAATGAATTGCTGAAGGCAACAAATATCAGACTAGAGAGTGCCTTGGCATTACTTCGAGCAACTTTAGAAGCAACGGCGGATGGCATTTTAGTGCTTGACTCCTTTGGGGATGTTGTTAGTTTTAATCAAAGGTTTTTTGATGTCTGGGATTTATCTGATGGTGCTTTAGAATCAGATAGCCAAACACTAATAAATTCCATGATGGGTGTTTTGATGGAGTCGGATGCGATCGCCCTAAAAACACAGCTTGAACAAAGCAGCATTAAGCATCAAGATTGCTTGAAATTAGAAGATGGAAGGATAATTGAATATTACCTACAGCCTCAGCAATTGATAGGGAAAAATGTCGGCACGGTCTGGAGCTTTCGCGATGTTACGCAGGAAAAGCTATCCGAAGCGATTATCACACACCAGGCATTGCATGACACCCTGACCAATTTGCCAAATCGCATCTTCTTCGACCAAGCATTTGATGCAGCCTTGAAGGATGCGGCAGCGAACACAAAACGCATGGCTGTCATGTTTCTTGATTTGGATGAATTTAAAGCGGTAAACGATCAGCTAGGGCATGCAATTGGCGATCAGTTATTGCAGAATATTGTCCAACGGCTATCCCATTGCCTGCGAGAAGCAGATGTTATTGCGCGCTGGGGGGGCGATGAGTTTGTCATCCTCTTGCCTCAAATTCGATGCCGCGACGATGCGAGTGAAGTGGCCAGTCGGCTGATTGAAGTCTGTCAGCCTGAGTTCTATCTGGGAGAGCATCGTTTGCACACAACGGTCAGTATTGGAATTGCTGTCTATCCGGATGACGGTCTAGAAAATGGAACGTTGCTGCAAAATGCCGATACAGCACTGTATCAAGCAAAAAGAAGTGGTCGAAACAACTATCAGTACTACTCCGTTGACGTAGCAAGCTGATGTTGGTATCTCTGACTGGATGCCCTAACTGTTAAGGTTGCAAAATTATCTCCTCAATCAGCACCAGATCGCTTTTTGAAAGCCCCACACTGTGGGGCTTTCAAAAAGCGATCTGGTGTGGATTCTTAGTGAATTGGTATTAAGCGGGTGCGTGCCTTTTGGCACACATATCCTTTAGCAAATTCAAAAAGGCAAAGCCTGCAGGCGTGAGTAGCGAGTCCTTTAAAATTGCGACCTGAATGGTTCGAAACAACGGCACGGGTAAGCTGAAAACCCGAACATCTTTGGGGGTTGGTTCTGCGGCCAGTCGGGGGCTAATGGTTGCGCCTAAGCCCTTTGCAACCATGTTGATGATGGTTGCATCTGAGCGTACGTGATACTTCGGTGCAAGGGTAATGCCATGCTTTGCACAGTGATAGTGCACTGCGCTGTCGCACAAATCGCCTTCTGGAGCCATCACAAGCGGATATGTGATCAAATCTTCCCAGGTGATGGTGTTTCTTTTGGATGGAAAACCCGGTGGAAACAACGCCACAAAATCATCCTGCACCAGATCCCAGGTTTCCAAGTCGCAGTGTGTTTCCACGTAGGTTTCGGCTAAATCGTAGGTCACGGCTAAATCAACCCGTCCCTGGCGCAAATCGTTTTCTACAGCTGGACAATCATCATATTCTGCAAGGCGAACGGCGATCGCCGGATAGCGCCGACAAAATTCTGCAATAACATCGGGCAATAGGTGCGATGCGGCGCTGCGAAAGGAGGAAATCCGCACATAGCCGCCCTTTAATCCCTTCGCAAGGTTGGCTTGTTTTACCACATCATCGAGTAGATAGGTGATGCGCCGCGCGCGCTCGACAATCTGTTCGCCAACGGGGGTGAGCGTCGCCCCATGCCTTCCCCGAGAGAGGAGGACGACCCCCAGTTCATTTTCCAACGCGGCGATCGCATAGCTAATCGCAGACTGGGTCAGTTGCAGTTGCAGGGCTGCCTCGCTGAAGCTGCCTGAATCGGCGATCGCCAGTAAGGCATACAGATACGACATTTTAGGATGGTTCGAGCTATGCAACCCCATGGGTAAATCCTCAGTGTGTTGGAGAGGTGATTTGAACTGCTGCGGGACCTGTTGATGGTTGGTGCGCGCCATATACGTAGAATCAACGTTGCAAAAATCCCTGACGAGCGATTGCCGCAACAAGTAGTCCCTGATTGTCGCAAATTGGCAGGACAAGGCGATAGGTTTTTCTATCAAATGCACTGATACATGCGATTCAATCGATTGTTTGCCAGACGCATACCGTGCTTTTACTGTGATTTGTAATTGTTCATCATTACTTCACATGATTGCTATTGCCCCAAATAACCATCGCAAAGGGACGCTCCTCCTGCTCATGACGACTGTCATTTGGGGAACATCATTTCCGATTCTAAAAGACACCCTAGGGACCATTCCTCCCTCAATGCTGGTTGCGATTCGCTTTGGTATTGCGGCGATCGCGCTCTCGCCCTGGCTGCGCAACATCAACCGCCGCCTTTTGAGAGATGGTGCGCTCCTCGGTGGCATTTTGTTTCTGGAATCGACCTGTGGGCTGTTGGGCTTAGAAACCATTTCTGCCAATCGGTCTGCGTTCATTGTGAGTCTAAATGTCATTCTCGTCCCGTTGTTGGGCTTTCTCATCGGGCAACAATTGCGGAGACAGATTCTCATTGCTGCGGGATTAGCCGTTTGCGGGATCAGCGTTATGTCTTGGGAAGGCGGGGGCCTCGGTGTCGGAGAGCTACTGACGTTGGCCTCCGCGATCGGCGTCGCTACCTATGTCTTGCTGCTAGAGGCGATCGCCCCGCGCCATTCTTCGTTGGCGCTCACTGCCGTGCAAGCCTGGGTTATGTTCCTGATTGGAATCCTGTGGATGCTACCAAGTGTGCCGCTACAGGATTTTGCGGTTGGCGATCGCCTCCCAGCGCTGCTTTACCTTGGGCTCGTTGTAACCATTGCCCCAATTTGGATTCAGGCCACAGGACAGCGTTGGGTTCCTGCTACGGAAGCTGCTCTGCTTTACACCATGGAGCCTGTATTTGCTGCAATATTCTCGTTTTGGTTTCTTAGCGAGAATTTGGGTATTCGCGGGGCGATCGGGGCTGGCTTAATTTTGACGGCAACTGTGATCAGCCAATATCGACGGGGTTCGGCGACTCCGACGCAGGAGATTGCGCTCAACGAAGCGACTACAGTTGCAGAAGAGCGTTTCCGTGAAAAGGTGGGGTCAAACCGCTAGTGCTGTGTCAGTTTTGATTTTGTGGGGACATTCCGTAGGAATGTCCCCACAAAATTAGTTTTGACAGACCGCTAGGATGGCTCGGGATATGAAGATAGCTCATCGACCCGAATTTCAAACAGATCCACCATGTCAGGGGTGGCGTAAATTCGGAGTTTGGCGTCCTTAGAAAAGGTGGCCATGATTTTTCCCATGGGAACAACGTGATTCAGCACTTGCCAATTGGTTGGGCGATCGGGGCACACGATGACCAACGTCACCACATTCGCTGTTGTTGTGACCGACCAATCGCAAGGGGCAAGCAGCGCCTGAAGTGAAGCGTCGCACTGCTGCTGAAAGCGCTGAGTCAAGGACTGGTCTAATGTTCGACGCAGTTGATGATCCTCTAAGTCAAGTTCTTGAGGTGGTAGGTCATCGGAGGGGAGGGGAGGTTTTACCATGGTGGGTGTCTCCTTTTTTATCGGATCAGGTTATCAAATCGGGGCGAGTCGTTTGTCCAACGGCGATCGCATATAAAACAGGCTGGTCTGTACCCAGAAACGCTTGCACCTCATCGTCGTAGAATGCGCCAATACCGCTGCAACCCAGACCCAGAGCGGTGGCCGCAAGATAAATGCGATGGCCGACTACCCCGGCTTGCTGGAGAGAGACACGGTAATTGTGGCAGGCAGATGTGATGAAAAAGATGGCTGCACAGTCGCGGGCGATCGCCTGGTTAATGCAAAGGTGCCCCGTCTGGGTGTGGAACTCTCCTGTTTTCAGGCAATGTAATGTTTTATCATCAATCGTTCGATATAGCCCTGACGATTGCTCATCGACCCGATGCAGAACGGCATAAATTTCTAGGGTTTTAAGCGCACCCGGCAGGGGCTGATGTAGCGCGTCGCAGACAGCCAGAAAACTCTTTTGGCTGATGGCAGTGGGATAAAATCGCCGCGCCGATCGCCGCTGCTGAATGGCTTCTTGCCATTGGGCAGGTTGCACGGGAAAGGTAGGCTGTTGCAATAATCGCGGCTGAAGCGGTACCGCAGAATCCGCGCTAGCCTGAGCCCTCAGAGTGGCTTGATAGCCCACTTCGATGAAGCGGTTCGGTTCAAAGTAGTCGGTACCCGATACGGTGGGGATGGGCGATCGCAATCGTCGCACGGGTTTCTTGGTTGCCCGCGCTTTGACCTCTCCAACCACCATGGCTGCTGTAAAGAACTCTTTGGTTTCAAACCCAAAGTCTTCGTTGAGCGCAGGCCAATCAACATCAAACAACAGTTGATAGTCGTAACCCGAGGCATAGGCCGAAGCTTCGATCGCCCCTAGGTGATGACCGCTATCTAAAAAGCAATAGCGCAAACTGCGATTTCTGTACTTCCAGCTCGATCGAAAATAGACGCAACTGACGAGCAAGATGCAGCCTTTCACCAAGCGAATATCATTGCCAGCATCGGTGAAATACGCCTCAATTCCATCATCAATCAACTCATAGATCAGGGTTAGGGAATTCGTCTCAGGCTCTAGATGGTAGATGCCATCCAGCATTCCACTAATGCCCCGCACCTGCACGTATAGCTCTGTCGGGTAAAGCGCCCCCGCCGATGGCTGGACGCGGAGCAGATGAGTGCCTTCGCGATAGTGCTTTTGATAGGTGATGGCGCTGGTGAGAGCGAGAAACTGATGGGTCGGATGCGTTGGCTCTAAAGGAAAACGTCGAAAAAAGTGGGGATAGGTTTTGAACGATTGCGGCTGTGTGCTGGCATCAACATAGTTGGGGTCGATCTGCACCGACACCACAGAATGCTTTGTTGCCTCGTGATAGTTATGATCAGTTGCCTTTGCTAACACCATGCTTCAGGATCCTGACAATATCGAAGTTAGCGGCAAAATCAATCGCTCGAAAGTCATCCAGATTCATGAGTTGAGCATCGGCACCGGCGGCCAAAAGTGCTTTCACCATCTCGGCCTTGCCCGCTGAGGACGCATACATCAAGACGGTCGCACCGTTGTCATTCTGGTTATTAAAATCAATGCCTGCGCGAATCAGTTGCTCGATCAAGTCCTGACGATCGCGAAAACAAGCAAACCAAAGCGCATTATTGCCATCATTGTTTCTAGCGTTCAACGCCGCCCCTGCTTGGATCAATGCCCGCACTACCTCCGCCTCTTCCATCCGGGTGGCTTGCATCAAAGCGGTATCTCCGTTTTGCCCCCGCTGCTCTAAGTTGTCGGGATCAAATCCCTGGATGAGCAACCATTGTTGTAGCGCAGGAGTGATGCGATCGCGCGTCGTCGAGTCAGTCATAGCGATGGGATGAGATGCCGAGGATCTCATAGCAAGGGGAGCAGGTGCCGTAAGAGTGGCTATAGCTCTCTGCATTCTATGGGATGCGATGGGGGAAGGGGCGATCGCTATTAAGCCAGTACTCAAAGGTTGAAACCCTCGTTACGCAAAGATCTTGGAATTTTATTAGGGCATGGCTTGAGTATTACTGGCTCGTCAGTCTTTTCTCTTGCGTAGGATGTGTTAGCGACAGCGTAACGCATCAAAGGTTTACTGGATGGCCTACACTGCTGTTTGTTTGGGGCTATTTGCTTAGCATTTTAGGACGTGATCGGCTTTGTCTGTCAGGGTTGGGTGATCCCCCTAAATCCCCCTTCAAAAGGGGGACTTTGAGTTCGGTTACTCCCCTTATCAAAATGGACTTTGCGTCCAGTTCCCCCCCTTTTGAAGGGGGGTTAGGGGGGATCTTCCTTATCTGAATGGATCACATGAATCCTTCAAACCCCTTTCCTAGTGACATAAATCTATTCGAGAAGACGTAATAGTCACGCAGATTGTCTTCGCGACACCTCTCTTAACAAATTCGGTCATATCATCCCGATTTCGAGACGTTCCTGCCATAATACGGGCGAGAGCGTGAGGCAAATGGATGGTTTTCGAGACTGCGGCGTTGTTTGCGGGTTCATGGCTGGTAAATCTGGGCAAGCAGAAACTGGGAGAAATACTACTGCAGGGTATAGATCAAAAGCTGAACCCCAGTGATTTTCAGCGGTTGCTAGACCAAGCTGTGCAAGAGGCCAACAAACAGGTGCCCGAGTTATTTATGGCCTGCGAGATGGATGGCCTCAAAGGTGCGCGGCGATTTGTCAGTCAATTTTTAGTGGGGCGGGCGATCGAAGAGTTACAAAAGCCCCTGAAATGCGAAGGTAAGCCTGATGCTGGACTGTTGCAAGACTTATTTCTGCAAGAGGTTAAAGGCCATCCCATTGCGCCGCAGCTCAAGCAGGATTCTCTGTTGCCCTGGATGCAAGCGTTTGTGGATGCCTACTTTGACTCCACCACTGCTTGTTTGAAAATACACTACACGCTCAAGGCTTATTGCCAGAAGCTGAGTAGCAAGCTGGGCAAGATGGTGTTTGATGGGATGGCGGTGGATGGCAAGGTGGTGGATGAGTCGGGGGATTTGACAAAGCTGTTTGTTATGCCCGATGTGAAAGCCCACGATAGTCGCTGGGCAAAAGAGCTTGAGATTGAACGACCAGACGCTTTGAGTGACGACCCGCAAGAACGCATTTTGTGGGAGCAACGGCAGCAGGCGGAGTTTTTGAAGAAAGCCGAGCAAGCAAACCCCTTTTCGGCAAAGGAGTTGTTGAAAGACAACAAGCGACGCGTGGTACTTTTGGGGGCACCAGGAGCAGGTAAGACGACGCTGACTAACTACCTGCTGATTACGGCGGCACGGCAATGTAGCCAGGTAACGGATCGAGCTGCTGAGCTGCAAGTCCCCATTCTGATTCGCATTCGAGATCTGTCTCGCAAGCCGGAGCTGTCAATCCTAGAATTCGCTGAGTACTTTGTGAAGCAAGAACTGGGGCTTGAGGAGTTACCCGCTGACTTTTTTGACTACTGGCTAGAGCGGGGGCAAGCGTTGATCCTGCTAGACGGGTTGGACGAAGTGCCCGATGCAGTGGAGCGACGTAAAACCGTGGATAAGCTGGAGCTGTTTTTAAGCGACTGCCCGCAGTGCCCGGTGCTGATTACCTCGCGTCCGGCGGGCTACCGCAATGACTACTTTAGCCGCGACGACTATCCCCACTATGAGCTACAATCCTTTGACGATGAAAAAATTGACCAGTTCATTGACCACTGGTACGAGAGTCGCGTAGACCTGGAGGACGAGCGTAGACGACGCAAGGCCAACCTCCGGCGCGCACTCAAGGACAAACCTAGAATTAAGCGGCTGGCTCGCAACCCGCTACTGCTGACGCTAATTGCCCTGATTCACCGCTATCGCAACCTGCCCAAGCATCGCCATGAGCTGTACGACAGTGCTGTTGAAACGCTGATTTCCCTGTGGGATAAGAGCAAAGAGCTGACCGACTTTACGGTCAATCGGACGCTTAAGTATCTGGAACTCGATGACATTCGTCGATTGATGGAAAAGTTAGCCTACTGGATTCATGCCCAGGGCAGCGTGGATGAAGCGGAAAACGGCACCCAGATTGGGCGGGATACGCTGATTCGCCAGCTCGGCAAAATGATTATTGAGATCAAAGCCCCCGAGTCTATCAAGTCGCACTTGGCCGAAAAAGAAGCCGAGCGTTTTTTGGATGAAATTATTCGAGACCGGGCGGGGCTCCTGTCGCAGCAGGGGCAAGACCGCTATTCCTTTGTTCACAAAACCTTTCAAGAATATCTCTGCGCTCAGGAGATTTTATATCGGCAAAACAACCAAGATCCGGATGATGACGACTATACTCCCCATGTCAGGAAACATATTGAGGATTATCTGCACCAGCAGCATTGGAGAGAGGTATTACTACTGCTGGTGGCTCAACAAAAGCCAAATCCAGCTAAGTCCTCTCTGAAGGCGATTTTGAATGCAGAGAGCGACTATGAGGAGTGGTTGCATCGAGATTTGCTATTTGCCGGGAGTTGCCTGGCAGAAAATACCAACGTTTCGGATGAAGGCACGATTTGTCAGATTTTGGACTCGCTGGTAGCACTGGAGGTTAGCGTTGTTCCCGAGACAGCAGAGACATTGAGAAAAGAGGTTTTCAAGGTCATCGGCGGATGCCGCGATACCCTATTTGCAGATCGACTGATGCAAAAGCTCAGCGAACATAGCTCTGAAATAGACCGATGGCGTTTGATTGACTATCAGATAGAGCTAGCCCCAAATGCCGCCGCCATTAGCTTACTGGGGCTGCTCAAAGATGGGGATAGTAATGTACGTTCTCGCGCGGCTGAGGCGTTGGGAGGATTAGGGCAGGACTCCGATGCAGCGGTTTCGAGCTTACTAGGGCTGCTCAAAGATGGGGATAGTAATGTGCGTTCTCGCGCGGCTGAAGCGTTGGGAGGATTAGGACAGGGCTCCGATGCGGTGGTGGCGAACTTACTAGAGCTGCTCAAAGACGAGACTATGGCTGTGCGTTATTTCACGGCCGATGCGTTGGGATATCTAGGGCAGGACTCCGATGCAGTGGTTTCGGGCTTGCTGCGGCTACTCAAAAACGAGGAGCCTGTTGTGATTCATAGTGCGGCTGAGGCGTTGAGACGACTGGGACAGACCTCTGATGCAGTGGTCGCGGGCTTACTGGGGTTGCTCAAAGATGAGGATAGTGATGTACGTTCTCGCGCGGCTCAGGTGTTGGGACGGTTAGGGCAGAACTCCGATGCGGTGGTTTCGGGCTTACTGGGGTTGCTCAAAGATGAGGATAGTGATGTACGTTCTCGCGCGGCTCAGGTGTTGGGACGGTTAGGGCAGAACTCCGATGCGGTGGTTTCGGGCTTACTGGGACTGCTCAAAGATGAGGATAGTAATGTGCGTTCTCGCATGGCTGAAGCATTGGGATATCTAGGGCAAGATTCTGATGCAGTGGTTACGGGCTTACTGAAGTTGCTCAAAGACGCGGCTTGGAATGTACGTTATTTCACGGCTGAGGCATTGGGACGGCTAGGGCAGGGCTCCGATGCAGTGGTTGCGGGCTTACTGGAGTTGCTCAAAGATGAGAATAAGAATATGCGTTATTGCACGGCTAAGTCGTTGGGACGACTGGGACAGAACTCCAATACGGTGGTTTCGAGCTTACTAGAGCTGCTCAAAGACAAGGATAGTAATGTGCGTTCTCGTGCGGCTGAGACGCTAGTACAGCTAGGGCAGAACTCCAATGCGGTGGTTTCGAGCTTACTAGAGCTGCTCAAAGACAAGGATAGTAATGTGCGTTCTCGTGCGGCTGAGATGCTAGTACAGCTAGGGCAGAGTTCTGATGAGGTGATGAAGAGCTTACTAGAGCTACTCAAAGATAACGCTAGTTATGTATATTCTCGCGCGGCTAAGACGTTAGTACAGCTAGGGCAGGGCTCTGATGCGGTGGTGGTGGGCTTACTGGAGCTGCTCAAAGACGAGGAACATGCCGTGGACTATAGCGCAGCTGAGGCGTTGGTACAGCTGGGGCAGGGGTCCGATGCGTTAGTCGCAGAATTACTAAGGCTGCTCAAAGATGACGCTAGTTATGTGCGTTTTCGTGCAGCTGAGGTGTTGGGAAAGCTGGGGTATGTCTCTGATGCGGTGGTGGCGGGCTTACTCGCCTTTCTCAAAGACAATTCGTTCAATTATTGGACTCTGGGGACTGTCAATCAACAAGCGGCCAAGTCTCTAGTCGCTCTCAGCAAACAATCTGATGTGGTTAAACCAGTCCTGGTCAACTGGATTCAGCAACATCGACAGGATGACTTTGTAGGAGTAGGGTTAGATGCCCTATGGGAAATGGTGAGCTGAGGGGGCGATCGCCCCTCCGTTCAGAAGAAGCGATCGCTTTCCCTTAGCTAGCTAGATCAGGCTTCGGGGAGTTGGTGGAGGCCAAAGCGAATGCCTTGGGGGTCGCGGCAGGCGCAGAATCGGCCAAAACCGGGTTCGTCAGTGCTGGGTTCCTCGACCGCTCCACCCAACGCTTTGACGCGGGCGATCGCCAAATCCCAGGATGAGGATAATCCGATCTTTCGGCGTTTCCAGGCGGCATACGGATCGCCCTACGTCTTCGTGATAGCCACTATAGGCCGTAACCCAGTCTTTCGTGGCACGCGATGGCGTTCCCACTCTGTAGTCCCAAGCGGGAGGGGTTGACGGGTTGTTGTCGGGCACATTGCTCTTAACCATTTGCGAATACACGCTGCGAGGTCTGTCGATTCGTAATGAAATTTTTACCTTTCAACTTGCGAGCGGATAGACAAACGATTTTTGTCTGTATTGTAGTCGTCGCAACGCCTATCGTGAGTCGTGCAGAAGTGGATGTGAATTGATTGCGATCGCCATAAAATAACTGCGATCGCCTTGCCTCGGAATTGACCTCCAACATCATGAAGTCACTGGCACGTTCGAGATCTACATTTGGAGGTTTGGTATGCGTCTTCCGAAAGCCTTCCTAGCCATTTTGATCTTAGGGCTAACGGCCTGTCAGCTGCCCGATGACGGGAGTGCGAGTGCCCTCAATGCCAACGAGTCCCCTTCTCCAACATCAACCGAAGCGATACCCTTGCCTGCAGCGCAAGAGCAGATCGAATCTGACCCACAACCAGAACCGATAGCCCCTGATGAGGCGGCTCCATCAGCAGAATCGACATCACCATCATCGCCCGAGGAACAGGCTGCGGTTCCATCAAATCAACCCACCCCAAATAATGCTCAGCGTGCTGGGTGGGGGACGGGTGACAACGTCCGCGAGCGGTGTGGCGTCTTGTTGGCCTACGACCCGAATGACACTTCTGTTAACCTGCGCGATCGCCCCAACGGCGATGTGATGGATAGTCTGCCCAACCTAACGCCTCTGTCATCCCAGGATGGATTGGCCTATATCGACCCGGATGTTTGGAACCCAGTGGTTGTTCAGCGCACTAGCGGCTTGGGGTCTACGGGGCAGTCGGGGTATATCTGGCATGAGCTGCTGCGCCGAACCTATTACCAGGTCGAAGATACCCAGGATACCTACGCCAACCTGCGCCAATCCCCCGGCGGCACTGTTATCGATACCGTACCGAATGGCACCGAAGTGCGGTTTATGGGCGAAGTCGATGTATGGACCCAGGTTGAACTGGCCAGCGGCCAAACGGGTTACGTGGCTACGGCATTGCTGACCGAGCCACGTTGTTTCTAGGGATGCCGCCTAGCGCGGGACTGCTTCCTCCAGTGATGCTTCCTGTGCCTTCAGCTTCTGTGCTTCGAGGTCGGCCATTTCGCGAGCTAGCCCGCGATAGAGGCCGTAGCACATGACCAACAGCACACAGGCGAACGGAAGCCCAACGGCGATCGCTGCCGACTGCAAGGCTCCCAGCCCACCGCTGAGTAGCAACACCGCCGCCACAACACCTTCCATAATCGCCCAAAATACCCGCTGGGGAACTGGGGAATCGAGCTTGCCCCCCGACGTGAGGTTGTCTACCACTAGTGAGCCAGAGTCGGAAGACGTGACGAAGAAGACCACCACCAGCACAATGCCAATAAACGAGGTAATGCCTGTGAGGGGGAAGTTTTGCAGCATGACAAACAGCGCAGTGGCCACGTTTTCGTTGACTGCCTCTGCGATGTTGCCGATGCCATTTAGCTCCAGGTAAAGAGCGGAGCCGCCAAAGACCGACATCCACAAGAACGATACTATTGAAGGCAGAAGGAGCACGCCCAAAATGAACTCGCGAACGGTGCGTCCCCTGGAAATGCGTGCGATGAACGTTCCCACAAAGGGTGACCAGGAAATCCACCAGGCCCAGTAAAAGACCGTCCAGCTATTCTGCCATTGGGTTCCTTCAAAGGTTTCCGTCCAAAAGCTGAGGAACGGCAAACTTGCCGCATAGTAACCAAGCGTTTGGGCAAACGAACCAAAGATAAACAGCGTTGGCCCCACGAGGATGACAAATATCATCAGCGACGCGGCCAGGTAAATATTGAGTTCGCTGAGCCGTCGCACCCCAGCGTCGAGACCCGACACCACCGATGCGGTGGCAAAGCCCGTGATGATGAAAATCAACCCGACCTGCATCGCCGTCGTATCGGGGGTATCAAACAAAAAGTTGAAGCCCGCAGAGATTTGCCCCACCCCAAATCCGAGAGAAGAGGCCAAGCCAAACAGCGTTGCCCAGACCGCCAGGATATCGATAGCATTTCCTGGCCAGCCATAGATGCGATCGCCCAAGATGGGGTAGAACACCGACCGCATGGTTAAGGGCAAGCCCCAGTTAAAGGCAAAAAAGGCCAGTGCCAATGCGACAGCGGCGTAGATGCCCCAGGCGTGGAGTCCCCAGTGGAAAAAGGTAATACCCAAAGCCTGCTGAGCCGCAGCTCCGGTTTCAGCTTCTACTCCATTGAGTGGTGGAGCAAGAAAGTGGAAAATCGGTTCGCCGACGCTCCAAAACATCAATCCGATGCCCATGCCCGCGCTGAACAGCATGGCGAGCCACGCAAATAGGGGAAAGTCGGCTCGGGCATTCTGCCCCCCGAGGCGGATACTGCCAAAACGACTGAAGGCCAAGATAATCATTGTCCCCAAGTAAATGTTGGCGGACAAGATCAAAAACCACCCCATGACGTTGGAAACAAATCCCTGAATGGCTGTTAGGGTCGCAGAGGTTTGCTCTTGATAAACCAGAGTAATGCCGATAAACAGAAGAATTAGCGCTCCAGACACAAAAAAGACTTCTGGATGAAGGTCAAACCCCCATTTAACCCAGTTACGATCGCCCGGAGTTCTGGTCGTTTTGACCCTTGGGGCACCATTTGAATGGTTTCCGTTATTTTCCATTGGAATAAAATATTCTAAATGACTAAAGTCAGACGGGTTGCAGGATGTATGCCCTTAGACGGTAGGGGCATAGTGGTGTTCAAGTGTCAGGACAATAGACATCTGAAGGCCGCTCACTAGCAACTTGGAAAACAGATAGGCACCCCAATCATGGGTCACAAAATCAACCGACTCATGGGGCTGTTTTAGATAGGTGGAGTGCTTCAGCAACGGCTCACAATTAAATGTGCAAGCTATAAGTACAAGTCTTCCTAGAACTATGAGGTTTCTTTTGTCTATGCTGTTTCTGACGATACAATTAACTTGAATATTCAGATTCTTTAATATTTGAATACTCTCAAACGTTTTGCAGACAACGAATTGAGCTAAATTACGCTCAATTTTGTATCAAATCGAACCCTTCAATTGAAATAACTATGGATGGGCGATCGATGCTTGCTTTTGAGTTGTGGTGGTTGAAACCATAAGCAACTCCTTACCCCTCTTTTTCAAGCTATCCATTGAGCAGAAGTGGCTAAAAACTCAGCCGTGAAAAGGGATTGGCGATCGCTTGCAGACTCTCTCAACGCCAATACACACCGCAGCAAGGGGGCTGGGCCAAATACCATACCCCGCCCGCGAATAAATTGCGGGCTAATCTAAAAAGTCCAATCTAATAGCGCTGTGCGCGTTAGGTAAGTACGGGTGTGTGTGGGCGCGTCGCGCCCACACACACCATATTTTGTACGTGATGCGGTTGCACACCGCTATAAAAAGTCCACTAAAGGGACGACCGGGGAACGGCTTGGATTCTTTTGAGCGGTTGAGCAGAACCCACTTTAATGGGTTTGCCTTCATTAGCCCGCAATTCATTCGCGGGTGAATAATGGCTAGAGGCCAGGACTGGAAAGAATTATGCCGACTTTTGAATAAGAGATAGCTTCTTCTAGAGGTATTGCCTGTGCTCTGTGAGGATAGACGCAGTTTTAACCGCCACTTGCGATCGCTCGTTTGGCAGCTAAATAGCGGCTAGAGGCTAATGAGTCCCTGGCGCAATCCCAAGGTTACGGCTTCGGTGCGGCTGGAAACATTCAGCTTGGCGAGAATGGAACTGATGTGAAACTTGACGGTGTGCTTGGATATTTGGAGCGTACTGGCGATCGTTTTGTTATCCAAACCGGCCTTTAGCAACTGCAAGATCTCGACCTCTCTCGATGTTAGGGAAATGTCTAACTGCGGGAGAGGCGTAATCGCAGAGGTGTTTCCGCCAACAGGGTGATTGGCTAGGGCTGGGATCCCAGACCAGCCCTCATCATTGAGCGCCACTAACGCGGGATGAATGACAATCAAACCAGCGCTGACAGCATGAATGGCTGCAACAATTTCATCGGTGTTGATCAATCGTGGCAAAAATCCTTTGAAGCCATGATGAAGGTAGTCTTCGAGCTCTTCAGTTCGTAACGAATCGGTGAGCAAGACACCCACAATCTCAAAGTCTGCCGTTGATATCCATTGCTCTAACCACTGGATATCTTCGTCGGACGATTGGCTGAAATTGGTCGTGGGCGATCGCTCTAGAAGCAACAAATCCGCTGAGAAGTCACTCAAGGCGATCGGGCTGACGTCGTCCAGAAAACTGCCCACGATCTGCAAATCAGCCTGGGAGTTGAGGATGCTGGTTAAACCCGCTAGCACAACGGAGTTCGAGCCATATACGATGATGCGCGTCATCGGGTCATTGTCCTTACAAAAGCTGTGACCTGTTGCGATGGAATGGCCAAGGCTAAGCCTTGAAAGATGGCTGTGTTGATGCCGACGACCTCTCCCCGAGCATTGGCGAGAACACCACCAGAGTTGCCCGGAGCAAGGCGGATATCAGCAACAACGACAGAACCGGGAGGACTTTGGCTGAACGCCGTTGGCCTGACGCCATCCATCACAGCATTGATGCCTTCCTGTCCACCCTGGGAGTGAATGATGCCTGCCGTTAAGGCTCCAGAAAATCCCCAGGGATTGCCCATTGCCAAGACCAGCTCCCCTGGACGCAAGGCTTCAGCGTTGCCGATGGTCGGGGTCGGCAGGTGTTTGGCATCAACTTTGAGAAGGGCTAAGTCTTGGTGGCGATCGCGCGCAACAACCGCACCTGCCACCACATCTCCGGTCGCGAGCCGCACTTGCACCTTTGACCCACCAACGACATGAGAATTCGTGACGATCAATCCATCAGATGACCAGATGACGCCTGACCCGCCACTCTGATAGTTCGCAATCTCTACCGTAATACTTCTCAAGTGTTGGGAAACGGCTGCTAATGCAGTTTCGAATTGATTCAGAATCATTTGCTTCTCCCACTTTCCCCAATGGTTAGAGAGATATTCTGTAATGCACCTGCACGAATGAGCTGGATGGTGACGGTTTTGCCAATGTTTTGGGGCTCCAAATAGGCTTGAACTTCCCTCAGCCTTGCAATGGGAGTATCTTCGATTTTAAGCAAAACATCTCCGAGCATGATGCCAGCTTGGTCGGCTGGGGCTTGCGATTCCACATTGACGACCATTAAGCCCTGCTTTGTATTCAAAGTGAAGGCTGCGATTAATGCCTCTGGCAAATAAACAGGCTGCATGGCCAAACCGAGATAACCTCGATTAATCTGTCCTTTTTCGACCAATTGATCGACGACACGATTGATAGTGGCCGCCGGAATCGTCAAGATACTGCGACGAGGCCCCGTCGTATTGAAGCCAACGACGCTTCCGGCAGCATTGACCAAAGCACTGCCACCGCTACCCGGATAGAAGTTGAGGTCTAAGCGAATAAAACGATCGATATATCCTCCCAGACTGCTGCGCCAGGAATCGCCTACCGTGCTGACGACGCCCTGAGACACAAACAACCCGCGTTCAGCATCTCGACCGACAGCGATCGCCAAATTGCCCGCTTTCAGTTCACCGTCGCTGTCAATCGATACAACGGGTAGTGATGCTTCAGTCTTGAAAACCGCGATGTCTGTACTGCGATCGCGCCCCAGCAAAGTGATGGGTGCGGTTTCTCCATTCGGAAGCGTTGCGGTAATCTCTTCCGTGCGCTTGATCGTTTCCTCGGACGCGACAATCAAACCGTCGCGCCAATAAATACCGCTACAAGGAAAGCGCTGTCCGTTGATAGCCACAAGAGACTGCCCCACCGCTTCAACGATATCGGCCAAATTTTGGGAAAACGCAATGAGGGGATTAGTGTTGGAATCGGTTGGTGATGACATTGATTGCTTCGTTTGAACAACACCTTCATGGTGCTCGATTGAACCGCACAACGACATCAGATAAATGGGTAGTAGATGGGTAGATCGCGACCTAGAAAGATGGGTAGGTCAGGCCAAGAGTCAGCGACTTAGAAAACTGAATTAAATTAAAACCAGATATTTACTTTTTGAAAGCACGGCTTTGCCGTGCTTTCAAAAAGTAAATATCTGGTTTTAATTTAATCGCGATCCTTAGACGGCATGTGCAGACTACTGATCAACGGAAGGAGAAAAAGTCGTCAGTGGGGCGATCGCCTTGCGAAGTAATATCTCAGAGGCTCCTGCAACAATGTAATCTTTCAATTCCCCAACAACACTGTAACCGAGTCGCTCATACAGCTTGCGTGCCCCTGCATTGAATGACGAAACACAAATAAAAACATTGGGACTGCTACGAAAGATTCGTTCCTCTGCATAAGTAATGAGTTGGGTTCCAATCCCCTGTCCGCGCCACGCTGCATCGACACACACGCTTTGGATATAGCCAACAAATGCACCCGTCATATTAACGATGATAAATCCTGCGATGGTGTCCTTATCCGTAGCTAAGGAAACCTCTTTCGCTGGATCGCAGATTGTTTGGTAGGATGCGTCGTAGGTACGGCCAAGGGTGAGCCATGGCTCAGACTGTGCCATCATTTGAGCACATGTGGCTAGGTCTTCCGTTGAAATTGGACGAATTGTAATATGAGACATCACCCTTCCCTCAAGTCGATTTTTATCCTGTACTCAGAAGAATGACATATAAAACTTATGTACGAATCGTAAGTAGCTCGGCACGATGAAAAACCAGACTCTAAAAACCTGTGCCGCCCGCAGCGCGGGCGGCACAGGTTTTTAGGGTTTTAGGTTTAATTGCACCTGCCAACTTATGGGTCAGAACTAATGTTGAATGAACCCTACAACTCCCATCATGATGAATCGACTGAATAGCCCTGACGCAGAAGGGGGTTGTCTCTGTGGCGCGGTGCGATTCCGCGTCACGGGTCAGCCGCTTGCACTGAGCCGCTGTCACTGTGAAAGCTGCCGCCGAGCGGTCGGTTCTGCTGGGGTAGGATGGAGCATTTTCAGGCGTGAAGAGGTTACTGTCGTGCGTGGCTCACTTGCGCAGTACCGATCGTCTGCCCAAGCTTTGCGAACGTTCTGTGGTAATTGTGGCACTTCTATTAGCTACGAATCGAGCGATGAACCTGCACAAGTTGCGCTTGCTACCGCTACATTTGATGAGCCTGAAAGGTTTTCACCTAGCCGTGAAGTCTGGCTTGAGCACAAGCTTTCGTGGGAGCTTTTGAACCAAAGTCTCATGAGCTATGACCGAGGAAGCTCGGAGTAGCATCTCGGACGAAAACCCGCCAGCGGAAACAGCAAGTCATTATGGGCTTTCGATGTCGCTTGTTTCATGATTGCAAAATTTGCCTTTGAGGCAAATTTTATAAGACTAAATTGCCTGAGGAGCAATCTAAAGATAAAATCATTTCATGCTTAGTCATCATGAATCACCCGCGCAATTCAACTTAGTGCAGTTGGGAACCCGCTTACGGTTTCTCCGAACGCAGCGAGATTGGACGTTGAGCGATCTCGCTCAGCGCACAGGTTTGTCAGAAGCGTATTTATCTCGCATTGAAAGCGGCGATCGCCAACCTTCACTCGCCGCTTTGTTTGATTTGGCTCGTACCTATCACATCTCAATGGCTGCGTTGTTCGAGGAAGAACCACTGAATCGTTCGGTTGTCGTGCGTCAAGCGGATGCAACGGTGTATCAGGGGAATGGATTGCTATATCGGTTACTTTCCAGCCAAGGCGATGGCGCCAACCTACGCCCAATCCATGTCACGATTCCTGCAAATCGCCAGAATGAGCATCTCTATCACCATGAAGGGGAAGAGTGGCTTTACGTTCTCTCGGGTCAACTTCGCCTAACTTTGGGAGGCGAAGCGTTCACACTATCCCCCGGTGAAGCGGCCCATTTTGATGCTCGAACGGCTCACCGCTTGGATGCTTTGAACGAGCAAGATACCGAGATTCTGGTGGTGTCTTGTGAAGCGTCACACATATTACTCAGGAGTTACTTGTAATGGATCTGGCTCCTCATCTTGCAAAGCTATTCATTTATCCCATCAAGTCGTTAGATCGCGTAGAAGTTGGGCAAGTGTCTGTCCTCAAAAGTGGAGCACTGAAGCGCGATCGCGAGTTTGCCATTTTCGATGAATCCAATCACTTCGTCAATGGCAAACGGAACGCCCGCGTGCATGCTCTACGCTCTGAGTTGGATCTGCAAGCCGATACGATTTCGCTGCACGTACAGGGAATGAATCAAGTCACCACATTTCACCTGGAAAAAGAACGGGAAGTCCTCGAAGGCTGGCTGAGCGACTACTTTGGCGTTCCCGTGAAACTGAAGCAAGACCTAGACATGGGCTTTCCAGATGATACGGTGTCGCCTGGGCCAACCATCGTCAGCACTGCAACACTAGAGGCGATCGCCTCCTGGTATCCCGACCTTGAGGTTGAAGAGGTGCGCCTCCGATTTCGCAACAACATTGAAATCTCTGGCGTTCCAGCCTTCTGGGAAGACCAATTGTTTGCAAAATCAGACGAACCCGTTCATTTCCAGATTGGCGATGTGCAGTTAATGGGGATGAATCCCTGCCAGCGCTGTGTGGTCATTACCCGCAACTCTCAAACGGGCGAAGCCTATCCAAACTTTCAAAAAACCTTTGGGGCGCAGCGGCAGGCAACGTTGCCCGAATGGGCAGAGCGATCGCGCTTCAACCACTTTTATCGACTTGCCATCAACACCCAACTTGCTCCGACCGAAGTTGGCAAGACTATCAGCATTGGTGATGAGCTGAGAATGCAAACCTCTTCAAGCTGAAGTCAATATCAAATCCGGTTAAATAGCCGTAAAACCCAACTATCGTTTGTGCCCGCTGCACTGCAGCGGGCACAAACGATAGTTGGGTTCTTCAACCGGATTTGGGTATAAGCAATGGGGAGAATGAGGTGCGGGAGCCCAACATCTCCATTGAATGTAGGAACCAAGGAGAGGGATTGCATATACTCAAGGTAGGTGATGACAGCATTAGGAATAGCGTGATGAGTCAAGCAGCTACGGGACAAGTGCGGTGGACAGTTGCTGATGTCGAGCTGCTGGCAGCAGACGAGTGGAAGTCCTATGAAATTGTCGATGGGGAGTTGTTTGTGACGAGGGCACCACACTGGGGACATCAAGGAACGACTGGAAATATCCACTTTGAATTACAAGCTTGGTCTCGTACGAGTGACTTGGGGGAAGCCAGAACGACACCTGGAATTATTTTTACCGACGCAGACAGTGTGATCCCAGACGTAGTTTGGATTAGCACTGAGCGTCTAGCTGCACTATTGGACGAAGCGGGACATTTGACCGGAGCCCCTGAGTTGGTTGTGGAGGTTCTATCCCCGGGGGTAACGAATGAGCGTCGAGACAAGGAAGCTAAGCTAAAACTTTACTCAATTCAAGGGGTTCAGGAATACTGGATTGTGAATTGGCAGTTACAACAGGTTGAGATTTATCGTCGAGACAAGGCTCAGTTAGGATTGGTGGCAACACTATTGCCAGGAGATGAAATTACGTCGCCGATGTTGCCTGGTTTTTGCTGTCCGATTGCGCAGTTTTTTATCTGATAGATTCTTGATTAGATGCGATCGCCTGCGGTCAAGCACTCTCATCTATTGAGGGTTCAGTTTGATTGAAGGTCGTCTTCTATCACTTTATTGCTTGCTTGAGAAAGTCGATGAAGACACGAACTTTGAGCGGCACGTAGGTACGAGATGGATAAACGAGCCAAGCGGCGGTGTCGAACTCGGTAGCGGCTACGTCGTGGTCTGGAAAAACATTGACCAGCGTGCCTGTGTGCAAATCATCGCCAATCAGCCAGTTGGGGAGCAATGCCAACCCCAGCCCTGCGATCGCACATTGTTGGAGAGCGATCGCATTCGAAATAACGGTGTTCCCTTGCACGAAGACTTCGCATTCCTCTTGAGCACGATTCCTAAATCGCCATCTCGACCGAAATCCTGCAAGGGGAAACAGCAAACAGTTGTGGTTCTCAATATCTCTAGGAGTTTTAGGATGTCCCCACTGCTTGAGGTACTGGGGACTCGCACAGACTATGTAATGGGTTTGCATGAGTCGTTGGGCAATCAATGTTGAGTCGGCTAACAAACCCAATCGAATCGCTAGATCAATGCGTTCTGAGAACAGATCAACATTGGTATCGGTCAGCAACAAATCCACCGTGAGGTCGGGATACATAGCTCTAAAGTCAGGCAGCAACGGGACGACACACTTCAGCCCGAAGGAAACCGATGCGGTAATTCGTAGCGTGCCTTTGGGTTGTCCAGAGATATCCGTTGCGACGGCGATCGCCTGCTGCATCTCCTCAACTAGGGGTTCAATCCGCTGAAAATAGGTCATCCCTGCTTCGGTAGGAGATAGTTTTCGTGTTGTGCGCTGGAGCAGTCGGATACCGAGTTCTGCTTCCAAACCGGCGATCGCCCGTGATACAGAAGATGGGTCAATGTTGCGTTCGCGGGCGACAGCGGCAAAACTACCCCGTTTCACAACATCCACAAAGGTCTGAAGCACCGATAAATCCATGGCTGAAGTCGGGTCGGCTGAATTTCCTGCATTATACGCATCAATCTCAGTTTGAATATGCTTTCTAATGTGCTGACCTACATGAATGAGCTGAGTATTCATGCAATATTTGCACGAGAGAGATGCATGATTTTGTATTTATTGCTGATTTAGCAGTGGCTATAGTTGGCTCATCTCGGACATGACTTCAGGAGGCATTCAGGAATGAAGAAGACCATAGCGATAATTGGCCTTGGTGCGATGGGCTCAAGACTAGCTCAAAACCTTCTCAAGGCAGGCTATCCACTGGTGGTCTGCAATCGCACCGTCGAAAAAGCCCAGCCCTTGGTTGAGCGGGGAGCGACATTGGCCTCCAGCCCCCGTGCGGCAGTCGAGCAGAGTGATGTGGCGATCGCCATGGTGACTGACGATGCGATTTCGCGTCAGGTATGGCTAGCTCCCGAGATAGGGGCACTCTTCGGCTTAACGCCAGAGAAAACTGCAATCGAAATGAGTACCTTGACTGTGGATTGGGTTCGTGAGTTGGGGGTTGCGATCGCCCAGCGAGGAGCTGGTTTTCTCGAAGCCCCTGTCGTCGGTTCGCGCCCGCAGGCCGAAGTCAAAAAGCTGATTTCGCTGGTGGGTGGCTCGACCGAAACCTTGACTCAGGTACAAGCCATTTTGACTGATGCTGGAGTAGTCAGGATTCACCACATTGGGGCTTTGGGGCAAGGTATGGCCATGAAGCTGGCTGTCAACGCCCTTTTTGGAGTTCAAGTCGTTGCTTTGGCAGAGCTTTTGGGTCTGTTGTCAAAAAGTGGTCTTCCTCCAGAGGCGGCAATGGCTTGTTTAGGAGAACTGCCGATTTTAAGTTTGGCGGCAAAGGGGGCGGGAGGTTTGATGGTAGCTCAAAATCATGCGCCGCTGTTTCCTCTTGAACTGGTAGAGAAGGACTTTCGCTATGTGACTCAAACGGCTCATAGCCTGGAGGCTATGATTCCAGCATCGAGTGTGGTGCTGGAGACCTATCGACGGGCGATCGCTCAAGGGTATGGCGGCGAAAATATCACAGGTATTGTGCAACTGTTTGTCGAATGAGTGTGGTTAGCTGCGGGGCGATCGCTCACGTTCCCCTACGCTTTCGCGCTGAACCTGCTGCTTTCACTTGTTCTACGAACTCCGTCATCGACAACGATGCAATGCTTTGCCCAATCAAGTCCAGCGGTAGATCGTCTAATGTTTTGAAGCGCACACAAGACTTTCCCACATCGTATCGCTTTCCTGTTGATCTGTAGGTGGCTTCAAACGCTTGGCTTGCGTCTTCACTCATGTAAATGGCGGTCAAATACACTGCCATGTGATTCTTTTGAGCGGCCAACGCAGCGTACATCAGTGGCTTCTTATTGTAGGTGTCAGGATAAGCCTCTAGAGGAACTTGGTAGGTAATCATGCCCCAATTCATGACTTCCTCATAGCCTTCAGGGAGATGCTCCAAAATGACATTTCGTACTGCTGCGATCGCTTCTTGGCGTTCTTCGGGAAGCTCGGCTAAGTATTCATCGACTGTAGAGGCATCTGAGCGCATCTTCTTGTTCTCCTCCATTCAGCCAATCGTACCGCTGAAGTTATATCAAATCTACCTTGGTGGCGTTTAGATCATTAAGAACCCAGTGCTTCAGCCTTGGCTGATGCCACTTTCATTTGCTGGAGACAGGTTCTTCGGCTCCATGCATAGGCTCCTAGACCTACGGCCAGGTTGGCGATCGCAGCGGCGGCGAAAATACCGAGTGGGCCTGCAATCCGTCCGCCGATGTAAGCCAGCCGCAGATAGAAACCCACCATGTGAGTGGCGGTGATGATGATGGAGGGGATGGGTTTACCCATGGCGTTGAAGGCGGAATTTGTTACCTGCAAAATGCCTAAGGTGCCATAGCTGATGGGCACAAGCCAAAGGTATTGAGAGGCGATCGCAATCACACTGAGGTCAGAGTTGAAGAGGGCAGCGAGCGATCGCGCCCCCAATCCCAGCACAACGGCCATAAACACCCCCCAGAGCAGAGAGAAGCGATATCCCTGGCTGAGCGCCTGACGCACGCGCCCAATTTGTTGCCCGCCCCAATTTTGGCCGACAAACGGCCCCATGCTGGCGGCCAACGCTAAAATTGCAATCAACGCTAATGACTCGACCCTAGACGCCAAGCCAAATCCAGCAACAGCGGCTGCTCCGTGGATAGCGAGGAGGCTCGTAACCACCCCAATTGAAATCGGCGTAATCATGCTGGCGGCAGCAGCAGGTAACCCCACAATCAAAATGTCGCGCCAACACCATAGCGTTTCCTCGAGGTCAGGAATTTGGCTAGAGAGCAGGTTCTCTTTGAAGCGCAGCACCAATAAAGCGGCCACTAGCGAGATGGCTCGGGCGATCACAGTAGCGAGTGCGGCACCCTGTAACTCCAACCGGGGAAATCCTAAGGCTCCATTAATCAAGAGTGGGTCTAATACGATGTTGGTGCCTGCCGCCACCGTCATGATGATGCTAGGGGTCAAGGTATTCCCAGCGGCTCGAATGGCACTGTTGCCCACCATTGGCACCACCAAAAAAACGATGCCAAAATACCAAATCTGCATGTACTCCCGGATGAAGGGCAGAATGTCAGGCCCAGCCCCCAATGCCCTAAACAGGGGATCGATGGTGAACAAGCCCACGCTGGCAAAGAGAAACACGGCGGTTAATGCTAGGGTCAGGCTGTTGGTGGTAAAGCGCTGAACCCGGAGCATATCCCCTTCGCCGATCGCCCGCGCAATCACCGAGGTCGTCCCAATACCCAGCCCAAACGCCAGATTTCCCAGGGTCATAACAACGGGGAATGTGAAGCTCATCGCGGCCAATTGAGCGGTTCCCAGCTGCCCCACAAAGTAGGTATCCACTAGGTTAAAGGCGATCAGTGCAAACAAGCCCCACACCATTGGCAGGGTCAGCTTCACCAGTTGGGGACCCACTGGCCCTTCGGTCAACTTACGTTTCATGAATATTGTGCTAGAAGTTTTGGTTTGACGGGACTTGCCGAGTTGTATGATTCGTGGCTAGCGAGAATGGCGGAGACAATGCCAGGCAACGCCAGCCAGACTCGGCAGCAGAGGCCGTCCATTCAAGCCAATCACAATGTACTAGAAAAATCTGCTAGAAAAAGTGCGGCGCGATTTACCGAGCCAAGACGAATCACACTTTCTTCCCAGCAATTGGCTCAGAAATTTGGTCTAGGTCAACCAAATTCCATTTCATCCCCTTGTTGCGGTAGATTCGCTTTTTCTTCAAAGGATATTCCCCAACATCATGGTCTAACCGTTGACCCACGACAATACAGCGAAGCGTCGTATCACCCGTATTTTTGAGTTGATGCGGCTCACCCCTGGCTCGGTATCCGATGAAATCGCCGCACTTGACCCGATGCGTTATCTCGCCGATGGTTGCTTCGGCTTCTCCATCGAGGATGTAGACGCATTCATCTTCGTGATAATGCATATGGAGTTCCGTTGACTCGTGGCCGGGTTCAACTTCAACGATGTGAAACCCAAACCCCCTCAATCCGGTGAGGTCGCCCAGGGACTTGTTGATGCGTTTTGCCTTCTCATTGAGGAAATGGGTTTTTGCAACCCCCTCGTAGGTTTCAATTTCTTCGCGGGTAACGATGTATCGATCCCTATCAATATGCTCTTGAGCCATAGCACCTTAACGGATTAGCCGTGGATTGTGGTTCTGCGTTAACTGTATCGGACGTTTTGGGTGCTGGCTATTTCTGTTCACCCCCCTCAGGGCCATAGAAAAACACCCAGGTTGCGAAATCATCTGTAAAGTCTTCAAAGCGATGAACAACACCCGCTGGCACAAATAATACATCGCCAGCCCCAAACGACTCTTTTGATTCACCGTTGATAAAATAACCCGACCCAGACGTAACGACGTAGATTTCATCACGGCTATGGGGGGCTTGTAAATCCACACCTTCGGGCTTGTATATTTCCACATTTAGAGAACCATGACTGAATAGTTCTTTGAAGGGTCTTTTATGCTCCTCAAGGCTCTCTAAAGCATTGGCCAGTGTTAATCTCATTTTCTCTCTAGTGTCATAGTGAAATTGCACAGTGGAAGACAATCTTCCGCTAACCTGACTTATCCAAACCTTAATCTAGTCAATAATAAAAATTAAATTCCCTTCCCTACGATTTGGATGTCATTGCTGTCTTGTGAATCAGAGCGATCGCGGTTCTGGGAGAGCATATCACCGATTAGATGAGCTTGCATCGCGCGGCAGGTTCTCTAGTCGGAAGTGGTCTATCTATTTGCATTGGAGCACTAGGATATGAGTCAAGTTGTACAACCAGAGAATCGTGATCAAAAACAGCAGCCCAGTCAGAAAAGCCCGGTCTTGCAATGGCTTGGAGTTATCTTCTTAGTCTATTTGCTAATTGTCGCAGTCGGCATGATTGGCGCTGGGTTTAAGTCTGCAACTGGCGAACGCGCCGAAGAATTGTTTGCCTTTGCGACGAACCCATTTCTAGGCTTGATTGTTGGCACCGTTGCCACGGCTTTGATTCAATCCTCTAGTACCGTTACTTCTATTATTGTTGGATTGGTTGCAGGGGGACTACCCGTTGCCACGGCTGTTCCGATGGTAATGGGAGCAAACATTGGCACCACCATTACAAACACGCTTGTGAGCCTCGGCCACGTTAGCAATAAAGGCGAGTTTCAAAAGGCATTTGCAGCCGCCACGGTGCATGATTTCTTTAATCTGCTCAGCGTTATTATCTTTCTGCCCCTTGAGATTCTGTTTCACCCTTTAGAAAGAATGGGATTGTTCTTGGCGAATACCTTCGTTGGTGGGGGTTCCATGAGCATGAAGAATCTGAATGTGGTGAAAACTTTAACAGCTCCTCTTGTAGATATGTCCCAAGCCGCTACTAATATTGTTCCTGCACCGTTCAATGGCATTTTGCTGATTGTGCTGGGCATTGGCTTAATCTTTTTCACCATCACGTTTATCGGTAAGCTCCTCAAGGTGTTGATGGTGGGTCGTGCGAAAGACATCTTGCATACGGCTATTGGCCGTGGCCCCATTGCTGGCATCTTGGCCGGAACACTGATTACTATCTTGGTGCAGTCATCCTCGACGACAACTAGCCTAATGGTTCCGCTAGCAGGTGCTGGGGTATTTGGTCTGGCGCAGGTCTATCCCTTTACCTTAGGGGCCAATATTGGAACCTGCGTGACAGCACTTCTGGCAGCTACAGCGGTTTCGGGTGCTGAGGCGGTGCCTGCTCTAGAAATCGCAATGGTGCACCTACTCTACAATACGCTAGGTGTTGTTGTTATCTATGGCATTCCGTTCCTCTGCCGTCTTCCCTTGATAGGTGCTGAAACCTTAGCAACCGTGGCATCAGAGCGCAAGTATTTGGCGTTTGCTTACATCATCGCAGTGTTCTTCTTGCTTCCTGGTTTGTTGTTAGGCGTAACAGCATTGACTTAGCACGCAGCTATCTGACTCTGATATTTAAGGAGACTCCGATCATGAGTGAGCGATTAGACTACGTTCGACAGCTAGAAACTCAGATCACCACAACCAAAGCGACTCTCGCAAAGCTCAAGGCTGAGAAGAAAGAGGCGATGGTGGCTGTACAGCACGAAGAGATCGAAAATCTAGAGAAGTATCTGGATCAGGCGGATGTCAACCTCAAGGATCTGTCTGCATCGGCTGAGGATGCTTGGCATGAACTCAAGGCCTCCCTTGAGCAACTGATGGGCAATATCAGCACCAGCTTGAAGCGCCTATTGGGTGAATCAGACGATACATCGAAGTAGTGAATTCTGATAGCAATTCCTTTGAATTGCAGATACCTGGAGAAATGGTTGATCCATCTCTCCAGGTTATTTTTTTGTCCTGCACTCAGAGCCTGTTGATTGTGACCAGTTAGTGGATGTTGCTATTTGATATTGGGTGACAGGTTAGAGGAAATGAGTTTTCAACCAACGCTCCATGGATATCTCACGCATTCGACATATTTTGGGTTTTGCCTGGTTCTATTTGCTGGCCTTTATCACAGCCACGGTTATCATTTCAATGGATGCCGATGTGGGAAGCATGGCCAATGCTCTCTCGCTTCCTAATCTCCCGGCAGTCGTTCTGTTTTCATTGCTAGTGGCTCTATTGGCTGCGCCATCGCTGCTCTTTTTCTATCGGCAACGATGGATTTTGGGCGTTTTCCTGGCAGTGAGTGCGGCGATCGCTGCTTGGGGTATCTTGCTAGTGCTACAAACGCCCGACGCACAACTGACGACTCGTGAAATCGTCACCCTGCTTCCCCGAGCTATTTTGATCATGGGGGGTTGGACGCTCTTGGTTTCGTTGCCCGCTGCTCTTTTGATGCGTAGAAGCTGATCAGTCTCGTTTTCCGAAGGGACCAAGCGATCGCCAGCGCTACAAACTTCGGTAAACCTTAACTACTGGTTTGAAAGCCACAAACTGCGCAAGGTTCAAAAAAAATCATCCCCTTAGCCAGCAGTACCCAAAAAATAATTTGTTCTAATCTAGATGTGTAGGGCGATAGCGGAGGAACATTATGGTTCAGCTAGGAAATCAGCGGATCGCTGGCCTCGGATTAGTGATGGGATTGGCGATCGCCGGATGTACGCCAACCCCCCCGACCGATACACCTGGTGAGGCTTCTAGCACTCAAAGCGAAGTGACTCAAACAACGCCAATGACTCAGTCTGATGACCCATTCGCCGAGGTGACGGCTGTCGAAACCTACTCTCAAGACGGGAGCAGCTATACCTTTAGCGTCACCCTCGCAAGCCCGGATACAGGGTGCGAGCAATATGCTAACTGGTGGGAAGTGTTGACCGTAGACGGTGAATTACTCTACCGCCGCATCTTGGTTCATAGCCATGTAGAAGAGCAACCGTTTACGCGATCCGGTGGCCCAGTCACCATTGAGCCAGACGAAATCGTCATTGTCCGCGGACATATGGATCCTGCTGGCTACGGCACCCAAGCGATGCAAGGCACTATCAACGATGGCTTTGAAGTAACGACGCTCACCCCCGACTTTGCCGTCGATCTAGCTGCAGCCGAACCACAGCCTGCTGGGTGTGAATATTAAGACGGTTGGATGCTTCAGGCCTATCGTGCTCACCACAGATGGTTGCCTGCATATACAGGTTGATGCGCAAAGGTGTTTTGGTGCTGCACGCCCTTTGCGGATACGAACTGCATCATCACGGTTTCCTCATTCACGTAGGGCTGCTTTGGGTCGCCATATAAAATGGTGGCTGCTGGTAAGGGCTGCCAACCGCTGACACGATAGAAATCAGCCCGTTCAGGCAAACAAAAGAGTATGGCCACATCGGCGTCGCTTTGCAGGTATAGTCCCAGGTGCGACCCGATCCGGTAAATGCCCACGACCACTCAATCCGCACTGCGGATAACAGTTGGTACTTGATCGGTAGGGGCAGAGTTGTGGATGAATATTGCGCAAGGTCTGGCATTGTTCAGGAACGCTAAACGCTACTCTGGGCATTCGCCGCAAGGAACTTTAGTCAGTAACAACTCTATTTTCAGAGGCCCTTTCAAAGGCGATCGCTTCTTCACGTCCTGCCCCTATGAAAAATGTTGCACCAAACTTCTCAGCAAAGTTCTTGCGGATAACGCAAGTTGTAGGGATATCTGACTGCGCACCAATGTCGATGACGTAGTGTGAAAGCGTCAGCTCACTCCCGTATTGCTGAACCAGGCGCGATCGCTAATTGGCGATCGCTGAAGTGTCGTTCGGGAAGAGTGTTCGATACCCTTCACAGAAAGCTTCAAACGAGCTGGATTTTGCTTGCGCAGGTGTAATTTCAACCGGACGATTCTGCAATATTTTGACTAACTGCTGAGTGATTAGGGGGTGGTCGTCTTTTACAACCTGAAAGGCATAGATTAGCGCTTTACCGCTCGGTTCTAAGAACATTTCTAAGCGCTCAAGCAGAAAGTTAACAAATCGGTTTCCCTCTGGGCCACCATCAGAGGTGACGGCTCCGTCGATATCGTCTGGCGTTGGCACGAAGGGTGGGTTTGCCAGAATGAGGTGATACTTGTGTTCAGGAGTAAAATCGGCGATGTTACCCGTAATTGAAGTAAATCGGTTGGGCGAAAACTGATTTAAGCTGGCATTCGCTTGATGGAATTCTGCTGCTCTGGGATTGATGTCCAGAAAATCGACATGACTGGCACCCACCCTCAGCGCGGTGAAGCCAAGCGGTCCCGAGCCTGAAAACGGCTCAAAGACACGCTTGTCCCGAGCGATTTCTGGGAAGTTGAGCACATGATTCATCAAACTACCCTGGGGACTCCCCAATGGCAATATGCGCCACTTGTTTTGCTTGCGCAATGTTTCGGTCTTGAGTTTGAATCCGTTAGCGAACTGATATAAAACATCCTCTCCAGTTACCTGCGCATTTCGTTGGAGGCGATCGGGCAACGCTGTCGTATTAGCCGTATCTCTATGAGAGTCCTGATTTGATGGATTGAAAGGGGATGTTGTCATTTGTTCCCTCAACTCGAATGGATACAAGGGGTAGTCAGCGTTAGATATTGCTTCGGTCAATCTCAGTTCAACATGCGTCGAGATATGTATAACGCCCTAAATCGACCGATGAATTAATGATCATGACCGGGTGATGTTGCCAGGTACACGCGGGTTTGATAGCGCAACTGAACCACCCCTTGGGCATCACAAAAATGGCTGTGAAATTTTGATAGTGCCGCAACCAGTTCCTCTAGAGCAGCACCTTCTGACGGCGTAAAGCCCTGGCTGTGAGCTAACCCAATCAGTCCCTGCAAATCCAACGACTGACTGAATTGAAACTCCTGTTGTCGAAAATCTGTGAAGAAAGGAAGCCACAAACCCGACCAGAATAGTTGGTAACGCAAACGCTTGACCAGGCTAGTGATTGATGGTTGATTAGCCTGATTCGTTTGGCTTTTAGATGCCTCAAAAACTCGTCGGGTGTAGGCTTTTGAGGCGGTATCACTTTGATCCCACAAGCTCCAGATCAATGCCAATCGCCCACCCGGTTTGAGGACACGACGAAATTCTTGCAGGCTTTTTGTGAAAGCAAACCAATGAAAGGCTTGAAAAGAAGTGACCAGATCAACGGCTGCGGTTTCTATTGGAAGGGCTTCCGCTTTTCCCTCCAAGAACGTGACCCCGGTGTGAGCGGTTGCAGCCGATCGCATATTGGCATTGGGTTCGATCGCTAGCACCTGAATATCTCGGTCTGCTAACAATCGAGAGCCAATGCCTGTGCCTGCCCCAACATCTGCGGCTACAAGCTGTGCCGGAGCCCCAAGCCCCGCCAAAATCGCGTCAATAGCTACAGGGGGATGAACCGGACGATAGGTTTCGTAATCCTCGCTACGCCCAGAAAAATACGCTAGAGAGTCGGTAGTTGCATCTGAGGCTGAGGAGAAATCAAAGTCCATGATTTGCACCGGATTGCAAGGGACAGAACGCAACCTGTTTGACGAATAAAACGCTTAAAACCCTCTATCTCCCGTCGGTTGATGTTGAGAGAAACGAAACTCAACATAATCGCCAAAATCCTTAATGACGTTGGGCTTAAACGAAACACACATCATACTAGTCGAAAGATGAAAGGATAGCGATAGGGTTTGTTGAGTCGAGTTACACAATTGACAATAGCAATGATTGGCAAAACGTAATCTGCGATGATAACCAACACCAGAATAGGGAGCAGAACAAAACCAATTATTAAAATGAATGAAAGAATCAAAAAAGCGTAGTAAATGGCAAAGCTAATGTGAAAGTTGATAGCTTCTTTAGCATTTTCGATGGTGATCTCATCCTCTGAAATACAGATGACAATAATAGGAATAATCAGTGGAACAATGAGCCAGCTTGAAAAAGTCGACACATGGCATAGCGTCGACAACAGCTTGCGTTTTTGTATATCAGGTGAATGGGTTGTAGATTTCATGATGCGTGCATCAGCTTCTAGGAGAGTTACATTAGCCAACCGGACAAAATCGATGCGTGCTCAGTTCTGCGTACTGGTGCTCTAACAAACCGTTGCTTTAACAGATATCGATAACGAATTCGTCACGATACTGTTGTGCGATGGTTTCCAGCTTCTGTCGTAGGGCTATGGCCCAGGGGGGTGGCTGGGTTCGAGGCATAATCTCAAGGGAACGGAGTAGAGTGGCAAACCCGAGCACATGATGCAACCTGAGAAATAGGGGTAGGAGGGCGATCGCCTCTGCCGACAGAGGTTTTTCTGTTCGATAGCCTTCGATAAAGGCTCGAAATGGAGCTGTATTATTCTCTATCTTAGCGACCTCATCATCGAACAGGTCACGCAGCGCGAACGCGATATCTGCCACAAACCAACACCAGGTGCTGTCATCAAAGTCGATCGCAACCAGTTCCTGCGGTGTCCAGATCAGATTATCTAGCTCAAAGTCGTAGTGAATCAACCCGAAGGTTTCTGCGTCAACGGGTAGAGTACTGAGCTGGGCATGGAGTTTGGTGAGCGTTTCGTGGGCTTCACGTTCAGCGGTTGGTAAGTGCTCAATGGCCTCGGCGATGCGATCGCTCCATGTGGGTCGGCCTGCGCTGGTGTAGGATTGGGCGGCTGCGTGAAGTTTGCCCAGGGCTTGCCCCCATTGGCCGAACTGCTCTAGCGATAGCTCATCGATATCCAATTGCTGACCGGCGATCGCTTCGAAGACAACGCTGTGAAACCAACCGTAAGGAGTATTCACACTTTCGACATAGCGATCGGCTAGGGAGAGCATCGGTTTTGCTACGGGGATGCCTGCTGCAGACAGGTGTTGTAGATAGGCCACTTCTGTGTGGAGCTGTTCCGCGTTTCGCTCGGTTTCATGATTGAAGCGAAGAATGAAAGGGCGCTGAGCATGGGTGAAGCTAAACACAGCGTTGGCACTCATCCGCAGAAAGCGAGCGCTGCCAGAATCATGAGGCCACGCTATCAGCAGCTGATCCGCCAGCGGACTCTCTCCAGAGTCGGCAATGGTCGAATCAATGGCTTGCATGAGGCTGAGTCTCATCATATCGTCCGCTGTGCCTTGTCCTTGGGTTGCCTAGTGGTTCTCTTCCTCAAGCTTGTCGTAAAAAGCCACGAGGATAAATGTTGCAAGCGGCCCCAGGATTATGCCCAGCAAAAACCAGTTGCATCCGCTACGATTTTTGCCCTGGGCGATGCCTGCTGTAATTAGCGCCAGCGCTCCCCAATCCACGTAATACTCGTGCGTATTATCCATAGACCGACTCGACGTTGTGCTTCAAGGCTTGATTGAAGACATCAAATTCAGCTGTAAGGGCAGCCCGACTCATTTGCAAAACCTCGGCGGCCATCTCGCCGCTAAAGGTTTCGCGATTGACCAGTCGGGTTTGCTGCGGTTCTAGTTCGTAGAGCTCAAAGCGGTGAATGCCTTCAAAGACACCCGGTTGCCCTCCTCGCCAGCTCAGCAAAGTGGGAGCAACAACGTCGAGAATTTCAGCGGTGAAGACACGTGCTTGATCCGTGTCTGGAGCCGCACATATTCGAACTTGTGCCCCTGGCTGTAGCGGTGTAGGGGCGGCTTCGACGTGAAAGGCAGAATTCCAAGAATTGTGAGCCGCAAGATCTGACAAGACTTGCCAAACGTCGGTGCAGGAAGCGGCGATGTCAATCTCCTGGGCGATCGCCAACGGGTCTTCTGAAGACGTATTCATGGTTGATACACGATCGTAAATGGGGGCATTATCGCGATTATTTTCGGTCAAGTGTGCGTTCGACATCGGCCAACTGGACAGATTAACCCGTGCCTGATCCTATCGAGCAACACTGAGCACAGCACGAAAGCCCTGCCAAAGCCCTCACCACAAAAGACTTTTGGGGAAATTATTTAATCTTGCTTTTACAGCTTTGGCAGAAAATTGGAATAGCCTTCTTTCTTTTTGCCCACTTAATTAGAATCCGAGAAAACAAGGCAATGAGGTGCGAGAGGAAAGGGTAGAGATGTAGGGGATCCTGGGCGATCGCATTTGGCCGACTTCGTCAATTGAGATTGACCGATCGGGTGATTTTATTTGTCCAGTTGGTCGATTTGTATCGACCTCTTGGGTGATGAAGCCTTTCGGTGTGCCACGTAACCATCTTAGGAGCGTAGCCTTTGGCATGACCAAAAGGTGAGAGGTGCTCGAAGTGACTTGTTGAATCTCTTGTTGAATCCTCAGATAGGACTTCGAAACATGATGAGAAAATTGTCAAAACAAATCGGCTTAGCTGCTCTCCTCAGCGGAATTTCCGGTGCCTTTGTTGCAGCGTATGCAGCGCCTGCTCCAGTGTTTGAACCCATCCTGAATGATATTCAGCAGGAACTTCCCGAAGGTTTGCAGTTTCGTTTACCCGCCGATCTGCCGATAGAGGGTGAGCTTTATCCATTCGTCAGTGGAATATCCGACACAGAGCTTGTTGTCAGCTTGGGGGTAACGCCCGACTGCAGCGAGGCAAGTTGTATTGTCAGCACAATTAGAGCGACGAGCGTCGATGTTATTGCCGAAGGCTGGCCAACCTCTGGTGAAAATATAACCCCCGTTGCCGTCAGTGAGGGGATTGAAGGCTATCACTATATGTTTGGCGAGGGAGATGCCATCAGCCAACTGTTTATGTGGCAGCAGGATGGCTTAACTTACATGATTACCATCGCAACAAACGACCTTCCCCAAGAAGAATTTGTCGCGATCGCCCGCTCCATGGCCAGTGAGCAGCCGATTGCTCCCTAAGCATCAGCCATGGAAACATTCTTACAGCAATAGGACTGAGCACAATGCTCAGCCCTATTTTTTTGGTTGATACCGATTCGCTAAGAATCCACGCCAGCTCATTTTTTGAAATCATTGCAGCGCAATGATTTCAAAAAATGAGCTGGTTTTGGTTTTCATTGAATCGGTGCTATGGCGAACCTATGCGGTTGCCTTGTCGGTTGCACCCATTGCCCTGCCGTCATTTCCAGGGGATGCAGAATCCAGAACGCCTGAACCCAATGTCCAATAAGTCGTTTATGGATTCCTGGTAAACCGATTGGCTATTTGCATTAGGCTGCAGTTGTTTGCTTCGGCACATTCTCTTCCCACTTTCGGGGTTCGCTAGCCCGACGAATATTTCGCCAAATCTGAGTGGCTGCTAGGGTGCCATCAGCAACAGCGACAGAAACCTGATTCAAGCCTTGCTTCAAATCACCCAGAGCAAAAATGCGATCGTGCGTCGTCTGAGTCATGGTGTTGGTGATCAGGTTCTCTCCATCCCAGGTGAGTTCTTCAATGCCTTTCAGATACTGGTTGTGGTAGATGGAACCCATGTTGATCAGCCCTGTGGTGGCCTCAACGACGGTGCCATCTTCCAGTTCTACCCCGCTCATTTTGTGGTTTTCTCCCAAGAAACGGGCAATGGGAGCTTCGTAGAGGGGGTAGCCATGGTCGGCCAGTTGTTGCTTCATGGCATCACTCACAGGGACGTGACCATGGGTTAAAACCGAGATATAGGGCGTAAACCAGTTCATGACAAATGCAGCATTGATCTGCGCTTCACGTTTGACAATCAGCACTGCTTTCTGGTCCCACATGTCAAAGCCATCGCAGATCATGCAAACATGTAGCGTGTAGCCAGCATAGTCATAGACGTTTTGCATATCCTCTAACTCGGGCAGCACATCAATGACGCCAGATGCCGCAACCAAGTATTTGCTGCGGAGAGTGTACGACCTATCGTTTTTCTTGCCAATTTTGACATGAACCGCCAATGTGTCGCCCTCATCCGTGACATTCTCGACGAAAGCGCGCAAATGGTCGGCCCCCCACTCGATGGCTTGCTTTGTGCCATGGGTCAAAATGTTGCGCCCAGGGGTACTGGGATCTAAGCCCAGATAGTTGCGTGTTTCCTGCATCCAGAGCGATCGCCCTCTGCCCTTTTCGATCACGAGACACTTGAGGCCGTAGCGGGCCAGGTAGATGGCAGCTGAGAGCCCTCCCATACCGCCGCCCACAACAATCGCGTCATACACCGTATCTAGATGGTTTTCAATATTGGCGCTAGAAAGTTTCATGACTACCCAAACTTGGAGAGAATAACGAACAGAAGAGCAACGATAAAGACGACTGCCGTTTGCTGACTATTGTAAATTTAGACTTTGAGGCTGTGGCAAGAATACAGTCCTGCCACTAGATGAGGCTATTAAATCACATGAACCTATATCAGAATAATTCTTATTTAAGAATTTGTCAAGAATTGGAGTCTTCCAGGTGTTATAATAAGTATTATGCTGATAAGCCAGTGATAGGTATGTCATATAAACTACGGCAAACAATGGTCATGCAGTACTGAATCTCTGTTGTAGGTTGCACTGGAAAGGACGAAAGATGTCTCAGCAAACCGAAGAAATCGTACAAATTCTCAAATCAAAACATCTGAGGGTCACTCCTCAGCGATTTGCCGTATATGCGAATCTGCTTGAGCGTACCGATCATCCGACAGCTGATCAGCTTCTGTCTGACCTAAATAAGGATGTGCCGACATCTTCGCAAGCCACAATCTATAGTTCCCTCCAAGCGCTCAGAGATGTGGGTTTAATCCGTGAAGTTTTGTTGGAAGAAGGTGTCTGTCGCTACGATGCCAACGTTAAGCCCCATCATCACTTCCTATGCGAAGCTTGCGGGGCGATTGAAGACATCCCTTGGGACAGCTTTCAGTGTATTGATGTGAAACGGCTGCGACCTGGCCTTAAGGCACATGGCTACGAGGTGATTGTTCACGGAACGTGCGATCGCTGCTCGTAAGCCGCGCTGTCTTTACTCCATTCATGCAACAAAGTTCCTGGCAACTTTAAAGGTGCGATTGTGAGTTTACTGCGATCGCAATTCAGCAGAATACACTTCACACCGAATAGAACTCAGTGGTAAGCCGTTGGTGGGAGGGGGCATTGTGCAAACTGACCTTTCTCTAGCGTTCCATGTGCACCTTGCCCTGGTTCAATGGTGGTGGACTGAAGCAATGTTTGTCGTTCTAGAGTCATTTTGGATAATGAAGGTTGATCTGTAGTAAGGCCTTTTAACTACTTTCTTGCAGATCGTTGTTGTCGTGTAGGTGTTGTGTGGTTTCCAGGGGGCTGAGCTGGCTCAGCAAGCTTGTGTAGTATCCATTGAACAGGAGCTAACAGAAACATCACAACATTACGGGCAAATGCTCCTAGTGTCTGAGCTGCCTTGGTTTTATCGGAAGCATTCAAGCCTTGACTGATGAGATAGATCAAACTTAGCCGAGGAAGAAAGAATGCCATTGTTAGGGCGATGACCAAAACAGGACTAACTGCTCCGCTTGCTCCAAACACTCCCAGCACACCCCAAGCAATATCGATTAGCACTAAACCCAAACCACAGCTCAGGGCAAACCCAGATCGTTGCATCATTCGCAGAGCTAGGAATCCGTATAGAGCCGCTAGTGCCAACGTCGCAGCGATCGCCTGAGTCAAGCTGAATTCTAAGGCGGTGATGAAATATAGGGTGACGGGTGACCCTACAAACAGAGCAACCAAGCTAGTAGGAGCGAATGGAAGACCCAGGAACGTTAGGAGGCCGACGCTGGCGATCGCCAAAGCAATCCAAGCCATGCCCCAGCCTGCATAGGTGCTATGAGCATTACTTGAGCAAGATTGCTGACGTTGTATCATCGATAGCTCCTTACATCGAGTAACTACATGAGAAGTTTACGGAGCAAATCATTCACTTGACTTCAAGATAGCTGTATTCGGATGTTGGGAGCTGATGCGTTACGCTGCGCTAACAGCATCCTACGGTGGATGTACTGTTTTCCTGAAAATTTCCTAGACATCGGGCGTTTGATGCTTGGCGATCGCATCCGTCTCGCTGGGTTGCCAGGTTTTAGGTACTTGCCCATCCTGGAGGGGGCGATCGCGAAAGGTGAGCGTGTAAATATCGGTCGGCATCTCGATTCCCACGGCTTCCAGGCGTTCTTTTATCGCCCGTCGGACATCCGACGTCGCTTGCAAAAATGACTTACGGCGGGAGTTGACCCAAAACATAATCTGCAGGTTGACGGCGCTCGCGGCCAATTCATTGACCAGGACAACGGGTGCTGGATCGGCTTCAATGCCATCAATTTGGGCGATCGCATCCTGAATTTCGGTCTTTGCCTGCTCAACATCCGCGTCGTAGTCAATCCCCACCATGACGCTGCTCCGTCGGACGGGAGAGGCAGTGTTGTTGGTAATGCTGCTCTGGAATACTTCTTGGTTGGGAATGTAGACCCGCCGACCATCGTAGGTTTGCATTGTGGTGGCGCGCAGTTGAATCTGCATGACCCGGCCTTCGTACTGGTCGATGACCACCTCATCGCCAATGCGGAAGGGACGTGCGGCTAGCAAAATGACGCCAGAGATGTAGTTGCTGACAATATCCTTAAGGCCAAAACCAATGGCGACACTGGTGAGTCCCAACGTCCCCAGCAGGGCAGTGAAGTTCAGCCCCAGCACGCCCAACGCCACGATCGCCCCCAGTACCCACACCGCTGCATAGCTCAAGCGACTCACGAGGATTTCAGTAGAGCGATCGCCCTCCGTTTTGACTGCCCAAATGTAGACGCCCCGCGAAATGGCGATCGCCGCCAACCAGGTCAGCAGAATCACCAAAAGCGCTCCCAGAATTGAGGGAATGTTGGTGACAGTTCCCCGCCTGAACTGCTCTAGCGTTCCTTCCAAGCGCTGCGCTACTTCTACTGCCAAGCTGGGTTGCTCTAAGGCATCGTCGAGTTTAGCCGCCCATTCATCAGCCAGCGCCTCCACCGTTGTATCAAAATCCAGCGCATCCTGCTGGGTCACTGTCATGATTACGCGGTTGTTCAGCCGCAGGGTAGCCAGGTTACCATTTTCGGCCAGAAAAACCTGTACCGAATTCAGTGGTTGAGGCTGTTGCAACAACCCAGCAATGCGACGATTGATCTGCTGCACCCGCTCGGTCGCGCTCAAGTCTTCCAGGCTACCGACTTGCAGCACCGGTTGCCCCCGCACGAGCACATCGGCAAAAAACACCTCCTGTTGTGTCGCTGGGCTGGGGGAAGGACTGGGCGACGGTGTGACGTCTAGTGCAGCTCCCATCTGTGGCATCGACAGCATCAGGATGACTCCCAGGAAAAATGCCAGCAATGGCTTCTCCCTCCGGATCAGGTAGCGCCCTCCAAGGTTTATCAAGTTTCTTGCCCTCCCATTGATGAGGCCGTTTCAATCCCTATGCTTGCCATGACGGCAGCACAAATACAACTCTCAAAGGTAGGGTATAATCCTCTCTCCGTGCCCTGTGACTCTGTGGTTTTATCTGTAGCAACTCCAAAATCCATGACCTCCCTCCAATCCGCATCTACCGCGACCTTGCATCCCCTTGAACCTCTTAGCGCTGTCGAAATCGAGCGAGCAGTGGCGATCGCCCGTCAGGAAAAGGGCATCGGCGACAGCTATCGCTTCCCCTGCGTTACATTGCGGGAACCTCCCAAAGCCTTTGTGCTGAGCTATCAGCCCGGCGACCCCTGCGATCGCGAAGCTGCTTTGATATTGCTCGACAATGCGACCGAGAAGACCTACGAGGCAGTAGTGTCTCTAACCCAGGGTAAGGTCACTCACTGGGAGCTTATCCCCGATGTGCAGCCCAACATCATGGCCGATGAGCTGTCGGACTGCGAGGCGGTGGTGAAGCAGCACCCGGAGTTCCTGGCAGCGTTGGAAAGGCGGGGCATCACAGATCTGGACTTGGTTGTGGTCGATCCCTGGGCACCGGGCAACTTTGGCTTTGAGGATGAAGTGGGTATCCGCGTCTCCCGCTGCATCTGCTATCAGCGGGTAACCACCGAGGGCAACTTTTACTCCCGCCCCATCGACGGATTGGTTCCCGTAGTGGATCTCAACAAAATGGTGGTGATTCGGATTGAAGACCTGGGAGTTGTGCCTGTGCCGCCCGACCCCGGTGAGTACGAAGCCCAGTTCCAACCTGAAATGCGCCAAGACATCAAACCCCTGCACATTACCCAGCCCGATGGCCCTAGCTTCGAGGTCAACGGCCACCATATCCGCTGGCAAAAGTGGGATCTGCGCATTGGCTTCAACCCCCGCGAAGGGTTGGTGCTCTATCAGGTGGGTTATGAAGATCAGGGACGGCTGCGCCCCATCCTCTATCGGGCGTCGATGGCCGAAATGGTCGTGCCCTATGGCGATCCGCGTCCCCAGCACTACCGCAAAAACGCCTTTGACATTGGCGAGCATGGCATTGGGATGCTCACCAACTCTCTTACCCTAGGTTGTGATTGTCTGGGAGAGATCTATTACTTTGATGCGGCGCTAACGGATAGCCGGGGCAATGTGGCCATCACCGAGAATGCCGTTTGTATGCATGAAGAGGACTTCGGTATCTTGTGGAAGCACACGGATTGGCGGCGGGATAGTGTGGCGGTGAGGCGATCGCGTCGTCTCGTCCTCTCTTTCATCGCCACGGTGGATAACTATGAGTATGGCTTTTTCTGGTACTTCTACCAGGACGGCACCATCCAATACGAAGTGAAGCTCACAGGTATTTTGCTCTGTGGCGTTGCTGCCGATAACCTGACCCACGGTACCCTGGTTGCTCCGGAACTGAATGCCCTGATCCACCAGCACTGCTTCTGTATGCGGCTGGATTTTGATGTGGATGGATGCCCCAACACCGTGTATGAGGTCAACTCCGAAGCCTTGCCCCCCAGCCCGGAGAACCCGATGCAAAACGGCTTCTATGCCGTCTCCACTCCCCTGAAAATTGAACAGGATGCCCAGCGCATTGTCGATCCGTTCAAGGGACGCTACTGGAAGGTGGTGAATCCCCATGTCACCAACCGCCTGGGGCAGCCCGTCGCCTTTAAGCTCATCCCCGGCGAAAACGTGTTGCCCTTCGCCCACCCCGATGCCCCCATTCTGAAGCGAGCGGGCTTTATGACCAAGCATCTGTGGGTGACGCCCTATGATGATGCGGAACTCTACCCCGCTGGCAAATACCCCAACCAACACCCCGGCGGCGAAGGCTTACCCAAATGGACTCAAGCCAACCGCTTTATTGAAGACACCGATGTCGTTACCTGGTATGTCTTCTCTCACCACCATGTCCCTCGCCCTGAAGACTGGCCTGTCATGCCCACCGCCTACTCCGGCTTCACCCTCAAACCCCTCGGCTTCTTCGACGCCAACCCCGCCCTGGATGTCCCTCCTACCAGCGCCTACAACGGCAACGGTCATTGCCATTCGAGCTAGGGCAGAGTATAAGGAAGTCGCAGGCTTTGGGATCTACGACTTCTCATAGAGTGGGATTTGCTGAGCATTGCTGATTGAGGGGATGATTTTTTCTGAGGAGGGGCGCACCGCGCCCCTCCTCAGAAAAAATCATCCTTGGATTCTGCAAACCCATTTGCTGAGTACTATGACGGTAGAGGCTGTTGGTCAGTGATCTGGAGATGTGACGATGGTACAAATTCCTGAGAGAACACTGACGCTTGCAGAGTTTTTGCAACGTCCAGAAACAAAGCCTGCAACCGAATATATCGATGGTCAATTGCTGTCATTCATTCAGCCAGATGACATACCCTAAACTGAATTCTTGGAACAGCAACGTTTGGGATGGTAAACAATGGGGGCAGACTTGCGCTATGCCGTGATTGGAACAGGAGCCTTGGGTGGTTTTTATGGAGCGCGATTACAGCGAGCCGGAGCAGAGGTGCATTACCTGCTGCGAAGCGATTATGACCATGTGAAAGAGAACGGGTTGGCAGTGGAATCGCCCGATGGGAACTTTACCCTGCCGGAGGTTTACGCCTATAGCGATGCGCAAAAGATGCCGCCCTGTGATGTGGCAATTGTGGCACTCAAGACCACGCAAAACCATTTGCTATCCTCGGTACTGCCACCGCTTACCGAAACTGGCGTTGTGCTCGTGTTGCAGAATGGCTTGGGGGTCGAAGCCCAGGCCGCAGAATTGGTGGGAAGCGATCGCGTCCTGGGTGGCTTATGCTTCCTTTGTTCCAATAAGGTCGGCCCCGGCCATATTCGGCATCTGGACTATAAGAAGATTGCCATGGGGGAATATCGGGCGGATCAGAGTGCGGGTGGCGTCACAGAAAGGCTGGAGGCGATCGCCCAAGACTTTGAGCGCGCTGATATTCCCATCGAACGGGCGGAGGACTTGGTGTTAGCACGCTGGAAAAAGCTGATGTGGAATATCCCTTTCAACGGCCTATCCGTGATTCTGAATGCTACCACCGACGCCATGATGAGCGATGACAACGCCCGAACATTGGCCGAGATCTTGATGGAAGAAGTTCGCCAGGGTGCGAGTAGCCAGGGGCGCACGGTTCCTGCTGCCTTCACCCAAACTATGCTCGACCATACGGCAGCGATGAAACCCTACCGTACCAGCATGAAAATTGACTACGATGAAAGGCGTCCGCTAGAGGTGGAAGCCATGTATGGCGCACCCGTGCGAGCGGCTCAAGCCCAGGGTGTAGTGCTACCGCACATCGAAACGCTTTATCATCAACTTAAGTTTCTCGATCAACAAAATCGTCAAGGTTGATTGGGGCCGATGATTTCTAGGAGAGAATCGATTACGGTTACGGGGCAGATTTCGCCGAGAGTCTACGGTTCAACCGTCAACTCACGGCAAAATCCACCTCTACAGGATCATTCCTTCCTGGCAATCACCGAAGTGCTCAACCTATTCAAATCACCATTATGAACTGGATGCTCAGCAAGTATTTGACGGTTCTGGGCTTGGGCGTAACCGCGCTGTTAACCGTTGCCTCGCCGCTGCTGGCGGAACCTGTGCTAGAGCGGGTGGCACGCACAGGAGTGCTGACAGCGGGAACACGCACAGATGCAGTACCGCTGGCCTACCAGACCACCGAAGGCGAGTGGCAGGGCTATGCCATCGAGCTGTTGGAAGATGTGCGGGCAGCGGTAGAGCAGGAATTGGGACGTCCGGTTGTGTTGCAATTGGAATCAGTAGATGTGGGCGATCGCTTCCAGCGCATTGCCGATGGCGAACTAGATCTGGCTTGTGGTTCTACCAGCATCGCTGTCAATCGCGAACGGCTGGTCGACTTCTCCCTCAGCTATTTCGTGACGGGAACTCAGGTATTAACCCAGCGTGAGGGCAGTATTTCTGGAATGACCCTCCGTATTGGCGTCATTCCTCAAACCACAACCCTATTTTTTATCGAAGACCATTTTCCAATCGCCCGGTTTATCGAGGTAGAAAATCGAGCAGAAGGCTTGTTAGCCCTTGAAAATGGACGGATTGACGCCCTGGCTAGCGATGGCATTTTGCTCGAAGGGCTGCGCCAACAGACGACAGAACCTGAATCCTATGTCGTCTACCCGCCGACACCGCTTAATACAGAAGCCTATGGCTGCATTCTGCCCAAGGAAGATTCAGAGTTTCGACAACTGGTCAACCGAGTGCTAGTAACGGAGATGCAGGGTGTGGTAGCGGGCGATCGCCCCCATGCTGAGCGCTTCGATCGCTGGTTTGGCGAAGCCGGAATAACGCCCATCGATACCGATCCGCTCTTGCAACACTTCCACGAAACCATCACTACCTACGACGCTACCTATGCTTCGCCAACCGACCCCGCAGCTATAGAATCTGATGCATTGATCCAGTAAGACCCACAACAGACGATAGGTTGAAATCCTTAGAATGCGAAGGTTTCAACCTATCTCTGGGTTTGGCCTGCCTAGCATGGGTTATGGTTGCTCCGGCTCAGAGCTAGATTCCTGGCCTGAAAAATGATTCAATAAGGGGTTGATTTTGATTCAGCCTTTAGTCTTCGAGCGTCTTAAATTTTTAAGATAACAACAGTCTTAGAACTGAAAAATGTGAGCTAGAGCTGCTTTCATCGTCTTTTGCCTTTAGCATTCAACTCAAACACTTTGGAGGAACATAGGTTATGGGTGGAGCGATCGCCTACATCTTCATTCTCGTCGCTTTCTCGGGGGGCGCAATCGGCTTGTATTATGGGCTGCGCCTGGCCAAGCTGATCTAGTCTTATCAATCTGACCGCATAAGGTGGGCATTGCCCACCCATCCTTTCATCGTTATCGGGACAGGACTTACGCAAAACTTGCGTCATCCTGAAGGAATTCGTTGATGGTGTGGCCGCGTCGCGACTACACCATCAACAAATGTGTCAGTCCTGAAAAATCATCCAACAGTTCCGATGCGACGGGCATTGCCCGCCCTTTTTGCCCACCTCCACACTTTTCTTGGTCTTATGAGAAGCTATCGTCACATCGATACCATCACCGCTCTGTTCGTTGCTGTTCTGCTCATCTCCAATATCGCGGCTACCAAGATTCTGGTGCTGGGGCCTTTCACGTTTGATGGTGGTACGATCCTATTTCCCCTCAGCTATATCTTCGGGGACATCTTGACCGAAGTGTATGGCTATGGGCGTTCCCGCAAAGTCATCTGGCTGGGCTTTATCTCCGCCGCTGTGATGGCCGTTATGTTTGCTTTGGTGGGCACTCTGCCTCCCGCTGCTGACTGGCCCCATCAAGAGGCTTACATGGCAATCTTGGGACAAACGCCCCGCATCGTCATTGCAAGTCTGATTGCCTACCTCGCTGGAGGGTTTTCCAACTCGTTCACCCTGGCCAAGCTGAAGATTGCAACAGGCGGACGCTGGCTCTGGCTCCGCACCATCGGTTCCACCCTGGTCGGCCAGTTTGTGGATACGCTGGTGTTTGTGGCGATCGCCTTCAGTGGACTGCTGCCAACTAGCATTTTGGGCGTCATGCTTCTGTCGAATTATGTGTTCAAATGCGGAGTCGAAGCCCTGTTCACTCCTGTCACCTATGCCATTACCGGATGGTTGAAACGGCAAGAGAATGAGGATTACTACGACAGAGGAACAAACTTCAATCCATTCCACCTATTTCGGATGAACTAGGCAACGTTGTGTATCGCTATCGAATGCCTGCTTCCTTGAGTAGCGTATCCATCCACTTTGTCGCCTCTTCGGAAAGCGGGGAGTGCGGTGATTTCTGATAATCGATCGCCAGATGGTAACGCCCACGTTGATACAACTGATGAAGAACGGTCTGAAGATCCAGCAAAACTTCCTCATTCTCAGCCGCTAGGGGAACCGCAACCACAGGGATCGATTGCCGCACGTTAAAAGCATAGAGCTGTCCTGAAGGGCGGCGATCGCTCCGGCTAATCAGGATTCGATAATCTGACTGGCTTCCGCCATAAAAAGGCAGAGCCTCTCCCTCCCGTAGCAAGTCAATCTCCATCAAATGAGTCAAGCTGTTCAATACGTGATTGCGCTTCCGCTCATAGCTGCGCCGCCCTTCCCCCGAGCGTTTGTTTTTCGGAGACAACACCTCAATGGCTGTGATAACAGCCCCAGTAGCAACCTCTCGGATTTCCAGATAACGTTCCTGTATTTCTTCCGGGATAGGAAGAGTGACAGTGGTTGGTTGTTGGGCAACCAGAGTTGTAGTAGCGGTTTCGGGGCTAGTTTCAGTTTGCTGAGGCCTATCAGTTTGCTGCGTTACCACTGAAACATCAGGAATGCCCACCATCAAACTGGGATTACTGATGTCCCAATAGGTTCGTTTTTCAATCGCAACACGATATTTCTCACTCAAGTGTTCCGAGAGTTCGTCAGCAATGCCTACAATCAATCGGCTGTGGACTTCTGACCACAGTTCCGCAGATTCCAAATAGGGATTCATTCCAGGAAAGGGCGATCGCATCTCGCGTCCTCCGACTTCACCGATAGCTGTGCTATACCCCAATCATGCCGTAAAAAATCTATAAAGCAGACTAAGTTGGCAGGTGCAATTAAACCTAAGACCCTAAAAACCTGTGCCGCCCGCGCTGCGGGCGGCACAGGTTTTTAGGGTCTGGTTTTTCATCATGCCGAGCTACTTAGTACGCCTAGTTTAGGCAACCAGCATCGTCCACGATAAAAAACATTGCACACCCCCCTGAAAGACCATTCATCCAGTAGAATCGCCTTGGCACAAGAGAAGAGTCTTTGGATAAAGGTTCTTGGCACATGTCTGATGGATTTAGCTGAACGCGCCTAAGCGTTTGCCATGTAGCGCGATCGCCCTTTTGTTTCAACATCAGACCATCCCTACTGTTTTCTCTGTGCTTCAAAATGGTGGGGCTTCAAAATAGTGGTGTTTCCAACGTCTTAAACCTTCCAAGTATTTGCTCCGTCAACGCTCATTCATCGTTCTCCCAAGTAGGCCACTCTGATGCAGCAACTTGCCCACTGGCGCAAAGCTCTTACTGCGCTTCTTCTGTCTTTGCTACTGGTCGTATCCGTTGGCTGTAGCCAGACGGATACGTCACCCTTTGCCGATACTCAACAGGAAAGCACTGAGCAGGGAGCCGCCCCAGCAGTAGCGGATGATGCTCAGAAGGGAGGCGCGTTTAACCGCTTTTTCCCCGGCTCGGAGGGTGGATATGACGTGGTTTTCGCCCAAGAAAAGCAAGGGTTTGCTGAAGCAAAACTCAAGCATGAAGGGGAAGACATTGGGCTACTCGCGATTTCGGATACCATTAGCTTGCCTACAGCTGCTCAAAAGTATGAGAGTAGCACTGAGACTTTAGAGGGATACCCATTGCTCGATATTGGTGATACACAAACAGGAGTGTTAGTAGGCGATCGCTACCAGGTAAAAGCGATTTCACGAGATCCCGCCTTCGATGCCCAGGCACGGCGCGAGTGGCTACAAAAATTTGACCTTGCGGCTCTTGCGGTTCTTGAATAGTGCTATCTGCAATAGTGCCATCTGCCCACTCGGTTGGAAATGCTGTCAACGTCGTCATTTCTCTCCGTTCATTGGAAACGAAACTTGCATCGAGCCTGAGAAAGGAGGGCACGAACCATGAGCAAAACTATTTATCAGTATGTGGATGAACTGCCTAAGGGTGGCATCACAGTCAACGCTCTCAAATCTCTGGATGTTTTGCTTCCAGGCAAATGGGAGAATCTGGTGGGCTTTACCGACACGATCAAAGCCCTGACGGGCGAAACCGACGAGACAATGATTCAAGCCATTGGCGACCGGGCGGTGTACCTTTTCAATGACAAGTCCGAAGGCTATCAGCGAGCCATGTGGCTCTATCACACAGTGGATAGCGCATCGGGAGCGTTGGGGACGGCGGCGATCGCCAATCAAATCAGCGATAACATTCCCCTTTTAGGAAATCTCGTCGGCAAAGTGACGCCCAAACCCGAACAGGCACAGAGCCTTGATCTGGCCGTCAAACTCGTTGCGGAAATTGTTGCCTTCTGCCAAATCAACGGCATCCCCGGCGACAGTATTGGTGACTTTTTGGAAGCGCTAGCCGATTACGGCAGTGAAGCCCAAATCCGCATGGCCGCATTGGTATGTTTCGATGGCTTAGTCCCGCTCGGTGCACCGTTCATCGAAAAAGTTTTGCAAACTGTTCATCGCGCCCCAACCGATGACTTGGAGAAAAACCCCACGTTCAAAGGGATAGATGAAATGATTCCGGGTGAAGATATTGGCAGCAAACGCAACTTCATCGGAGAAAGCGTCGACTCCGTAAAAGATTGGATGGGCAGCTTTATTGCCGATAACGAACTGACCCAGGATAAAGTGCTCGATACCCTTAGTTCTGCGGTCGAAATCTCTAAAGACAAGCTGAACTACGCTGGAGCTTTCCTTGATATTGCGGTGAAATACTACGCCCACACCGGGACACAAACCCTGGCAAGGCGGCTGATTGAGCGATCGCTCGCAGAAATTTGACGCTGGATAGATATAAAAAATTTGAGAAATCGGATGCGATCGCGTTGTAGTCCGAGGCACCTGTGTTGTTAGGGAACCTGTCAGGATATGCCAAAACGACGTCAGCATCGATGCCGCAAATGGCTGGTCAGATTTTTGCTTGTGCTTACAACGGCCTGGTTGGTCATCACCCAGTGGCAATTTCCCACCGTAACTGGGCAGCCCCAGATGGCAGAGATGCGGGGCGTCTGGATGACAAATCTCGGCTCGGCTCTCATGTATTACACCACCCGCCTGGATGAAACGGTGGGAAAACTGGCTCAGCAACATCTCAATACGGTCTATCCGGCTGTTTGGAATCGAGGCTACACGCTTCACTCCAGCCAGGTATTGCAGACGGCAAGTGGACGGCGACGCGACCCCCTGACGTCTCTTCCTGTGCTGCCGTTCCAGGATCCAGTCCGGGAATGGGTATATCAGGCGCATCGTCAGCATTTGCGGCTGATTCCTTGGTTTGAGTATGGGCTGATGATTCCTACCAGCTCGGCATTAGCTCAGGCGCATCCTGATTGGTTGACGGTCAATCAGGATGGCCAACAGGTTGAAGACCCGATGCAGCCGAATTCGCTATTTCCCAAAGCACTACAAAACCTGCAACTAGAAGTTACTGGGGGTAACCAGGCATGGCTCAATCCCTTCAAACCTGAAGTGCGGCAGTTTCTGGTTGATTTGATCGCCGAGGCCGTGCAGCAATACGAGGTTGATGGCATTCAACTGGATGACCACTTTGGGTTGCCCGTGGCGTTTGGCTATGACGAGGAAACCGTAGCACTGTATCGACAAGAGCATGGTGGGGCAGCGCCGCCTACCGATCCAACGAATTCGGAATGGGTGCGGTGGCGAGCGGATAAGATTTCGCTACTATTTCGCGATATTTCTCAAGCGGTCAAGGCGACCCGACCGGAGGCCGTCGTTTCCCTATCGCCCAATCCTCCCGATTTTGCCTACCGCAACTATCTGCAAGATTGGCGACGCTGGGTCGATGAAGGCTGGGTCGATGAAGTGGTGGTGCAGGTCTATCGTGATTCGGCTGAGACCTTGAGTGCATCCCTGGAAGGGTCAGGCTTAGCTGCGATCGCCCCCTCCATTCCCCTCAGCATCGGACTCTACACTGGGCCGTTCCTGGATGCCACTCCGATGGAGACGATTCAGCAGCAGGTCGAGGTGGTACGTTCGGCAGGCTATAACGGCGTATCGTTTTTCTCTTGGGAAACGACCTTCTGGCTGTTCCGTCATGAGTCGGTGAATGAGGAGATTTGGCGATCGCTCTTTCCCCAACGCTAGCGACTATCGAGACTTTGAAAACAGAACCAAAATTTTTTTGAAGCCCCTGTGCAACGGGGGCTTCAAAAAAATTTTGGTATGGGTTCTTAGCGGATGGGTAGAGTTCACAGGGCAGATTCAACGGCTGCCGGAATAGGGGGTTAAACTGAGAAGTTGGTTGCTCTCTTCATCCTGGGTTCTTCTGTATGACGCTTTATTCAGCGCGATCGCTCAAAAAAGACTTTGGCATCAAAGAGATTCTGCGTGATGCCAGCTTCAGCCTAGAAGAAGGGGACAAAGTGGGGCTGATTGGCATCAACGGCTCGGGCAAATCGACGCTGCTGAAGATGATTGTGGGGATGGAGCCCGTGGATAGCGGTGACATCTGGCAGAATTCTGGAGCCAAAATTGTGTATCTGCCCCAGCAACCGAATGTGGATGATGACCACACCGTGCTGGAGCAGGTATTTGCCGACAGTGGTGAGCAGATGGCGCTCATTCGGGAGTACGAAGATCTGTCCCATCGAATGGCACGGCATCCCGAGCAGGCCGACACCCTACTGGCACGCCTCTCGACCGTTGCCGAAAAGATTGATGCGGTGGGTGCATGGGAGCTGGAAACCAATGCAAAGACCGTACTGAGCCAACTGGGAATTGAGGACTTCGAAGCGCGGGTGGGAGACCTATCCGGAGGTTATCGAAAGCGGATCGCGATCGCCACCGCCCTGCTTTCCGACCCCGACTTACTGCTGATGGATGAGCCCACCAACCATCTGGACGCTCTGTCGGTAGAGTGGTTGCAAAGCTATCTCAATCGATTTCGCGGGGCCTTACTGCTCATCACCCACGATCGCTACTTCCTCGATCGCGTCACCAATCGCATCCTTGAAATTGACCGGGGCAATATCTACGGCTATTCCGGCAACTATGCTTACTATCTGGGGAAAAAAGCGGAAGCCGAGGAAGCTGAGGCGAGTACGCAACGCAAACATGCTGGAGTTTTGCGGCGCGAACTGGAATGGCTAAAGCGGGGGCCTAAAGCTCGCAGCACTAAGCAAAAAGCTCGCATCGATCGCATCCATGACATGCAAAACCAGGACTTTAAGCAAGCCCAGGGAAAAGTGGATATTTCTACCGTTGGGCGGCGCATCGGGAAGAAGGTCATTTCCCTGGAACATGTTGATAAGGGATATGGCGATCGCACATTAATTAAAGATTTTTCCTATCTCTTTAACCCTGACGATCGGGTGGGAATTATTGGCGGAAATGGGGTCGGTAAATCGACTCTAATGGACATCATCACCGGACGTATTGAGCCGGACGCGGGTAAGGTTGAAATTGGTTCAACAATCCACATTGGCTACTTTGATCAACATTCCGATGATGTGAACCTGAATGAAAAGGATCGGGTGATTGATTATCTCAAAAGCATTGCCGAGTTGGTGAAAACGAATGATGGGAGCATCATCACCGCCTCACAGATGCTGGAGCGCTTCCTGTTTCCGCCCAACCAACAATATGCTCCCATTAGTAAGCTATCGGGCGGCGAACGGCGACGCCTGTTCCTGTTGCGCGTGCTAATGAGAGCCCCCAATGTGTTGATTTTAGACGAGCCAACCAATGACTTGGATGTACAAACCCTAGCTGTTCTCGAAGATTATCTGGAAGACTTCAATGGGTGTGTGATTGTCGTATCTCACGATCGCTATTTCCTCGATCGCACCGTTGATACCATCTTTGCCTTTGAATCAGAGGGAACTATTCGCCAATATCCTGGCAATTATTCCATGTATCTAGACTTCAAACAGAAAGACGAGAAGGCAACAGACAAGCAAACGAAAACACCTGAAAAACAGCCCAAAGCGAAAGAAAAATCATCCAAATCTACACCTGCTTCAACAAAAGAAAAACCCCGGAAACTCTCCTACAAAGAAAAGCGAGAGTATGAAGAATTAGAAACAAAGATTCCTCAAATGGAACAGGAAAAAACCGATTTAGAAACCTTGCTCTACAGCAACCCACCCAGCGATTTTCAGGAGCTTCAGGCACTGACCGAGCAGCTAGCAACTCTCAGCGAAAACATTGACACAGCTACCGAGTATTGGCTTGAGCTAGCCGAGCGCGCCAGCTAGAGGGGATTCTCGTTATGGAAGAAGGTTGGACTAGGATCGCTCGGTGTTCGCAAACGACTGAATGCACAAGCGTTTCAGCGACTTTGCGCTTTTAGGAACAAACAGTGCGACCAAAACCCTGTATTTTCATAGTGGAATGTGGGTTTGTCGAACAGATGACGCTCCAGGTAGGTCATAGAGTCCGGTTGCATCTGTCTAGTCATAGCCGATATGGCGTCTTTTCCCACTTCCATGTTTGGCGGGTCGGGTTACGTCCTGCCTCTCCTGAATCGGCGTCATGAATGTGGATTGCAATGCGAGTGGAGGAAATCAACAAAAATGGCGGATTTCTATCAACATGGGTCAATCACCACACTACACAATTTGGTGAAACGACCAATCGAAGATTTAGAAGCCGATTTGCTGGAGTTTTCATCACAGTTTCGAATGGGATTAATTCTACCTTCTTTGTTTAGCGAATTGGAAACGAAGGCGATGGAAAACATCGTTTCCGAACTCCAGAAGGTTCCCTATTTGAATCAGATTATCATTGGGCTGGATCGGGCTGACCCCGAACAATGGCTCTATGCCAGTCAATATTTCAAGGATCTGCCCCAAAACTACCGGATTTTGTGGAATGATGGCCCTCGCCTCAAGGCGCTGGATCAGGAATTAGCCGAACATGGACTTTCACCCCGACAAATGGGCAAAGGACGCAATGTTTGGTACTGCCTAGGTTATGTGCTGGCATCAGAGCGGGCAGATGCGGTTGCAATCCATGATTGTGATATTAAGACCTACGATCGCAGCTTGTTAGCCCGATTGATTTATCCCATCGCCAATGTGAAATTCGACTATCGGTTTTGCAAAGGCTACTATGCGCGAATTGGAGACGATCGCCTCAAAGGGCGTGTCACTCGGTTGTTAGTAACGCCACTGCTACGGGCGCTCAAGGTGGCGATCGGAACCAATGAATATCTGGAATATCTCGACAGCTTTCGCTATCCCCTATCTGGTGAGTTTGCCCTACGAACGCACATCATCCCTGGATTGCGAATTCCGAGTGATTGGGGTTTAGAAGTAGGTATTTTGTCAGAGATTTTCCGCAACCATGCGTCCTTGCGAATTTGCCAAGCCGAAATCATGGATATTTACGATCACAAACATCAGCCCCTTTCCATTGGAGATACCACATCTGGGTTGTCAAAAATGAGCGTTGACATCACAAAATCTATCTTTCGTAAGTTGGCCATCAAGGGATGTGTGTTGACCAGTGAAACCTTTCGTACGGTCAAGGCAACTTACTATCGCATGGCATTGGATATGGTTGCGTCCTATCAAAATGATGCGTTTATGAATGGCTTAGAGTTCGATCGCCATGTCGAAGAACAAGCCGTTGAAACCTTTACCGAAAGCATCATGCGCGCAGGAGAAATATTCATAGACAATCCAATGGAAACGCCATTTATTCCTAGTTGGGAGCGCATCCAAAGCGCAATTCCTGATTTCCTCAAGCGATTCTATAATGCGGTCGAAGCCGACCACTACGAAGCCCTTGGGTAAGTTGAACATTCGATTTCACACACCATTTGCGATCGCTCGCTATAAAAGTAGTTCCTACGCTGTCGAATTTTCGTAGGCAGCGCGCATGAAGAATCCACCATCTTCTGGCACCTTGCAAATAACCTCTAAGGCTCAAGCTCAGGATTACAAGCGTTTCGCGTAGTCCTGAGTGTGCCTACTGGTTTTGTGAGCGAGACCTGTCTACAACATCAACAAAACGCACCAATTCTAAGACTGCTAGAGCCAAACATTTATAAACCCTTAGTGGATAGAAAATCTAACAGTCTTGTGACCTATAGACAAGAGCGTTCTAGGCAGGACTGCACATACAATAATGCCTTATATCAAATCCGGTTAAACGACCGTAAAGCCCAGATATTGTTTGCACTCGCTGCAGCGCAGCGGGTGCAAACAATATCTGGGTTCTTCAACCGAATTTGATATAAGGCATCACCATTGAACGGGATAGTATGGTGAGCAAAATTTCTACTGGAAGTGAATAAGAGGCGATCGCTTCTATCAATACGCCTATCAACGGATCGTTGATCTATTGTCTTAAATCTATACAAAGTCAAAGCGATAATGAAGGATTTTTGGTGCCGTATAGTAATAGAATTTACAGCACCAACACTACAGTCAGTTTAGAGAGCAAAACAACAGAGCGCGCCTCTAGTTACTGTGAGCATTGCTCGATAAAAATCAAATCCTTTCAGTAAAACAATTTTCAATAAAATCATGAATGACACGCAAGTGCGTGGCACCGCTTCGGATGCCACAAAAATTTTAGGCTTGCCTGCAGAGCAGGGTCGTTGGCTATTGATACCCCTTGGTATTACGGTGCTTTTGTGTCTGGGTACGGTTTATTCCTGGAGTATTTTTCGAACCCCTCTTGAAGAACTGCTTGGCATTAGCGCAACCGAAAGTTTGCTGCCATTTACAACCTTGCTCGTGGTGTTTGCCGTGTTGATGCCCATCACTGGCTTCTATATCGATCGCTTTGGTGCCCGCGTGGTAACAGCGGTTGGTGGGGTCATCATGGGCTTGGGCTATATCTTGTCGAGCTTTGCTGGAAACATTACAACCCTCGTCCTTACCTATGGGGTCATGGCTGGAATTGGGGTGGGCATTGCTTATGGTGTGCCGCTGGCCGTAGTCGCGCGGTGGTTCCCCGAACGCAAGGGGCTAGCCGTTGGGCTGACGGTTGTTGGGTTTGGGTTATCTCCTCTTATTACTGCGCCCATTGCCCGCAACCTGATTGCCTCTAGAGGCGTGATGCCTACATTCATTACCTTGGGAATGGCCTTTACGCTTATTATTCTGGTCATTTCTTTGACGATGAAAATGCCACCCGCCCAATGGCAGCCTGCCGGACAAGAACCACCTCACGCAGATTCAACAGGTTCCTCCGAGAGCACCCCACTCTTTCAGAGCCGTTCTTTCTATGGACTGTGGTTTTGCTATGTCATTGGTACCTTTGTTGGTTTGGCCTCCATTGGCATTGCCAGCCCAGTTGCTCAGGAAATTATTAACCTCGACCCCAATACAGCCGCTCTGAGTGTGTCTCTGTTCGCCATTTTCAATGGCTTGGGTCGCCCATTTTTCGGCTGGTTTACCGATCGCTTCAATGCTCGCACAGCGGCGATCGCGTCCTACGTGCTGATCATCATCGGCTCCATCATGATGCTGAATGCCAGCGCCGGACAAACGGCCAGCTACCTCATTGCTTTCTGTCTATTTACCTTCGCCCTAGGAGGTTGGTTGGCGATCGCCCCCACTGCGACGCTGATGCTCTTTCCAGCTAAAGACTATGCCAAAAACTATGGCATCGTGTTTACCGCCTTTGGTGTCGGAGCACTTCTGGGAACCCTGCTGGCAGGACGATTGCGAGATCTGGTAGGAAGCTATACCGCTTTCTTCTATCCCACAATGGCATTGGCTGCCGTGGGCGTTGTGCTTGCCATCTTCATGCTCAAGAAAAACTCGGCTACATCGTTGAGCCAGGAATTCAATAGCTAGTCTGCCATTCAGCCACTTCAATCAAATTACGACGAGCAGAGGCGAACATTCAGCGTCTCTGCTCGTCTTTGTATGGAGCTGATAGGCAGATTCTATCGCCTGGCAGGGCTTGGTCTCCGGGGTAGGAGTACACACTCCGTAATAGGATGTATAGGCGCGTATCTCATATTCACACTCAGAATTCGTATGCAGTTTTTGGGAGGCACAAACTGTGAGCCAATCCATTAAGAACATCGCGCCCCATGGCGGAGAACTGATAAATCGTATTTGTACTGACGAGCAGCGGCAGGAGTTTTTGGATAAAGCCGATCACCTGCCCCGCGTCACGCTGGATGAACGCGCCGTTTCCGACTTGGTCATGATTGCGATCGGTGGCTTTAGCCCGCTGACGGGATTTATGAACCAGGCCGACTATAAAGGTGCTGTCGACAACATGCGTCTGGAAAATGGCTTGCCCTGGGCGGTTCCTGTGACGCTGTCCGTTAGCAAGGAAACAGCCGATGCACTGAAGGAAGGGGCGCTGATCCGCCTGGATGATGCATCAGGAACCTTCGTTGGCGTCATGGAGCTTCAACAGAAGTTTACCTACGACAAGATCCATGAAGCGCTGCATGTTTATCGTACAAACGAAGAGAAGCACCCCGGCGTTGCCGTGGTCTACAGTCAGGGCGAAGTTAATTTGGCAGGGCCCGTTTGGTTGTTGAAGCGGGAAGCCGACCCCCGTTTCCCGGCCTATCAAATCGATCCGGCAGAATCTCGGGCATTGTTCCGCGAAAAGGAATGGAAAACTGTGGTCGGTTTCCAAACTCGCAACCCCATTCACCGGGCCCATGAGTACATCATCAAATGTGCGCTGGAAATTGTAGATGGGCTGTTTCTCCATCCGCTAGTGGGTGCCACGAAGAAAGATGACATCCCCGCTGATGTGCGGATGCGGTGCTACGAAATCATGCGCGATCACTACTTCCCCCACGATCGCGTCGTCCTCGCCATCAACCCCTCTGCCATGCGCTACGCAGGCCCTCGTGAAGCCATCTTCCATGCCCTCATTCGCAAGAACTATGGTTGCACCCACTTTATTGTTGGGCGCGACCATGCAGGTGTAGGTGACTACTACGGCACCTACGATGCTCAATACATTTTTGATGAATTTGAGCCCGGGGAATTGGACATCACGCCTTTGAAGTTTGAGCACGCCTTCTTCTGCAAGCGCACGCAGCAGATGGCAACCACCAAGACCAGCCCCAGTCTGCCCGAAGAGCGGGTTCACCTTTCTGGCACAAAGGTACGGGAAATGCTGCGTCGCGGTGAGCTGCCCCCGCCAGAGTTCTCTCGCCCCCAGGTTGCAGCCGAGCTAGCAAAAGCCATGCAAATCCCGGTTGAATCGCGCTAAACGCTGCAATTTTGTAAGGGTTTAGAATGACCTCCAAAAGATCTCCAACTTCTTCAAGAAGTTGGAGATCTTTATTGCTTCTAGCTAAAACGCAACTTGATGCAACAATTCGGCGGTTTGGTAAGCCGTTTTCTGCCAGCTAAAGCGCTGAACCCTTGCCAAGCCCGCTTGCTGCCGGTTTTCGCGCAGAGCCGTATCGGTCGCGATCGCCCCCATCGCCTCGGCCAGATCCTCTACATTTTCAGGATCGATGAGGAGCGCCGCATCTCCGGCAACCTCCGGCAGTGCAGACCGATTCGATGTAATCACAGGGGTTCCACAGGCCATTGCTTCTAGCACCGGAAGCCCAAACCCTTCCCACAGGCTAGGAAAAACCAGGGCGATCGCTCCGCCCAAAATCTCTGGCAAGTCTGCATAGGCTGCATAACCTACAAACTTCACCCGTTCTGCAACACCCAACGCTGACGCCTTTGCCCGCAGCTCTGGAGTGCGGCGCGGATCTTCAGGGCCAACAAACCACAGTTCGGTGTCGTTGGTTTTGAGAGAAATCTGGGCAAATGCATCGAGAATTCGCTCCATGTTTTTGTGTGGATCGGGACGCCCCAACACCACAAAATAATTTTGCTTGGGATAATTCAACCAACGAAAATGCTCGGCATCATAGGCTAGGGGGATGGGCGTAATCTTGCGCGCCGGAATTCCAAAAAACTCGACGATTTCATCCGCTGTTGCCTGAGAGTTACAAACAATATGCTGGGCTTCGCGGAGAACTTGCGGGACATAAAATTTGGCGTAGAGGGTGAGGGGCGATCGCCAGTTGGGAAATCGTAGCGGAATCAAATCATGCACCATCACCACCGATCGACAGCCCACCCCCAAGGGGGCTTCAGGTGCAGGGGAGAAAATTAACCCCGACCGCTTGGCCTGAGTGCGAGCCTTTTTACAAAACTGAGATAAGCGAAATTGTGTCCAAACGAGTCGCCCCAAATGTCCCTTCTTCCCAGCTTCTGCGCTGTAGTCAGCCGGAATTTCCAGCCAATGATTGTCGGTCAAGCGATCGTGAAAGCGTTCTGGAGAGAGCTTCTGGGGACGAAAGAAGGTTGCGCCAGTGATGGGTAGATTCTGGGCCAAATTCACAGCATAGTTAGCAATCCCTGTTGGCTTATTTCCCGCAACAGCCAAACTGAAGAATAATTGATCATCAAAATTAAATTGCTTCAAGCAAACACCCATCCTCTACTCGTGCCGTTTCTCATGCGATCGCCCAACCGCAGCAGCACCCTGATAAAGCCTGGTCAGGCAGAGAGAATGATACGATCGGTTTCGTTGCAATTTCAAGGCTGGCATGATTACCGTAGCACTGCCCAAAGGAAGTTTATTGAAGGGAAGCATTGAGTTACTGAAATCCGTGGGTTTGGATTTCAGCGATTTTCTGGATCCTTCGGTGCGACAACTCGAAATTCTCGATCGCAGCCAGCAGGCAAAAGGATTGCTGGTGCGAAACTATGACGTGCCGGTCTATGTGGAGTATGGGCAGGCCCAGTTGGGCATGATTGGCTACGATGTGCTGCGAGAGAAGCGCCCTCGTGTTGCCCATTTGGCAGACCTGGGCTTTGGCGGATGCCGCATGTCTATTGCCGTACAAGCGACGAGTCCCTACCGTTCTGTCCTCGACCTGCCACCCCACTGCCGCGTTGCCTCCAAGTTTGTCAACTGCGCCCACGACTACTTTCAAAGTATTGACCTGCCTGTGCAGATTGTCCCCTTGTATGGCTCCGTGGAACTGGGACCCATTACAGGTATGTCAGAGGCGATCGTCGATCTGGTTGCCACCGGCCGTACGCTGAAGGAAAACAACCTGGTCGAAATCGAAACGCTGTTTGAGACCACCGCCCGGCTCGTCGCCCATCCACTCAGCTACCGCATCAACGAAGATGGGTTGAAGGACTTGGTAGACGTGCTACGGGCAAGCGCCCTGGCTCAAGCCGCCTAAATTTGATACCGCCTTCATAGCGCTACTCGGTCAGCCAGGAACCAAATTCTGCCTCGAACCGATCGCCCAAGATTGCCGCCCGCATGCGTGATGTAAACCGCACCAGCTCGGTGATGTTGTGGATTGACAGCAACGTAAACGCCAGGATTTCGCGCGATCGCAGCAAATGGCTGACGTAAGCCCGGGAAAAGTTGCGGCAGGTGTAGCAGGGGCACTCCGCATCCAGGGGTGTAAAGTCCTCCCGATAGCGATTGTTCTTCAGGTTCCAGCGTTCGCCCTGGACTAGAGCTGCCCCGTGGCGGGCCAGACGCGTGGGAATGACGCAATCAAACATATCGACCCCAGCGGCGATCGCCTGCACCATTTCTCGGTAGGTGCCGATCCCCATCAAATAGCGGGGCTTGTTTTCGGGAAGAAGCGGTGTTGTTACTTTCACAATCTTTTCGATCAGGTGAGCGGGTTCGCCCACGCTCACCCCACCGATGGCGAAACCGGGAGTATCAAATTGGGCGATCGCCCGTGCCGCGTCTTCTCGTAAATCGGGATACACCCCGCCCTGCACGATCGGGAATAAGGCCTGATCGGGGCGCTGGTGAGCCGCGATGCAGCGCTCTAGCCAGCGATAGGTGCGATCGGTTGACGCTTTTACTTCTTCCCAACTGGCCGGGTAGGGGGGGCATTCATCGAATGCCATGATGACATCGGCTCCTAGAGCATTTTGGATCTGAATAGAGCGCTCAGGAGAAAAGTGGATCATTTGCCCATCGCGGGGCGATCGAAAGGTCACCCCTTTGTCGTTAATCGTTCGCATTTCGCTCAGGCTAAAGACCTGAAATCCACCCGAATCCGTCAGCATTGGGCCATCCCACCCCATGAAGTGATGTAAGCCACCAGCCTTCTGGACAATCTCTTCCCCGGGTTGCAGGTGTAGATGATAGGTGTTTGATAACACCATTTGTGCCCCCGTCTCGCGGAGTTGGTCAGGCGTCAGGGTTTTGACATTGGCCAGGGTGCCGACGGGCATAAACCGGGGAGTTTCAAATACACCATGCGGGGTCTGAAACGTGGCGGCACGGGCTTGCGTTTTGGAGCACTGCCCCTCAATGTGAAATGAGAACTTGAATGGAACGCTCAATAGACGCTACCTGCGTGGAATGATGGGATGCTCTGCCCTGAGCTCTGCGGATGGGTTGTCAATCACCGTTGTCGACACAGAGACCTAGACAGTAGAAATGTTGACCTCAAAATATTCTGGGCATTGTCACCTTCGCGACAAGACGAGCCAGAGCAATGAAGTCTATTAGAAAGAAATTTATAAAACCTTAGCAAGAAACGTTCAAAATTGGCGGGAACTACGCCCAAAAATCTTCGTCTACCCTTGAAGGGCAAAAGAGCGAAAGGAAAATTCTTTTTAGAGTTTAAAACGCGAAATTGTCTTCATCGTCCATCCGCACATCCCAACTGGCGGAAAGAACTTCCGTCACAACCGCTTCTAGGGCTGCTGCATTCAGGCGACGGGCATTTTGTTCTTCCAGAGGATTGGTCAGCGGAATCAGGCGCAGCTTTCGACAGTCTTGAATGAGATTGAAGCAGGGATACCCATCGGGAGACTGCCCCAGTTCCATGTAATCAAAGCTATGGACGTTGAGATAAAGCGTGTGATTGGCAACCAGGGTTGAGCGTTGAGGATCCGCAAAAACCTCCATCACATAGCCTTCGTTCTCACTTTGCAACTCGCCGTCTTGCAGATAGCAGTAGCGGACACGACTCAAATCCGACAGCAGTCGGTGCATATCCTGTTTGCTCGCCACAATTCCTGCATCGACAAGACAAGGTGCGGGAAGAGCGGTGTTTCCAGAAAGTTGATCTGAATTCATAAGACTCAAAAAATCTAAACCCTAGCAAGGCTGGCCGAACCGGAGCGTCAAAAACGAAATCACTCCAGATGCGTTAACCACAAGACATGGCAAAACGCTTTCACTTTGTCCCCAGACAAACCAGCCTATTTAGACTGGCTTAATCTATATCTCAGACTGTTTTAGCGCCGTCTGGAATCTTCCATGAAATCTTGAGAGAACCTTACGGACTATGAACTTTTCTAACGTCGTTAAGAATTTCAGAGAGCTGGGTAGCCTAGAGGTGACATAACTCTGGCTGTTACTGAAACACTCGACTCCATAGATTCCTTGAGCAATCGCCCAAATCATCATTTCGTATCTCATGCTGCAATCTTAGCTCACTCACGTTCTGCTTTCCGCAAAGTTGAATGAAGTCTCATTCCTAGAATTTACGAAATCTCGAATTTTTCTAAGGGCTGAGAATTCTAAGGGCTGAGAAGGAAGATATACCCTCCAATTATGACGAGTTTTTGTCCGGAGGAATTCAGTATTCTAGCTGAATCTCAGACAATAAGAGTGTGATCGAGCTCACTGCTATGCTGACCGTGATGTGGTGTAAAGCATTCGAGCAGCGAGGCGAGATCGAGGAATGAATACCCTAAGACGACCCCTCCACTGGATTCGGCAAGGGTTCGCAGCCGTCACATTCTATACAATTCTGCCCATTCCGCTGAGCTGGACGGCAGACTTTCCGCTCATCGCTCGCTACGCTCCCCTGGTGGGTTTGCTGCTGGCGGGGCTGTTGGCGCTTGCAGATTTAGGGCTGACGGCACTCAATATGCCGCTGCTCCCCCGCAGTGTGGGGATTGTTTTGCTATGGGTGGCACTCACGGGCGGGCTACACCTGGATGGTGCAATGGATACGGCAGATGGCCTCTCTGCCACTGATCCCGATCGCCGTCTAGAGGTCATGAGCGACAGCCGCAGCGGCGCATTTGGGGTGATGGCTGCGATCGCCCTCCTCCTCCTCAAAATTTCGGCTCTATTCACCCTCAAAGCCAACCTGCTCTGGGTGCTGCTCCTCGCTGCTGGATGGGGACGCTGGGGGCAACAGGTGGCGATCGCCTTCTACCCATATCTCAAACCCACGGGAAACAGCGCCTTCCACAAACAAGCCATCCGCTCCAGTTGGGACATCGTGCCTAGTCTGATGCTAATGCTGGGCATGGCGGTTCTGCCGCTGGCCTTTGACCCAACCTGGGGCTGGCTGCAAGTGGGCTTAGGCATGGGTGGAGGGGCGATCGCCTGCCTCACAGCGATCTACTTCGGGCAACGGCTGGGGGGGCACACGGGCGACACCTACGGCGCCGTGGTCGAATGGAGCGAAGCATTGATATTGCTCTCGTTCACGCTGTTTTAGGTAAGCAGGCTAGGCATAGCTGTGTTGATTCTTGGTTCACATCCAAAGCTGACCTTTCTTCGTATTGGGGATAGCTGTGATCATCGTGGGGGACTGACGGATGCGCCGGATTTGGAAAGGGGCGATCGCTGCGACATTGACCGCTGTGTTGATTGTGGGGACGACGATGTTCTCGCAGTCAGCGACCTGGGACAACATTAAGCTGCAATACTTTTCCTGGACGCAGGTGCTTCATGACCAGACGCAGGAATTGGGTGATCTGGAGAAGCAGGATATTGATCCGGAAGCCTATAGCCGTATTGACCTGGATGAACTGCTGGCGGGTGGCCCACCGAAAGATGGCATTCCTAGTATCGATGCGCCGCAGTTTGATACCGCTGAGACGACACCGTTTGGAGAAGACGAATGGGTTGTTGGCATGGTGGTGAATGGCGAAGCCAAAGCTTACCCCTACGGCATTTTGAACTGGCATGAAATTGTGAACGACACCATCGGCGGAGTGAATGTCAGCGTCACCTATTGCCCGTTGTGCGACACCATCATCGCGTTTGATCGGGGCGAGACGACCTTTGGGGTATCGGGCAAGCTCTACCAGAGTTGTCTGGTGATGTACGATCGCGCCGATGATAGCCTCTATGCCCAGCCCTGGGCGTTAGGTGTTGTCGGCCCAGCGGTAAACCGAGAGTTGCCGATGCTGCCTGCGGTGAAAGCGCGCCTGGGCAGCTGGCTGGCGGCTTATCCCAATAGCCAAATCCTGGGAACTGACACAGGCCATAGCCGCAACTACTTCGAATATCCCTATGGCACCTACTACACGAACGAAACGTTGGTGTTTCCGGCGCGCAACCAGCAGCAACTGGCTCACCATCCCAAGGAAATTGTGAGCTATGTGTGGGAGGCCGATGACCAAACGCCGCACAACCAGTTTTCGGGAACCAGCGCCCAGTTTGTCCATGCCGAGCTGGAAGCTGCCGGAGAGATAATGGTCGAGTTGGGAGAAACCCCCATTCGTGCCCGCTGGGATCAGACCCTTGACACGGCGATTATCGAAACCCTGGATGGCGAAGTGGTGCCCAGTTCAACGGCCTTTGCCTTTGTCTATCCTGCCTTCTTTGGCGAAGACTAGAGGTGCGGGGATGATTTTTTCAGGAGCGCAGTACGCCCCTGAAAAAATCATCCTTGGATGCTGCAACCCCGACTAGAAAGATTGGTACGGGTAGAATAAGTGATTACCGCTAAGGGCCAAAATCCTTTAATTTACTTATTGCGACCATGAAAGAACTGGACAAGAGCATCGAAATCGGCTGGGATTTGCTGGAACAGTCAGTAATGACCTATGACGGCAAACCCATTGGCACCCTGGCTGCCTGTGGTGACTCGATGGAGGCTTTGAACTATGACCAGTGCTTCATGCGCGATTTTGCGGTATCGGCGATCGCCTTCCTGTTGCGCGGTGAGACAGAGATTGTCCGCAATTTTCTGCTGGCGACCCTGAGGCTCCAAACCCATGAGAAGCAACTGAACTGCTTTAAACCCGGTGAGGGGCTGATGCCTGCCAGCTTTAAAGTGGTGCAGCACAATGGCAAAGACGCACTGGAAGCCGATTTTGGGGAACGGGCGATCGCTCGTGTTACGCCCGTTGACTCTGCCTTCTGGTGGTTGATTCTGCTACGGGCTTACACCAACGTTACTCAGGACTGGAACTTTGCCCATCGCTCCGACGTGCAAACCGGGATTCGGCTGCTCCTCGACCTTTGCCTGCTCGCCAGGTTCGACATGTTTCCGACCATGCTGGTTCCCGATGGTTCTTTCATGATTGACCGTCGCATGGGGGTTTATGGCTATCCCCTCGACATTCAGGTGCTCTTTTTCATGGCGTTGCAATCAGCCCAAGAACTCCTGATTCCAAATGACACCAACGACGTCTACATCGATGCGGCCAAAACACGGCTATCCCATCTGACGTTTCACCTGCGGCAATACTATTGGCTCAATTTTCCGCAGCTAAACGAAATTTATCGCTACCAATCCGAAGAGTTTGGCGATGACTCCATCAACCAATTCAATATCTATGCCGACTCCATTCCGTCCTGGCTAGAAGGGTGGTTGCGCGAAGATGGCGGGTACTTTGTTGGGAATCTAGGCCCTGCCCGGATGGATTTTCGTTGGTTGTCCCAGGGGAATTTGCTCAGTACCTTCAGCGGTTTAGCGAATGATAACCAGCAACAGGCGATTCTCAACCAACTGGAGCATCGCTGGGAAGACTTGGTCGGCGCTATGCCAATCAAAGCCTGCTTTCCTGCCCTGGAAGGCCGGGACTGGCAACTCATCACTGGGTCAGATCCCAAAAACAAGCCCTGGTCCTACCATAACGGCGGGAGCTGGCCTTTTCTGGTGTGGGCGATCGCCGCAGCGGCGATCAAGGGCAAACGCCCAGAGCTAGGACATAAGGCCGTTGAAATTGCGGCCAGTCGCCTACAGGACGATGGGTGGCCTGAATATTACGACGGTAGAACCGGGCGCTTGATGGGCCGAAAAGCCCGAAAACGTCAAACTTGGACGATCGCCGGACTGTTAGCTGCCTACGAGTTGCTCACCCATCCCGAAAAGCTGGAGATGCTATCGTTCCCAGAGCCAGCAATTTTACCCTGCACGATCGACGGGGCTTCCACTCCGTTAGTTCTTTGAGCATCTGCAACGGTGAGTCTCGTTCGTCTAGCAATGGTTTCAGCCGTCCCTCTTAGGCAATCAAACCGCACATGCTCCTATGTCCAGGCGGTGTCTACCTGCATGTTGCATTCTTCAGTGATGTAGGCAGGCTTGGATTGGCGCGGGAGTTGCCCGGACAGCACCAGATGCGCCATGGCATCGCAAATTACGCGGGTGGCCATAAGCGCCGTCATGTCACTGACATCGTAGGGCGGCGACACTTCCACCACCTCCAGGCCGCAAACGGGAACCTTTTGAATAATTTTGCCGAGTAGTGCCAAGGCTTCGCGGGGCAGTAGGCCACCGGGCTCGGGCCAACCCGTACCGGGGACAAATCCCGCATCAATGCAGTCAATATCAAAGCTGATCCACACGCAGTCGGTGCCATCGGTCGCTTTTTCGATGGCAAACTCTGCGGCGGCATCGATGCCCATTTCGGTGATGTCGGTGACGGTGAGGATATTGGTCGCCCGTTCTCGACAAACCTTGACGCCCTGACGGGGCACTTGCCAGCCACCGATGCCCAACTGCACGAGATTTTCAGCCGGAGCATTTGCCATGTTGGTGGCGTGGAACCAAGGGCAGGTGTGCATCCGTTCATCCAGGTCGGTTTCCTGGGTATCGACATGGCGATCGAAGTGGATGATGCCCACCTTCTTGTCGCCCAGATGACGGCAGATGCCGCGCACGGTGGGGAAGCCAATGGAGTGGTCGCCCCCTAGCAGGATGGGAAAGGCTCCAGACGCAAAGATATGGGCAATTCCTTTGGAGATCTGGTCAAATGACTTTTCGTTGTTGGCTGGGATCGTGAAGATATCCCCAACATCGCAGAGGGTGATTTGCTCGCGCAGATCGACGCCCAGCTCGAAGTTGTAGGGGGTGTAGAGGGCAGAGATGCGGCGGATCCCCTGGGGGCCAAAGCGCGTGCCAGGGCGATAGGTGGTGCCGCTGTCGTGGGGCACCCCGACGATCGCCACGTCATAGTTACCTACCTGCCGTACATCTTCGAGGTAGGGGGCTTTGAGGAAGGTATTAATCCCGGCAAAGTGGGGCAACTCCCCACGGGAAAAAGTAGAGATGGTGCGATCGCGAATACTTTCTGCGGCATCCAGTCCGTATTCCAATCCCTGGGACACTTCCTGCTGCCACCCCGTCATGGGAAGGTCGCGCTCACGCTCCAGGGCACGCTGCGCCTCAGATGGATTTTGGAACATTGGATTATCGGACATGGAACACACCCCCACAGGAGATTGGAGAAAAGGCTGGAACTAAGTCTACCAGGATTTTCCGTAGGGGTAGCTCTCAAAATTTGACTGATTTCGAATGTGGCCTCCGTCCATGGTTTTTCTTTCATTCAGGACTCGGTTGTTGGGCAAGGCCATAGAGGAGCGATCGCCTGCCAAATTCCGACAATTCTGCCGACTGTTGCGGCGAAAGCTGCCCTGCTAGAATCAGCATCACCATCCCATGCACCATCGCCCAAGCCACATTCGCCATTTGCTTTGGGTCGCCCGGTTGTATCTTGCCCGCTACCTGACTCCGGACGATCGCATCCACCAGGACTTGAAACGCCTGCCCAGCGGTTTTGTAGAGGGTCGGGTATGTTTCCGGATTGCCTTGGGTACCGCCAAACATAACCTGGTAATGGGCTGGATGTTCGAGTCCCCAATCAATATAGGCTTGTCCAGTGGCATTGAACTGCTGAAGCGGCTGGTTAGGATGAGCATCCACCTGCGCTTGCATCGCGTCTTGCAATCCCCGGAATCCTTCCTCTGCAACTGCCGCCAGCATCGCCTCCTTATCGGCAAAGTGGCGATAGGGTGCTGCGTGGGATACCCCCACCTGCCGGGCGACCTCCCGCAACGATACGCTGCCAATGTCTTTTTCTGAAATGAGGGCGATCGCCCCCTCAATCAATGCCTGCCGTAGATCGCCATGGTGGTAAGACTCTTTTTTTACGCGCGGTTTCGCCATATAGAAGGATGCTTGGACGGTCAAGAGAACACAGAATAAGTTAGGAATTGCCAACGTTTTCGCTGTTTCATCCTAGCTCGAATGTTGACAGTGGCAGCAACAGGGATTGAACGGCCCGTCCCATGACACTGTCCATAAATTTAGGAGTTGAGGAACATGCCAGGTACATCTGTTGTCACACTAAAGTCAACCAAAGACGATTTAATTGTTCCCAATGTTATTGGTGATTTCTTAATTTTCCTAAAATGCATAATCCAGAAGTAATCGAAATCGGTACTAACCAACAGACGTCGTGAACCAGAAGCGGTAAATGAAATAAAGGATAGGCATTTAACGAACGGTTGTCTTGCCATTCAACGCTCGTCCAAACGGCTGCGAAGATATGGATTTCAGCGAACTGAAGCCGGATCTGACTCTCCTGATGGACTGACTGGGCGATCGCCCTCATTCCTTGTTTGTGGCGATCCTTGTTTGTGGCGATCAACATCGCTGCGTCTGGGTTAACAGGTTCATCCGCCTTTAGAGAAGGTCGCTCGCTCGCCTGTGCTGCTGTTTTCGGCAAAATCAATATGTCAGCTTGTCTTCTGACGGATCTATTTCCTACACGACGCATTGTTCTTAGACCATCCAGAGGGATTGACTGCATGACGACACGAGTAAAGCCTTACCAGGAGCTTCGGACAAAGCGAACCCGCCGCCCTCGCGCCGCCACCCTGGTGGTCATCAGCGCTTTAATTCTGGTGGGGGCGATCGCCATTGCCTGGTTGACCGGAGCAGGGATCGTTGCAACCCTTGCGACCCAGCTCAACGCTTTGCAAAACAATCCACCCATGTGGTTGGACGCGCCCATGGTAGCGGATCGCTATCTGGTGATTCCCACTGTCACATTGTTTGTAATTGTCCTCGGGGTGATGTGGCTATCGCCTCGCCCCAAGGATTGGTCGCGCGTCGTGGTCGTGAGCATCTTGGGTGTCGTGACGGTGCGCTACTTGCTGTGGCGATCGCTCTCCACCCTGAACCTGGAATCGCCTCTGAACGGAGTGTGCAGCGTAGGTGTGCTGGCTCTGGAACTGTTGATGATGAGCGGTGCCGTGATTCAGTTCTTTCTTATCCTGCGGGTGCGCGATCGCCGCCCCGAAGCCGACATCTATGCCCAAGCGGTGGTGAGCGGAACCTATGTGCCGTCCGTCGATGTCCTCATTCCTTCCTACGACGAACCCTACTTCGTTTTGCGCCGTACGATCATCGGCTGTCAAGCGATGGATTATGCCCAAAAACGTATCTACTTACTGGACGACACCCGCCGCCCCGAAATCCGACAACTGGCACAAGAGCTGGGCTGCCACTATCTCACCCGACCCGACAACCGCCATGCTAAAGCAGGCAATTTGAACAGCGCCCTCACCCAAACCACAGGCGACCTAGTTGTAGTGTTCGATGCCGACTTTGTCCCCACTCGAAATTTTCTCACCCGCACCGTTGGCTTCTTTCAAAATCCAAAGGTAGGGCTCGTGCAAACGCCCCAATCCTTCTACAACATCGACCCCATCGCCCGTAATCTGGGACTGGAAGATGTGCTGACCCCAGAAGAAGAGGTATTCTATCGCCAGGTTCAACCCATTCGCGATGGCGCTGGGGGCGTCATTTGTTCCGGCACATCGTTTGTGGTGCGGCGAGCTGTACTCGAAGCAATCGGGGGCTTTGTTACCGAATCCATCAGCGAAGACTACTTCACAGGCATTCGCATCGCCGCCCAGGGTTACCAACTGGTGTATCTCGACGAGAAGCTGAGCGCCGGACTTGCCGCCGACAACATTGCCGTCCATGCGCTGCAGCGGTTGCGCTGGGCCAGGGGAACCCTGCAAGCCTTCTTCATCTCATCCAATCCCCTGACAATTCCAGGACTGACACCGATCCAACGCCTCGCTCATCTGGAGGGATTGTTGCACTGGTTCACCAGCATTTCCCGCGTAGGCTATCTGCTGATTCCCCTTGCCTACTCGTTTCTAGGAGTGCTTCCCGTCAAAGCGACAGCCGCAGAGGGACTGTACTTTTTCCTGCCGTTTTATCTGCTGCAACTAACAGTTTTCTCCTGGCTCAACTATCGCTCTCGCTCTGCCCTACTATCCGACATCTACTCCCTGGTACTCTGCTTTCCCCTGGCCATTACAGTGGTTCAGGTCATGCTCAATCCCTTTTCAAGCGGCTTTAAGGTAACGCCCAAGGGAACAGTGAGCGATCGCTACACCTTTAATTGGAAACTCGCCCTGCCGCTGATTGTCTTCTTTATCCTCACGGCCATTAGCCTTTGGCTTAACCTGAGCAACGGCCCGGTTGATAGCATGGCAAGCAGTGGACAGGATTCCTCGACGCCCCAGGGGATTGGCATTATTTTGTTCTGGAGCTTCTACAACCTGATTGTGCTGGGTATCGGCTTGTTAATTCTGCTAGATGTACCCCGCCCTAGCGTCTACGAATGGTTTGACCTGCGGCGCACGGTGCAGGTACGGTTGGGCGATCGCGACCTCTGGGGAAGCACCACCATGCTCTCGGAAATCGGCGCAGAGATTACCCTCACCCAAACCTCCCTACCCAACCTGACACTGGCACGCTCCCTACCCGTGACGGTGGATGTAATGGAAGAAGGGCTGCACCTCACCGGACAGATCGACCGCGTTACTGATCCCGACAACACGCCCACCCTCCGGGTTTTGTTCGATCCCCTGCCCCCCGACACCCATCGAACCCTAGTCGAAACCCTTTTCTGTCGCCCCGGCCAATGGACTACCCGCGAAACCCCCGGCGAATTCCATTCTCTCTATCTCCTCTTCCGTGTCCTCCTGTGCCCCCGTGTGCTGGTCGATCGCAAGGTGGATGTGCGGGCGATCGCGGTGGCGCAGTCTTGAGTTGAGTGAATGGCATAGGTAGATGAGTGGATGGGTAGATGGAAAGTAGATGGGTAGATGGGTAGATGGGTAGATGGGTGGGATGATGGCATCTGGGTACTCAAACTTCAAAATTCAACCCCAACTACTTGAGCAGCGAAAGCTTATGGAAGCTACAGCGGAATACACCTGCGCGTATTGTGGCGAATCGAATCTCACCTTTGTGGATTGGAGCGCGGGCAGCCAGCAGTCCTATGTGGAAGATTGTCAGGTGTGCTGCCGACCCAACATCCTTTACCTGCGCTTCGATGAAGACACCATGGAGGTCGAAATTGACACGGAATATGAAGGGTGAATCCCAGACACAAAAAGAGGACACCCCGAAAGATGTCCTCTTCACATGTAGGATGCGTTAGCGAATGCGAACGCATCAAGACCTAAATTAGAAATATGTTAGGGCTGCGTCTAATGCAGCCTTAACCAGAATGATGTCAAAGCGAGTTACAGCGCCTTTTCGATCGCCGCCTTCAGGTCCGCATCATCGGGAGGCGTCTTGGGTTCGAAGCGCGCAACCACCTGACCATCGCGACCGACCACAAACTTGCCAAAGTTCCAGGCAATATCTTCCCCCGTACCCACCAGGAATTGGTAGAGCGGGCTCCGGCTAGGGCCGTTAACATCTTGCTTTTCGAGCAGCGTGAATTCTACGTCGTACTTGCTCTTGGCAAAGTCTTTGATTTCGTCGGGGCTACCGGGTTCTTGCTCACCAAACTGGTTGCAAGGCACACCGATAACAACAAAGCCGCGATCGCCATAGGCTTTGTCCAACTCCACGAGGCCGCTGTATTGAGGAGTCAAACCGCACTGACTGGCAACGTTCACAAACAGCACTACTTTGTCTTGCAGCTTGTCCGCAGGCATAACCGTACCGTCGAGGGTTGTGAGATTGGTAGGTAAAGGCATAGTTGACATACTTCTTTACAACGTCGCCTCTCATTATCAGACATCTCTGCACCAATGGGATCAATCCGAATCTATAGATAAAAAACCTCATCGGCCAAAACCCCGTTGTACCACCTCACTCGTCTAAATCCTGGCCAACCATAATCCGATGGCCATCCACCGTGCGGAGGCCAAACTCTCGCATCCCCCAGGGTTCGTCGCGCAGGGGTTTGATGATGTCGGGGTTGTGCGATCGCACCCGCTCATACTCGCTCATCGCATCATCCACGATGAAGTAGGCGAAATAGGAATGGTCTCCCAACTCCGCCGCCGGAATCGCTTCAGGACAATGCCCGGCCATAATCCGGCATCCATCGCGCACAAACATCCGCCACCCTGGATCGCCAATCTCCTCAATCGAAAACCCCAAAACATCTCGATAAAATGCGCCAGAAGCCTCTAAATCTGGAACCGCCAAAACATACATCGTATGTTGAATCATTGCCTACCTCCCTTCTAATCCATGCGTTGACTTTAGTGCATTGATTACCTGAATCTAAATCACTGAATCCATCCAAAAAGAATCTAAACAAATCGATTCTCATTCATCGAATAGAACTATCATCGAATGTATTTACTCTCCCCAGAAAAGTCAGATAACCATCATGAAAATAAGGCAAGTAGAAAGCAAGGATATAGAGAAAATCACTAATATTTACAATTGGTATATTTTGAATACGATAATAACCTTTGAGTTGGCGGCGATCGCTCCTCAGGAAATGGCACAGCGTGTCAAAGAAAAGCTAAAGCGTCACAACTGGCTCGTTGGCGAAGTGGATCAAGACATCATTGGCTATGCCTATTACGGGGCATTTCGTCCCCGCCCCGCCTACAATCACACCATAGAAGCAACAATTTATCTAGCACAAGACCAGACTGGGAAAGGATTTGGTAAAGCCCTGTATGGCGAACTCATTCACTCCGCCAAAGCTCAGAACTTTCGAGAAATCATGGGCGTTATTGCCTTGCCCAATGCAGGCAGCGTAAAGCTACATAAATCCTGCGGTTTTGAGGAAGCAGGTGTCCTTAAAAGAGCAGGATATAAATTCGAAAAATATATTGATGTCGCCATCTGGCAAAGATCGATATATGAGTAGTAAGTTGGCAGGTGCAATTAAACCTAAAACCCTAAAAACCTGTGCCGCCCGCAGCGCGGGCGGCACAGGTTTTTAGGGTCTGGTTTTTCATCATGACGAGCTACTTAATAACGAGTCATCAAATACCTTTCTAAGATTAAGCCTGAATTGTCTTTTTATGGCGTATTACTAATTTCTACAATCATTTCGCCTTGCCTCAATTGCTCTAATGCATTCGGCAGAGTTATAGATAGTAACCGTCGCAAGTTTCGATTAGTAACATTTCCACAAGTCAGCCACAAAATTTGTGGAGGTGTTCCTAAACGACAGACCAGATCAATGAAATCACTGTCTTTTGTCATAATTACAGCATTCTCAGATCTGGCCGCTTCAAAGATGACAATATCCTGTGCATCTCGAAGCGCTAAATCCCGTAAGGCAGACGCTTCTACACCAAAGGTAAGCGTTAGCTAGTTTGCTAGTGTTGGCGGTAGTTGAGCATCAACCCATATTTTCATGCGGTGAGTCTAGGAAAAGCTGTGCGTCGTGCGGCGAAGAGTAAGCATGCCTGAATGTCTTCTAATTCCAAGTCAGGGAAATCGTCTAAGATCTCATCAACACTAACGTTTTCAGCCAGCATCTCTAAAATATCGGTCACTCGAATTCGCATACCTCTAATACAAGGTCGTCCTCCACATTGGCCAGGAACTTGAGTGATGCGATTGAGCAAATCAGTTTGCGAAATCATAAGCAGATCCCGAAAATACTATTGATAGGCCGCCGATGAATTCCCATATCAATGGAAATAACGCAGTCTTGTCCGTTGGATTTTGATGGTTATGGCTCTGTCTCTAGAGTAGCTAGTCTTGATCTGTAAGTTAAGCTATCTGAAACATGAATATGGGCAGCACAAGCAACCACCATGACTATGCTTGAGGTTCTAAAGCAGTCCGTCGAACAACTCTCCCCCGAAGAACTGACAGAATTTCGGTGCTGGCTTGCTGAGTTAGATGCTCAACCTTCAGTGGTAGATAGCCTTGATCGATTTGCTGCTGAAGCCTTCAGAATAAAAGGGAAGTTGGCTCCTCTTTCTCCTGAAGCAGTAGCGAATTTTGGACGCTGGGTTACTGAGTCTTATAATCAATCACAAGCAGACAAGCTCGACCAATTTGCTTGGGAAGCCCTCAAAATAAAGGGGAAGTAGGTCTTCCGCTTTTCTACCTTGGATAAGCGATCGCCCACCCTGACCCTCTGATGAAAACACCAGAGGTCATTATCGATGTCCTCCAACCACTAGGGGCAAGCGTTATTCTCAAAGCAAAAAGACGCCCCGAAGAGCGTCTTTCAATCATCGATAGAGTTAACGAAGTGCGTTAGCCCTTGACGCAGACCACCTGCTTAAGGGTGGCGACGACCTCGACGAGGTCAGACTGGTTGGCCATCACCTCATCGATGGGCTTGTACGCACCGGGGATTTCGTCCAGTACGCCGGGGTCTTTGCGGCACTCAACTCCAGCGGTCTGCTTCACCAGATCATCCAGCGTGAATGCCTTCTTCGCCTTGGTCCGAGACATCAGACGACCCGCTCCGTGGGAGCAAGAGCAGTAGCTATCGGCAACCCCCTTGCCCTTAACAATGAAGGACTTGGCTCCCATGGAACCGGGGATGATACCGTAGTCCTGTTGGCGGGCGCGGACGGCTCCCTTACGGGTGACGTAGACCTCCTCGCCAAAGTGGACTTCTTGCTCGGCGTAGTTGTGGTGGCAGTTGACCTGGAGCAGTGGCTTCGTGGGCTTGCCGCCAACCAGATGCTTCTCGACGATGCGACGGAATCGCTCCATCATCACATCCCGGTTGGTGCGGGCGTAGTGCTGCGCCCACTGCAGGTCGCGCCAGTAGGCAGCGAACTCGGGCGTGCCCTTGACGAAGTACGCCAGGTCAGGGTCGGGCAGGGCATTGTCTGCTAGCTTTGCTAACTGCTTGGCGGTGTTGATATGGCACTGAGCCAACTTGTTGCCGATGTTTCGAGAACCAGAATGCAGCATCAGCCACACCTGATCCTTCGTATCGAGGCAGACTTCGATGAAGTGGTTCCCACCCCCCAGGGAACCCATCTGCCGCATCGCCTTAGTCTCCAGATCTTGCACGCCCTTGTGCAGATCCTTGAACGATCGCCAGTCCTGCCAGTTGGTGACGGACTTGTCCACGGTCTTGTTTTGGTTGAAGCCGGTGGGAATCTCCGCTTCGATGTCTTGGCGAATTTTCTTCAGCTTGCCCTCCAGTTGAGTGGCCGTGAAGGGGGTTTGCACGGCGCACATGCCGCAGCCAATATCCACACCCACCGCAGCGGGAATGATGGCATCTTTGGTGGCAACGACAGAGCCGACCAGCGCACCCTTACCCAGGTGAACATCGGGCATAAGCGCCACATGCTTGAACACGAAGGGCAGGGAGGCCACGTTTTTCGCCATTTTGATTTCGTTGGAACCCAGGTCGTGGTTTGCCCAGGATAGGACAGGAGCCTGAGTTTGGAAGGGAACCTTGTTGTAAGGCATGGAACTCTCCTGCAATTTTGAATTTGAGATTTTGGATTTTGGATAGATGCCTGGGTTGTATGGGATGAGATCTTGGAGATTTTGGACATCTCCAAGATCTGGGCGATGGTTACCGCTGGTTGTATTTGGGATGGTAGCGGAGGGATTTGTGGATTTGCTTCCAGCGACGTTTTTCGGCGAGTTGTGCTTGATGGTCTTGCTGGCGGGCAAGATGCTGGAGTTCGCGCTGGAGCTTGTGGTAGCTGGTGAGGCGATCGCCCCCCAGTCTGCCATCAGCGATCGCCGCTGCCACCGCACACCCGGGTTCACCCTCATGGCGACAGTCGCGGAAACGACAATCCTGCGCTAACGCTTCAATATCCTCGAAGGTCGCACCCAGGCCGTCTTCTGTCCCCCAAAGCTGGAGTTCGCGCATCCCTGGGGTATCCAGCAAGAGCGCGCCAGAGGGGAGGAGAAAGAGCGATCGCCCCGTTGTGGTGTGCCGTCCCTTACTATCATCCGCCCGCACCGCCTGGATTGCCTGCACCCTTCGCCCGAGGAGGTGATTGGTGAGGGTCGATTTGCCAACCCCCGATGAACCTAGCAAGGCAACGGTTTTTCCGGCTTGCAGATACGGATCGAGGGTATCGAGTCCCTGGTCTGCATGGGCACTGATGGGATGGATGGGGGTGTGGGGAGCAACGGCTTGCACCGCTGCTACGAGTTCTGGCAATTGCTCCGGTTCCACTTGATCCATCTTATTCAGCACAATCACCGCTTCGGCTCCGCTTTCGGATGCCAACACCAAATAGCGTTCAATCCGTCGGGGATTGAAGTCGTGATCCAACCCCGATACCAAAAACACGGTATCGACATTGGCGGCAATCAACTGCTCCTCGGTACGAGACCCCGGCGCCATGCGCGAAAACAAGCTCTTGCGCGGCAACACATGATGGATGACGGGTGCACTCTCGCCACCCACCAATACCCAGTCGCCTACCGTAGGGAAATCCTGGGATTGGGTGGCTTGATGGCCGAAACGCCCCGACACTTCGGCAACGCCGATCGCCGATTCGCCTTGCAGGTGGTAGAGTCCCCGCTGCGCCTGCATGACTCGCGCCGGAAACCAACCCTCCGATTGAAACGGAAGGTAGCGCTGGGCAAAGAAATCATCCCAGCCCAAAGTCTGAAGTTTCATTGTGAGAAAGTCCTCTGGGAAATTCGGTTTGTCAGTCGTGAGAAATCGAATGGGTGAACCTCACAGGAAACTGACGTCGCCAGAGACGGGAGCCAGTTCCGTTAGAACCTCACCGGGGTAAGGCTTGGATACATGCGTGCAGGAACCGACTCTGTCATAAACTTTCTCCTTTTCATCAATAGGGTGAGCAATAACTTTTGTGCGAACAGCGATGGTATCGCCTGCGCGTATTACATTGATACTACAGGTGAAATCCATTTGTCAATAGAGATTTGGAATTGGTCGGCACATTTCGAAATATCGATGTTTGTCTTTGTAGTGAAAGGATAATGGGAAACGTAAGATCGCTTCAACACTTTTCCATCGTGATGCTTTACGGACTTTAAAACCTGTCATGTCTTCTAAAAATGAACTCCCGGTTTTGGTCGTAACGCTGGTCATTACCGTTGCACTAACGTGGGGGGTTTGGGCGCTGCTAAAGCCTAGCTTGCAGTTGGATAGGGTAGTTTTAGGGCGTGAATCGCACAATCCAACCTCTGAACAACCGTCCTCAGAAGAATCGACGCGAACGCTAAACGATCGGCTTAGCCCTGGGTATCGGATGTTTTTCCCTCAGGGAGCGACCCTAGAAAAACGTGCGGCAATCGAATTGCTGGGCGATATCAACAACCTCAACCCCTGGGCGGAAGCCGCACAGCTATTGGAAGCGTCGTTGCAGCAAAACCCAAATGATCCAGAAGCACGGATCTATTTAAACAATGTCCGTGTATCGCAAAGGTCAATGCAGGATCCAGACTTCGATGGCAGAATCGATGCCATTTTGGTGTCGGTGCCAATTGAGAGCGATCCCAATGGTGCGCTGGAAATTTTGCGTGGTGTGGCCCAGGCGCAAGAGGAGGCGAATGCTGCCGATGGCAGGAAGTTGTATGTTTGGATTGCAGATGATGCCAATGATCCGGCGATCGCTCAGCAAATCGCGACCTATGCCGCCGAATCCGACTTCGTCCAGGGGGTTGTGGGGCACTATGCCAGCGATGTCACCCTGGCCGCCGCTCCGATTTACGAAGACGGACAAGTCGTCGCGATCTCCCCAGTTAGCACATCGGTCAGGTTAAGCGACTTTAGCAATTATTTCTTGCGCACGGTGCCCAGCGATGCTGTTGCAGCACAAGCCCTTGCCGATTATATGCTTGAAACATTGCAACAGCAGCGAGCCACTGTGTTCTACAGTTCCGAAAGTGGCTACAGCCAATCGCTAATGTCTGAATTTTCTTCAGCATTATCGCTGGGGGGTGGACAGGTTGTGAATTTGGTGGATGTTGCGGATAGTGGCTTTAGTGCGCAGGCTAGCCTGGAAGCGGCCACCCAAAATGGGACAGAAACCCTAGTCTTACTTCCCAACACAGGACGTCTAGACGAAACTCTGCAGGTGGTGCAGTTAGCACAGGGACGCTTTACCCTACTGGCTGGAGATGATGTCTACACCCCCAAAACCCTGGAGATGGGAGGGCAGGCTGCCGTCGATATGGTAGTGGCTGTGCCCTGGCATATCTTGGCTCATGAGGGATCTGAGTTTGTCTCGGCCTCCCGTCAACTCTGGCAAGGGGATGTAAATTGGCGCACCGTAACGGCCTATGATGCAACCCATGCACTGATACAGGCATTTAGAGAGCATCCGCCCGAACCAACAGTCGATCGGCTTTTTAGGAGGGAGCAGGTGCAGCAAGCGTTGTACTCGTCCTCTTTTCAAGCGATGGGTGCGACTGAACCTGTGCTGTTTCTTCAATCGGGCGATCGCGACATGGGCGTACAACTGGTACGAATACAGTCTGGTCGCTCGGGATTGGCCTTTGAGTTTGTTCCCATCGACGCTCAATAAAGTTTGCGGCAGGTTAGTGGTTCCGCTACGGAACAAAATCTGCGGGCTGCATCTCAAATCTATTTAGGCAAATCATTCAGGTAAATCATTCGGGGAGCTGGCGTTGCTCTCCGGCATCCTGGATTTGATCCACCGCTTCGTTGGCGCGATCGATCGCCTCTTGCCCCGGCGCACCCTCACCATCGGGAGAAGTCACCGTCGAGGAATTGAGCGATCGCACGACCAGATAGCCAACCAGTCCCATGGCCACAAGCAAACCGACGAGAGAGAGTCCTTTCATAGTTTTGGGATAGCTCCTTTGCTGGATATTTGCTGGACAGTGCCTCAAGCTTTGCTTTGCTCAGCGTGCTGGCATTGGTCGCACAGCCCAAAAAATTCCAGCACATGGTAGTAGGTCTTGAAATGGTAAGATGCGTCGAGTTTTTCCTCTAGGTCATGCACCGGGCATTCGTCGATAGGAATCGAATTGCCGCACTGAACACAGGTGAAGTGGTGTCGATCTTCCTTGATGGAACTGTAGACCGACTCCCCCGTGCCAAGGGTGCGCGACTGAATCAATCCTTCGCGCTTCAGGGTTTCCAGTGCCCGATAGACCGTTGCCAACCCCATGCGTTTGCCCGCATCCCGCAACTGCACATACAGTTCCTGAGCCGAAAGGGGCTGATCGAGTTGCTTCACCAGATCAAGAATATGCTGCTGATTTCGAGTCAGCCGCTGAACTAGCGTCTTCTGATGGGAGTTGCTCATAGGGCGCGAGGTTGAGTGCGACGAAGCGGAAAGAGTCGTGGGACACTAATTAAGTGACTTCATCCAGTGTATCTGTTGTGCTTCTCCTCCATTCGGCGGATTCGCCTCATAAGGGGGTCGCATCATAGAATAAAAAGCGTTGCAGCGAGTGAGTAGCCGTGAACCCACCTCTTTTGACGACGTTTCAGGCCAAGATTTACGTTACCCTGCGTCCCTCGGTGTTGGATCCAGCGGGAACAGCGGTGCGGTCTGGATTAGAGCACATGGGATACGACAACGTGGATCAGGTCCGCATTGGCAAGTATGTGGAGCTGAGCCTATCAGCGGAAAGCGAAGCGGCGGCAGCAGAGCAGCTAGATCGGATGTGCGACCAGTTGCTCGCTAACCCAGTGATTGAGAATTACCGCTTCGAGATTAGCGCGACCCATTGATGGCGATGGGTGGTGGGTGGATCGATGGGTGGGATGGTGAGTTGGATCTGGCGACAAGTTAACAACAGCGAAACGGCGGAGTTGAGCGATGAAATTTGGCGTAATTGTGTTTCCAGGCTCGAATTGCGATCGCGATGTCGCAATGGTAACGCGAGATCTGCTAGAGCAACCGACCCGGATGGTATGGCACGAGGAACGAGATCTGTCTGATCTGGATGTGGTGATTGTGCCCGGTGGCTTTAGCTATGGGGACTACCTGCGTTGTGGGGCGATCGCCCGCTTTTCCCCGGCCATGCAAGCCACCCTCGACCATGCTCAGCGGGGGGGCATGGTGCTGGGTATTTGCAATGGGTTCCAGGTGCTAACCGAAGCCGGATTGCTGCCAGGAGCACTGGTACGCAATCGCGATTTGAATTTTATTTGCGATCGCCCCACCCTCCGCGTCGAACGCACCGACTTCCCCTGGACCCAGGGCTACAGCCGCAACGCTGTCATCACGCTCCCCATCGCCCACGGCGAAGGCTGCTACTACGCCGATGCCGATACCCTCAAATCCCTGGAAGATCAGCAGCAAGTTGTCTTCCGCTACTGCACCCCCGAAGGCGAACTGGCCGATGCTGCCAACCCCAACGGCTCCCTGAACCACATCGCCGGGATCTGCAACCGCCAGGGCAATGTGCTAGGCATGATGCCCCACCCCGAACGGGCATCTGACGCCATGCTGGGCAATACCGACGGGCTGGCGCTGTTTGAAGGTTTGCTCAATGCCGTTCAGGCTGTTGCGTAGGTTGCCATTGGTTTGTTTGACCCAGGGGTCGGGTGCCTAGTGAGGGTTATCAGTCTTGGGAAAACCCACTGAAGGCACCCGACCCCTTTCCCGCTTTGAGCCAAGGAGGAAACCATGAGCCTTGAGACAGCAGTTGGACATATTGTTTGGCATGACCTCCTGACGCGCGACGTTGCGATCGCACGACGTTTCTACGCTGACCTGCTGGGTTGGGAATACCAGATCGAGCATGCTGCTAACTTCGTTTGGCGTCCAGGTGAAGCCGATTACCCGCTCATTTTCGCAAACGGCGAAGCCCATGGAGGCTTTGTTGAACTGGAGCAAGATCTTTCACGCTATTGGGTTGCCTATGTGCAAGTCAACGATGTTGATGCGGTAACAGTAAAGGCCGCTAGCCTCGGGGCAACCATTATCCGGGAACCGTTTGACACGCCAGGTGTTGGCCGGAGTTCCGTCATTCAAGATGGGCAAGGCGCAATTATTTGCCTCAATGTTCCAACCCACAACTTCCCCGCTCCCAAAGGGTCGTTTCTTTGGGAAGAACTCATCACCAACGATGTTGAAGCCGCCAAGCATTTTTACAGTGAACTGTTGGGCTGGACGCCCCAAGATATTGATACCAACCAGGGAGCTAGCTACGCTGTGATGAAATGTGCTGATGGAGCGATCGCCACGGGCATCACAAATCAGGCTTTTGATGCCGTCGAATCGCCCATTTGGATTCCCTATCTTGCCACCAACGATATTGATGCGACCCTTGCTAAAGCCAGGGCAATCGGTGGGAAGGTGCGTGCAGAAGCCAACATGCCAAACGGCGATCGCAAAGCCATCCTTGCAGATCCAACAGGAGCCATTTTTGGACTCCTCGAATCCGGTGAGTTCCGCACTTGAACCTGCTTCGAGAACGTAGCTTGACCTCTAGGCGATCGCTAAATAAACACACTCGGGTCAACCTTGAAGAGTTTTCCCAATGCTTTGATCTGGGAAATTGAGAATTCATAATCATCTGTTAGGGCAGCGGTGGCGATCGCCTCAGGGGTCGGGTGCCTTACTCGCTTCTCCCAGAACTGATGACTTCCACGAGGCACCCGACCCCTAAGCCCTGCTGATAGCCAAAACAGTGGAACCTAAATAAAATTCTCTGATCGGACTGAAGCGCTTATCTGCTACAGTTTACAAGTCGCTGCGCGAGAAAAGAGAACGATACCAAACGTAAAAAACGTACGACGTACGTACGTACGACGCGGAAGTTCTCCCTCTGGAGAAAAATTGGGATCGAAGTGTAGATCGTCATAGGCCAACCACGATTCATCCTTTTTTCGCCATCCGACGCGATCGCCAAACCTTCTCCAATCGTCATTGTAGTCTTTTGGGCTGCCGCATTCTTGCCAAATCCGCTTCTGCACACTGAAGCCAAATTTACCCTTGCTGTAATGCACCCAGAGGCGATCGATCGTCTTTAAGTCTTTACAGGGAAAGCTTTTCAACTCTTCCGCTCGAATCCAATCTCCTTTGCTTCGCCCTACGACCTCCAGCATTCGCACATAGGTTTCATAATCAGCCTCTTTCCACTTGCCCTCTGCTAGCAAGTCCCGCAAGTGCGTGTAGTCAACTCCTTTCTCTGATTCCAGTAAGATTTCTTGCGTCTGCGCTGGAATAGGAGCAGTGGCTGTCTGAGGCGATGGCGGTTGTGGTTCTTTTTTCTTGGGTTTTAGCTTCGCTCGGATAGGAGCCGTATCCTCATCTCGTAGCTTCAGAATGTGCTGCAAATCCTTCAATTCTTTTGCAGTTGTCACGGAGAAAGGATATTCAAATTCAATGGTTTCCTGATACACTTCCTCAAACTCTTTCAGGTTTTCCTGGCGTTCCCGGAAAGGCTGCGTCACATCCTCAATGATGACGACAGTGCTTCTAGACTAATTCCCCATTCGGTTGCCTGTCGCTTGAGGACGCGTTGCCCCGGTGGACTAATTTGCCCGTCCTCCCGCACATATTCCGGTATCAGCTTGCGAAAACGCAATTCGTTATCAATTTGAGCTTTTGCAATCACAATCTCGCGTCCATCCCGCGCCGCATAGATCTGCGGTGACATGGCAGCAGCGGCAGTTTTCAGCCTGTCGCGGATGTAGTCGTGCAAATCCCCGGCACGGATGAGTTCTCCTCCATCGGGTACAGCGGCTCCAGTTTGCAAGCCTTCGACTAGATAGCGGGTGTAAACCGAAAGCTCCTCACCCTCTTGTTCCAAGGCATATTGTGTTGAGGTTGCTGCGGTCAGTACTGCTCGTCCCTCGCCACCCAGTTGCCGCTCCACATCCACCGTCTGGTCATTCATCGCCAGTACCCCGTCCGGAAACGCGCCGCTAAAGCAACAATCCAAAATTGCGACCTGACGACGAGATGAGCATTTCCGCATTTCTTCCCGCACAAAGATGGCATCCACTGCCGTGCCTCGATTTAACGAGCCATTCTCAAACGTTTGGGTTTCCTGGGTAGTGAAGTAGAAGTCACCATGTTCATCCGTCACCCCATGCCCCGTGAAATAGAGCAGCACCAGATCTTGGTGTCCACAGCGAGAGAACATTTCTCCAATGGCTGAACGCATCTGACTCACACTGGGATTGGGAAGATGACTAATATTCGCTGGGTCAAATCCGCCGATTTTCGGGTTTGCCAGAATATCGCGTAAGGCTGCAATGCCATTCAGCGGGCAATGCAGCGGCTTAAAGCCTGACACACTGTCCGCTACCCCAATTAGCAATGCAAACTTTCTACCCTCTGCCACTGATTTCCTCACCTGCCTTCAACAAGCTTTATCCCTCTGGCGTAGGATGCGTTAGCGAATGCGTAACGCATCAAGTCCTTCCTGAGGGGTGCGTTACGGCTTTGCCTAACACACCCTACTCGTCTGCTAACTCTTTTGCGGCTTCCTTTAGTTTCCTCAACGTCTCATCAAAATCCTCCGGACGAACTCCGTTCATGCTGATGCGACGGCTCCGACCTTTTCGATTTTCCACCTCAATTTCAAAACTCACAGGCGTTCCCGGCAAGCGTTGACGGATGGCGTTGACAATACCGCCGATGCTTCCTGGAATCACTTCCGTCTGCAAAACGGTCTGTAACGTACTGGGCAACCATTTTTCACCCATACTCCCCACTGGCACATCGGGATCAGGACAGCGTTCGACGCGCTCCAAATCAGGCAATTGTCGCAAAGCCGTATAGAGATTCTGGGTCTTCTGCTCTTGCAGTTCGGGTGGCAAGTCGCTGGTTGCCTCTTGCCAGTCAAGGGTCAGTTTAAGCGTGGTCATAGAATTGGACACAAACGCTGATTTTTCTACAGTTTAAGCGAAGAAAAGGCGATCGCCCCTCAGCTCAGCTTCTGTCACAGCCCAGGCACATTGCCCGGTGGCTTCATTTGAGAGTCTGCCCGTTTGAAGCGGAGGGTGAGGGCGCTGCTGCCGCCGACTCTTGCGCCTGAACCGAGCAGGCTGATTTGCCCATCTCCATTGACTTCCACCGACAGCTCAATCTCGTCCAGCTCCATGTTGCCGACTTCGGCAGCTTTGACCTGAGCTTCCTGAATCACCTGCCCCATGCCATCGAGGAAATCGGCCATGCCCTTGCGGAGTTTCGTCACAGGTACGGGGATTCCGTGGCGGCTGGTGGTGGCGAGTCCCGGTGTGGGGAAGTCTGACTCGAAGGGGCTGCGAGGTATGTTGTCAGCGCCCCGATCGCCCATCGGCGCAGCTTCCGTCACGACCCAGATATATTGCTCGGTTGGTTCTACCATTGGGGTTTGCGATCGCAGGTATTTTCATCATCCCCCAGTGTAGCCCTGGGATCTTAAGCGAATAAAGGCCAATAGGTTGTGAAAGTGCGGCCAAGCCGCACTTTCACAACCTATTGGCGATTCCTAGTAAATAAACAGGCGTTTCGCCGCACGGGTGACCGCCACATAGAGGAGCTGATTGCGTTCGCGGATGTTTTTGTTGACCAGGGCATTGGGCACATCAACAAACACATTTTGGAATGTGGAACCCTGGGATTTGTGGATGGTGAGGCAGTAGGCGTAGTTGAGGTTGGCGAACATCCCTTTGAGATCCCAGAATTCGCGCCAGCGTTTTTCTTGGGCGTAGGTATCGAGCAGGAGTTTGAATCCAGCGGTGCTTTCTTCGTGGAGCACACTGATATCGCGGCGTTTGCCTTCGTCAGTCAGCACCTTGAGCGCCCATACCTGCCAGGGGCCATGCTGGGCGGTATCGACCTTCAGCACCTCGCATTCACTGGAGGTCTGGAGGATAACGCTTTCGCCCCAGAGGTAGGGAGAATTGGCGACGAGGCGTTCGCCCTCCACAAAGCGCGGGGTCTGATCGCCATAGATAGTGCAGCGGATTTGGTAATTGAGGGCATCGACGCGGCGGTTGGTGTAGGCGAGGACGCGCACATGGTCGGGGTCGGCTTTGCTGGCGTCGCTCTGGAAGGCGCGGAGCATCAGCTTTTCCCAATCGGGGCGCTGGCAGATGATGACGCCTTCGGTGCGATCGCCATTTAGATCCGTCACAAAGGGCGGCAGGGCATATTGGGTGAGGTCGTTGCGGATAGACTCGGCCAGGAGGGCGATCGCGCCCCCGTAGCGCACCACTTCCGTCAGGTCGCCCCGGTGATCAATTTCCCTGAACACCCGCGATTCCGCTTCGCCAATGGGTGGAAGCTGAGCGACATCGCCCACAAACAGCAGTTGGGTCTGGCTCAGCAAATCCATCACCGCTGAGGCGAGCAAGTCCCATAACTCTTCGTTGATCATCGAAGCTTCATCGACGACCACCAGATGAAAGCGCTCGATCAGGTTTTCGCTATCGCGATCGGGTTTGAAGACCTGCTTGCCGCTGTTGGGGTCAATGTCGGGACGCAGACCCAGAAGCTTGCAACAGGTCATGCATTCGATGTCGAGGTCCCAGGCATTGGCCATCCGCTCTAGCACTTTGGTGGCCTTGTTGCTGAAGGCGGTGAAGACAATGCGGCGGCGATCGCCCCGGCGGCGCAGCTTTTTGATCAACGCCTGGAGCAGCGTCGTTTTCCCCGTCCCCGCGTAGCCCGTCAGCAGAAAAAACTTCTCACGGCTTTCGGTGAAGGCTTCCATGGCCTTCAGCACGGTGCGTTGTTGCTGATTCAATCGAATCCCTGGCAGGATTTCGGCAGGCGATCGCCGCTTGAACGCTACGACTTCAGACGTCACGACAGCTACGGGGTTAAACTTACGCAGACATTCAGCTTAAAACGAAAAATAAGAAAACGCTTGGGGTGATTCTACTTTTGTAGGGTGCGGGTGGCGGTGATGGTCGAGGTCGTGAGCCATTGGGTCGCTTTGCGCTGGCGACTGTAATCGCGATATAGGCGAAAGACCGAAACTCCAGCATTGGTGACGAAGAGGGCGATCGCTGGCGTAACGACTGGAATCCAGGCTCCCTGGTTGAACAAGACGATGCCGCCGCCCAACACAATTAAGATCCAGGTGGTGGTGCTAACCCCCAGCACAATTGGATGGCGCACAAACCAGCCCAGCACCCCACCCACCAGCGACCAGCCAACGATCCACACAACCTCAGCCCAGTCCGCCATATACCAGAACAAGGGTTGATCCCCTGCGGCTGCCTGCACCAACTGACTCGCCATCTGGGCATGGATAATCACCCCTGGCATTTGGTGTTCTTCCTGTTGCCCAGCACTGTAGGGCGTGTAGAACAGGTCTTTGCCACTGGGGGCAACGGTGCCAATCAGCACAATCTTGTCCTCGACCCATTCGGGATCCAAATTACCCTCTAGCACATCGCTCAAGGATACAATCCGCCCAGGCTGGCTGGATGTGGGATACCGCAGCAAAATCTGGTAGCCGCCAGCGTCGGCATATTGGTAGCCGCCGGACGTGGGTTCAAGGGGGCGCATGAGGGCGGCACCCAATTGAATCAGCTCACGATCCTCTGGGTCAGGGTTTTGGGGCTCAATGCCCTGCTCAGCCAAATAGGCCAGGGCCAGACGATTGGCAAAGGAAAAGTAGCTATTTTCCTCCACGGAGGCGAAGAGCAAACTGCGGCGCACCACGCCATCTGGGTCGATGGGCAGATCATTGAAGCCAACGCGTTCCGGGGGCACGTTTTCGGGTGCCGGAACGATCTCTTCCTCCGTCTCGCTCAGGGTCATAATGGCAATGACGTTTTCGGCTTCCAGTTGCTTCAGCAACTCGGTGCGGCCAGGGTTTTGGGGCAAATCCCGCAGCAGATCCAGCCCAACCACAGCGGGGTTAAGCTCTTGCAAAATCGCCATGGCTTGCGCCAGGGTGGCATCGGAGGGCGTCGAGCGTTGCAACTCTTGCAGATCGTTTTCGGTAATACCAACGGTGAGAATGCGAGGATCCTCGGAGGGGGTATGGAAGCGCATCATCTGGTCATAGGCGGCCAGTTCCATCGGTTCGGTCAAACCCACCTGGCGCATGCCCAATAGCAAAGCGGTGACGGAGGCAGAGGCGATCGCGATCGCCTTCACCCCAGCGCCCACCATTTGCCGCCAGGTTTCCTTCGGCACGGGTTGCGTCCAGGGCTGGTTGAGTAAGGAATCTGGCAGCAGCATCTCGGCTGGGATTTCGGTGGCATCGGTCGGAATTTCCGTTAGCCGCTGCAATGCCGTGACAACCGCGTCAGCACTGGGATATCGCTGGCTATAGTCTTGCCGCACCATGCGATCGAGAATAAATTCCAACCCCAGGCTGATGGCCGCCTGATCTTTCCAGAGCACATCCATTGAATTCGGATCATCGGGCAAATGGGAGGGCGACAACCCCGTCACAGCCTGAACCGCCGTCATCCCCAGGGCATAGACGTCGCTACTATAGCGAGGACGCCCCATGAGCTGTTCACTGGGCATATATCCCTGCGTCCCAATGCCCACCGTAAAGCCTGTTAGCCCCGATCCGACGCCCGTCGAAAACTGGGTACGAATTTCTTTGACAGCACCAAAGTCAATGAGGACGATGCGTCCATCTTCCTGCCGCCGAATCAGGTTTCCTGGCTTAATATCCCGATGAATCACCTGATGCTGATGGACAAATTGCAGCACATTCAGCACATCGTGCAAAATGGCGATGACATCGGCTTCAGACAACCGCCGCTTGCGGGTCAGTTCACTCGCGAGAGATACACCATCAATAAACTCCTGAACCAAATAAAATTCTTCGTCTTCCTCAAAATAATCGTAGAGTTCGGGGATTTGTTCGTGGGTGCCCAGCCGTTTGAGGGTTTCGGCCTCGGTTTGAAACAGCCGCCGCGCCACTTCCAGGAATTTGGTATCACGAGTCGTTGGCTGAAACTGCTTCACAACACAACGTCGGGCCGCTTGAATATCCTCTGCCAGATATGTCTGACCGAAGCCTCCCGCTCCCAAAATAGTCATGAGTTTGTAGCGTTTGGCTAGCAGCTTCCCTAGCATTGCTCCGCTATCCTCTGTGCTGTAATTGATTCTGACACACAACTTTGGCGTGACGTTTAATTTTAAAAGGCAGAACGATGCCTTGGACTAAGATGCCCATCACTAAAAAGCACAGGGATGGATAGAGCGATCGCCCCTCTCAGGAGGGTCCGAAATTCCTCCCACCCCTGCATGCTGATCCGAAAACGCGCTAAAGAAAGTATCTGCGACCTAGACTCCTTTGCAAAACAGGGGGGATTGGTTCTTTATTTTCTATGGTGCAAACCATGCTCTAAGCCCTTCCCTCTCTGCCATTCTCTATACAGCTGTGAGATTTTCCCTGAATCGATTCCTTTGAATTTATACCGAATACGTTGCCCGTATTGTGGCTCGTTTGCCACTTTTCTCATCTGACTATTCACTGCGTTTCCGCCGCTTTGGTATTAATTGAAAAGGGTGAGGACGGAGGAAGCCAGCCCGACCCTCCATCCAGAACGAGGCAACAGAGACTCGACTATTGGGTCGACCCCTCCACTTGACACACCCTGATGATATATAAATGCATGGCTGATGATGGATAGAAACGCCCCCAATCGACCGACAATCCACGACCCACTCCCAAAGCCGCAGGTTATTGATGGCAAAACTAAGCTATTGGGCGTGATGGGCTATCCGGTGGAGCATTCCCTATCGCCCGTGATGCACAACGCAGCGATCGCCCATCTCCAGATTAATTATGTTTACCTGCCTTTTCCAGTTTGTCCTGACGACTTGAGCCAAGCTATCAAAGGGTTCGAGGCCATTGGGGTAGTTGGCGTCAATCTCACGATTCCCCACAAGCAAGCAATTTTGCCCCATCTCACAGAGGCTTCGGAGTTGGCAACGGCGGTCGGTGCGGTTAACACGATCTGGCAAACCCCCCAGGGATGGAGCGGAACCAATACCGATGTCGCAGGTTTTCTGGCTCCACTCCAAGCTCAGGCACGGGACTGGGCTGAGGCCACGGTGTTGGTGCTAGGTAATGGCGGAGCCGCCAGGGCAGTGGTTGCGGGCTGCGCTCACCTCGGTGTCCGCGCCATCCAGGTTGCCGGACGCACCGCAGAGAAGTTGCAGCATTTCCAGAAAAGCTGGCCCCAGCCCGCCATCCAGTCCATGCTTTCCACCCATACCTGGGAGTCGTTGCCAGCGTTGATACCTGAGGCAGCTCTGATCGTCAACACGACCCCCATTGGGATGGCACCCCATATCGATGCTTCACCCCTTGCGGCTTCGTTGTGGCAGCTTGCACAACCAGGGGCGATCGCCTACGACCTGATCTACACCCCCCGCCCAACGCGCTTTTTGCAGGATGCCCAGCGCCAGGGACTGACCACCATCGACGGGATGGAAATGCTGGTGCAACAGGGAGCCGCCGCCCTCAAGCTCTGGATTCAGCACCCCGTTCCCATCGACATCATGCGGACGGCGCTAGAGAATGCCCTGGCGCAGCGGTCGTAATGGTGGATTTGGTTCGTGGATCGTTTTAGCCCGCTGCACAGCCGTGGGCTAAAACGATCGTTGGGTTTTACGGCTATTTAACCGGATTTGATATTAGATGGTGGGGTGAAAGGACGTTGGCCTGCGGGGCGATCGCCCTATCCCAGCGTTTCAAATCCTGACGAAACAAAAAGAAAGCTGAAAAAATTCATCAACATGGATCGAGCGGGCACAAAGCATATTACGTTGGAAAGCTAATTTCTTTCTATGCCCTAGGAAACAGGCAGGATAGCGAACCGGGCGGGAAGCCAGAAATTGACACTTCAGCATTCACAATTGGCAGGGGGACTGATGGGCAAAAGGCGTGGGGCGATCGCCGCTGGCAACCCAAAAACAGCGGCAGCGGGAATGGAAATCTTGAACCAAGGCGGCAATGTGTTTGATGCCGTTGTGGCTGCTGCCCTGGCTGCCTCTGTGGTGGAATCAACCTTGACATCCCTGGGCGGCGGTGGCTTTCTCCTGGCTCATACCCAGGCCAACGAGAATATATTGTTCGACTTTTTTGCCCACACGCCGCGCCAGAAAAACCCATCCTCCGAGTTTTTCCCAGTGGATGTGGACTTTGGTGCCGTCTCCCAGGAATTTCATGTGGGGCTGGGTTCTGCTGCCGTACCGGGAATGGTCAAGGGGTTACTGCATGTGCATCAGCGGTTGGGGCGGTTGCCCTTGGAGGCGATCGCCGCTCCTGCCATCCACTATGCCCGAGATGGATTCATCCTAAATGCCTTTCAGACCTACTGCTTCAAAATCCTCTGTCCCATCCTGGGAAAAAGCCCTGACCTCGGCTCCTGCGTCGTTCCTGATGGCAAGCCCCTGCCCCCTGGCACCCTGTTGCGCCTACCGATGATGGCAGACACGCTGGAATTTTTGGTGAAAGAAGGGGCACGGGGCTTTTATGAAGGGGAGCTCGCCCAGCAGATCGCGAACGATAGCCAGGAGCGGGGCGGGCACCTGACCCTAGCCGATCTGGCTAACTATCAGGTGATTGAGCGTTCCCCGCTCACCACGACCTATCACCACCACACCTTGCTCACCAACCCTCCGCCCAGTTCCGGGGGCACGTTGATTGCCTTTGCGCTTGCCCTGCTGGAGCCGCTGAATATCTCCGCCTTAGACTTTGGCGCGCTGCCGCATATTACCCAACTGGCAGAGGCCATGCGTCTGACCAACCAAGCCCGCGCCGCTGGCTACGATCGCCATCTCTATCAACCCGACATTGCCCAACAGTTCCTCGCCCCCGACCATCTGCGCCCCTACCTCTGCCAACTCACCGGAGCCACCAACAAATGGGGGAGCACAACCCATATCAGTGCCCTCGATGCGGAAGGCAATGCCGCCAGTCTCACCTCATCCAATGGCGAAGGGGCTGGCTACAGCATTCCGGGTACGGGCGTGATGCTGAACAACATGCTGGGAGAAGCCGATCTTCATCCCAATGGGTTTCACCAGTGGGACGAAGATGTGCGGATCTCTTCGATGATGGCTCCGACAATGGTGCTGAGCAATGGGCAGCAAAATGGCAGTCACCCCCAGAAGCCAGAGCTAGTGTTGGGTTCCGGTGGCTCCAACCGGATCCGCACCGCCATTCTGCAAGTGGTCTCCAACCTGCTCGACTTCCGCATGTCCATTGACGATGCGGTGGCTAGCTCCCGCATCCACTGGGAAAATGATGTGCTCAATCTAGAACCGGGTCTGTCGCTTCCTGATCCCCGACCTACTACTTTTCCGTTTGATGGTCGAGTGATGCAATGGGACGAGCGCAATATGTTCTTCGGTGGGGTTCATGCGGTGGGGATGGATACCGATGGCACCCTGTATGGTAGCGGCGACCCTCGACGGGGCGGGGCGATCGCCTAATCTAAACCTTGTTTGTGCCCTTTAACCAGATTAGCTAAGTTGGCAGGTGCAATTAAACCTAAAACCCTAAAAACCTGTGCCGCCTGCAGCGCGGGCGGCACAGGTTTTTAGAGTCTGGTTTTTCATCGTGCCGAGCTACTTATTGGCCAATAGGTAGGCATCCGATTTAAAGAAAAACCCCAGCTATGCCATCAGACCCGACAGCCGCTGAGGTTATGTAGAGGGTTCACAACTGTGAGACACCCGGTTTCTTATAGCGCTATGCGTGTTAGTTAAGTACGGTTGTGTGGGGCGCGCCGCGCCCCACACAACCGTTGTTGTGCTTAATGCGGTTGCACACCGCTATAAGTCCACGGTGAGACGAACACTGTTCTGCCTCAGAAACTGGGTGTCATAATCGAGGTCTAGCCAAAGTCGGCGATGCCTAGACGAAATCAGCTTGGGTGAGTTGGTCAACATTTGTGTTGTGCAGTAATGCCAACTTTTCATCGCCCTGAGAAATCAACACATTGCCTTGCTGCTGTTGGAACGTTAAGGACTTAAAGCCAATACCTGCCAAGAGGATGCGGTCGAATCCATCCTCGAAGTCGGTAATCAAGTCGAAGCCTTGATTTTTACGAACAACGATAAGATCGCGCCCGGCACCCGAAAAGATGATGTCATCGCCCATCTCCCCTGCGATACGGTCGTCGCCACTGCCGCCCTTGAGGGTATCTTGACCTTCGCCACCGCGTAGTAGGTCGTTGCCACCTTCGCCGTTAATGCGGTCGTTACCCAGACCTCCCAACATGCGGTCATCGTCTGCACCACCGCTGAGCAAGTCGTCGCCCAGGTTGCCGCGCACCAAGTCGATACCAGCGCCAGCGAGCAGGCTATCGTTGCCGCTGCCCCCTACCAAGGTGTCGTTGCCAGTTCCACCAAACAACACATCGGTTCCAGCGGCTCCGACGAGTCTCTCGTTTCCAGCATTTCCGCTCAGGCGATCATTGTCTGCACCGCCGAGGAGGCGGTCATCTCCCGCACCACCGATCAGGTTGTCGGCTCCAGCTAGACCAAGGAGGCGGTCATTGCCTATGCCACCGAAGAGGCGATCGCTACCGCCTTGGCCACTGATTCGATCGTTACCCTCGCCACCGTTGATGTAATCATCGTCGTCCATAGCAAAGATGCGATCGCGCCCTGAACCGTAGATCAAGCGATCGCGACCCGGGGTTGGCCCGACATGCTCGACCGCAACCGCGATGGTCTGATCATCCATGTTGGCAAAGCCCTGTGCACTGTTAGCTGTATCCGCGCTGACGGTGACAATGATGTCCTGCGTCGGGTCATACATTTCGTCGGCGATCGCTTGCACAGTCACGGTTTGTGGATGATCCCAGTTGTCTCGGGTGAAGGTGAGCGTAGATGTCGAAAGGGTTGCTTCCCCGATGTCACTGCTGGACAGCTTCAGCGCCACATCTGAGGTGGGCTGGCTCTCCAATGCCACCGTGAAGGTTGTGAATGTGGGTGCGGTTGAGAGGTTGTCGCCTGACACGATGGAGGTCGGTTCACTAAGGCGTAGGCTGGTCGTACTGAGCACCACACCGATAGTGTCATTCACGTCTTCAGCGAAGATGGTGAAGTCGAAGGGGTCAGAGTTATCCGATCTGTTGCTTGCTGCATCCGTTGCGGTGGCGGTCACGGTGTAATCGCCTTCGCTTGGTCGGGCAGCGATTTCGACGCTCCAGTCACCATTAGCATCGGTCGTTGTAGTACCCACGGAGACGCTACCGATGAATAGCTCAACCGTGGCATTGGCTTCCGCTGTTCCACTAATCGTGGGGGAGAGATCATCGGTGAGGGCAGGATCGGTGATGACCGGAGCCTCTGGCGCAACCGTATCCGTGAAGGTATCATCACGGAAATCGACATCGCCACCCCCGCTCAAATCTCCATCCGCATCGGGGAGCGACGTCAGATCCGTAAACGTACCGCTGGGATCGCTGTAATCGTCGGCAGTTTCCAGATCATCATCTAGACCGTTTGCCCCTACCGTTAAGTTGCCGAGAGTCAGCCCAGCTTCCTCGGTATCACCCGTGCCGTTGTCATTGCTATCTGTGTCGATGTAGTCTGGGTCGGCATCCGTATCACTATTGACTGGGGAAAGCCCTTCATCCCCTGACCCTTCATAGTTGTCGTCCAGACCGTCCATATCGGTGTCATTGCCGGACGGGGCAACGTAGGAATTGGTTGCTTGGGCTTCAAGGTTGTCGGGAAGACCATCGTTGTCACTATCTAGGTCGAGATAGTCGGGAATACCATCTCGATCGGTGTCAAGTGCACTGGCTGCAATGGTAATTGAGGCCCCAATATTAAACTCAGCCGCTGCGCCATCCGCCTTTTCAGTATCTTCGTAGATCAATCTGAAGTCGGTGCTCGCCGAGTCAAGCGTAAAGGTGGCTGAGTGGTTATTTTCAGCACCATTAATATTGGTGAGAACTGGAGAAACCACACCTCTCGCGGCTATTTGGGAAAGAATCACACCGCTGGGAAGGGCAGGGGCTCCATTTAGCTGAGTTCCGTCTGTTTCATAGGAGTCGAGGTCACCATAAGCTGACCATTCGCCATCGACATCAAAGCCCAGGGTGTCTCTTGGTGTCGAGGCATCCATGTCATCCATATCTGTGAATGATATGGAGCTGATGGGGCTGTTTGAGGTGATGCGTAAGCTAGATTCTGAGTCCGAAAAGTCCTTGAAGAACACGCGTTGATCACTGACGGTGGCCTCTTCTAGAGCTGTCAACTGAACCGTGTAGGTTCCATCTGAATAGGTAATCGTATTTTCTGACGTACCGACGTAGGATAGCGAAAGGTTGCCAGACGGGACAAAGCCTTCTTCCGAATTGAGGATGCCGTCACCATCCGCATCTAAATCAACATCGTCATCAAAGCTGTCATTGTCTGCATCCGGCATCAGAACGCCAGAGAAGCGAGCCAGTGCTTCGTCGGTGAAAGGTAGGTCTGATTGGAGGTTGGTTGTTGTATCGAGTTCCCAGTTGCCACCATGAGCGGCATGACCCACGGGAGTGGTTGATGCGGCAATGTTGGCCTGGAGTAGAGCGTTCAGTTTCGCGAGAAATGCTTCTCCATCCTCACCCGCCGCAACATTGCAGCCATAAATAGGGATTTCGGCATCGGAACTGAGAGATGGTTGCCATTGTTTGAGGGTTTCGACCGTCAAGTCTTGGACGGTGATAGGCGATCGCCCCATGAACAATTGCCCCGGTGCACCATGGGAAATGAGGTGAAGGGTACGAATCTCTTTTCGACTGGCTAAAATCGCTGAAATTTGTGCGAGTCCGTCTTCTTTTGGATGAAGAACGTATGCTTCGACACCAGGTTTCAAGCCATTCAACAGGATAGAAAGGTCATCAATTTGGGCATCAAAAATAGCCATTTCAGCCATTTTTTGATGCGGACGATTCAGGTAGTTCATTGTCTTCATAATGCTTAAAAGGATCCATGTAGCTTGATGACTTTGGCGCATACGCAGCCTGAAGGCATCACCTTGATATAGGAGATGGCCTTTTAGCTTTGTTGTAGATTCACAGGCTCTCTCTGCTTCTATAAAGCAGAGCCTGAATAGTCTTCAAGAAATGAGAGCTATAACTGAACAGGCAAGGTTGGCAAAACACTAAGAGTCATCTGGCAGATCTGCTTAAGAGAACCACCTAAAACCTGGATATGTTTTGCTTCAATACCTTTCTCTAATGCAGAAAAGTTCAGATTCAACTCAAGCTGTCATTGAACAACCTGGGCTGTAAGCTTCTTAAGCTGATAATGCCCAGAGAATTATCTCTTATAACAACTGGAACTGTGTTTTTACTATTGAGTAAGTTGAGTAATTCATTAAGTTGAGTAGATTTACTTTTATCCTGCTGATGAAATTTCGAAATGTCTAGAAGTGCTAGGTGAAATGAAATAGTGTTTTCCGTAAAATTCAGGAATTTACTTATGCTGAAGCTGAAAGAATCAATAGTCTTACGGTAATTAAATGATCTTTTTTTTCAATTTTTCAAGCCCACAGGTTGCCATTCCGTAATTGCACTCATCATTTTCACTTGGAGCTTTTTTCCTAGCCAATTCCCTGTAGTTCCACATAGTCAAGGTAAGGTGATTGACTGGAGAGCGATCGCCCAACACTGTTGGTGCCCTTCAGATAAGTAGAAAGCCCTAATTATTAGTAGGATGCGTTAGCGATAGCGTAACGCATAAAAGCCTTGCGGGATGGTGCGTTACGGCTTTGCCTAACAGCACCCTACAGCACCGTTTATTTATGGCTACCTACTTAGTTGATGCCCTTCAGATAGTCATAACCAAACAGAATTCTGTCCGTTGCCATAAGGCTACAGAGAAAAGCCTCTCCGTCTGACCGCAATAGCTCGGCTGTAGAATCTCAATTCAAAGTAAAACCTCAGCTTCTGTCGGATTTGATAGAAGCTGAGGTCGATGTAGAAGGATTCACACTTTTATGAAGTCCAGTTGCCCGTTCTAGCCCACAGGGCTCACGCAAAACTTGCGTCATTCTGAGTGAATTCGTTGAGGGTGTGGCTGCTTCGCGGCTACACCCTCAACAAACTGCGTAAGTTCTGACCCATTGACCTAGTTAGCCAGGAGCCCAGCATAGGCTACGACACCAGCCGCATCAAAGGCCATCGTTGGGGTGAAATGGGAAGACGTAATCTCAAAGTTCCAGTTACCGCCTAAGGCTTCATTCCCTGTGGGGGTGCTGGAGGCAGCAACGTTCATCCCCGTCAATGTATAAAGCTGGCTAACAAGTGCTCGCCCAGCCGCACCCGCCGCAACATTGCAACCGTAGATCAGGATTTCGGCATCGGAGCTGAGGGATTGTTGCCATTGTTCGAGGGTTTCGACCGTCAAGTCTTGGGCGGTGATGGGCAATCGACCCATGAATAATCGTCCGGGTGCACCATGAGAAACCAAGTGAAGGGAATGAATATTTTCTCGATTGGCCAAGATTGTTGAAATTTGTGCCAGTCCGTCTTCTTGAGGATGGAGGACAAACGCTTCAATACCCGGCTTCAGACCATTCAATAGGGTAGAAAGATCGTCAACTTGTGCATCAAAAATGGCGATTTCAGCCAGAGCCTGCTGAGAAAGTGTCGGAGAGTTGGTGACTTTCATAGTACGTAGAGAACCCTGAGTAGATGGACAATTTCGGAGCATGAAGCAGGTGTAAACATCCCACAAATGGATATAAAACGTTTTATCGCCACTTAACCCAAGCTCTATCTAACCTTACGAAGTTAATAGAACTGGAATTATTCCTATGTGCAAGGATCAAACCTCAAAAAAATTGGAAGAGATATCTCTTTTGAGGATGATTAATCTACCTCTAGGGAAAACTTTAAGCTTGGGCATATGGTTGCTCTAGCATTTAGTTCGACGTGGGATTTTTGAAATACCATCTTAAGCTGTTATTTTTTTGAACAGCTTGAGATGGGTTTTCCTTCCCTAATGTAAAGTTACCCATACAATACCTTTTCATAACAGGTAACTGAGTATTTTCTTTATCAGAACTATTCATGGAGGTAGGGTTTTATGCGGAGGTTTTGGCTTTAAGCACCAATGTACTTCACGCCTAAAACAGTGAATTCCACAAAATTCTAGATTTTGCCTTCACGGAATTGCAAACGATCAATAGTTCTACGGTAACTGCCCAAGCATTTTTACTTACGTCAGAGAAGAAGTCCGATTCCTCTTCCGTAATTCCACTTTTTACTTCGGCTTGGAGCGTTGTTTCTTCGTCAATCTTCTGTAGTTTTCCGCAGCCGACGCAAGGTGATTTAATGGAGAGCGATCGCCCGATATTGTGGGTGATTGTGCAGAAAATCGTGCCCAAGGAGAATCCTGTGCGTTGCCCTAAGGATAAAGAAGAAAGCCTCGTCGATGTTGTGTTGTCGGGGGGGCTGACGGCGCACCATTGTCCCGCATGCGACGGCAACTGGGTTGAGTCAGATATCTATGCGGCATGGCGATCGCAGCAGGAAGAACGGTTGCCCGTGCCTCTACCTGAGGATGCAGATATGGGCTATACACCTGCCCCCCAAGATGCCAGAGCGGGGCTATGCCCAAACTGCAAAGGTTTTTTGGCGCGATCGCGCATTGGGTTGAATCCGGCGTTCTATGTGGAGCGTTGCTCTCGCTGTGGTGGTGTCTGGCTAGATCAGGGGGAATGGGAGGTGTTGCAGCAACTGGGATGGGATGGGGCGATCGACCATCTCTTCACCGAAGACTGGCAAAGCGAGATGCGCGAGCAGGAATATGCCGAGCGGGAACGCCGCGCCACCATCGAAAAATTGGGCGAAGACCTGGCCCAACAAATCTTTGACCTGACCGAAAAGCTAGCGCATCACCCCAATGGCGACTTTGGTGTGGCCTATCTCATGCGTCGGTTTATGGAGTGATCCACCCCGCCGCGCTGTAAAACTCAATCACGTTTTGAACGCTGCACGCAGGTTTCGAAACGTGACCCGTCCTCATCTCAAGGCGGAAGGCCAAAAGTAGGTTGTGGTTGCGGAATCAAACCCAGCACTATAGCGCTATGCGCGTTAGTTAAGTACGGTTGTGTGGGGCGCGCCGCGCCCCACACAACCGTTGCTGTGCTTAATGCGGTTGCACACCGCTATAAGTGTGTTGCAAGTCGGTAGGTGCAATTAAACCTAAAACCCTAAAAATCTGCGCCGCTCGCAGCACCGCCTGCAGCGCAGGCGGCGCAGATTTTTAGGGTCTGGTTTTTCATCATGCCGAGCGACTGAGTTGAGGAATGTTGATGTAACCTTGCCAAAGGCTACAAATCAATGTCTGCCTGGGTTACGCTGTTGGGTCTGAGGCGATGTATACAGAAAATCGGTGAACGGTATCAATGTTTGCCAAATCACATCTCGCGAACCTGGTAAGAATGCAAGGATACGAGTCGAGATCCAATGTCTCGGTTGGGGATCCGGCTCAATGGATTGATTCGTGATGGTTCGTGAGGAGTGCAAAGGATATGCGTTTGAGACGTTGGCTAGTTGCCGCCGTGACATTGGTGTGCGTTGTGGGATTTGGGGCGATCGCCCGCCCAGATACCAGTAATGTCCAAGGGCCGCCTCCGGTCGTTGTGGCCAAAATGGGCGAGCATTGCATTGATGACCCCAACTGTTTTAACCGCTATCATCCCGACATTCCTCCGGCGGTTATGGTTGACCCCGGTGATGTGGTTGTTTTTGAAACGCGGGATGCGCTGGATTCGGACTTCAACTTTGAGTCCACGCCGGATGATGTGCTGGCTGCTGACCTCACCCTGGTTCACCCGATGACGGGACCCGTATTTATCAACGGTGCCGAGCAGGGCGATGTGCTGGCCGTGAAGCTGATCGATATTGAACCCGATGAGTATGGCTACACCACCATCGTTCCGGGCTTTGGTTTCTTGCGTGATCTGTTTACCGAACCCTTCATTGCTAACTGGCAACTGAATCGCCTAGAGGCTGTTGCGGCGGAAGTCCCTGGTGTCCACATCCCCTTTGCCGGATTTATGGGTTCGGTCGGGGTGCTGCCCGGTGAGGCTGAACTGGACACGATCCTGGCGCGGGAAGCCCAACTGGCTGAGTTTGGAGGCATTGCCCTGACGCCAGAACCGACGAATGCATTGCCCGCCGATCTTTGTGGGCCAGAGGGGACGGCGAGCGATCGCTGTTTGCGCACGGTTCCCCCCCGTGAGAATGGCGGCAACATGGACGTGAAGCAAATGCAGGTGGGCACGACCCTCCTCCTCCCCTGCTTCATCGACGGATGTGGCTTGTTTGTGGGGGATGTCCACTATGCCCAGGGCGATGGGGAAGTAGCCGGAACGGCGATCGAAATGGGGGCTGAGGTAACGGTGCAGGTTTCCCTGCGGCGCGGCATGTCCCTATCGATGCCAGAGTTTGAAGGCGGTGCCGAGCTAAAACAGCTAGAACCCTCCTCCTTCCACGCCACCATTGGCTATCCGCTGAAGGAAGCGGGCGAAATTCCGCCTTACCTCACCTATTTGGATAGCGAAAAGATTGAGCCGCTCACCAACCTGTCGGAAGACCTGATGTTGGCCGCCCGCAACGCGCTGATCCAAATGGTGGACTATATCTCGGCCAACTATGGCGTGACTCAGGAACAAGCCTATGTGATTTGCAGCGTCGCCGCCGATTTGCGGATTGGGCAGGTAGTAGATGTGCCGAACTATTTGGTGTCGGTGGTGCTCCCTCTGGATATTTTTGATGAGGAAGGCATGATGACAACCTCGGTTGAGGTGATCGATTCACCCGCCAAGGTTTAATCGTTTGCTCAGGCGCAGGACTTAAACCTGCCTGAATTTTCTGATGGTGTGGGTACGATGTGCCCGCACCATCAAACTGCTTAAGTCTTAAGGAAGTGTGATGAACCGCCGACAGTTTTTGCAATCTGGCAGTGCATTTGGATTTGTGCTGCCGCTGCTGGGCCATGCGCCCTACCCACAGTGGAATGTATATCGCAAGCGCAACCTCTTTATCCTGGCGAGCCGCACCGATGCGCCCTCCTATGAGCTGGGGAGAGCGATCGCCCAAAACCTGGCGACCCATCTGGTCAGAAGCCATGCCCATATTGCCCGCACCCCCGACATGGGGCGAATCGCCAGCCTTCTCGCCACCGAGCAGGTCGAGTTGGCGGTGCTACCGATTGAAATTGCCGCACTCATGGCCGATGGAGCGACTCCATTCGAAAGCTATGGCGCGATTCCCCTAACCGCACTGTGGAAATTTGACCCCTATGTGCTGGTTGCCCATGCCAGTATGCCCGACCATCATGCCTATCAGGTGACACAAACTCTCGCCCAGTATCCCCTAGAAGCCGAAGCGCAGGCACTGATTGCCGATAACCCATCGGTGGCGATCGCCACCGAAACAGCCGAAACCATGCTTCCGTTTGAGTTTCACCCTGGGGCGATCGCCTATCTTCAGCATCGCCCGCTTCCCCATTCCCATAGCTGAGCTAAGCTACATCTCTATTCGGTGTAGGCATCCATGGGGAGGCAGGCGCAGACGAGATTGCGATCGCCATAGGCATTGTCTACCCGCCCAACGGATGGCCAGAATTTGTTTGCCTTTGTCCAGGGGGTAGGATAGACGGCGCGTTCGCGGGAGTAGGGATAATCCCAGCGATCGCCCGCCACCATCGCGGCGGTGTGTGGGGCATTCTTCAGCAGGTTGTTTTGGCGATCGGCATTGCCGTCTTCGATTTCGCGAATCTCCTCTCGGATAGCGATCATGGCATCACAGAACCGATCCAGTTCCGCTTGGGATTCACTTTCCGTCGGCTCCACCATGATGGTGCCCGCCACAGGCCAGGACATCGTGGGGGGATGGAAGCCGTAGTCAATTAGCCGCTTGGCGATGTCCTCTGCTTCAATGCCTAGGGATTTCTTGAAGGGGCGCAGATCGATGATGCATTCGTGGGCAACGCGGTCGTTGCGTCCGCGATAAAGGATGGAGTAGTGACCCTCCAGCCGCTTGGCCATGTAGTTGGCATTGAGAATTGCGACTTCTGTGGCGTGGGTCAGCCCCTCACCGCCCATCAGCGCAATGTACATCCAGGAAATCGGCAGGATGCTGCTGCTGCCCCAAGGTGCCGCAGACACAGCCCCAATATGCTCACCTGTCTCAGCGTAGGGAGATACAATGTCATGCCCAGGCAGGAACGGGGTGAGGTGAGCGACAACACCAATGGGCCCCATTCCGGGACCACCACCGCCGTGGGGGATACAGAAAGTCTTGTGGAGGTTCAGGTGGCACACATCGGCTCCCAGCTCTGCCGGACGGCACAGCCCCACTTGGGCATTGAGGTTGGCTCCATCCATATATACCTGCCCACCATGCTGATGCACGATCGCACAAATATCTTGAATCCCCTCTTCAAACACGCCGTGGGTCGAGGGATAGGTCACCATTAGCGCGGCAAGGGTGTCACTGTGCTTCTCGGCCTTAGCTCGCAGGTCGTCGATGTCGATATTGCCGTCGCGATCGCATTTCACCGGGACTACCTTCATCCCGGCCATTACCGCGCTGGCGGGGTTGGTCCCATGGGCCGACTCTGGAATCAGGCAGACCCTGCGGTGGGCATCGCCGCGTTGCAGGTGGTATTGCCGAATCACCAGCAAGCCCGTGTACTCCCCTTGAGATCCGGCGTTGGGTTGTAGGGAAATGGCGGAAAATCCTGTAATTTCTGCCAACCAGTCTTCCAACTGTCGGAACAGGGTTTGATATCCCTGGGTCTGTTCTACGGGAGCGAAGGGGTGAATCTGCCCAAACTCAGCCCAGGTGACCGGAAGCATTTCGCTGGTGCTGTTCAGCTTCATGGTGCAAGACCCCAGGGGAATCATCGCTGTTGCCAGCGACAAGTCCTTCATTTGCAAGCGATACATGTACCGCAGCAACTCGGTTTCCGAGCGATAGTCCTGAAATACGGGATGACTGAGGTAAGGTGATGTCCGCTGAAATGCTTTGGGGATGCGGGTCGTGATATCCAACTGTTGGGGTGCCGCGTCCTCTAGCGCAAATACCCGCAGCAATTCCTCAACGGCTTGGGGTGTGGTGGTTTCATCTAGGGTGATGCCGAAGCTGGTGGCATTCATGCGGCGGAGGTTGATGCGATGGGCGATCGCCCGCTCCCACACCTGCGCCATCTGCGCTGCCTCACCTTCCACCCGTACTGTATCGAAGAAGGGCGTTTGCCCAACCCTGTAGCCGAGTTGCGTCAAGCCACTGGCTAGCCCACAGGTGAGTTGATGCACCCGTGTGGCAATCCGCTGTAAGCCTTCGGCTCCGTGATACACCGCGTACATCGATGCCATGACCGCCAGCAGCACCTGCGCCGTGCAGATATTGCTGGTGGCTTTGTCTCGTCGAATATGCTGTTCTCGGGTTTGCAGCGCGAGGCGGAGGGCGGTATTTCCTTGGACATCTTTGGAAATGCCGACCAGTCGACCGGGAATTTGGCGCTTGTAAGCTTCCCGCGTCGCGAAGTAGGCGGCATGGGGGCCGCCATAGCCCAGGGGAACCCCGAAGCGTTGGGTGTTGCCTACCACGATGTCGGCTCCAAATTCACCCGGCGGCTTCAGTAGGGTTAGCGCCAGCAAATCGGCAGCCACGGTTACTAGGGCTCCGGCCTCATGGGCATGGGCGATCGCCGCTTCGTAGTCCTCGATCCGCCCATCGGTGGCGGGATATTGCAGCAGCATCCCAAAAATGGGGCGATCGCATTGGGCAACCTCACTGGGATGACTGACGATCACCTCAATCCCCAGCGGCAGGGCACGGGTTTTGACGACCTCGATGGTTTGGGGATGGCAAGATTCCGCCACCCAAAATGCAGTGGCTTTGCCCTTGTGCAAGCCGTAGCTCATGCTCATCGCTTCGGCAGCAGCGGTCGCTTCATCGAGCAGCGACGCGTTAGCGATTTCCATGCCCGTCAAGTCCGTCACCACTGTTTGGAAGTTCAGTAGCGCTTCCAAACGCCCCTGTGCAATTTCTGGTTGGTAGGGCGTGTATTGGGTGTACCAGCCTGGATTTTCCAAAATATTGCGCTGAATCACCGGGGGCGTGATGCAGTTGGCATAGCCCATGCCAATGTAAGAGCGAAACACCTGATTCTGTTGGGCGATCGCCTTCAAGGCTTGCAACAGTTCCGCTTCGCTGCGGCCTGCAGGTAATTGCAACGGCTGCTTCGCCCGAATCTTGGCCGGTACCGTCTGCTCCATCAACGCATCTAGCGACGACACGCCCAGGGTTTCGAGCATTGTCGCTACCTCTGCTGCGGAGGGGCCAACGTGGCGAGGCACAAAATCCTCTTCAGCAGCAAGGTCATTCCAGGAACTCGCAGAGGCTCCAGGGTCAGCCATCGCACCCGACGCCGGATCCAGCGTCGTTAATTGCTCCTGAACATCGGCTGTTTCAGGAAAAACAGCTGGATCGGAAACCGCAGGAGATGAATAGTGTTCGGTCGAAAATTTTGAAGCCATAGAACATGCAGGTAGGATGAGCCAGGAGGTGCAAACTGTTGAGCGAAAGCCGTTTGCTATCGAACGACAGCTATTTGTTGAGGAGCAGAACAAGGTTAGGGCGATGCCCATCGCTTTGAACCCCATCCAACAATCGGATTGGGATCATCGGATAGGTTCTTACTCTGTCGGGATGATGCGTTTTATGCGGTAGTTTGTGTAACCGCACGGTGACAATTTGTGATGACGCCTTCCAAGCCATTCACTGTCAAGATTTTGCCAAGCGACCGAGAGCAAGCTGTTTGCCCTGCACTTGTCAAACCCACACACTCCCCTACTTCTCACTATATTGCAACAATTCGCAACATGGGGCGATCGTCGCAATATGGGGCGATCGCGCCTCCATTCAAGTTCAACCGCTGATGAGAGTTGATATAGCCCTATTCGCCTTCGACTTGCGCCTGATATTCCTCTGCGGTCAGGGTATCTTCCATGTCATCGTCAACCTGGTCAAGGCGCACTTTGACTAGCCATGCCGCACCATAGGGGTCATCCGCCAGTTGCTCTGGTGCATCAATCAGTGCATCATTGCGGTCAACGACCGTACCCGTTACAGGCGCTTTCAATTCCTCTACGGCTTTAACTGATTCCACTGTGCCGAAGGCTTCGCCCTTGTCCAGTGCCGTGCCAATATCCGGCAACTCCAGGAACACGATATCGCCCAATTGATCCACCGCAAACGCTGTGATGCCGATGGTGGCGATTTCTCCATCTAGGCGAGCGTATTCGTGGGTGTCCATGTATTTCAAATCTTCGGGATATTCAAAGGACATGGCTCGTTCTTTCTCCAACAGGGCTTAAAAAAACAGCGGCGATCGCCTGAAATGATTGTGCGACATTTCGCTGAGAGTGCAACCGCCAATTTGGAAAATTCGGCAAAGTCTTTTCACCCTTCCAGGTCAGCCTCCAAGATCCGGGGATATTTAGACATGCAGATACAGCCGTGGTTTACCCAGAGTGGCTGTGGCGATCGCCCCGAATATTATCCCCAATCTAGCTCTCGGTGAAACGAAAATTTCTAAAAACGCCAACGATTTGCGCCAAATTTTACCGTTAGGACTGATGTAAACCTTGCGTCACCCTGAGTGAATTCGTCGATGTTGTAGCCGCGACCACACCATCAAAAAATGCGTAGTATCAAATCCGGTTGAAGAACCCAACTCTTGTTTGCGCCCGCTGCATTGCAGCGGGCGCAAACAAGAGTTGGATTTTACGGCTGTTTAACCGGATTTGATATAAGTCTTGACCGTCTAGAATCGTTCAAGGTTTTTTCAAATGACTATCTCTGTAAAGGCGGGTTGCGCCAAGAGCTTGGGAATAAAGCTTCAACTGATGGATACCCATCCCTGTAACCGTGACCGATTCCTCGATAGAAGAAGTTGCCTAGGCATACGGCACAATAAGACAGGCGAGGCAGAGAAGGAACAAACATGGCGGTCATCATTGCGGGCGAGCGCAGTGGCGTTGGGAAAACCACCATAACCCTGGCAATGTTGGCATACTTGCGCCGTCGGGGAAGGCGCGTACAGTCTTTCAAAGTGGGGCCAGATTACATCGACCCGATGTTTCATCGCTATGTAACCGGGCGTCCCTGCTACAACCTCGACCCAGTGTTGACTTCCGAAGCCTATGTGCAGCATTCCTACGCCACCCATAGTCAGGATGTCAAACTCGCCTTAGTGGAAGGCGTGATGGGGTTGTTCGATGGCGCAACAGGAGCTGAGGATATCGCCAGCACGGCGCACATCGCTCGCTTGCTCAATGCCCCTGTGGTGCTGGTGCTAGATTGTGCGCGGCTCTCCCGTTCAGTGGCTGCGATCGCCCATGGTTACCGCACCTTCGACCCGCGCCTAAAACTAGCGGGCGTGATTCTGAACCGCGTCGGCAGCGATCGCCATCTCACGCTCCTGCAAGACGCTCTGGCGACAATCGACCTACCCATCCTCGGTGTGTTGCACCGCCACACAGACCTGACCCTCCCCGATCGCCATCTAGGGCTGGTTCCCACTGACGAGCTGCCGCATCTAGAAGAATTGTGCGATCGCCTCGCCACCCTCGCCGCCGATGCCTTTTGCTGGGACACCCTACTGCCGCTCCTGAGCACTGAAGGTAGCACCAGGGAGAATCGGTTCGATGGCGATTGCTCAAGGGAGCAGGATTCTGGAAGATCAAACACAATACCCTCACCCCCCACCCATCCACCCATCCACTCATCCGCCTATCCACCCACCCTTGCCGTCGCTCGCGATCGCGCCTTCAGCTTCTACTACCCTGACAACCTGGCCTTGCTAGAGTCGCTGGGAGCAAGGCTGCGCTTCTGGAGCCCTCTGGAAGAAGCCCTACCAGACAACGTGTCGGGTCTGTATTTTGGTGGGGGCTTCCCGGAAATGTTTGCAGCCGAGTTAGCCGCAAATGAAGCAGCGTTGCAGTCTGTCCGACAGGCGATCGCTACAGGAATGCCCATCTATGCCGAATGTGGCGGGCTGATGTATCTCAGCCGGGGAATTGTAGACTTCGCAGGAAACGCCTGGGAATTGGTAGGAACATTGCCGACCTGGGCAGCAATGGGCGATCGCCTCACCTTGGGCTATCGACGGGCGATCGCGCAGCACGATACGCCCCTAGTCACTGCTGGACAGGTGCTCTGGGGACATGAATTCCATCGCTCTAGCCTTACAACGACTTCTCCATCGCCGTTGTACAAACTGCATCGCTTCGAAGGGACACCCTTTGGGGATGAAGGCTGGCACTCGGCGCATCTCCATGCATCTTATCTGCACCTACACTGGGGAGCCTGTCCAGACATTCCCCAACGTTTCCTACATCAAGTGTGGCAGTTTTCCCAGCGACTTACAGTTGCACGATGACGGGCGTACCCATGGCTACTTGTTCAAATAAGGCTTCGATATCGGCGTTGTGCATCCGAATACAGCCGTGGGACACCGCTTGCCCCAGCAATTCGGGTTGATAGGTTCCGTGGAAGCCAATCACACCTTCTTCCATTGGCAAAAAGGCAATCCAGCGAGAGCCCAGGGGATTGCCGGGGCCGGGGGGAATGTCAGCGCGAGTAATTGGATGCTGCCAGTGCGGATCGACTTGCATATCGATAATTTGAAAGCGACCCGTCGGCGTTTCCCATCCATCCATGCCGATCGCCACTGGATAGGCTCCAACCTGCTCAGTTCCTTGGTAAACATAGGTTTGGCGATCGCTCAAATCGACGACCACCTGGGTCACCTGGTCGGGCAGCGGTGCGACCAGCTCACGCATCGCCGAAACCGCAGGTACAAAGGTAGACGATGATGTGTAGGGGTTGTTGAAGGGTAACGCGTTGCCACGACTGGAAATGTTCGGTGTGCGCGTCTGATGGGCCTGAGGCGATGGTGCGATCGCCGGGCGGGACGAAAAGGTTGCCGGGGCACCGGGCGGTGTTACTAGAGCAGACGCGGTTTCATCGGGCGAGACAGGCGCAGCAACAGGCGTCGTCATACCGCCACCACCAACGGCGGTCGTTGCCGGGGCGGAATCTGACAAGGCGAGCTGACGGAGGGCGACTTCAGCCGCTGGGGCAGCGTTCACCTCAGTGGATGCAGCAGATGTTGAGCGATCGCCGAGGCGAAACCCTCCCGCAGCAATCTGAACATGCTGCAAGCCCATCAGTAACCCTGCCGTCAAAAAACTCATGACCATAAAGCTACGCGCAATTGGTCCATTGCCGTTGAACATTGCTCCGTTGTCCTAGTTCATCGCTACTAGCCCATCTATTAGCTTACCCGACCGACCTAGACTTGTCCCATATCCAAGGACACAACCGATACCCTCAGATGCCATGGCTTTTGCCAATGACCCAATGGCGGCGAAAAAAGCGAGATAGGCTCGTCTCCTTCAGTTGCAGGCAAATGGGACGCCCGTGGGGGCAGGTGCGAGGATTTTGGGTGGCTTGCCATTGCTCTAGCAGCGTCTGCATTTCCGACAGGCTGAGGGGGGTGCCATTGCGAATGGCCGTGCGGCAGGCGGTTGCAACCAGGGCACTATCAAAATCGCCGCCCAAACTGAGTTCTACTAGCGCATCGGCGCGATCCTCCCGATGGTCGAGTGCCTGAGGCAAGGTGCGCACAGCCCACAGATCGTCGCCGAAGGGAGCTAGCTCCAGATTGAGGCGCTGCAACTGCTCCACCTGGGCGGGGCGAAGCTGACTGAGAATCAAGGGCGGTTCGACAGAGACAACCTGCCACTGCTGGCACAGGTGCTCGTATAGCACCCGCTCATGGGCAATATGCTGCTCAATCAGCCAGATGCCGGTGGAATGCTCCGCCACAATATACATCTGATGCAGTTGGGCGATCGCCCGCAATTCCGATGAGGGTAGCTCAGCCTGCACCGTTGGAGCGTCCGAATCTTCGGTTCCATCTGCCACTAATCCTCCGGGAAACGGAATCTGCCGGGATGGATAAGTGCCTTCTGCCTCCGCACTACGAATCAGTTGACCCATGCGTCCAGAATAGAAATTGGCCTGGAGCTGGCTGCGACTCTGTTGCAAAGCCGTTTGAATCGCGTCGTAGAGTTGCGATCGCACGTCGTCCAGATGCTTCAAATACAACTCTGCCTTGGCGGGATGGCGGTTCCAATCCACCTGATCGGGCGGCAGTCGCAGATGGGCAAAGCACACCGGATGCCGCTCTCGGGGCAATGTTCGACGAAAGGCATTGAGAATGCTCTGCTCGAGTTCAGGCAACCGCACAATCCGCCCATTTACTGCCACTTTCACCCAGTCGGGACGATAGCGATGGCAGCGATCGGGCAATCCCAAGGTCAGTTGCAGGTCGTGGTCATCGACAACGGTGTGCTCGCTATGGTGCAAATCGGTTGGCGACAGGTCGCGCAAAAGCTGAGGCAAAATCTGCTGCGGCGTCTCGCTCCCCCAAATGGCAAACCAGGGGCGATCGCCCTGCTGCACCTGCCAGGTCACATGGGGATGGCACAATGCCAGATGATAAATGATGAGTTGGATGGTACGGAGTTGCTGCGCTAGAGATGGCAAGCTCTGGCGGCGGGCTTGCCAATCGGCGAACAGATTCGAGATGCGGACAATCGTGCCAGGGGCGATCGCCGCCACCTCCATGTCCACCGGGTTACCCTGACGGTCATAGGTCACCCACCAACCATCGAGGGACTTAACCGAGCGACTGCCAATCTCCAGATCGGCCAATTGCGCAAGGCTATGCAGTGCCTCACCCCGAAAGCCAAGACTGCGAACGTTCCACAGCTCATCGGCCTGAGTCAGTTTGCTCGTGCTGTGGGGCAGGGCAGCTTGCTGCAAGTCGTCTAGCGTCAGCCCTGCGCCATTGTCGGCCACTTGCACCCGCCACTGATCCGCCCAGAGAACGAGGGTAATGCGATTGGCCCCGGCATCCAGGGCATTTTCTGCCAGTTCGCGCACCACTGCAGCCAGGGAATCTATCACTTCCCCGGCTGCCATGCGCTGCACCAGCGCGGCAGGTAGCGTTTGGATGGGGGCAGTCATGGAGAAATTGGGTAAACGGGCTCGTGAAGGGGAGGTATCGAAATTTTGAGGCGTCAGGGATGGGCGATCGCTAGGATGCGGATATGATAACAATTCACCAAGGATCTGCACTCGCTCATTTTTTAAAGTCCTTGCAGCGTGAGGGGGTCACAAAACGGGTAAGCCTTAGTTTGCATAGAATAGGTATAAATTCTAGGCCAGACAAGCTTCACACAATGAACGACGCAACTGAATGGTACATCGTTAAACAGCCAGAGGGACATTGTGCCATCGTGCCCCAGGCAGACTTACCGCCTACGACGGAAGGCGAAACATCCCAAAAGTGGGGGCCGTTTGCCTCCCAGGGAGAAGCGATCGCCCGGCGAGTTGGTCTCATCCGTGCCGGAAAGTGCCAGCCCTTGTGAACCAGCCCACGGGAGACGAATGATTTGAACCTTCCCCAACCTTGTCTAGTCTCCGAGGCTATGCCAACCATTTTGTGAGATGAAGAGGTGTGCGATCGCCGCTCACCGCTGAACTGATATCAGATCCGGTGGAAGAACCCAAATATCGTTTGTGCCCACTGCAACGCAGCGGGCACAAACGATATTAACCGGATTTGATATGAATGGTCATAGTCAGACTGGAACAGTAAGAGCGGACGTAGATACATCCACTCTTACTTTACTCAAGAGTGCTTTGAAAAATGCCTAACGCGGAACAGTCTAAGGAAGCGTAACGGCAGTCGGTAGAGCGCCATCTTGAGCAATGATTCCAACCAAGGCATCTAACGCTTCAACATACTGCGGATCGCTCAGGGTACCAATTTGATCCTGATTCATGCTCAAGGTTTCTCGCTCTTCTTCGCTCAGTTCAATCACGATGTTTGGAGAAATACCTTCCTGGTTAATATCTCGCCCGTCAGGGGTCAAATACTTGGCAACGGTGATAGCGATACCTGAGCCGTCCCCCAGACCCCGCACAGACTGAACTAGCCCTTTCCCAAACGTTTGCGTACCTACCAAAATGGCACGGTCATTGTCTTGCAACGCACCGGAAAGGATTTCGCTAGCACTGGCCGATCCACCATCTACCAGAACAACCAGCGGCAAGTCCGTCAGAGCTGTCCCATTCGCGCTCTGGGTATCGGATACCCCTTGGCGGTTAACGGTCGAAACAATTAGCCCTTCATCCAGCCACATCCGAGCAATGGAAATACTTTCATCAAGTAGCCCACCTGGATTGGAGCGAAGATCCAAGATGAAGCCCTGAACCCCTTCTTCCTCAAGTGCCTCAATCGCTTCTTCCATCTCATCATCAGCATTGGCGCTGAATTGGGTCAGGCGAATGAAGCCAATCGAACCAGCGGGGGAGTTTTCCAGAGAGTATCGCACCGGATGAATCTCAATCCGCGCCCGCTCTAGCTCAAAATCAATTTCTTCGTCACCCCGACGGATGGTGAGCACAACGGACGAGCCAACTGTGCCGCGAATTAAGCCAACAGCATCGCTGGTATCCATGCCTTCCGTACTTTCACCATCAATGCGGATAATCACATCCTGGGACATGATCCCGGCATCGGAAGCGGGTGTTCCCTCAATCGGAGAAACAACCACAATATCTTTGGACTCTTCGTCTTGAGTAATGGTGATTCCAACCCCGGTCAGTTCCCCGGAGGTATCGATCTGCATATCGCGAAACTCACCGGGATCCATGAAGCGCGTATAGGGATCGTTGAGTTCCTCCAGCATCTCGCGAATGGCTTCATAAGCCGATTCGCGATCGCCATAAGAGCGACCCAGATAGTCTTCGCGAATGGCGACCCAATCGGTTTGGTTGAACGTGGCATCGACATACGTGCGGTCTATCAGTTGCCAAACTTCATCAATGAGTTCTTTCGGACTTTCCTGAAAAAAAGCTTGCCCACGGGATAAATGAAGCCCTGCATTGGTAACAGTGACAGCCGTAACAGCGACTGCCGTTGCGCCCAAAACAAGACTGCGCTTCGTAAGTGCCATAAAAATACCTGAAACTCAGACGATGTGAGGGGTGAACCACTGTAAACACAATGGTATGCCCAATCTAGCACAGTACTTCGAAGGTGGTAGACCGAAATATTAGCCTTTTCAAACAGATTTTTTTGGAAGGTGAATTACTGGGGATCGATCCAGCGCCCATCAGCTTTGATGAGGTTGATCAGCTCCTCTACGCCATCCACTTCGGGAACGCGCTTGATTTCTTCACGGCCCCGGTAAAGGGCAATGTACCCTGGTTGCTTGCCGACATACCCGTAGTCTGCATCCGCCATTTCGCCTGGCCCATTGACGATGCACCCCATCACAGCGATGTTCAAACCAGTCAGATGGTCGGTGGCAGAGCGCACCTTATGCAGCACTTCCTCCAGATTGAATAGGGTGCGGCCACAAGAGGGGCAGGCTACATATTCCACCATCGTCCGCCGTAGCCCAAGCGCCTGGAGAATGCTGTAGCAAACGGGGATTTCCTTTTCGGGAGCTTCGGTGAGCGAGACCCGGATGGTGTCGCCGATGCCCTGTGCTAGCAGCGTGCCGATGCCTGCTGTAGACTTGATGCGGCCATATTCCCCATCCCCTGCTTCGGTCACACCCAGGTGCAGGGGATAATCCATGCCCAGTTCATCCATGCGCTTGACCATCAGGCGATTGGCCGCAATCATGACCGGCACACGAGAGGCTTTGAGGGAAATTTCGATGTTGTAGAAGTCGAGGGATTCGCAAATGCGGATGAATTCCAGTGCCGATTCCACCATCCCTTCCGGGGTATCACCATAGGTAAAGAGCATCCGCTCGGCCAGAGAGCCGTGGTTTACCCCGATGCGAATGGATTTGTTCTGATCTCGCAGCGAGATTACGAGCGGCTTGAGCGTTTCACGGATTTTCTCGCCAATTTCGTTAAATTCTGCGGAGGTGTATTCGGTGCGATCGCTCTTTGGCTTCTCGAACACATATAGCCCCGGATTGATCCGCACATTATCGACATACTTTGCCGCTTCCAGCGCGATCTTCATGCCGTTGTGATGCACATCGGCGACCAGAGGTACGTTTTGATAGGTCTTGATGAGGCGATCGCGAATCTCTTCCATTGCTTTGGCATGCGCCATGCTAGGAACCGTTACCCGCATAATTTCGCAACCGATCTCGTGCAAACGGCGGATGCCGGCCACCGCCCCTTCAATATCTAGAGTGTCCTCGTTGATCATTGACTGTACCGCCACCGGATGCCCGCCACCGATGAAGACATCCCCCACCGGGACAGCACGAGTTTTGCGGCGAACAATTGTTGGATCGATACCAACAGAAGCAGGTGCAGCATTGGGAGGGGTGGAAAGTGTTTGCATACCCTGTCGCTTTCTCCTATTTTTCGCGTCTAAGGGGGAAAATCAGTCCAAATAAGCTGGATGAAGTGTGAATCAAACCGAACAAGAAACCCAAAATTCTTCTATGGCAAAAACCTGGGCAGATCATGCCTATGAAGTAAGTTTAAGGATTTTTGCCACCTATGTTACAGAGTGCCATATAACGGGACAGCCTGACACATGAAACCCCAATTCTCACAGCACTTTGTTGCACCTATCCCACAGGATTCAAAGAGTCAAATCAGGAAACATTTATCACGAAGCCCAGACCCTGACCTTTGTTCCCCAAAAACGCTGAATTCGGGATAGGGCTCGCGTAGCTATCCAAACAATGTCTGCCATCGCCGACCCCGAAAATTCAAGGATGCACGAACCTGCGAAAGCAGAGCCCAATCACCAAGCCACAATTTCAACGTTCTGAGTTGCTTATCCCGAACTCAGATCAAAAAGAGCACCGTATATATAGAGATACACTCAGCTCGATATATTTGCGTCATATCCGCGTTTATCAGTGTGCTCATTTTTCCAATCGTCGCGACCCAAACCGCTTCTATTCGATATTGATCGAAGTCGGACCGCTGCCGCTAGGCATATCCGCCACTGATGCCTTACGGAAATTCATGTAGAGATTATCTCGCCAGTTGAAGAAGGGTTCAAAGGTGCCGATATCGGCCATTCCCTGCACGCCCTTATTCTTCAGCGCATCGGGAAGGTCGAGATAGCCCCCACCGGGAAACTTGATATACATCGTCAAAGCTGCGACGGCGAAGTCGGCCAGAGTTGGTTGGTCGGTCACCAAGTAGGGTTGCTGATCCAGAATGAAGCACAGGGACACAAGATCTCGCTTCATGGCATCCTGTGCCTGTTTGAGCGCATCGGGCGTTAGCCCTGCCCCCATTTCCAGCACGCCAAACAATTCATTGGGCACAACACCCAGAGCCGTCTTCACCAGATCGGGTATATCCGGTGGCAAGAAAGACTGGCGAAAGTCTGAATTTTTTCCCATCTCGCCGAGCATACATTTGCGGGCGTTTAACCCGATGGATTCATCAGCCCATTGCTCAATCAGCAAACACAAGCCCCGCAGTCTCGGCTCAGTTGGAATAATTGGACGGTCGGGATACTGGCGCTCCAGATATTCGGCGATCGCCGTTGAGTCTGCAATGACCTCTGAGCCATCCTTCAGCACAGGCACCTGACGCTGTCCCGACATCCGAAATACATCCAGTTGTCCGATGCCAGGAGTCACTTCCACTTTGCGGTAGGGTAAGCCCTTGTAGTCCAGAATGAAACGAACCTTTTCGCAATAGTGAGATAGCTCAAATTGATACAGTTCCAACATGAATTTGATGTCTCCGAAGATCAGCAGAACGTCAGCCGCAGGTTGGCAAGCCGCAGGTTGGCAACGAAAATCCAAAGAGAACAGGCAAAAACCGACTCGGCGATCGCCCCCTCCTGATTCTTGCTCCTATGCATCCTGACGATGCATTACGTTCAGTCTAATCGATGGATCATCTTTACAGAGGCTACCCAGGGCACAACGACGATTTTTTCTACCTTTTGATAGTTTTTGGCAGATTTTGAGTAGAAACCCAATTTTTTGGCAGCTTCGTGTTGTCTTGCCAGCAGACAGGCGTCGTCGAGTTTTGGATGCTGAACGAATGCGTATAAAACCTTGGTGGGTCAGGCGATCGCGATCGCCTGACCCAAAATCCAAACATGTACTTAAGACTTATGCAATTCGTTGATGTTGTGGCCGCGTCGCGGCCACAACATCAACGAATTTGCTCAGGATTACGCAAGCTTTGCGTAAGTCCTTGTACTAAACGGAAGCTTGTTAGTTCAGTTGCTCTAAGAAGGTTTGTACGCGTCCATCAGGAGCTAGCACCAGGCGAATTGTGGCTCGCTGGTAAGGCGTGAGTGGGCTCACAAAGGTTTCGCCCAGGAGAGGCATAGATGTGCGATCAATATACAGTCCAGCCACCTGGCCCATTGGAAGAATTTGTTGCAACTCGCCATCGGCCCCAATCACGAGCCGATACTCCAGCGTGTCGCTTAGAGAGTCAGGGGGTTGCCACTGGTCTTGGAAATAGGAGCGAACCTCAGACAACTGTTGCAGGTTTGGCGCTTCTCCGCTGCGATTGATGGGACTGTTAGGCGCTGCCTGAGCCGCCGTAGAGGGAGCCCCTGCAGAGGGAGCCTCTCTCGCGGGAGCCGCTTCTACCGCATCGTTCAACGTTTCGGGCGTTGCCGCCGAAGGGGCGGGTAAGCCCGTTGACTGGCTCAGGTCAGCATCGCCCGCACCATTCAACGCTTGGGGGTTGAGGGCGATCGCCGGGGGTGCCGTTAGGGGTGCGGGCTGCGGTTGCGGATTGGCAGGAACGACCGGTACTCCTCCCCCTGGTCGCATTTCGGCTGGACTACGCGGTACTGCACCGGGGGGAAACCCTTGATATGCTCCTGGTGGTAGTGTGCCAGGTTGTCCTGAGCCACCGGGAGGAAGGGGAGGAACGGGCACCCCTTGAGCGGTTTCGGGCACCTCCAACAGTTGCTCATCCGACGGGTTGGGAATGGGCTCAAGATTGCTAAACTCCTCATCCAGGGAAAAGGATTCGGCATCAGCGGACTCGATTGCAGCCTCTTGCGCCACCTGAGTCCCAGCCGGATTCGCAATATCCATGACAAAGCGGGCGAGCCCTCCTGTTGCGCCAAGGGCTACGAGCATCATGGCTGCAATGCCGGCCCAACGCAGCGGAGCCGAACGCATGGCTGGCTGCTGGTCGGGCAGGGAAAACGCTTCGGTCGCGTACTCGTCAAGGGCATTGGCCAGATCATACAGTTGGGTCGTACTGAGCTTGACCTGGCTGTAGGACGCTGGGGGTGCCAGCGTACCCAAGTGCAACACATGGCTCAATAACCCCTGAGATTCTACAAAAATTCCTGTTTCAGATGCATTGCCCTGGAGCGCAACATGGGGTTTTGGGGCGATCGCCAGCGCTGTGGTTGTCGCGGCTGGAGCGGCAGACTCTGCCGAGGCGATCGTTCCATTGGTGCCATGCTGTTCGTCTGTCTCATGCTCCCGATTACCCAACAGCGCTGCAAACGACTGTACGTCTTGGGCGAGGGTGCCGGGGGCTGGGTTCAGCAAAAATTGCACCGCATCACGAACCGCGTCGGTGAGGGCTTCGAGTTGCGTGCGATCGCCAACGACCTGCACCATCTCTGCTTCAGGCCGCTGGGGATCATCAAAGCTGAGGCGAAATCGCACATCCCGTACCACGGCGCGATTGGTCCAGCGGGACAGGGGCGAATTCTTCGCTTTCACCTCTAGAGTGCAAGTCGGTGGGGTATATCGGCGTAGTACAGCAGTAGTCATAAAGCTCGGATAGGGATGAACACGCGATACATTGAATAGCCTGGAAACGCTTTGGTAGAAAAAGCTAATGGATGGATGGCCCGAATTGTTTCTATTTTGCCCGCTCTAGCAACGCGAGCCAGAGCCGCTGTGCCCCGTTGGGCGCACTGTAGAATAGCAGGTCGATCAACAACTTTAGCGCCAGATACGCTCGCTGGTCAGGAGTTCCATCGTCCTCCTCCATGCGCTCCTCATACATATTATTGAAGTTATCCAGGTAATCGCCTAGCAGTGCGGCTTCGTGGGGTTTGCGATTTTGCCCCGTCAACTGCTCCAGCAGCGTCACTGCCCGCCGGATGAGTTCCTGGTTTTGGCGAGCCAGATGACAGATAATCAGCACGAGCGATCGCGCCTCTTCCACATCCATCCGCTTGCGCCCTTGCCCTTTTCGGAGCGGGCTGGATTGCCGCAGCCGCCACAGGGAAACGCGATCGCCCACTTGGTCAGACAGACCGAGGGTTTCCGCTGCCTGCAACATCGCCTCCGACCCCATTCCTGTCAGCGACTCTAATGCCAGTAGCACCAGATCCAGTTGTGCCTTGATATTGTCCAGTTGTTGCCCATCCGGCTCAAAATCCAACGTCAGGTGGCGTGGTGCAGCCGGAGGGGTAGAAAGTTTTGCAGTCGGAGCCATACCCATAACCATAAATCTGAATCATCGCCTTAGGGCGAGTGTTGCTTAACTTGAAACGACGAAGCTCAAGGAAAAATAGATTCTTAAGCTGCGACAAATGGGGAGAATAAACAAGCTTGGCAATCGCCACTGGCTCTCACCTTAAAACATCTGACGGCGAACCTGACCCATTCATCAACAAAATCAATGGTTTCTAGATCGATGGTTTCTAGAAATGGCGTCTATGAGAACAGGGCTTTCTAACGTACGGGTCTTTCCAAAGTATAGATATCCATGATGTTAGATATCGAGCTACGGCCTCGCAAGATATCTTGCGACAGCTTCGCAAAACCTTTTCCCTATCCATGAAACCCAGTATCCGAAAGCCATCCACCGCCAGGATTCTTGCCAAACCTATTGCCGTGCCAAGCGCCGTCACACAAACGCTCGGCAACACCATAGCAATTGATTCTCCGAAACGCGATCGCCCATAAGGACAGTTTTGCGGCAGGCCGTCAACCTAAATTTATGGCTGTTTTCGTCAATCGGCTCCAGAGTGTTACGAATCCTTTCAGAGAGCTTTCTGAATGCATCTCGAGGACAAATTTGCCCCCGATAATGACGATAGTGAAATGACGCCAGTGAACAGACCGCATGTGCTAACCCTCAGTAAGCTGCAAAAGGCTGTGCTGGCAAGCCTTCAGCAAGCTCGTTCCAACTACATTCCCCGCAGAGTGGGAAGCATCGCTTGATTTGTTCCACGAGGTACTTATGGTTTCTACAGCAGAAAAAATGACGCACTACCCCATGATTATTGGGGGCGATCGTGTAACCACAGGTAGCGAAGATGTCATCAACCCGGCGACGGGGAAGGTATTTGCCACGGTTGCCCTCGGCACTGCCGCCGATGTGGATCGAGCCGTGACAGCAGCTAAAGCAGCCCAGTCAGAGTGGGGCGCATTGTCCTACGGCGAACGCAGTCTCGCGCTGATGAAGTTTGCTGATGCCCTCGAAGCTCACACCGAAGAACTGGCAAACCTCGAAAGCCTCAATGCCGGAAAAACAACCAAGCTCACTTTCAACAGCGACATTCCTGTTTCCGTGGATAATGTGCGCTACTTTGCTTCGGTCGTCCGGCGGCAAGAGGGGATTGCAGGCAGCGAATATTTGGGCGGATACACTAGCTTTTTGCGACGCGAGCCCATTGGCGTTGTAGGTGCCATTACCCCTTGGAACTACCCCATGATGATGGCTGTGTGGAAAATTGCCCCAGCCCTGGCGGCTGGCAATGCTGTTGTCCTTAAACCGGCTCCCAATACCCCGCTAACCACCATCCGGTTTGCAGAAATTGCTCTCGAAGCGGGCCTGCCGGCTGGGCTCATCAATATTGTTACGGGTAGTGTTGAAGTGGGAGAGGCCATCTGTAGCCACCCCGACATTGGCATGATCAGCTTCACAGGCAGCACTCGAACCGGCAAGCGGATCGCCGAATTGGCCAGCCCCATGATCAAGCGGGTAACGCTGGAGTTGGGGGGGAAAGCCCCGTTCCTGGTGTTTGCTGATGCCGACATCGAAGCCGCCGCCCATGGAGCCCTCATCGGGGCTTACACAAACTCCGGGCAAGACTGCACCGCCGCCACTCGCATCTATGTTCAAGATGAGGTATATGATGCGTTTCTGGAACGCTTTACTGAGCTTTCAAAACAAGTGGTGGTGGGCGATCCCTTTGATGCGGGCACCGATATCGGCCCCCTTTCCAGCCAGACACAACTGAACAAAGTGAAAGGCTATGTCGAAGAGGCGAAGCAACAGGGCGTTGAGGTCATTACCTGCTCCGAAGTCCCCTCCGAAGGCTTCTTCTTCCCGCCTACGATTCTGGTTGATCCACCCCAGGATGCCCCCTGTGTGTGCGATGAAATCTTTGGCCCAGTTCCAACCGTTAAGCGCTTTTCTACAGAGGAAGAGGCTATTCAGTTGGCGAACGACACGCCCTATGGCTTGGCCGCCAGTGTGTGGACGCTGAATGTGCAATGCGCAATGCGCGTTTCTGCGGCGTTGCAGTTCGGCACCATTTGGGTAAATGACCATCTGCCCCTAGTCAGTGAGTTGCCCCACGGTGGTTTTAAGCAAAGCGGGGTCGGCAAAGACTTGTCTCACTATGCCCTAGAGGAATACACCATCGTCAAACATGTGATGATTGACATAACTGGGGATCAGCGCAAGGACTGGCACTTCGTTACCTTTGGAAAAGAAGGCGAATAAAATCCTTCTGCGGCATGACTCAGACACCTCCAAGACCGCCCATCGGTAATATGTTCAGCCTGTCTGGAGGCCGAACGACAACCCTGTCGATGGATGCAAACTTAATGCGCATAGCGCTATAAAAAGCAACTGTTATCACGACTAAAAAGCGGGGGCGATCGCCCCCGCTCATTGTTGGTTTGCATTTAGTTTGCACGGTGAAATCTGATTAATTTTCTGACAAGTCTGAAACGAACAAGGTATTGCCTAACGAGTGATCTATAACGGCTTTCCAAAACGATTGGAACTAAACCATGTCTGCTCGGCAGGTGTTGAGAATTTGCTGATCCAAATCGCTCAGGCTATCCAACTGATGGAAGCCGACCAGTTGCAGGGGCGTTGCTTGGGGTTCGCTGCCTGCGATCGCATCATCCGATGATAGGGCGATCGAATAGGGATAAACTTCCTCATCGTAAGCACTGATGATGTTGAGGTTGAGTTGTCCCGATTGAACCTCTCCATAGAAGCAATCAAAAGAGGAGTTGGGCATGTAGAAGCCGCCCACAACCTGATCCTCAACCACTTCAAAAACTAGATATTCAGACCCCATCTCGAAGGGTTGCTCGGACTGACCATAGAGATAGACGCCATTTTCGGCATGCTGGCTGACCAAGGAGGACTGAGGGGCAACGGCAATCTGTTGAGATTCTGCAATTGGCTCAATGGTGTGAGCATGGCTCTGGGCGATCGCCACCAGCATGAGGCCAAGCGTGACAAAAAAGGCTGTCAGTGGTTTCTCGATACGATTGAGGAAAGCAAAAAGCCAGATATAAGAGCGCTTTCTATCAGATTTGTTAATCAGTGCAACCACCTAAAACCTCCTTGGTCGTTGGATGTCCGGTCAATATAGTCTTTAACTAATGAGCCGATTTATAAGCCACCCATATATATTGAGTGTAAAGGCTCGCGTTCCAGGGTTAGAGCTACATACGGTGTCTTTACATCTAAATTCACATTAGATTTAAGTTCCGTAATGTATGGCTTTTCAACGGCTATTTGGAAGGACGTGCTTTCCTACAAGGTGAGTTCCTGCCATTCCAGAAAACCGCACAAAGAAATCAGAAATTTTCGCATCGTGCTTGCCCTGGCTAAAAAGCCCACGACACAAGCGCCTAAGCAGATAAAAGCCAATTCTACTCCGCCCATTCAGGCAGACTAGCTGGCTCTCAATTGATAAGTTCAGCAAATCAAAGATCGACCCTGTCGCTCAATTGTAAAAATACGGAAGTGAACAACTGAACAGCCCCCATATTGAGGGAATTATCTAGACGGCTTGCACCAGGTTACTGAGGATACAAATTTCATCAGAAAGCCTAGCCTCGAAAAAACACTTAGGTGCGCGGTAACTATACAAAGCCTCATAGGCTGAGCCTAGCGATCGCCACTAAATCTGCAATGGCAACATCGAATTCAGAATGCATCAACGTCTTGGACACCCATCCAAATCTTTGCATCACGCCACCAAGGCAGCAATTCAACCAAAGACGGAATGGCGTTACTCCCTTTGATATGGATGCATAATTATGGATGCACGCTGAACATTCGTACAGTCATCCCCTTGATTCGACTTATCCCCTCAATGCAACATCGAACCTCGGCTAACGCTGATGCATGTTTTGCAAACGGCACCAAATTAGCCCTAAGGATCGAGGCATCCATCAAGGGAAATGCTCTTTAAGCCTGGTTTTTATCTACGCCTGGTTTTTTTATCTTGTCCAACATAATAGATGGATTCATGAAAATTCCCAAGCGCATTTCAGCCACTTCAGACAGGGTGCGCCGATCTATGGATAGTGCCAGAATCCCTTTCACCGAGCGCCGATCATCTAGTTCTTGAGCCCAAATGTAGACTTGAATTTTGGTTCATACTTACCATATCTTAATGTTCAGGTAAGATTGATTATTCCGACAAGGCCAGGACTCATTTTCATCGATCTATGTCTCATCATCAGCAAATGCTCCGCTTCAAAACACGCGGCAAATCTCTCCACAAAATTACCCGTGAAGTCAACGATATCGTTGTCCAGTCTGGCATCAAGAGCGGCTTGTGCAATCTCTTCCTGCGCCACACCTCCGCCAGTCTCATCATCCAAGAAAATGCGGATCCAGATGTTCTGACGGATCTGGAGAACTTCCTTGCCAAGCTTGTGCCCGAAGGTCGCTACTATATCCACAGCACCGAGGGACCCGATGATATGCCCGCCCATATTCGCAGCGTGCTGACCCACACTTCCGAGCAAATCCCGATCGCCCACGGAAACCTTATGCTGGGCACCTGGCAGGGCATTTATCTGTGGGAGCACCGTGACCATAGCCATCATCGAGAGTTGGTGGTGCATGTGTCGGGTGAATAATCCCAGCGCTGTGAGAATCGGTAGCTCCACAGTGAACCATGGAGCTAAGTTGGCAGGTGCAATTAAACCTAAAACCCTAAAAACCTGTGCCGCCCGCAGCGCGGGCGGCACAGGTTTTTAGGGTCTGGTTTTTTCATCATGCCGATCTACTTACCCGCAACGAGAGCGTTGCAAAGCATGTCTATCGTGGCTTCTTAGAGAATGGGCAGAAACGATGCTCCGGATTTCATCGGGCATGAGAGAAATATCATGCTTTTGCATGAGACAGCCGGATGAAGTATGAAACTGTCTGGAACGCCTATCGTAAGACTTGTAGGAAAAGATTAGAACAGCAACGGAAGGTTGGGCGATCGCAGAATACTTATCCAGCACTTGTCCAATCTGCCTACTGCATTGATTCCTAATCGCTATTTTGACGTCGGGGGTCTCCCCACAGCCAACACCCCGACATGGTCTGACCTTTTCCTTGGAAACTGAAATACATTCTGCCCGGTTTTGGAATCAAGACCGGGATTTTCTTGACTACAGGGTGCTACGGTGCTGCTCTCACCGCTTCAGTAGTGAGCTTTACCCCAATTCGCTAAGAATCCACGACAGATAATTTTTTGAAAGCCCCGCACTGCGGGTATTTGTTTAGCGTCGGGTCTTCGTTTTCTAACGCGAGAAGGATGCGCAAACAGATAGTGGGCTTATAGGGTTTAGGCGGAACGTTACCCCATCCACCGATTGATACCGTGTTGTCCCCTTGTGA
>JADEXA010000020.1 GCA_015207365.1 Vacuolonema iberomarrocanum LEGE 07170
ACTTTCGTAAATCGCTTGGCGAAATTGGCGCAGCGTTTCAAGATGATCTGACATGAGTGGTAGAGCGTAGAGTTTTAGATCCTCTACCACTTTCCTGCTCTTCTTTCACCCGGTTTGTCCAAAGTCCAGTTATGCGGAAGTCGGCATAATGCTCTCCAGTCTTGGCCTCTAGCCGTTATCCACCCGCGAATGAATTGCGGGCTACTGAAAGCAAACCCATTAAAATGGATTTCGCTCAACCGCTTAAAGGGATACAAGCCGTTCCTCATTAGTCCCTTTAGTGGACTGTTTAGATTAGCCCGCAATTTATTTGCGGGCGGGATATGACGCTTGGCCCAGCCCTTTTGCTGCGGTGTGTATTGGCGTTGAGATGGTCTGCAAGCGATCGCCAATATCTTTTCACGGCTGAGTTTTTAGCCACTTCTGCTCAATGGATAGCTTAAAAAGGGAGACTTTGGGGGGATCGTTCGGGGATTTATGGGAAAGCCCAGATCTGTGTACTGAGTCGCCAAGTGAAGTAAGTTGGATGGTTGCAGAAGGCAGGTGTGTTTGTTGAGATCTGCTCAGGGCAAGGCATCCTGCAATCGGAAGAGGCTGCAGGCGGCGTGGAGGTATTGGATGCGGAGGCCGGGTAAGGGAAAAGCTTTGAGGGGTTGGCGGTAGACCGGGGAAATGGCGTCGGGGGTGATGCGATCGCCTATCAGCAGTGCGGCTGTGCGTCCACTCCAGGTTCCGGCAGCGACGCCATTGCCGTGATAGGCCAAGGCGCAGGCGACGGTGCGATCGCCATCCAGAAAACCGATGTAGGGAGTGAGGTTGAAGCTAAAGCCCATCAGCCCATTCCACACATGGGTGACCTCCAGATGTCGCCATGCGGGGAACATTTCGTGGAAGTGGCGGAGGATTTTTTTCTGGTAGCGATCGCGCGCCGCCACAGAGCCCACGGTATCGCCCCGTTGCCCAAACAAGATGCGTCCATCCTTCAACAGCCGGAAGTACGACAGCAGCGTGCGGGTATTGTAGAGCGGGATTTCGGTATGCCAACCATGTGCCGCTCGTTCCTCAGCGGTGAGGGGTCGGGTCGTGAAAATATGCGAAATCACCGGGAGCAGCTGTCCCTGGAGCGTTGGGTGAATGGAATCTTGGGTGTAGCCATTGGTGGCAATGAGTACCTGCTTGGCTCGCACGCTGCCCGTGGGTGTGCGCAACCGATGCCAGCCATCCGTCTTCTCCCAGGCGATGACGGGACTTTGTGAATGGAGGGTTGCCCCTTTGCGTTTGGCCGCATCCGCCAAGGCAAGGCTGTACTTGAGGGGGTTGAGCCCAAATCCCACCTTCATCCAGAGGGCACCATGGGCCTGCGGGCTGTGGAAGGCGCGATCGCGCAAATCCTTCTGCGACCACAGCTCACAGGGGTAGTCTGCCACCTCCTCATAAAAAGCCAGCTCATGTTCGAGATAGGAGAGGCGGGAGGGATAATGCGCCACCTTGATTTCGCCCTCTCCCTGGATATCGATCTCCATCGACTCGGTTTGCGCCAAGTGTCGCACCAGTTCCGTGGCTTCCCGTTGATGATGATAAAACTGTTGGGTGGCGTCGCGGCCAAATTTGTGCAGTACCTCTTTCCCCGATCGCGCTGTGGAGCCAATGCAGCAAAACCCGCCGTTGCGTCCGGATGCCCCCCATCCCGGCCAAGCCGCTTCCAGCACCCGCACCTGCACCCCCATCTCGGCCAGGTGCAGGGCAGCGGATAACCCCGTGATGCCGCCCCCAATGATGGCGACCTCGCTGTCTGCTTCCGTGGTGAGGGGGGGATAATTGTGATGTGACGGGGGCGTGACTGTGGATGCCCAAAAGCTGCTAACTGGACGGTGGCGATCGTACAGCTCAGCCTTATAAAGTTCAGTCATGTTATCCGGGAATAGGATTGCGTATGATGTAAGACGCTAGAATGTGCGGTTGAAAACTTCCGCTCTAGATGAACAAACACCAAGAGTGGGTAGTCTAAACTACAAGACCGGAAGTTGTCATGGAGAGGTTAAGGGCTGTTAAGAATTCTGCCCCGAGAGCCATTCCCAGAGACAACCGCATACACACTTGTATTTTGTTGGGAGACCAATTTAATGTGGATGGAACGGCGCGATCGCCTCGATCGCCAGAGTCAGAGAGCCTACCGTAGAACCAGTCGGGCCGTAGCCGTGCCCGCTTCAGCACCCCTCTTGTCCAGCAAGACCCTAGACTTTGCCTCGATCGCCCTATGCTCCTTTGTGCTGGCGGTTCTTTGCCATTCTGCCGCCACACCCCCGACCTCCAATTCTTCATCCACATCGGGGATGGCGAGTCCGACCTCTGCTCCAACACGGAGCCCCGGGTCGATGCAACCCTTTACCCTCACAACCTCCCGCCCTACGCTCCTCGATGAAGAATCCCAGGAGCGTTAGAGCTGGTTTGGACTATTGATATTTCGTGCCATGCACGAAATATCAATATGTTCCAAGGGATGAAGAATCCCAGAAGCGTTAGAGCTTGTTTATAGAGTTGATATTTCTTGCCACGCACGAAGCATCAACATGTTCCGAGGTATGGCAAACAACCTCTTAGCAGATGACGAGGGTTACTCTGCCTCAGACGGCTTGGTGCCATGGCTGGGGCAGGGGGGCGCTTGAATCGAGCGATCGAGCCAACCCGTTGCTTGTTGCAGCCGTGCGACTGCTTCCTCGGGCTGGTCTTTGAGAAGATAGACTAGGGCGATCGCCGCTTGCTCAGCGGCACGAGCTTTGCGGTTGCCTTTCAACCGATGCCAGTCGTTGGGGGCGATCGCCAATCGTCCTGCCAGGGCTTGTGCGAGTTCCTGGTCTGAGCATTCTGCTAGGGCTGGCTTTTCCGCCGTTGCCAGGGTTTCGGAAAAAAGTTGGGGCGCAACAGGTTTTGGCATCAATCAGGCTCCATATACAACTGAGCAACAGGGAATAAGAAACATGCAGCGTTTGACCGCAGAGTTCTTTCCCTTACTCTTACTCTAAATTCATGCTGCGGGAAATGCCGCAACATTGACAGCATATTCGGCCTTTTCCCAAAACGTTGCGCCGAAACGCCCGAGACGTTACACCTATGTGCTCAGAATCTATCTCGAGTATTCTTTAAAGCTCTTGCAAGTAGCTCGGCATGATGAAAAATCAGATCCCAAAAACCTGCGCTGTCCGCAGCGCGGGCGGCGCAGGTTTTTGGGATTTTCGGTTTAATTGCACCTACCGATTTAAAGCAATGGTTCAGGACTTACGCAAGTTTTGCGTAAGTCCTGAGTAATTTTGTTGATTTTGTGGCCGCGACGCGGCCACAAAATCAACAAAATGCGTAAGTCCAGTGGTTTTAAGAAGTACCTAGTTTTAGTTTTCGTAGAATTTGGTACGAAGGTTCATGCCAATGGGTATGCTTGGCGGGAAGATAGGGCTCAAACAAAAAAATAGAGCTCAAACGCAAAAAGGCTCCAGGTGAGCACTGGGAAACAGAGACGAGGCTATACCGCTCGGTGGCGACATTAGCGAGATGACAAGATGGCAGAAAAGATGTCACAACCCATGCCAGAGGATACGGAACTCGACCAGGCATTGCTGGAGTTGGAGCGATCGCTCGAACAGCTTCAGGCGCGGTTCTTGCAGGTAAAACAAGATCGAGCCGAGCAGCGACAACTCCAGCAGCACCTTTCCCAGGCTGAGGCTGCGTTGAAGCAGGAGCGATCGCCCGCCCTCCGCAGTGAAGTTGCTCAACTCAAGCAAAAACTCGAAGAACTAGAAATTGCCCTCGAAAGCCAGCTCCTTTCATGGAGTTGGGTTCGCGAGGTGTTCTGGCAGGCGGTGCGATTCGGTGGCATCGGCATTCTCATTGGCTGGTTGCTCAGAGCCTGGGCATCCTAGCGACATAGTGCTACCTATTTAGGTGCAAGCAATTCTTTTTGAAAACCTAGCGCTGCGCGGTTTTCAAAAAGAATTGCTCCTGCTCTAAATGCCGAAGCCAATAAAAAATCCCGGCGGGTGCCGGGATTGGTGTGAGGAGTGCACTCTGTATGTTCTGAATCTATCGGCTCGCTATGACATTGCTGTGTCAGTGACAAGACATTTCAGCGTAGGATGAGTGAGCGCGATCGCCATCCATAAAAACCCCTGACCGTAGGAAGTTTGACCACTTGTTACGGTTTACATTTGGGTTGCTCAATTTCTCCAAAATTGCCCCATGACTTCGGCTTCTCCCCCTCAACCTGCTCCATGGAAAGTAGCCCTGGTATTGTTCATCGGCATCCTCTCTGTGTCGACCGCCGCCATCTTTATTCGACTAGCGTTTCAGGCATCGGGGCAAACGGGCATTGGCTTTAGCCTGGTGCTGTCAGCCTCACGGCTCAGTATTGCAGCGTTCCTGTTTCTCCCGGCCTGGCGGAATGTGGGGAAGTCTATCAACCGTGCAGAGCAGGGCGATCGCCCTTGGTTATTTTCTCTAGGAGCTGGGCTATTTCTCGCTATCCACTTTGCGTGCTGGATTACGTCTTTGTCCTACACGTCCATTGCGGCCTCCACGGCTCTGGTTACCACCAATCCGGTGTGGACTGCGCTCTTGTCCTGGCTCTGGTGGGGAGAGCGCCCAACCCGCACCATGACGATTGGTATTGCGATCGCCCTCTTGGGCAGCCTGTTGGTGAGCTTGGCCGATGGCGCTTCCACGACGATGGCCTCACAGCCACTCTTGGGCAACAGCTTGGCTCTAGTGGGTTCCTGGGCAGCGACCCTCTATCTGTTGCTGGGACGAGAAGCCCAACGGCGAGGTTTAGAAATTGGGAGCCATGTCGTGTTGACCTACACAGCGGCCGCCGTCCTCCTCCTACCCCTCCCGTTGTTACTGGGCATGAGCTATGGGGGCTATTCCCCGACGGTTTATCTCTGCATCTTGCTCATCGGCATTTTCCCCCAAACCATTGGGCATACGAGTTTCAATTGGGCCGTGCGCTGGATTTCGCCGACCCTGGTAACCCTCACGATTCTGGCAGAACCCGTTGGTTCCAGCGTTTTGGGAATTCTAGTGTTTCGCGAAAATCCAGGAGTGCAGGTCTGGCTTGGAGCTGCTGTCATTTTGGTTGGGGTGGCGATCGCCATCCTCAGCCAGCGATCGTCTCAAACCAGTAGCACTTCTAGCTGATTTGAAGCATTAATTTTTTATATGCAGTATACACAAGAAATTAATGCTTACTAGAGCGTTTCTAACAACGTCCTAACTACAGGACACTTTTTCCTGAGATTCCGTTGATAAGCAGTGGGTTTCAAGGTAAGACGCATACTCCTTGCGTGTGCCAAAAATTAGGAACAAACTTTCAACATTTGATATGTCTAACAGCATTCGAGGTTGTCCGTAAACTGCACACAGGGCAAATGTTGCACCATTTTCTAGTGCGATTCGTCGGGCTGCAACTAAGCTACCCAAACCACTACTATCCATAAACATGACATTGCTTAAATCCAGCATCACATGTCGTGTATTGGTATCCATTACTTGACGTACCCAAAGGGTAATTTCGGATGCATTCGCAGCACTTAAAATACGTGTGGGTTTGTAGACATCAATTTTCGTCATAAGAAACCAACTTGTTAAGTCGAATGAGTGTGGTGCAATGTGGAGATGGCCCTGATCACCAACAAAGAAGTAACAGTGAAGTAAGCTTCCCTGATCCGACTTCTACGTTGTGTTGGATATAAGTCGTATTGAATGGTGGTAGAGGACTTCTAAAACTCCGTACCAGACGTGTTTCCGCATCAACCATTGTGGCTACATCAACTACATAGAGAGAATTCTCTGGTCTATACAGAAAATTCCTTGGTATGTAGTTTCTCTGATGCGTCGTTAGATGCTCGGTAGAAAATTCTGCACCCATGAAGAAGACACTCAGGAAAAACGCGGTGCTTCTTATACGCAGGGTTACGTACTTCAAGATACACTCTGCGAGAAAAAGCTGAGGTCAGTTGGGGTGTTCTTTACAGTATATTTAACTTGTAATAAATACTGTTAAGAGATAACACCTCAGGTTAATCGAATTTCCGCGAAGTAACGCTCCCCATCCTTGGTCTGATCCTTTTAGAATGGGAATAGAACAGCATTGTGACGGACAAACGGCAAAGTAACTTTGAAGATGGCGTATTCTTATTCGGTCATTTACGACGGGCAGTGCAATCTCTGCGTCAACCTCGTGAGATTGCTGGAAACCCTCGATCGCGGCCAAACGTTCCACTATGTTCCGATGCAAGAAACGACGATACTGGAACAACTCGGTATCACTCCTACATCTTGTGAACTGGGCATGATTTTGTTGGAAGGGAAACCACCCCATCGTCGGTGGCAGGGCAGTGCTGCGGCTGAAGAGATTGCCCGAATTTTGCCAATGGGGTCGGTTTTTGTAGAGGCCTATCGCCGCATTCCTGGATTAAAACAGGCGGGCGATCGCTTCTACGAAGATGTCCGAGATAACCGCTATTCCTGGTTTGGCAAGCGCGATCGCCTTTACAACTCTGCCTACCCTGTGAACGATACCGACAGTGAGGCTTCGGTCACTTCACCCACCGCGTCTGACCCGTTGCCTGCACCGGATGCAAGTACGTGAAGCCCCTTGCCGCATCAAGGTTAGTAGGGGTTTTGCCTCCCACGCACTCACTGCGTGGGAGGCAAAATTGTAAGTCAGGACTTTGAGTACAGGACAAAAACCAGAGACATCTTAATTTTGGATAGCGCGGGCATCGCCCGCGCTATCCAAACATAGGGTCGGACTAGCTGAAGCGCCGTTGCAGGAACGGTAGGCGTTGATTGCGCTGACGCTGCGCCGTTTTTAGTTTGTTGCGCAGATATTTAACATCCACCGTTTCGCCGCCATAGCGCCAGTGCAGATAGGCATGGGAAATCTCGTCTACCAGATCGGAGGGAATCGACTGAGTATTGTGGCGCACGGCACGCCCAAACTCCAAAGGCGTTTGCACAGGCTTTTTCACCACCCCTTCAGATTTGAGCCATTGCACCATCTGTTGATAGAGCGCTTCCATTGGGGGGAGCTGTTTCAGCCAACGACGATAGCGCCAGCGCTGCCAACCGCTCCAGCCAAGCCATCCCACAAATGCAATGGCGATCGCCAACCCAAAGCCAATGAGCGCGCCAACCCAACCTTGTCGAAACAGCAAGGTCAATCGAGCCACAATCCACGCAAAGACGCCAGCGATCCAGGCAAAGACCCCGTTGAGAAAACCAGCAACAGGCGATGGCAACCAACCCGCAATCCAGTCCCAGAACTGACGCAAGACACCAAATGCTTGATAGTCATTGACCGTTGGTGGAATCACTTCCATCCCAGGAATGGGGTTGAAAGCAAACCATCCATAACTGCCCATGTAAGCTTCGGTGAGAAGCAGGGCATCGGTATTGCGTACGACGTAGTAGCCCGTGAACGGGTTGAACTGGCTGGGCAAAAAGCCCGCCGATACGCGAGTAGGAATGCCGATAGAGCGGAGCATCACCGTCAGTACCGTCGAGAAATGGTCCGGATACCCCCCACCATATTTAAAGAGAAATGCTTCGACGAGATCTTCGCTTGCATCGAAAAAGGGCAGATCCGTTTGCACGGTGTAGTTTTGCTTGAGGAATTGCGCCAGGTAGAGACTTTGTTCGTAGGGCGATGTGATAGGGTTTGGCGCATTGTCCAGAATTTCGCGCGTCCGCTCCTGCACCCTCTGCCGCAATTCAGCGGGTAGCTCCAGGTAGTAGTTGGTGACATCCTCGGGGTAGCGGCGGGTGGTTTCCTCCAGCCGAGTGCGATCGCGATAGGGAATCTGCGACACCACGGTGTAGGTTAGGCCATCGGTGAGGGGTAAAGGTGCTCGCAGTCCACCCTCCGCATCGATTGCGATCTCTTCGGTAGGGAAGTAGAGTTGCTGCGCCTCATACATGGCTGGAATCAGGTTTGGAAACTCTTCCACCACCACCGTGTAAGACTGCACCACTTCACGCCGCCGCCCTCGGCTAATGCCCATGGGCAAATGAAAGCGGAATGACCAGCTCGAACGGGTCAGGGTTTCCAATTGCTCCTCGTCGTTGCGCGACACTTCCCAGCCCTGGCCTGTGTAGCGATCAAAGGCCATGACCCGCATAAATCCTTCGGCTTGCGATCGCACCCGCATCACCACTTGGGGTTCCATTTCGCCCCGCAGGTTCTGGTTAATGCGTGTATTGAAACCGTAGTAAAACTCGGGGTTTAGCTCGCCAGGGCCTGTTTCTGGGGCTTCTCCCGTGCCTTCGCCTTCCCCCTCGCCCGTCCCCGAAATTCCGGGACGCACATAGCCCGGATTGATCACCGTTTCTGGATCAAAATCCTCTTGCAAATCGATCGGGGCGCTGACGGGAAAGTTACGGATTTGATAGCCGGGGAAGCGGGGCATGAGCGTGAAAATGGCCAGCCCCAGAGCCAAAGTGAGCAGCAAAAAGCCACTCATCCGTTTGGCGGAAAGATCGGACCTGACGCCCCGAAATCCCGAGGTGATGACCCCCAGGCGAGAGCGGTAGTCAAGCATGAGGACGGGAATAGCGATCGCCACAAAGGCGAGCAAAATCGGAGCAAAGAACAGGGTCTGGCTGAGGGTTGCCGCAACGCCCAGGAGGATAATGCCAATCACCACGGAATAGCCCAAATCTTTGCGGCGCGGCAGGTCAAAACTATGGAACACCTGCAATTGAATCAGGAGTTCTGCTAGTACCAGTCGGGTATCGTTGCCGCCCTCCAGCAAGCGGATAAAGAAGAGCGCTAGAGCCACGAGCATGGCGATCGCGATGCAAAATTTGACCAGTATGTTGGCACGGCGACGGCGATACCAACTCCAGCAACCCCCTGCCGCACTCATGGGAACGGCCCAAAAGCTGATGCCGGGCGAATCCACCACATCAAGGGCGGCTACATCCACGGCAATAATCCCCACAATCACCAATAGCTGCACCATTACCCGCAGCGGAATAGATTCCTCAATCTTTGTGGGAGGCTGCGGCTTGAACCGTTGCCATAGTTCTTTCAGCCGATTCGGCTGCGTCGTGTTCGACTGTTGAAATCCTGTGGACATAGCCTCAATTCAACCTACTTCGCCTCTGGTGTGCCTCGGTCGTCGCTCCTCATCCTAGCGATTTCACACCCCTAGCTGCCACATTATCCGGCGACATGTGACGTGGCCAACATATTCCAAGGTCGCCTCCATAGCCTTCCTCATTTAGATTAGGATAGATTATTTTCTTGAAAGTCCCGCGCAGCGGGACTTTCAAGAAAATAATTGGTTTTTATCTCAGCGCGTAGCGCTATAGTCCACAATCTGGCAATCATCAGGGTTCCAGCCCAGCTCAACCTCACCGGGCTGCAGAGCGGTATGGCCGAGTTGGGTGACGCGCAGGGTTCCTAGAGGGGTTTCGATAGTAGCTTCGAGCAGTTGCCCAATATAGGTGAGGTGGGTGAGTTGTCCAGAGAGGCGATTGGGAAGTGCGGTATCGGGGTTCAACTGGAGGCGTTCTGGACGGATCATTAGGGTTGCGTCGGTTCCTTTTTGCAGGGGGATGGCTGCGTTTGGCTGTCGATGCACCGTGAAGCTCGCTCCCTGCGTTTGCAGGGTCGCGGTCGTATCGCTTAGGTCGGCGATCGCCCCCTGCAAAAAGTTCGCTTTTCCTACAAACTGCGCCACAAACAGGTCGGCAGGATGGTTGTAGATCTCGCGCGGCGTGCCGACTTGCTTGACCTGGCCGTTGTGCATCACGGCAATGCGATCGCTCAGAGCCATGGCCTCTTCTTGATCATGGGTGACATAGATGAAGGTGAGATTGGTTTCCTGTTGCAGGGCACGGAGTTCTTGCCGCACTTCTTCGCGAATCTTGGCATCCAGGGCGGAAAGGGGTTCGTCGAGCAGCAACACTTTGGGGCGGTTGATCAGCGCCCGAGCTAGGGCGACCCGCTGTTGCTGCCCGCCAGACAATTGAGCCGGTCGGCGATCGCCTAGGTCAGGAATGCGAAACATTTTCAGGGTTTCCTGAACTCGCTCGGCGATCGCACTTTGGGGTTCTTTGGCCAACTTCAGGGGATAGGCGATGTTTTCGACCACCGTCATGTGGGGAAACAGGGCATAGCTCTGGAACACCGTGTGGACATCGCGACGGTAGGCGGGGAGCTGGGTCACGTCTTTGCCCCCCAGATAAACATGCCCAGCCTCGGGTAGCTCAAATCCGCCAATCAGCCGCAGCGTCGTCGTTTTGCCAGATCCACTGGAGCCCAGTAGCGAAAAGAACTCCCCCGGCTGGACATCCAAGGTTACCTCTCGCATAGCGTACACGGGATGCGCCGCTGTGCCATAAACTTTGCTGACGCGATCGAGGTAAACGAGACGCTGGTCTTTCATGGCAATCGGCTGAAGGGGGAGGGTGGGGTGCTGGGAGAACAATAGCAGTGGGATAAAACCACAGAGGCACAGAGGTCACAGAGATGTTTACTTTAGGCTGAGTCGCGAGCAGAAATCCGTTGGCTGAGTAACACGAGGACGGTACTGGTGAGCAGGACAACGGTGGCGATCGCCGCAATTTCGGGGGTGATAGATGTGCGGAGGCGTCCCCAAATCTCCATTGGCAGGGTGTTGTCCCGTCCTGTCAGGAAAATCGTGACCACGACCTCGTCAAAGGACAGGGTAAAGGCCAGGAGTGCCGCTGCAATGACGGCACTGCGGATGTAGGGAAATACGACATCTAGAAATACCTGGGCGGGTTTTGCTCCCAGGTCATAGGCCGCTTCCTCCAGGCTACGGGGAAACTGCCCCAGGCGGGTCAGCAATGGCCCCAGGGCGACGGGAATGCCAAACACCACATGCCCCAGAATCACGGTGCCGAGAGATAGGCCAAAGCCCAGGTCTGAAAAAAAGGCCAGCATCGCCACTCCCGTAACGATACCGGGAAGCAGAATGGGCAAATTTAGCGCGATGCGGAAGGCAGAACGACCAGGAAACCGATAGCGATAGATGGCGAACGCGGCCAGGAGTCCGAAGACGGTTGCCAAAACCGTTGCTATCCCCGCTACTTTCAAGGAGTTCCACAGGGAGTCGCGGAGGGGTTCATCCTGCAATGCCGTGATGTACCAGTCGAAGGTCAGCCCCCGGATGGGTAATGCCAAAATCCGTGAGTCGTTGAAGCTCATCATCACCAAGACGGCGATCGGTAAGTAAAGAAACCCAAAGACGAGCGTTGCCCATCCGGCCAACAACCATGAGGGTCGGGCTGAGCGAGGCTGCGGTACCATTCCAGATTCGGTCGGGATAGAAGTTTGAACGGTAGCGGATGGAGCGGGCAAAGACTCAGACATCGACGAGAACTCAGACATCTATACGGCCAATGAGTCGCCTTTTCAAGGCATAGCCCTATTTTGCCGGATAGCGGTTCCTTTCAGGTCAGGGTTTACTTAATAGCCTAGTCGAGGATGAGCTTGAGAATCGATAGATCATCCCCAAAGGTTTCGGTCTGGCTGAGCGCTTGAATGGCTTTGAGCAACTGATCGAGATCTGATGCCGTTTGCACATCTCTCAGCAGATCAACAAAGCTATTGAACGTCCATGTGGGGGGATTCTGTTGCCCCGGCACATCATAGACACCATCGCTAAAGACATAGAGCAAGCTTTTTTCGGGAATTTCGCAGCGATCGCTCATATACATTTCATCCGGCATCATCCCGATGGGCATTCCTGGTGTTTTCAGCTTTTCCAGGACAACCGTACCATCCGGCTGGGGCGTGACCAATATGGCCGGAGGATGCCCTGCACTGGAATAGATGAGTTGTCGGCGTATGCGGTTGTAGACGCCATACCAGATGGTGAAATACTTATCATTCTGGTCGTCCATCTGGAAGGTTTCGTTGAGCGCTCGGAGGACGCTGTGGGGTTGGTAGAAGTTGACATTGGGCAGTGATTGCGATCGCAGCAAATTCAGCACTGTAATGGAGGGTAGCGCTGCCCCCAAGCCATGCCCCGACACATCCAGCAGATAAAAGGATAGATAGTCCGGATCGAGCCAGTAATAGTCAAAGCCATCACCACCTAACTGGCTGGATGGAATAAAGCGCGAGTCAATTTCCAGGTGCTCTTGCAACGGAGGGGGAAGGAGCGATTGCACATAGGCCGCCGCTTCCGCCAATTCCTTTTCCAGCAATTGCTTCTGGGTTTGCAAATCTTGGCTCAATTGATGCAGGCGCAATCCTGCGCGTACCCGCGCCTGCAACTCCGAAATATCAATCGGCTTGGTCAGAAAGTCGTCTGCCCCTGTATCGAGCCCCTGCACCCGATCCTCTACACTGCCTTTTGCTGTGAGCAAAATGAAGAAAATAGTGGAAAGTTGAGGGTTTTCTTTAACTTTCTGACAAACTTCTAGCCCATCCATGACGGGCATCATCCAATCGCAAATAATAAGGTCAGGGTGGGTTTCACAGGCCAGCTCCAAACCCTCTGCACCATTCGTAGCTACATCTACAGAATGACCTTCCTTTTGCAAGGCTTTACGCAGGACCAGCTGCATGTTGGGGTCATCTTCAATAACAAGAATCCGGGTTTGTGGAGTCATCACCGACAGCTAACAAATTAAGTAAAGAAGCGTTCCGAGCATCTAGAAAATAGTTACAAATACTACACCTAGGTTAAGAATGGAATTCCGGGAAGATTTAATTTGATATTAATTGAACTAAATCGATCAATTATCCGGAAAATAGGGAACATTGAGATAGCGGTTGAGTCATTATAGTATTTGTCCTCAGAGACGCGCCGAGAGTACAGCCTACGGGTCAGTTGGATCGAGGGAAGAACCTTGACAGTATCCCAACGACAACATATCCAGGTTAAGACAGAGCTGATTGCGCTCAATCAAGTTCTATCCTGGTTTGAACAATTTGACCACACATTTGTCCCCGAGGCTGTGTGGCTGCAGTGTCAGCTGGCTTTAGCTGAGGGGTTTACTAATGCCGTCCGCCATGCGCACAAGGGAAAGCCTGCCCATACCCCCATCGATATCGAAATAGGGGTGTCTGAAGAGTATATGGAAATTCGCATCTGGGACTGCGGCCCCCAGAGTAACCTAGGAGAGGTCTTAGAAACACTCTCTCAAGAAATGGATCGTGATGCTGAAGGCGGTAGAGGGCTCAAGCTCATGAAAAAAGTCGCCGATCGGTTGAGCTATGAGCGCTGCCAAATCGACGGCTATCCTCGCAATTGCCTAGAAATCGTCAAGTACTACGCTCATCGCCCCCAGGCGATCGCCCACCTGCCTAGCGAGAATGCCTGAAACCCTGGGGAGAGGCGATCGATCTTTTTCACAAGTTTTCTCTCAACAACAATTTTAAAAGCCTTGGAAGATTTGGTTTCTGGCTGCTCGGCTAGGAAGATTTAAGATTCACCTGAGTACAGGGCAACAAATCGAACCCCGGCTAAGAGCTTTAATTTTGTGTAGCGCGGGCACCGCCCGCGCTACACAAAATTAAGGGGTTTCTGGGTTTTATCCTGTACTTAGAAGATTCACACAAAACTTGCAGAACCTTAAGGAAATCCGTTGATTTTGTAGCCGGTCACGGCCGCAAAATCAACAAACTGCGTCAGTCCTGGAAGAGCTATGCCCTGGGATGCTTTTCTATCCTGCTGGCTTGCCATAGAATCTCTGGGAAACGCATATGAGGAGATTGCCAGATGCGGTGGCAACTTGGGCGGCGGAGCCAAAATGTAGAAGTGCGCGGCGGTGGCGGAGTTTCCCGACCAGTAGCAGGAGGGGGGCTGGGCGTCATTATCCTGGCGCTGGTGGTCATGCTGCTGGGTGGAGATCCTAGCATTCTCTTGGGCTCTGGCCCTCCGGACCATAGCGCGCCTGTCCCTACCGATGTGGCGGCTGCCAACGATGAGCAGGTCGATTTTGTTTCTGCGGTGTTGGGCACCACGGAAGACGTGTGGGGCGACCTGTTTCAAGCACAGGGTGGGCGTTATGTAGAGCCCACGCTTGTCATCTTCTCAGGAGCAGTAGACTCGGCTTGCGGACGCGCCGGAGCCTCGGTCGGGCCTTTCTACTGCCCTCTGGATCAGCAGGTTTATATCGATCTGAGCTTCTACGAAGATTTGCAGTACCGTCTGGGAGCATCGGGTGACTTTGCCCAAGCCTATGTTGTGGCCCATGAGGTTGGCCACCACGTACAAAATTTGTTGGGTATTTCTGGCCAAGTGCAAACGTTGCAGCGACGGGTCAACCGCACCCAGGCTAACCAGCTTTCGGTCATGCTGGAATTGCAGGCCGATTGCTTCGCAGGGGTTTGGGCGCACAATGTCCAGTCTTATCTAGAAGATGGTGATGTCGAAGAAGCTCTCAACGCCGCAGCAAGTATCGGTGACGATCGCCTCCAACGACAAGCCCAAGGCTATATTGTGCCCGAGTCCTTTACCCACAGCACTTCAGAACAACGGGTACGCTGGCTCAGGCTCGGCATGCAAACGGGGGATGTGAATCAGTGCAACACATTCGAGGCCGCAAGTCTTTGATGATATGAGCGGCTTGACCCCCGTGACTCCTATCCCCTCGGGTTCAATCGTCGTCGTCGGCTGCTTTGCAGCGGCCGACGACGATATTTGAGTTCTTCAACCGGATTTGATATCACTTCCAGAGGGCGATGCCGCCGAGCAATCCGGCAACATTACGGACGGTTTGCACATTGTCAGGGAGATCAATGGTGATCTCCTTGGCATTGCCACCACCCAGGTAGAGGACTTGGTAATTGAAGGCGCGATCGAGTTTGGCGATCGCCTTTTCCAACCGTCGATTCCACTTCGCTTTGCCAACTTCATCCATGGCGGCGCGGCCTAGTTGCTCCTCATAGGTGTCGCCTTTACGGAAAGGATGATGTCCTAATTCCAGATTGGGCACTAGAGTACCATCGACAAACAATGCCGAGCCAAAGCCTGTCCCCAGGGTTACCACCAGTTCCACGCCGCTTCCCTGAATTGCCCCAAACCCTTGAATATCGGCATCATTAGCGACACGTACCGGAGCCGATAGCTTGTCTTCTAGCCTCTTTTGCAAATCATAATTTTGCCAATCGGGATGCAGGTTCACTGCCGTCATTGTCCGCCCTTGACGCACGACCCCTGGAAACCCGACAGAAATCCGGTCAAATTCCTTTCCTGCTGCCAATTTAAAGATGATTGGCAGAATAGCGCTGGGCTGGGCTGGCTCGGGGGTATCAAGGCGATCGCGCTTTGACAAAGGCTGTCCCACCTCGTCCAGCACCATCACCTTAATCCCACTCCCACCAATATCGATCGCCAAGGTATTCAGCTGTTTCGTATCCAATCGCTTCGCATCCAACGAATCCACAGAAGAGAGGAGAGTCATAAGAATAGAAATGTGTCGATGGTTGTCAATGCTACATACCTTGAAGCATAGACGAGAAATCCAGAAATCGGACCATCGATGCGCCAATCTGTCAACCGCCCACTGTTGCCATCTCGGCTCACTCCCCGCCCGTCCCCCGACCCGGCTACAATGGCAAGGGTTCGCGCCAGCACAGCTCACCCGTTGCCGTGGCACGAGCGCCTTTTATTCCCATTGATCTAAAGCGTCCTTAGCACTTATGTCTGTTCGCGTTCGCATCGCACCCAGCCCCACCGGGTTGTTGCACATTGGTACAGCCCGTACGGCGGTTTTCAACTGGTTGTTTGCCCGTCACCAGGGCGGCACCTTTGTTCTGCGGATTGAGGATACGGATTTAGAGCGATCGCGCCCCGAATACACCGAGAACATCATGGATGGGTTGCGCTGGTTGGGGTTGGAATGGGACGAAGGCCCGTTCTACCAATCAGAGCGTTTGGATTTATACCGTCAACCCATCCAAACCTTGCTGGACAAAGGGCTGGCCTATCGCGCCTATGACACGCCCGAAGAGCTAGACGCCATGCGCGAGGCCCAAAAGGCTCGCAGTGAAGCGCCCCGCTACAATAACCGCCATCGCACCCTGACGCTGGAGCAGGAAGCGGCCTACATTGCCGAGGGACGGCAGGCGGTGATTCGCTTCAAGATTGACCCAGAGCGCGAGATTACCTGGAAAGATCTGGTACGGGGGCATGTGTCTTGGAAAGGACGCGACCTGGGTGGCGACATGGTGATTGCCCGAGCCGCCGACCCGAAGGAAATCGGGCAACCCCTCTACAACTTCGTCGTGGTGGTCGATGACATTGATATGCAGATTTCCCACGTGATTCGGGGGGAAGACCATATTGGCAATACGCCAAAGCAGATTCTGCTCTATGAAGCGTTAGGTGCAACGGTGCCAGAATTTGGGCATACGCCGCTGATTTTGAACCAGCAGGGAGCAAAACTTTCCAAGCGGGATGGCGTTACCTCCATTTCCGACTTTCGCGATATGGGCTACACCGCCGAGGCGATCGCCAACTACATGACCTTGCTTGGCTGGTCGCCCCCCGAACCCATGACGGAGCTTTTCACCCTACCCGCCGCCGCCGAAAAATTTGGCTTTGAGCGGGTCAATAAGGCTGGGGCGAAGTTTGACTGGGATAAGCTGAATTGGATCAATAGCCAGTACCTCCATGAGATGCCAGTGGATCAACTCACCGATGCCTTGATTCCCTACTGGCAATCGGCGGGAATGGCCTTTGATGCAGAGGGCGATCGCCCCTGGCTGGAACAAATGGCGGCGGTCATCGGCCCTAGCCTCTCGCGGCTGGATGAAGCGCCCCCCATGACCCGTTACCTGTTCGAGACTGACATCGAGTTCGACGAAGATGCGACCCAGCATTTGCAGCAGGATGGGGTCGCGATCGCCCTTCAGGAAGTCCTCTCCCTGTTAGAATCAGCCGAACTCAACACGGTAGACGATGCCAAGGCGCTGATCCAACAGGTTGTCAAAGGCAAAGGGCTGAAAAAGGGATTGGTCATGAAAACCCTTCGAGCCGCCCTCACCGGAGCACTTAAAGGACCTGACCTGATTCAATCTTGGCTCTTGTTGCACCAGCGACAGCAGGATCAGCCGCGCCTGAAGAAAGCTCTGGCGATCGCCCAATAATTTTGCAGCGTCATTACGTTTAAGGAATTTCTTCAGAATCATTCCTCCAGGGTTAATCGTCTATATAATCCAACTGCTCAAACCTCCATTTCTCCTGCCCATGTTTCATCGGCTCTTTTCCTATCTCGCACCCGGCCTCGCTCTGGGGTTGGTTGGCAGTGCTTTTGCGTCCCCTGTCCAGGCCCAGGCCGTGATTCAGGGCGGCGGTTCCATCTTCGAGGATGTGCGCCTTAGTCCCAGCTTTTCTCCGGTGATCGTGCGTGGCATCAGCGGCGGCACAACCTCCGCCACCCGGCTTACCGATCGCTCCGAAACCGACACGGGGCCCTGCCTGGGTTTTGTGGATAGCCAACCCGACCACCGCATGGAGCTGACCAGCGCCTTTGCCTTCCTCAGCTTGCAGGTGCAAAGCACTGAGGACACTACCCTCGTCGTGCGCGGCCCCGGTGGAGTGTGGTGCAACGACAACTACAGTCTCGACTTCAACCCCGGCATGGCAGGGGAATGGCTGCCCGGACTCTACGAAATCTGGGTCGGCTCCCATCGAGTCAACCGCTTCTATCCCTACATCATCGAAATTTCCGAAACCCCCGACGCTCAAACTGAGTCCTCCCAGTTCTCGCTGCCCTAGCTGAGCGATTCACCACAAAGGCACAAAGACACAAAGGTGTAAGGGATCTCTCCGTTTCTTCTGTGCCTCTGTGGTTTTGCACTCCACTCCTCACTCTGCAGAGTCGTCACTTTGGCCAGAACTAATAGAATTGGAAATAGACAATCGGGGGCAACTCTAAAATCCGTCTGAGCGCAGGGATAGAGGCGTCGGGATGCGCAAAATCATCCACATTGACATGGATGCGTTTTATGCGTCGGTGGAGCAGCGAGATAACCCCAAACTGCGAGGAAAGCCTGTGGTTGTGGGTGGTCGACCGGAGAAGCGTGGGGCTGTGGCAGCGGCCAGTTATGAAGCGCGGCGATTTGGCATCCATTCCGCTATGCCGTCGCGTACCGCCATCCAAAAGTGTCCCCATCTGATTTTTGTGACGCCCCGGTTTGATGTCTATCGTGGCGTTTCGGAGCAGGTGCGAGCAATTTTTCTGCAATATACGGATCTGGTCGAACCACTGGCTCTGGATGAAGCCTACCTCGATGTCACAGAGAATAAGCAGGGCAAATCCTCGGCGACGCTGATTGCCCAGGAGATCAAGCGGGCGATCGCCCAAAAGACCCACCTGACAGCTTCCGCTGGCATTTCCATCAACAAATTCCTGGCTAAAATAGCCTCTGGAATGAACAAGCCCGATGGTTTGACCTTGATCCGCCCGGAACAAGCTGAGGCGTTTGTGACGGAGTTGCCTATCGAGAATTTCTACGGCGTGGGAGGAGCAACTGCCGCCAAAATGCACCGCCTGGGCATTCGCACGGGGGCAGACTTGAAGCAATGGAGCGAGGCCGCCCTAGTAGAAGCATTTGGCAAGACGGGGCGCTTTTACTACCGAATTGCACGGGGCGAGGACGATCGCCCGGTGAACCCCAACCGGATTCGCAAGTCTATCGGTGTGGAAACGAGTTTTTTCGAAGATTTGGGCGATCGCCCTGCTATCCTTGCTGCGCTGGAAACTCTGTCGCAGCAGCTCAAAGCCCGCCTCGACGAAAAGCACACCAGCGGACGCACATTGACCCTCAAGGTGAAGTACGCCGACTATCAACAGATCACCCGCAGCCGTACGGTGACAGAACCGCTGGCAGATCGAGAGGGCATTCTGGGTCTTGCCATCGAACTCCTGACCCTCACCGAAGCGGGCGAGAAGAAGGTACGCCTTCTGGGTCTATCCATCACCAATTTGGAGCAGGAGGGCGATCGCGCCCAACCCACCGCATGCCCTCAAGAAACCTATATCCAACTCACCTTAAATTTCGGCGTTGTTGATTGAGGAAAAATCATCTTTGAACGCTGCGACCCTTGAATTCTTATAGTCTTGCGCATTGAGATTAGGATAAGCCACATTTTTGAACGCAGCGCGGGACGTTCAAAAATGTGATCGATTTTTACCGCAGCGCGTAGTGCTATAGCCGATAGGGCAGGGTAGGCACGACGCGGCAAGTGATAGGCTGGATGATCAATCAACCATCACTAAACGCGATGCTAGAGGCGGGTCTGGCTATGACATTGGGATGAATCTATGATCAGGAGAATCGTATCAGCACATCTACTCAATCTTTCTACTTGGGATGTCCCTCGACCAGATAGAATGAATCATAGTAGTATTTCTATTAACCACTGCTGAACTATTTACGTAATGCTATAGATCTATGGCAATCATGGGGGTGCCCATTGGCGACAATTCACCTCCCTTAAGGCTCAGCAAATGGCGGTCTCGTTTGACGGCGATCGCTCCACTAAAAAGCATTCAAGGATCCATCAGCGCGATCAGGGACGGGGAATGTGCTAGAAGCGTTTGTCTTTGCAACCATCTTATTTGGATTTTTCGGCATCATTCTGAAAAAGAATTTGATGATGAAAATCATTGCGATGGATGTGATGAGTACGGGGGTGATTGCTTACTACGTACTTGTCGCCTCCCGGGGCGGGTTTTTTACGCCTATTTTCTCCGGTGAGACGGTTGCCTATGCCGACCCGGTTCCCCAGGCGGTGATCTTGACGGCGATCGTCATTGGCTTCTCGATTCAGGCACTTATGTTGGTCGGCGTGATGAAGCTATCGCGGGATAATCCCACCCTGGAAACCAGCGAAATCGAGAAAAATAATACGCCATGAACCAAATAACTATTGTTTGGATAGCCCTGCCCCTTTTTTTGGGTTTTAGTGGCTATTTGTTGCCAAAACTCGATCGCTATTTCGTTCTGGGTATGGCGTTGCTTTCCATCGCCTATGGACTACAGCGCTACGTTGCTGCCGATACGCTCACCCTGGAATTGATTGATAGTTTTGGGGTCACGCTGGTTGTCGATTCTCTCAGCAGCCTTTTCATTCTGGCCAATGCCATAGTCACGGCTGCTGTGGTGATTTATTCTTGGCAAACGGGAAAGTCAGCCTTTTTCTACACACAGGCCATCATTCTTCATGGCAGCGTCAACGCCGCCTTTATCTGTGCCGATTTCATGAGCCTGTATGTGGCGCTAGAGGTGATCGGCATTGCGGCATTTTTGCTGATTGCCTACCCTCGGAGCGATCGCTCCATTTGGGTGGGGCTGCGCTACCTCTTTGTCAGCAACACGGCCATGTTGTTCTATCTCATTGGAGCCGTGCTGGTCTATCAGGCCAACCATTCCTTTGCCTATGCAGGGTTGTCGCAGGCTCCGATGGACGCGATCGTCCTGATTTTCCTAGGATTGCTGACCAAAAGTGGTGTATTTGTTTCCGGCATGTGGCTCCCTCTCACCCACTCCGAAGCCGAAACACCCGTCTCCGCGTTGCTATCTGGGGTGGTGGTGAAAGCCAGCATCTTCCCACTGGCTCGCCTTGCTTTGATGACCGACGATCTGGGGCTAATTCTTGCCGTCTTCAGCATCGGCTCAGCATTCCTGGGGGTTAGCTATGCCATCTTTGAAACCGATAGCAAACGGATGCTGGCGCTTAGCACCATCTCGCAGATAGGGTTTGTGTTGGCCGTGCCAGCCGCTTCCGGGTTCTACGCCCTCACCCATGGGCTAGCAAAAGCGGCGCTGTTCTTGATTGCGGGAAATTTACCCAGCCGAAATCTGCGAGAACTGCGGCAAACTCCAATCGCTCTGCCGCTGTGGATTTTGCTAGTGCTCGCCAGTCTTTCGGTTGCCGGATTTCCGCTACTGGCTGGGTTTGGGGCCAAAACGTTGACCCTCGCAGGGATGGCTCCCTGGCAAGAGGCGGTCATGAATGTGGCCACCGTAGGAACGGCGATCGTATTTGCCAAATTTATTTTTCTTCCCTTTTCCGCACAGCCTGAAGCAAAAGAGGGCAAAAAATATACGGTTGGTTTTTGGATAGCCGTGCTGATTTTAGTTGGCGGATTGGTTGCCGCCAATGGCATATACATGGACGCCTACACCGTCGACAGTTTGCTCAAAGCCCTGATCAAAATCGGTATCGGCTGGCTGATATATTTCCTCATCGTTCAACGATTTATCCTTAAATTGCCACGGGGAATGGAGCAGTTTGATCAGTTGATTGGGGTCATGAGTTTGATGCTGGTACTGCTGTTTGGAATGATGTTGACATGATTGGATATTTAGACATCTGTTTGCGCCTTATTATCTGGTTTTTGCTGACAGCAGATTTCAGCGTTCCAAATATCATCATTGGGGTTTGTGTTGCCCTTATTCTGCCTCGCACCTCTACAACTGCTGCCGTCCTAAAAGACTGGCTTCATGTTTTCTGGGAGATCATTGTCGCGATTCCCAAAGCCTATGCAGAAGCATTAGAGATGTTCGTTCGTCCCCACAAACATGAGGATGTCACCCTAGAGCGGGTAAAAGCTAATCGCACCCCTGGACTCATCTTTTTGGATATCTTTTTGATCACCTTTACCCCTAAAACCATTGTGTTGAGATATCGCGATGACGGCTGGTATGAAGTGCATTGGGTACGACGGAGGCGGCGGAAATGAATTTTGTTTTCTTTGCAATGTTTTTGATTCTGCTAATTCCAATTTATGAGGCGTGGCAGGACGAATATATCTGGCAAAAAATGTTGGCTTTTGCCAGCATTGCCACCAAAACCTCCATCATGATTCTCTTTATATCGGTGTTGCGCGATGATTGGATGATCGGGGTGGTAGGTGTCATTATTTTGAGTGTCGGCAATGCGGCATTAATGCTCCTGGCTCATGTAATTCGGCGGATGAATGAACTATGATTAATGCCCTCAGTTACAGCTTATTTAGCATCGGCATTGTCTTCTGGCTTTGGGGCACTTTGCCGCTTATTGGCCATCGCTCGGTGCTCTACAAATTGCACAGCTTATCCGTTGCCGATACGCTCGGTTCGATGAGCATTGTTGTTGGGCTGCTCCTCAGAATTCCTCGCGAATGGCCCTTGCTGATTTTGGCTCTTATTTCCCTCGCCATCTGGAATACGGTGCTGGGGTATGTGCTGGCCTACTGTTCGAGTCATGGAGGTGGAGATGTCTGACGAATTTTACGTGGTGGCGATCGCCGCCCTCTTACCACTGACGGCGCTGATGCTGGTGCTACAGGTCAACCCTTATAACGCCCTAGTGATTCGTGGCATTTTGGGAGCGGTGGCGGCACTGGTCTATGCCCTGTTTGGGGCGGCTGATGTGGCTCTGACTGAGGCGTTGGTGGGAACCATGCTATCGATTACCCTCTATGCGGTGGCTGTGCGATCGTCCATGAGTATGCGCCTGGGGGTGATCGCGGCGGAGCCACACCCCGACAACGAACGGCACGACATCCCCTATCCCCCCGAACCGTTGCTCTCTGCGCTACGCCACATGCTCGATCAGCATCACATGCGTCTAGAGCGGGTGGCCTATCCGAGCTTGCCCGCTTTACGTACTGCCCTGAGGAACAAAGACATCCACGCCATTTGCATCGGAACGGAGACAAACGAATCTGCCTTGCTTCAGGTTGACCACACCGAGCCTTACCATATCCAGACGCGCCTCCAGCGGCTCTATGAGCTGATGCAAAAGGATATCCCATCGACCATGGCGAGCCTCAGCTATGTCCAACCCAACACGTTGGAATCAGCGGCGATCGCGTCTGCCGATAGTCAGCCTAGCCCAGTGGAGGGAAAGTTATGAGATGGGTTTATATTGCCGCTGGCATCGCGCTCTATATCAAAATGCTGGTCTTCCCCAATCCGGCGATGGAAGCGATGGATCTCACCATTGTGGAAACGGTGGTGCAAGACACGGGTGTTCCTAATGCGGTATCTGGCATCATTTTCCGCAATCGCCTTTACGACACCATCTTTGAGGTGGTCGTCTTCACCCTTTCCATTATGGGTGTGCGGTTTTTGCTCGCAAACGAGCAACCCTCCTGCACCATCTACCAGTTCACCGACAATCCCTCCATCGTGCTGGCACGTCTGGGTGCAACGATCGCCGCTTTAGTCAGCATCGAACTCGCCATTCGTGGGCACCTCAGCCCCGGTGGGGGGTTTGCAGCGGGGGTTGCTGGAGGAACGGCGATTGGCTTGGTGGCGATTACCTCCTCTTCTAAGTGGATGGAGGCTATCTACAAGCGCTGGAAAGCCGCCATCTTAGAAAAAGTCTCGGTGCTCATTTTCATCATCATCGCCGTTCTCAGTTTGATTGGGCTGGAGCTGCCCCACGGTAGCGTTGGGATGCTGGTGAGTGGGGGTTGGATTCCCATCCTCAATATCCTTGTTGCCCTCAAGGTTGCGCTGGGATCCTGGGCAGCAGTGCTCATTTTCATCCGCTATCGCGGGTTGTTGTAGCGCTCAGAGCGGGAACAAGTAGAGCGGAAAAAATTACTAAGTACCTCGGCATGATGAAAAGCCAAATCCTAAAAACCTGCGCCGCCCGCAGCGCGGGCGGCGCAGGTTTTTAGGATTTTAGGTTTAATTGCACCTACCGACGTATGACCGCTGGAATTGAACTGTCTTTGAACAGGATCGATCAATTCCAGCGGTCATTCATCTATGCTTTGCGAATTTTGCGCCTTGTGCCTAGGGATGCAACACCAAACATTACCGATATTCTCTATGAACTGATAAATACTGTTGCCGCTACATCCAACTGCCAGGTTCAGCCGTAATACTAGTAACCACACGGGAATTGACCATTGAGAATAGACTATGAATAAGAACCTGGCAGCATTCGGCTTTATGACCAGTTTGACGCTTCATTGGATTCCTGATATCGCCATGCTTACCATCCTGGCGCAGAGCCCGGCAGGCCCACAGAAATGGCTGACCGATGCTCTGTCTTGGATTGATGGGTTGGGCGCAGTGGGGGCGATCGCCTTCATTCTGCTCTACGTTGTTGCCGCCGTTGCCTTTCTCCCCGGCTCCGTTGTCACCCTGGGCGCAGGCGTCGTGTTCGGCGTTGTCGCAGGGTCTATCTATGTCTTCGTTGGGGCGACCCTGGGCGCAACCCTAGCATTTCTCATTGGGCGCTATGTCGCACGGGGTTGGGTCTCGAAAAAGATTGAGGGCAATGCCCAGTTCCAGGCTGTCGATAAAGCTGTTGGGCGCGAAGGGCTGAAGATTGTTCTGCTGACCCGGCTTTCCCCCATTTTCCCCTTCAACTTGCTGAACTATGCCTTCGGCGTTACGGGTGTTTCCCTGCGGGACTATGTCCTCGGCTCCGTCGGCATGATTCCCGGAACCATTATGTATGTCTACCTGGGATCTTTGGCCGGTAACCTTGCCACCATCGGTGCGGGCGAAGCGCCATCCAATCCCACCATCACTTGGACGATTCGGATTGTCGGCTTCATTGCCACCGTTGCAGTGACGCTCTACGTCACCCGCGTTGCTCGCAAAGCCCTTCAGGAAAGTATTGGTAACGACCAAGCTACCTCCTGAGCATGTCCTTGTCTGACGTTTAACGTTTGACCGAAATTTCCCTTGCGATCGCCTGAGATGCCTCATGGTGGGCAATTGTCTCATGAGCCTACACCGTGCTTTAGCCCTTAGCTCAGATCTCATTTCATTCGTCGGATCTACTAATTTACTTAGATCTCTAAGTCATTCACACCTTCACCCCTCCAAAACCCTCCCATGCCACACCCTGTCACCGTTCTACCTCAAGACGAAGCAAACCAAAGACTCGTCTCCTATGTCCATCCGCCCGATTGGCAAAATCCCACTCCAACCGATACCTATGATTTGGTCGTCATTGGGGCGGGAACCGCTGGATTGGTCACTGCCGCTGGAACTGCCGGATTGGGCATTGGCCTAAAAGTAGCGCTCGTTGAGCGTCATCTCATGGGTGGCGACTGTTTGAATGTGGGGTGTGTGCCCTCCAAGTGCATCATCCGCTCCTCCCGTGTGATTGGCGAACTGCGCGCTGCTCCAGCGTTGGGGGTGCATCCTGGCGAAGCCCATGTGGACTTTCCGGCGGTCATGGAACGGATGCGGCGGCTGCGAGCTGGCATTAGCCACCACGACTCGGTGCAACGCTTTTCGAAGCTTGGCATCGACGTGTTTTTGGGAGAAGGGAAATTTCTGAGTGGCAACACGCTACAGGTCGATGGCAAAACGCTGACCTTTAAAAAGGCCGTGATTGCAACCGGAGCACGGGCAGCACGCCCTGGAATTCCCGGCATTGAGGAAGCCGGCTACCTCACCAATGAAACCGTGTTCTCGCTAACGGAGCGTCCCCGACGGTTGGGCGTCATTGGCGGTGGTCCTATTGGTTGTGAACTGGCGCAATCCTTTCAACGCCTGGGCTGTGAGGTGACTCTCCTGCATCGCGGTAGCCATATTCTCAATAAAGAAGATGCCGAGGCAGCGGACATCGTGCAAAAGGTCTTCCTTGAGGAAGGCATGCAGTTGGTGGTCGGAGCCGATATTCAACGAGTGTCGCGATCGCCCGAAGGCAAGGTCATTCACTTTGTCCGCGACGGTCGGCAAGAGTCTGTCGTTGTCGATGAAATTCTGGTGGGTGCCGGACGTGCGCCTAACGTGGAAAGCTTGAACCTGGAAGCCGCAGGGGTTACGTACAATCGCCGTGGGGTTGAGGTCAACGATTTTCTGCAAACCACTAACCCCAAAATCTACGCGGCGGGGGACATTTGCATGAATTGGAAATTTACCCATGCGGCGGACTCTGCGGCGCGCATTGTGATCAAAAATCTATTTTTCTCACCCTTCGGCTTGAAGCGATCGCGCCTCAGCAATCTGGTGATGCCTTGGGCCACCTATACCGATCCCGAAATTGCCCATGTGGGGCTTTATGAGGAAGAGGCTCAGGAAAAAGGGCTAGAGGTAAGTACCATCAAAATTCTCTTTAGCTCCGTGGATCGGGCGATCGCCGATGGTGAAGAAGACGGCTTTGTCAAAATCCTGCATGCTAAAGGCTCCGACAAAATCATTGGGGCGACGATTGTGGCGCGGCACGCTGGGGATCTGATCAGCGAGATCACCACTGCCATGGTTGGCGGGCTGGGGCTGAACAGTCTTTCCAGCACCATCCACCCCTACCCCACCCAAGCCGAGGGCATTAAAAAAGCAGCCGATGCGTACCGTCGAACCCTGCTGACCCCGCGTACCCAAACCTTTTTGAAATGGTTAACAAAGCTCTCCTGATACCCGCCAAGGTGTTGCTGATTGAGGGAATATTTTTTTCCGAGAAGGAGCAGGGTACAGCCCTTCTCGGGAAAAATCATTCTGGATGCTGCGCCCCCCCAGCCAATACTCCGCTTGCTTGTTCGAGATAGATGGACGATAGAAATTTCTGGCTCGTTTATCGAGTCAAGGAAAGTTGCAGAAACGAGTAATGGAATTGGTATGTATCAACACTGGCGCATCTTGAGCAGGGTGCAAAACTAAGGATTAGAGCAATTGTCACATGCTCATCCGGCAACAGCAGGGATACCGCTAGAGTGAAATTAGAGGCAGCTCTTACAGATAGTTCTATTGGCTGCCAGTCAAGCCTCGAGCGATCGCTCTTCACCTGGGAACCCTAATGACAGAACTCCAGGTTTTGGGAACCCTAACTGCAGGCGTCTGCGTCAGACTTTTTAACACCCCTGATTCGATCGGGCGATCGCCGAAGAGTAAAGTAGCCCCCTTGTGCTATCCCCTTCCGCTGTACCGTTTATCGTCCATTCTCTCCAGTTCTTATGGCTTCAGTTGCCCGCAAGAATTTATTGGAAGATATTCCCCGCTTCTTGGTAGCCCAAGCTGGCGTCATGTTTGCCGTTAGCCTGGTCACGATTCAGACTGGGATTATTCAGGGATTTGGGCGATCGACCACGACTATCATTGATGATTCTAGCGCTGACATCTGGCTGAGCGCCGAAGAGATGGTGAACCTGCAACTCACGTTGCCCATCCCGGCTGCTACGGTTGCCGATGCCGAAGATGTCGAAGGAGTGCGTCACGCTGAAGCTCTGTTAACGCGTACGACTATGTGGCGAGGGCCAAACGGCGAAATTGCCCCCGTTCAAATTATTGGCTTTGACCCGGCTAGCACGCTTTTTGCCGCAGGCAACATCACCGCAGGCGATGTAGGAATGTTGCAGGAACCCCACACCATCTTGCCCGATCTTTCCAATCTCAATTCTCTCGGGTTAAGCCAAGTGGGCGATTCCGCCAATATCAGTTCCCTTCCCGCGCGCGTCGTTGGCTTAACCGAAGGCACTCAGTCCCTTCCCGCTAGCGCCTACATCTTCACTTCCCTGCGCAATGCCAATGCCTATTTGACCTCTGGATTCAACTCCAGCACGAACTGCCGCCTAGAAGACGGAAACCTGGCCTGTAACAACAACTTTCAACGCACACCTGACCCAACCGAGCTGCCTGCACCAGAACCGCTCTCTGCCAGCGATGCCATCACCTACGTTCTAGTAGAAGCTGAACCAGGACAAGATCTCCAGGCGCTGAAGCAACGAATCGAAGAGCAACTTCCCAATGTTCGGGCGCTGACTCGCGAGGAGATGTCTGCCCAAACCCGAGACTTTTGGGTGCAACGCACGGGTATCGGTTTCATTCTGGGTTTGGGTGCAACGGTTGGCGTCGTCGTTGGCATGGTGGTGGTTGGGCAGATTCTCTACTCCTCTGTGTCGGATCACGTAAAAGAGTTTGGGACGCTCAAGGCGATGGGGGCGTCCGACTGGATGATTTACCGCATCATCATCGAGCAGGCGATGTGGATGGCGGTATTGGGATATGTTCCGAGCGTAGCGTTGTGCTGGGCTGTCGGACTGTGGACAGTGTCAGCCCAGGGGATTGCCATTTTGATCACCCCAGTCTCAGCGGCAGGCGTTCTAGGCATCACGGTTTTGATGTGCATTGGTTCCGCCATCATTGCCATTCAGCGCGTCACCCATGTTGACCCGGCAATCGTATTTAAAGCGTGAGGCATCCAACTCTAGTACGCTCAATCGCGTTGAAGTCTGAACAATAGAAGTTTGCCCAGCGTTAGGTGAGATTGACTACGACACAGGATACCTGCACCCATTAGAGTAAAGATTGGTAAATCTTGTTTGAAAAAAAATAAGGGATATATCTATTCAGTCATATGAAACGTTTGAGCGTGAGGAAATTTCAGGGTAGTGAAAGCGACAGGGTGATGTTGGATGACTAATTTCAACCGGATCGGAGGAATCGTTCACTCTGTTTCTGAAGTTATGAGTATAAGAACAATCCGCTACTTTCGAGTTGCCCCACCGCTGGTTTCAACAACTCCCCGGTGCTGACATCATGCCAACTCCCAAATTCCGTTAAACCATTCACCTCATTCAGCTTGCAATGCACACGGTACAACGATTTAAATCAGGCGAAATGACAGCATCCCCAACAAATCCCCGGACAACTCTCTCTGTGGTGCGATCGCATGTTCCGATCTTACGCCCCACACCTGCGACGGAAACGGTGGCGATCGCTGCCCATCACATCAACATGGTCTATAAAAATGGGGCCGAGTCGTTTCAGGCACTGACTGATATTAACCTCCAGGTTCCCCAGGGCAACATTCAATTGCTCATGGGGCCTTCTGGCTCAGGGAAGACGACCTTGCTATCGATTCTGGCAGGTATTCTCACCCCAACATCAGGCAGCGTGCATCTATTGCAGCAAGACATTACCCGTCTGTCGCGGAAAGCCTTGTCGCAGTTTCGCTTGCAGAATATTGGGTTTATTTTCCAGGGCTTCAACCTGTTTCCTGCACTGACAGCGCTCGAGAATGTTGAGCTGGCGATGCAGGTCAAAGGGACGTCTCGTCGCACAGCCCGCACCGAAGCACTGGAGTTGCTCGGAGAAGTCGGCATGGTGGAAAAAGCCGGAAGCTTACCTAAGCAGCTCTCGGGGGGACAAAAACAGCGGGTAGCGATCGCCCGTGCACTGGCTGGCAATCCGCCGCTCATCATGGCGGACGAACCTACCGCAGCCCTAGATTCCTACAGCGGCCATGCTGTCATTGAGCTGCTGCGTAAACTCGCCAAAGAGCGGGGACGCACGGTACTGATGGTAACCCACGATTCTCGCATCATGGATGTGGCAGATCGGGTGCTGCATCTGGAAGATGGCATCTTGCAAACGAACTAAAGCCTTGGTTGCAAGTCTGACAGGCAACAACTTGAGTTCATCATTGCGGGCTAGAAAAAATCAGGGTTTGTAAACATGTGAAACCCGCGAAGGCAAACCTTCGTGGGTTTCGTTCCTCTAGTCGCAGTTTCAACGATCCAATTTTCTCAATCCGAACTCACGCTCGTGTAGAGCAAAGCACCCGTTCTCAGAACAGCACCAGATACCCTGAATCATCATTCTGCCAACTTGCTCGGCCAACCGATAGCCGATTCGCTCAGCACATAGGGTTTGTCCAGATTCACAAACTTGAGGTTCAGGCCCCAAGTCTCATAGATGGTTCATGCCATCGACTCTCTGTCAGACACTGTTCATGGGTTTTTAGATACTGGTTTAGGAGTTCCATGGCGGCTTCACGATTCTTGGCAGGATATTTTGCCATGAAAAGGAACGGTCGCACACGGGTTTTGGTCAAATCTGCAGGTTCCCATACATAGAGAACACAGCCATTACTCCCTTCTTTAAGCTTGTAACGGATGGCCGTTTTGCTGAACGTATTAAGTGGCATGAGAGAAAGTCAATAACAATGAGAGGGTCGGATGTTTCGAAATAAAAGAAACGCTACAGACTGGGTCGTAAGCCACAAACAGCTCACTCAGACATCTGCGTTTTGAATGCACCCGGATAAACAGAATCCATCCAACGAATTCCATCTCCGTGTTAATCCCTAATTGTAGAGGATTCAGTTTCATTGCTTCTTCAGGAGAAGCACGGATTCTCCGCGTAGTGATGCACAAATAAATGCTCAAGCATCCAAACGATGTGCAAGAATACGCGGCCAAGCTGTGTGACGTTAGGCACGACAGAACCCAACGAGGGGAGAACCCGTACCGAAAGTGATGGGTTGTGCAAAAGCGATCTTGCAGTGCAGATAAGATCGCTCAAAACCAGGAAAAGCAGAGATGACAGCAGGGTGAATAGCTGAAAAACGACACTCCGCTTGTGCATGTTCGCGGAGGCACGGGGCGGCGATAGACGCACGCTCATCTTAGCATGTTCACTATTGCAGTTCGTTTTGATACATGCTTATAACGGCCTTTCGTAATTTTTTTTCATCTAAAAGCTAAATCTTTCTCGCAAAGACCCACCAGAATCGACCTCTGATTCGCTAGAATCTATCGCAATTCCCGTAACAGCAGATGCACCTACGCAAATGCGACTCATCAGCATTAGGCTGAGACCCTTACGCTTGATCATGCAGCCTCATCTTAAGGATAGTTTTGGCGATCGCCCCTCATATAGCATCAACGCCGTTCCTGCGACCTGCTTATCCACCGACTTCTCTGAACGATTTGCCCCACTTCTGCGTTTCTCAGTTATCCTAGCTCCATCGTTATCTTGAAGTGCCGCTTCAATGGCTACCGCTCCTGTCCCCAGACGCCCGTCTAACCCCTCCAACCCCTCTGGCAACAATCCGTCGCCAGAAATGACACCCGTGTTTGCGTTGAAAGAACTCGTGGAGCGGCTCAATCGTGAACACAATAAAGTTCAAGATCTGCTTAGCTCTCTAGGGTTTGCCCTCCGCAGCTTTACCAACCTGACACAGTTTTTGGAGCTGACTCCCCTGATTGCCAGTCGTGTGACAGACGCCGATGGAGGGGCGCTGGTTCTGTTTCGTCCTGATGGGCGCATGCGGTTGGAGCGGGTTCATTGCCAAAACAGCAGCCAATGTACAAGCGTGCGCAAAGCTCTGGAAACAGCGACGCGCCAACTCACAGCGCTGCCTTCAACCAACACAAGTGGGTTGCAGATGCCCTTCCAAAAAACATCCGCAACGGCGCTCGATCACCAAATTAGCCATACCCTGGGTGCCGATGTGCAGCTATTTGGTACCACCATTCTGACGAAAACGGTAGAGCGGGGACGGCTGTATGTGTTTAGCTATGACCCTAATTATGAGTGGACAGAGACGCGCCAGAAGTTAGTGCGGTTGGTGGCAGACCAGACGGCTGTGGCGATCGCCAATGATGAACTCACCGTCGAACTCCGCAAAAAGGAGCGTCTGGATCGCGAACTAGAGATTGGTGCTGAGATTCAGAACCAGCTTTTGCCTCGCCAATGTCCCCGTGTCACGGGTCTGGAGCTTGCAGCTCGATGCCAGACGGCCAATCGGGTCGGGGGCGATTATTATGACTTCATTCCGGCAAATTCTGACCAATTGCGATCAAAACGAACCGGGTTTGAGGATTGCGATCGCTGGAGTATTTCCATTGGCGATGTGATGGGCAAAGGAGTTCCAGCCGGGCTGATCATGACCATGTTGCGGGGAATGCTACGGGCAGAGGTGCTGAACGGGCATACCCCTGCGCGCATTCTGCAAAACTTGAACCATGTGATGTATGCCGACTTGGAAAACTCCAATCGGTTTGTGACGTTGTTCTATTCAGAGTTTGATTCCTGCACGGGCAAGCTCTCTTACAGCAATGCTGCCCATAACCCGCCTTTACTCTGGCGAGCAGCGACTCAAACCATTCAGCGCCTCGATACCCTGGGTATGCTCATTGGCCTTGATATCGAAACGCAATATGAAGATGGAGAGGTGCAGCTTTATCCAGGCGATCGCTTGATTTACTACACCGATGGCTTTACTGATGCAGCCGGACGAGGGGGCGATCGCTTTGATGAAGAGCGGTTGATGTTGACCTTCCAATGGGCCTGTCAACATTGCAAAACCCCCGAAGAGACCTTGGATTACCTGTTTAATCAGGTACAAGAGTTTATTGGGAAAAATCGCCATGCCGACGATGACATGACGCTGATTGTGATGCAAGTTCCTGACACGCTTCCACCCGCCGCACCGCTCCCGCAACAAATGGCTACAGAGAGCGGCATCACTACAGCGAAGCCTGTCGAGACGACCTCTGACACAAATATTTAAAGCCATCCCCAGGACAACCTGTAAGACAATACGGATTGGAGTTTTTCGCTACCAAGCAGGAAAGACCTCCTCAAGATGAGAGGTTCAAGGCCTGCAACTCAGGCTAACCTGAGGGCGGAAAAGTCTTCCGCGAACAACCAATGTGCGAGGCAACGACGGTGATTTGGATTCATATCTTTCAACAAGTAATGGCAGCCATGCCCGATTTGGTTAGCCATCCTGGAACGACGGGCTATCTTGGGGTCGACCCAGCGCATTTAGCGGGGGTCATGGATGGTATCCACAGCCATTCCAGCATCTTGGGTCAGCTTTTGGCAGAACAGTTTGACACAGATGTCTTCCGCGGCTTTCGGGAATGGGGTAGCAACTTTATTGAATCGGGACAAATCTGGGCGCTGATCATTGGTATTGTGTTGGGCTACTTATTTAGAGGGTTTACAACTTACGGCTAGAAAACAGTAGCGCCTCTCAAAAACACGGTAAAATCCTGATTTCGGGTGCTCAATCAGCAGCGTTGCGGATTGAGCCGTTTGTTTTTGCATCAGGATTAGGGCTTTGAATACCTCTGCATCACAATCCACCTGGAGCCAGCGGTTTGAGTCGGCACTGCATCCGGCGATCGCCCGCTTTAATGCCAGCATCAGTTTTGATATCCAGCTGATCGAGTACGACTTGATCGGTTCCCAAGCCCATGCAAAAATGCTGGCCCATTGCGGCATTCTCTCGGCAGAAGACGGGGAGCAGTTGGTGGCCGGACTAGAGCAGATTCGCCAGGAATATCGCCAGGGCACCTTTCAGCCAGGGATCGAAGCGGAGGATGTGCATTTTGCAGTAGAGCGGCGGCTGACGGAGCTGGTCGGAGATGTGGGCAAAAAGCTCCACACGGCGCGATCGCGTAACGACCAAGTGGGAACCGACACGCGTCTCTACCTGCGGGATCAGATTCACCAAATCCGCACCCACCTGTTGGCGTTTCAGCGCGTTTTGCTCGCCCAAGCAACCACCCATGTGGAAACCCTCATTCCTGGCTACACCCATCTCCAGCGGGCTCAACCCCTGAGCCTGGCCCATCATCTGCTGGCCTATGTCGAAATGGCACAACGGGACTGGGAACGCTTGGGCGATGTCGCTAAACGGGTCAACATCTCCCCCCTGGGCTGTGGAGCGCTGGCCGGTACAACATTTCCGATCGATCGCCATTACAGTGCTGAGTTGCTGGGCTTTGATCAGGTTTATGCCAACAGCTTGGATGGGGTGAGCGATCGCGACTTTGCCGTAGAGTTTCTGGCTGCCGCCAGCCTGATTCTGGTGCATCTCTCCCGCCTGTCGGAAGAGGTTATCCTCTGGGCGTCTGAGGAATTTGCTTTCGTCACCCTCAAGGATAGTTGCTCCACAGGTTCCAGTATCATGCCTCAAAAGAAAAATCCCGATGTACCGGAACTGGTACGGGGCAAAACGGGGCGCGTTTTTGGCCATTTGCAAGCGATGCTGGTGACCCTGAAAGGCTTACCCCTTGCCTACAACAAAGACTTGCAGGAAGACAAGGAAGGTTTGTTCGACGCTGTTATGACCGTGAAAGGGTGCCTGGAAGCCATGACCATTCTGCTGGAGGAAGGGCTAGAGTTTCGTCCAACACGGCTAAACGCAGCAGTCGCCGAAGATTTTTCCAATGCCACGGATGTTGCCGATTATCTGGCAGCCAAGGGCATTCCATTCCGTGAAGCCTATAACTTGGTCGGCCAAGTCGTCAAAACCTCCCTGGCCGCGGGTAAGTTGCTCAAAGACCTGTCTCTGGACGAATGGCAAACCCTGCATCCGGCTTTTGATAGTGATATTTATGCCGCGATCGCGCCTCGGCAAGTTGTCGCGGCCCGCAACAGCTATGGTGGCACGGGCTTCGCGCAAGTCCGGCAAGCTCTGCAACGGGCAGACGAACGGCTCCAATCGGCAGAAAACGAATCTTGATAGAACAACCACCGACCCAAAAAACTCCACTCCTATCCGCTTCTCCCTCTGTGCCCTCTGTGCCTTGCGGTTCGATTCTTCCGTCTCGGGATTCTTAGAAAAACCTTAATACCTACCCAATCCCGGATATTTTCCCGTAAACCTGAGAGGAACAGGACTCATATCAAATCCGGTTAAACAGCCGTAGAACTCAACTATCGTTTGCACCCGCTGCAGCGCAGCGGGTGCAAACGATAGTTGAGTTCTTCAACCGGATTTGATATTGCGCTAAACTCGCGTAATCCTACTGGATTCATTGATGGCGTGGGCGCGACGCACCTGTAATGGACAGAGTGCGTAAGACCCAAAAAAGACATATAGGGAGAAACAGCATGGGAACGCGGCGGATTGAGGTACTTCCAGATAAAGCAGCACTGGTGAGTCGAGCACTCGTAAGAACCGTTGAAATCCTAGAGGCGGCGATCGCCCAAACGGGACGCGCCACCATCGCCTTGGCGGGAGGCAGCACCCCGAAGCCGTTGTACGCTGCGCTGGCGCAGCAAGCATTACCCTGGGATGCTATCCATGTATTTTGGGGAGACGAGCGCTACGTGCCGCCCACAAATGCCGATAGCAATGAAGGGATGGCGCGGCAGGTGTGGCTCAATCAAGTCCCCTTCCCTCCAGAAAACATTCATCCCATGCCAACGAATGCGGCGGATCCGGCGATCGCCGCCGACCAGCATGACCAGCATCTCCGGCAGTTCTTTCAGGTGGCTCCGGGCGAATTTCCGGCACTGGATCTGATCTTGTTGGGCATGGGAGATGATGGCCATACGGCATCGCTGTTCCCCAGCACAACCGCCCTAACGGTGAGCGATCGCCTGGTCACCGTAGGCCAAAAAGCGAATCAGCCGCGCCTCACCTTCACCGCTCCCTTCATTAACCAGGCGCACCATGTCATGTTCTTGGTCGCTGGCGTCGATAAACAATCTGCCTTGCAACAAGTCCTAACCCCCACCGGCGACTCGACAACCTACCCATCGCGTCTGATCCAGCCGCAGGGAGAACTTTACTGGCTGTTGGATCAGGCCGCTGCCAATGCGTTGCCTGCAGAATCGTTAAATAGCCCTGCCAATGGTTGAAGAGTAGAGCGGAGAACCCACTGATACAGATTAATATTGAAGTATGCAATGTAGAAATTGCAGATAGGATGCAGAAAAAGGGTGCAACCAGAAGGATTGGCTAGGGATTGAGGCGATCGCATCCATAAAAACAGTTTAAAATGGGGCGATTGCTTGAATCTTTGGATAATGTTTTCCTATCCATAACAGGACGTTAAAATTTTCCGTTCCCGTCCAGGACTCGCTTAGGATGTCGATGAACGGGAACTCAGCGAGAGAAATCGAAATGATTGTCTGTCCCAATTGCAATCACCAAAATCCGGATGGCGCAGTTCAGTGCGAAGCCTGCTACACTCCACTACCTGCGATGACGACCTGCCCTAGTTGCGGGGCGCGCGTGCAGGCAGATGCTGCCTTTTGTGGTCAATGTGGATTCAACTTGAAGGAAGCACCCGCCGTTGTTTCCCAACAGCTTGGCGAAGATAAACCCGATGACATACCTGATCCTGTTTCTTCGTCTTCTTTTGAGATTCCTGATTTGCCACCCATTGAGCCCCTAGCAACACCCGCTCCGGTTTTACCAAACATGGGTGCCCCCTCAACCCCGCCGTCGTCCGGCGAAGAAGTTGCCGTGCCGTCTATGCCACCCGCTTCTGGGGAGGAGAGAGTGATTTCCTCTTCCTCTCCCCCCACTCCGGCGCCTATTCCCACAATGCCTTCCGAAGCGAGCTCCTCGACTCAACTGCAAGCGCCCTCTGCCAAGCTGCTCCATGTACAGACAGATACAACGATTGACCTGCCTGCCCATTTGACGGTCGTCCACATTGGCAAGCCGAACGATCGCATTCCTCCCGATGTCGATGTCTCAGGATTTCCCAATTCTGAAATCGTTTCTCGGATCCATGCAGATTTGCGGCTTGAAGCCGATGCCTTCTACATCGAAGATGTTGGGAGTTCAAACGGCACATACATCAACAACATGCCACTGCCCATGGGAAATCGGCATCGGTTACGAGCGGGCGATCGCATTTCCTTGGGGAAAGGCGACAAGGTAAGCTTCATCTTCCAGCAATCCTGACCTTGCCCAGGGATTGTCCATTTAGCCTGAGAACAGGCTATGCTGGCTTGAACGTTCTTGACGTTTCATCCTGCACCTCCTCCCGCTGCCGACAAGATAGCGAATGCAACTCTTTGACCCTTGCATTTATAGCGTTGTCTCTCGGATGTGTTTGTAAGATTAAGGGAGGTTGGCCCCCTGTCCTTGCGGTATAGAAAAAACCATACGATCGATCCAGCCCTGTTAAACGGCTCAACCTCTACAACACACCAGATTCATTTTGTTGCTGCACCAGTGTGATTACCCTATCCCTCCTTCACCCCATTAAGCAGATTCCAGTTCAGCTCTGGACGTTTGAGAACGAATCGGTCATTCGTATCGGACGCTCCACTGATAATCATGTCATTCTCTACAGTGCTGTTGTATCGCGCCATCATGTAGAACTACGACGAGTTGGGGCAACGTGGGAAGTGGTCAACCTGGGAACGAATGGCACCTATGTAGAAGGGAAGCGGGTATCGCAAGCACAAGTGACAGATGGTTCAATCATTCGGCTGGCGCGATCGGGGCCGAATATCAAAATCCGTTTGGGGGCAGAGGGTCTACGGGAAAATGAAGAGGCCATGCGGCTCGACAAGACACTATCGCAACCGCGCAGCAACGTGCCTCCCACATCCACGGAAGTCAATGAGCGCAGCAACGTTGGGCTGGCGGATGGAGATATCATTGATACCTCAGTCAGAGACACCGCTGCCAGAGATACCGCAATCAGAGATATTGCAGCCAGGGATACCGCAATCAGAAGCCAAGCAGACACGGAGTTTCCGGTCGAGCGATCGCACACAGAACCCAATAGTGGCATCATCCCTGTCCCACCCCACCTGCAACTCCAGCAGCAAAGCGCCTCTCCAACTCCGCCTGTAGCTGCGCCCGCTGCTGATCTAATACATCCTCAGCCCCAGGCAAGCGATGGCAGTACGCTTCAAAGCTGTCCGCATTTGCGAGGGGGTGGCCTGTTTTGTGTGGATTGTGGGTATCCGCTGCGGGTGCTCGATACATTGGGCGGCTATCAATTGCTCAACGTTCTGGGACAAAGCGATGTCGGGATCACCTACCAGGCTTGGCGAGATGGGCAAACGGTGGCGCTCAAGACCCTCAACGCCGAGTGGCTAACCAATCCACAAGCACTGGCCACGCTGGAACATGAAGCCGATACCCTACGCGATTTGGATCACTCTCAGATTCCAGAGTTACTTGGCTTCCAGGTCGTCGGGGAAAAGCCATCCCTGTTGATGCAGATGATGCCAGGGAAGAGTTTGCGGAGCTATGTGACGGAGCAGGGGGCTGTATCCGTGGAGCGGGCGATCGCCTGGGTCTTCGAGGTTTGTCAGATCCTTACCTACCTGCATGAGTTCACCCCTCCCGTTGCCCACCGCGACCTGCGGCCCAAGAACTTAATCTACAATCCCGATACCGATACGCTGGCGCTCGTTGATTTTGGGGCGGTGAAACGGGTGATTCTAGAACGGCCTTTTCCCCCGGGTTCAAAAGGCTACGGTGCACCAGAACGCCTACAACTGCACCCTTTGCAGGCGATGGATATCTTTTCGTTGGGACCGTTGTTTGCCTTTTTGGTCACTGGGCATAATCCGCTTGCCTACTACGCTGGCGAAGATGACCAGTTTCGCTTTCAGCCGACGATGATTCCGCACATTCCGTCTGAAGTGGTTCCCATCCTGCATCGACTCACCGAACCGTCCCTCGAAGACCGCTACGATTCGGTGGATACGGTCATCAGAGATTTACAAGCCGTACTTGTGGCGGTTTAAGGTTCATTCCTGAGTACAGGACAAAAACCAGAGAACCTCTGATGGTTGTAGGTGGGTCTAAGCAACCCAAAATCGGGGGTTTTAGCAAGGTTGTAATGTCCTTCGTCCTACACTTAGGCGCTGTTCATTCGCGCTGATTTCTCGAAAAATCCTCTCCCGCCACTAGGGATCTCCGAACGTAGGCAGATTCGACGATTTGCCGTTTGATCCGCCAAACTATTAGAAAAGCGTTCTTTATTGGCGGTTCTCGCAACCGAAAACAACGAACCATGAGTAATTCTTGGGAACAGGATTTGGCTGGAACGACAACATCGAGTTCCAACCGCATTGGCATTGGCTGGTTAATCGGTGCGGCGATCGCTACCATCATTCTCTGGCGCATCCCCTTCGGCGGCTATCTACTCTATCCCTTCAGCATTTTGGCTACCTGGTTTCATGAAATGGGACATGGGCTGACCGCCATGTTTCTGGGCGGAAACTTCCGTCAACTGCTGCTATTTCCGAATGGTTCTGGCGTTGCCGTCCATAGCGGCGATTTGTTCCTCGGTTCGATTGGGCGGGCGTTGGTCGCAGCCGGGGGACCCTTGGGCGCACCGATTGCTGGGGCACTCTTCATTCTGGCCTCGCGACGGCGGAACATTGCCCAGTTTGCCCTGTACTTCCTGGCAGGCGCCTTGTTTCTATCAGCCCTGTTCTGGGTGCGATCGCTCTTTGGTCTGATCGCGGTTCCACTCCTCGGGCTGGCCGTACTCGGAATTGCCACTGCGGCCTCCCGCTGGATGCAAATCTTCGCTATCCAGTTTCTGGGCGTCCAGGCCTGTATCAGTTCTTTCCATCAACTGGACTATCTCTTCACCCGACAAGCCATCATCGGCGGACAGGCCATGCTCTCCGACTCTGGGCGCATTGCTGAGGTATTGTTCTTGCCCTACTGGTTCTGGGGTGGGCTCATTGCGATCGCCGCCTGCGTGCTCCTCTACCAAAGTCTCCGTCTCGCCTACAGCGAATAAGTCTGTTCGTTTGCCCGCGACACCTCTGTGGTGCAATTGACCCCCTGCTCATTCCCGGTTCCCTCCCCTGTAACATTACCTATGGCTCGCGGCGACCAAATCTTTGTCATGCGTCCCCTGATGGGCATGGAGGGCGTATACGAACATCACGGCATCGATTGTGGCGATGGTACCGTCATCCATTACAGCAAAGTGCCCCAGGAACCAACCGTTCTACGGGTTCCCTGGCGCGAGTTCTCATGGAATCAAACCATTCGAGTCCGCGACTATGCGGCCTCCTTCATCCCCGACGTGGTGATCGAGCGCGCCGAAAGCCGCTTGGGAGAACAGCGATACAGCTTGCTCACCAACAACTGCGAGCATTTTGCGACCTGGTGCAAAGTCGGGAAAAGCGCCAGCCGCCAGATTATCAATTACGGCTTGCCTGCAGACACCCTGGAGCGGCTGGCGTCAGGTCGACTCATCGAATCCGCGGCAAAAGCAACCGATCCCGCCGAAACCCTATTGCTGTTCGACCATGCCTTGCAGAATACGGCGATCGCCCAGATTCAGCTCGAAGCCCAACATCATCAAGCCACCATCGAAATGGATACCTGGCACCGAGTGGCTCAGCTGGCGCTGAAACAAGGCAAAGAAGCCGCAGCCCGTGCCGCACTTCGACGAAAAGTGGAACAAAAGCGACGGGTCGAAACCCTGGACGAGAATTTGGCACATATGGGCGCGATCGCCCAGGAACTTCAGACCAATGTCCAGCTTTTGCAAGAGCGCGCCAGCATCCAGCGTCACTCTTGAGACCAACGGGCTACGCCATCGAGCCGCTTTAGAAAATGTATAGAGAATCCTCGTCACAAGTCAAAAACATGATTCGCCAGTAATGTAAAATTTGAGTTTGAATCTCATGGGTTAATCGATGACGCTGCAACTGTCGGCGGCACAATTTCGGCAAATTTGTCGCCACGCTGAAGCTACCTATCCCGAAGAGTGCTGTGGGCTACTGTTGGGGACATGTGAGCGAGAGCCAGTAAGCGATTTAGAAACAGTTGTGGTGCAAGAAGTTTGGTCTGTTCACAATGCCTGGTCTACACATCAGGCGGAGGCGGCAGGCTGGCCCATTGAGGAGCACAACCGGGGCGATCGCTACTGGATTGACCCCAAGGATATGCTGGCAGCCCAGCGCTATGCCCGCGATCGAGCACTAGATGTCGTTGGGGTGTATCACTCCCACCCCGACCACGCGGCAGTGCCGTCAGAGTGCGATCGCCAACTGGCATGGTCGTCCTACCGCTACCTCATCCTTTCCGTGCAGCAGGGCAAAACCAACGATATCCGCTGCTGGAGCCTGGATGCGGATCACCAGTTTCAACCCGATCCCCTCTGCGAACCCATCGCCTAACCCCCTGCATTCATTTCGCCACGTACCGCTCAACACGATTCATTCTTCATCGTTCATCCTCATTCACAGTACAACTCGCACCCAATTCGCCAATGCTGAATCCAAACCTGGACGAGATCCAACTCACCAAAGACGACTATGAACGCTATTCCCGCCACCTGATTCTGCCAGAAGTGGGCGTTGATGGTCAGAAGCGACTCAAAGCTGCTAGCGTCCTCTGCATTGGCACGGGAGGATTGGGCTCGCCGCTATTGCTCTATCTGGCGGCGGCGGGCATTGGCCGTATTGGAATTGTAGACTTCGATGTTGTTGACAGCTCTAACCTGCAGCGGCAGGTGATTCATGGCTCCTCCTGGGTTGGCAAGCCCAAGATTCAATCGGCCAAAAATCGCATTCTTGAAATCAATCCCTATTGTCAGATCGACCTCTACGAAACGCGGCTGTCGTCCGAAAATGCCCTCGATATCGTGGCTCCTTACGATGTAGTGGTTGATGGTACCGATAACTTCCCGACCCGTTACCTGGTCAATGATGCCTGCGTCTTGCTCAACAAGCCCAATGTCTATGGCTCTATCTTCCGGTTTGAAGGTCAGGCTAGTGTGTTTAACTACCAGGATGGGCCAAACTACCGCGACCTCTATCCTGAGCCTCCGCCACCAGGAATGGTTCCCTCCTGCGCGGAGGGCGGCGTGCTGGGTATCCTGCCTGGCGTCATTGGCACCATTCAAGCCACCGAAACCGTCAAGATTATTCTGGGCAGTGGCAATACCTTAAGCGGACGGCTGTTGCTCTACGATTCCTTGAACATGACCTTCCGGGAGTTGAAGCTGCGCCCCAATCCCGTGCGCCCCGTGATCGAAAAACTGATCGATTATGAAGAATTCTGCGGCATTCCCCAAGCGAAGGCCGCGGAGGATGCCCAAAAATCAGCGCTGGCCGAAATGTCGGTGGTGGAATTGAAGCAATTGCTGGATAGCGGCAAGGATGATTATCTGCTCGTGGATGTCCGCAATCCGAATGAATACGAGATTGCTAAAATTCCCGGTTCTGTGCTAGTTCCCCTCCCGGATATTGAAGAGGGTGATGGCATTGCCCAGATTCAAGACAAGCTGAATGGGCATCGCTTGATTGTTCATTGCAAGATGGGTGGGCGATCGGCAAAGGCGCTGTCCATCCTCAAGGAAAAAGCCGGGATTGAGGGTACGAATGTCACGGGTGGCATTCTCGCCTGGAGCAAGGACGTCGATCCGTCTGTGCCGGAATACTAGGGCGATCATCGCGGCGAATAGATAATTGCCTATCCTGCATAGTTCCTCAATCTTAAAAATCAAAAGCGAGCTGACACAAGCTATGATGCCCGATGCGATCGCACCGGGCATTTGTTTTATGTCTATGCTTTGCATCCCGTCACGTCAAATCCGGTTAAAGAACCCAAATTATTGTTTGTGCCCGCTGCACTGCAATGCAGCGGGTACAAACAATAATTTGGGTTTGATGACTATAGCGGTGTGCAACCGCATTAAGCACAGCGCTATATCTTATCTAACCGGATTTGGTATTAGTAGACAGGCAAGCAGCGTTCAATAGTAGCAGCAACAGACTCGGAGAGAGCGCGGTAGTCGTATCCACCTTCTAGCCCGAAAACGATGCGATGGGTCAGTTGGAGGGCATAGTCGGTGAGGATGCCGTAGTCTTTGGGGCGCAGAGAAAGGTTCGCGAGGGGATCATCGTAGTTCGCATCGTAGCCCGCGCTGACGAGCAGTAGATCCGGCTGGAACTGCTGGAAGAAGGGAAGAATTTTATCTTCAAACCGCACCTGATAGTCTTGCAGGCTACTGCCAGCAGGTAGCGGCAGGTTGAGGACGTTGTTGTGAAAACCCCGCTCGCCGGATGCTCCCGTGCCGGGATATTGGGGCGATTCATGTAAGGAGCAGAAGGCGATTTGGGGATTGGTTTCGACGCTCGCCTGCGTGCCATTGCCATGATGCACATCCCAGTCGAGGATCCCGACGCGCTCGATTCCTGGCTGCTTCAAGGCGTAGTGAGCGGCGATCGCCACATTCGAGAGCAGGCAAAATCCCATTCCTTGGGTGGGCAGGGCATGGTGTCCCGGTGGACGGCTGAGGACAAAGGCTGGCTGTCCGGTTTGCCGTACCACATCCACCCCATCTAACCAGGCGCTCACCGCTAGCATCGCCGCATCAACGCTTTTACTCGACAGCACCGTGTCGGGGTCGACCCGTCCTCCTCCCTGGAGTGCCAGGGTTTCCATCGCCGCAACATACCGTTCGGGGTGGATGGCATAGACGGCCTCGGTGAGGCGATCGCCCTGTTGGGTGACGGGGGTGGGCGATCGCCAATCCAACTGATGCGCCCAGGGGAGCGATCGCAGATACGTCGTCACAGCTGTCAACCGTCCCGCATTTTCGGGATGGAAATGACCCGTATCATGGTTCAAAAACTCATCAGAGTAAAAGATGGGAAACATAGCCGTCACTAAACCCATGGGAGAGCAAACATTCCAGTTTCTACGGCTGTTGTCAGGAGCTGGATCAAACAGGAAACCCTGACCAAACCGTACGCTGAGTTGAAGATAAAGGGAAATCGGTTAGCGATGAAAACGGGGTCGAAGACATGACTCAGGCTGTCAATTTTTTCCTATCATTTCCCCCTAACAAACCTCTTGTCGAATGAAAGGAATTCGCAACAGGTTAATCCGCAAAGCATTGATTCAAGATATAGGGATAAAACCATACTTTTTTCTGATTTGACAAGATGGCCTCCATTGGGAATAGCCAGGGAGAAATTGACGTCACAGAGATGGCTGATCGGCTGAACCAATCTCAGAGAGGGTGTTCGCTCTAATTGTCTCATTTTGTGCTACAATCGAAAAGCTTACAATCCTTGCATAATGATAGTTTCAGCCGCCTCTACCTCTGGGTTTCTCAAATGATTGAGGGGTTTTCAATCAAGCCAATGAGAATGTGGTGTCCCTGCTCATTTGACATGCATTTTACCCATCTCTTTGTGCCCTTGATTGATCGTCGCAAATTGGCTGCGTCTTCCGTCGTGCAAGTACCTCCCAGCGCGCCATCCAATGGAGGAGTGCGAGTATTCTACCGCCAATGTGTTTAGGCCACCCTCCATGCTCAACTTTTTTCACGATTTGCTATTCGTTTTGTTATCTGCTTGTGACGCTGTCGATTCCCCATCTATTGCTGAGATCTCTGCTCCAAAACCCCAAGCAGATTCAGATGTCAACGCCAAGATTTCGCTAGCTGACATGGGCTCTTTCACATAGCAGGACAAGCGTCAGGGCACATCGCCACCATCTGCGCGATCGCCGCGTTTTAACGTTGTCGCATTCTTGATTTTCTTTTCTACGGTTTGACTGCCTAACCGTTTTCTCGCATAGCACTGGAGTATCACACCCTATGACTTTTTCCCAGGACTCCCCTCAGGATCGGATCATCCCCACTGACTTGCGATTGGAGATGTCTCGTTCCTACCTGGAATACGCCATGAGCGTGATTGTGGGACGCGCCTTGCCCGATGCGCGAGATGGGCTGAAGCCCGTTCACCGTCGCATTCTCTACGCTATGCATGAATTGGGCTTAATGCCCGATCGCCCCTTCCGTAAGTGCGCCAGGGTGGTGGGAGATGTCATTGGTAAATATCACCCCCACGGCGACCAGGCGGTCTACGATGCGCTGGTGCGGATGGCGCAGGAGTTTTCGATGCGATCGCCCCTGGTAGATGGGCATGGCAACTTTGGCTCGGTCGACAATGACCCCCCGGCGGCCATGCGATATACAGAATGTCGCCTCCGCCCCATCACGACCAGCGCCCTGCTGCAAGACATCGAATCCGAAACCGTTGACTTTCTACCCAACTATGACGGGTCGCAGCAGGAGCCCATCGTTCTTCCCGCCCGTGTGCCCCAGTTGTTGCTCAACGGCTCGTCCGGGATTGCGGTGGGCATGGCTACCAACATTCCGCCCCACAACCTGGGCGAATTGATGAATGGCTTAGTGGCGTTGATCCACAATCCCGAACTCAGCGATGCCGACCTGCTGCGGTATATCCCTGGCCCCGACTTTCCCACCGGGGGGCAAATTCTCGGAACGAGTGGGATCCGCGAAGCCTACCTGACGGGGCGGGGGAGCGTCACCATGCGCGGAGTCGCATCAATCGAGACCCTAGAGCGGCGTGGGCAGCCCGATCGCGAAGCCATCATCATCACTGAGCTACCGTTCCAAACCAACAAGGCGGCCATGATCGAGCGCATCGCCGAAATGGTGAACGAGCGGCGGTTGGAGGGCATCTCAGATATTCGGGATGAGAGCGATCGCGACGGGATGCGCATCGTCATTGAGCTGCGGCGAGATGCCTATCCCCGTGTGGTGCTGAACAACCTGTATAAGGCAACCCCGCTACAGAGCAACTTTGGGGTCAACACGCTGGCGTTGGTCAACGGAGAGCCCCAACTGCTGAGCCTCAAGCAATCGCTCCAGGTTTTCCTCGACTTCCGCATAGAAACCATTACTCGCCGTACCCGCTACGAATTACGGAGGGCGCAGGAGAAAGATCACCTATTGCAGGGCTTGTTGATTGCCCTAGAGAATCTAGACGCGATCATTGCCCTGATCCGCAGTGCAGCGGATACCCCAACGGCCAAGCAAGCCCTGATGCAAGACTACGAACTGTCGGAAGTTCAGGCGGATGCCATCTTGCAAATGCAACTGCGCCGCCTGACGGCACTAGAAGCCGAAAAGATTCACCGGGAGCATGAAGAATTGCTGACCCGAATCGAAGACTTGCAGGACATCTTGAATCGGCGGGAACGTATTCTCAGCATCATTGAAGAGGAAGCGACGACGCTGCGGGAAGCCCATGCAACCCCTCGCCGCACGGTGATTGAACTGGCGGATGGCGATTTGGGTGACACCGATCTGATCGCCAATGAGCAGGCGGTAATTTTGCTAACAGAGCAGGGCTATATCAAGCGCATGCCCGTGAGTGCTTTTGAGCTGCAAAGCCGTGCGACTCGGGGCAAAGCAGGCGCTCGGATGAAGGAAGAAGATGGGGTCTACCAGTTCTTCTCCTGCAATGACCACGACAGTATTTTGTTCTTTAGCGATCGCGGCATTTCCTACTCCCTGAAGGCGTATCAGATTCCCACCAGCTCTCGCACGGCAAGGGGGGTGCCCATCGTGCAGGTTCTGCCCATCTCCCACGAAGAGCGCATTACCTCGATGCTCCCCATCACCGAATTCACCGATGAGGATTATCTGGTGATGCTGACCCGGCGGGGGTTCATCAAGAAAACGGTTCTGTCTGCTTTTTCGAATATTCGCACCAACGGACTTATCGCTATCTCCCTGGAAGATGATGACGAACTACGCTGGGTGCGGCTGGCCCGTCGGGAAAACAGCATCATCATCGGCAGTCGCAAGGGGATGACCATCCACTTCCAGGCCAGTGACGATCAACTGCGACCCCTAGGGCGCCCGACCCGTGGGGTAAAGGCCATGAACCTGCGGGATGGTGATGAGCTTATCAGCATGGACATCCTCTCCAGCCAGGTGGCCGACATGCTGGCCAGCGAAGGCGCAGCGGATGCAGATACGGAGGACAACGGCGATGAGGCCGAAGAGGTCGAGGTGACCCAGGGGCCCTGGGTATTGGTGGTGACGACATCGGGTCTGGGTAAGCGGGTTCCGATTCACCACTTCCGCTTGCAGAACCGTGCAGGGATGGGGCTGCGCTCCATTAAGTTCCGAAGGACAGATGATCAGCTGGCTGCTCTGCTAATCGTTAATGAGGGAGACGAGATGATGTTGGTGACCAATCGCGGCATCATTATTCGTCAGTCGGTCAATGCAATTTCCAGTCAGTCCCGCTCGGCCACAGGGGTTCGGCTCCAGCGGTTGGACGATGATGATGCGGTCGCAGCTGTTGCGCTGGTTCCCCCAGCGGCGGAAGGAGCCGAAGATGAAGACGAGGAAGGGGACGGCGATGATGGCGAAGGGAATGAAGCGATCGCCCCCGACGACGCGGATGCAACCCCAATGGGTGCCGATATGCCAGCGGATGATGAATAGTTTTTAGCGATTATCTTGATTCTCAAACCTCTACTTATAGCGGTGTGCAACCGCATCAAGCACAGAAATGGTTGCGTGTGGGCGCGTCGCGCCCACACGCAACCGTACTTACCTAACGCACACAGCGCTATAAAACGTCAATGCAGCGGTGTTAAATCTCTTGACCTTAAACAAGTATTAAGGGTCGCGATCGCTATATTTTTTTCGGCCATTGGGCTGAAATAAACCGGAACATTCTTGATCCCTCTATGCGTCCCCTTGATCTTCTGTAAAGATAGGAAAAGATAAGTAGATTCATAAGAGACATAAATCATTTGCCAATGTTACCGGGCTCCATTCTCCAAAAGCTGAAAGATCGGGTTACCTCAATGGATGGCGGTGGAACGCTCAACCTTGGGGTTTACTACAAAAACACGCTGGTAGCCCTCTGCCATGCCCTTGAAGATGCGCTGCTGGAAGCGGATTACTCGTCTCTAGTCATCACAGCTTTTCAGCGCGGACAGTGGTATCTGCAAGAGGCCGATCGCTATAGCGACATTGCAAAGCGATCGCGTCATGTCACGATCATGGCGTCTGCTGATTCCAGCTTTGCCGAGCATCCCACCAGCCAGTTGCCTAATGTTTCTCTGGTTAGCCTCAGGGACAATGACCCGGTCGAGCAGGAATGGCATCTGATCATCGTGTCACCCAATTACACAGCGATGGTGCTGTGCCAGGAGCTTTCAGATGCAGATTATGGCCCCGAAGGCCCTCCGGCTCATGATCTGTCTCGCAAGTTCTATGGATTTTGGACCTTTGAGCCGACGTTGGTACAGGAGACGGCGCGGCTGGCGATCGCCCATATTGAAGATTACAATCGCGACCTCGCTATCCAGTTGGATCAGCATTTCCAGGATATTGTTGCCCGTTCTCAGGCAGACGGTGCCCTATGTGGTGTTCCCACCACCGATAACTTGGGCAATATTGTGGGCCAGGTGGTGAGCTATCTACAAAATAGCTACCAGGGTTTATCCGGTCATGCCGAAATCGGGTTTGACGCTTACCCTTTGCGACTGGGCAAAAATTTAGTGTCCAATGAGTTGCAAGCGTTTCTGCGGATGGCACAACTGATCGACCAGACCGACCTGAGCAACCCGATGGCAGCGGCAGAGGTGGCCACCCTCGCCGAAAGTCTGGGGCAATTGCTCGATCTGCCCGCCTGGCAACTGCATCGGTTGCGGCTGGCCGGGCTGCTCCATCGGATCGCCACACTCCCCTCGGTGACATCAACCCTGCAAACTGCAGCCGTGGATGTGCCAAGCGGAGAAGTCGCACCCTCCTGTCCGCTACTACCCGGAACGCAGATCCTGCGGAAGATGAACCGGATGAAGGCGATCGCCACCATCCTGACCCATCAAAGCGAAGCCTGGGATGGCTCTGGTACTCCAGCGGGCTTATCAGGCGACGCCATTCCCCTAGAGTCGCGCATCCTTGGATTGGTTTCCTGCTTCCAAGAACAGTTAGCCACACGCTGCTCGGCGGCTCTGGCGGCGACCAGTGGTCAGCAGACCGGGGCGTTGGATGTGGCCACCCCTGAAGATCTGGCCACCGCTCTAGCAGAGTGTCAGCCAGAAGATAGCCTACGTTGGGATCCAAAACTGCTGGAAGCTTTCTCGTTGCTTGTCTCTGGATTGCAACAAGGGCTGAGCCTATCCGTGGCGTTGCCGCGAGTCTCATCAGGGCTATGGCTGCTCGACTCCCATTCAGATGAGGAACTCATCAATCCTCAGCCTGCTTCAACCTCCGCCTAGACCGGGTTGCAGAATCCAAGGATGATTTTTCTGAGAAGGGGCATACCACTCCTTCTCAGAAAAAATCACCCCCAATCAGCAATGCCGCCTAGACTGATACCATGTGTCAAAACGATTGATTACGCTGTCCAAGCACATTTCTGTTTCAGTTGTTCCCCTTGCCCTCAGACTATCGCACCACCCATGGACATCGACGCTATCCGTGCCGGAAAATTGCAGCAGTTGTCGGGAGTTCGTCTCGAAGACGAGGAGCTTTCAGAGGCTGCGTTACAAAAAGCTAACCTGGTTGGGGCAAGTTTGGCAGGCTGTAACCTGCATCGAGCACAACTCAACAGCGCCCACCTCGAAGGTGCCAATCTGACAGGCTGCAATCTGGCAGAGGCAGACTTACGGGCGAATCTAGCCGGGGCAAACCTGATTCAAGCCAATCTTACCGAAGCCGATTTACGCGGCAGCAACTTGCGGGGGGCAAACCTCATGCAGGTCAATGTTTCGGGTGCAGCGATGGCCGGCGCGTTCTTCAGTGGTGCGAATCTGGCAAACGCCAACCTCCAAAGTGCCGACCTGCGAGGAGCCGACTTGCGGGGCTGCAACCTCACTCAAGTCAATCTTCAAGGAGCAAATCTTCAGCAAGCGGATCTGCGCGGAGCAACCTTGCTGGAAGCAAACCTAGAGGAAGCCGATTTGCAGGGAGCCAATCTTGCCGGGGCAAACTTTAGTCGTGCCAATCTGCTCTGTGCTCGCCTTCAAGGGGTGAACATCGATGGCACTATCTTGGACGAAGCTTATCTTGTCGGCACCGAGTTGGCGCAGGTATAGCGTAATCCTGCCTCTTTCGACAGATGGCGAATTGGGAAAGTGTCGCGACGGTAGTAAGGGTAGGTTTAGAGAATGATCATCGAATGAAGGTTGTAATGAATCAAATCGGGCGCACTGTTCGTGGACTGGTGCTTAGTGCTCTGTGCCTGTCAATCTGGTTGCTGGGTGGGGGCATGGATAGTGTCAATGCTGCCGTTACACCACAGACGACCAATACAGGTGAATATGTAACTGCGGACGGGCGGGACATTACGGCTATCGTGGAATGCCTGCCTAAACAACTAAGCGAAGCAAATTTGGATCGAGCGATCGCCGAGTCTGGACAAGACTTTCTGGAATGGGTATTTCAACTCAAGGACGACTATAGTGAGTACAAACTCACCGAAGCCGGTCAAGAGTTTGACCAATGCTTGAGAGCAAAAGGTATTCTCCCAGCCGCCGCCCAGCTCCGCTGAGCCGCTAACACAATGACTTCGCCCAAACCCTACACCCAAGAAAAGGCGTGTAGGGTTTTTATGTCATGACTCGCGCTGGCCGAGTCGATGGACGTAAACGCGTCTTTCGGAGGCTTATTTGACAGGGCGTTATTGCAGGAACCGTTCTATTTTTCCAGGCGGACGGCATACCACTGGAGGTACTGCCCTGGATCCATATCTAATTCGCAGGCGGTTTCCATCAAATGCTTTGACTGGTTCTGCACGCCTTCGATGCGGCGCAACTCGTAGGGTAAGTTGTCCTGTCGTTGCGCCAGAATATCTGCCAGCTTTTGCTGCAATTCCTCAGCGCTTAGAAACACCTCGGGCTGATCCGTTTCCAGCACAACATAGGCGTCTTCCTGATACATGATGGGATCGGGCATAGAAACCTCCCAAAACAGCAGACGGTCAGCTCAGAGCTTCTGACTAGCGCGACTTTCTGGCTAGCGTTACTTGTCTTCCGCAAATACAAAGCGATAGAGTTCAGACGGATCGGGCTCAGGGCTTTCTAAGCCAAACTGCACCGCTTCCTCAATGGTTGCCTGGATGCGACGGTTGATCCCTTTCAGCTCCTCTTGCGTCGCCAGGTTTTGTTCCATCAGATAAGCCGCAAGGCGCTTAATGGGATCGCGGGCAAACCAGAAATCTTTCTCCGCTTTGGAGCGCAACTCATCGGGATCGGCCAGAGAATGCCCCCGGAAGCGATAGGTGAGGGCTTCGATCAGGGTCGGGCCTTCGCCAGCACGGGCACGGGCAACCGCTTCCTGAGCCACAGCCCGCACGGCCAGCACATCCATCCCATCCACTTCAACCCCCGCCATATCAAAGACTTCTGCCTTCTTGTAAATCTCCGGCTGAGAAGTCGCGCGATCGTGAGCCATCCCAATCGCCCACTTATTATTTTCTACGACAAACAGGATAGGGAGCTTCCACAATGCCGCCATATTCAGGCACTCAAAGAATTGGCCGTTATTGGAGGCACCATCGCCAAAGAAACAAGCTGTGACCTGGTCAGCATTGGGATCGCCCAAAGCCTCGCGGCGATACTTGCTCTGGAACGCAGCTCCAGTTGCCACCGGAATTCCTTCAGCTACGAAGGCATAGCCGCCCAGCAGGTTATGTTCTGACGAGAACATATGCATGGAACCACCACGCCCCTTGCTGCATCCGGTTGCCTTGCCAAACAGCTCAGCCATCACTTCCCTGGCCGGAACACCTGCACTCAGTGCATGGACATGATCCCGGTAGGTGCTACTGACATAGTCATCCTTCCGCATCGCCTTGATGACGCCGCTGGAGACTGCTTCCTGGCCATTGTAAAGGTGTACAAAGCCAAACATCTTGCCGCGATAGTACATCTCGGCACACTTGTCTTCAAACAGCCGACCCAACACCATATCCTCGTAAACGATCAGCCCGTCTTCGCGGGTGATGTTGGCTTGAGTCGTAGAAAACGACGGCAGTACTCGCTCTCGCTCTTGAACCATCAATGCGTCCTAATTGCTATTCAATAAAGTGAAGCGCTAAGGCAACAAAGCGGGCAGAACCCACTTGACAGGTGCGTTATCATTCTCTGGTCATCTGCATGACAGTCGCCAAAGGTTTTCGCGCAATCTTAGAATAATCTAACGTCTGGGATCAGCGATAGGGTCGACTGGAAACGATACGCAAACTGCACATTCCATCTAACCATATCCCGTTGAGCTTCTGCATCCGCTTTCCTGGATGGGAATCTTGTTAGCCCTCAGCTACTGGTTAGCCCTCAGCTATTGAGTTGATCGGGCAACTGATCCGATCCATCGCCGGGAGATCATCCTCTGGCCATAGGATTAAGCCCGAATCGTCTGGAGATTACGGGATGAGGGGAGCGATCGCCCATGATGCAGGGTACCTCCAAAAGATATGAAGACTTGTGGAAATTTCTTTAGATTTCTGTATGCTGATGAGTACATTTCTGAACAGGGGTACAGGCGAATCGGAGGCACTACAGGTTGTGTCGGTCTAGATAGGCTCGTTCGAGAAGACCCTTCCAACGTCCATCACAGATCGGTCACATCAGATAATATTTCAGCATTCAGGTGGGGCGCAGATATTATTACGCTTAGGCCAGGTTAATTATCTAAGTTGGTTGTCAAGTATAGCCGCTGGGAGAAAGAGCCGTGGTGAGTTCTGTAGGGGCAGCATTCCGGAGTTGGCCATGTCACAATCAATACTCATCCCTCTCTCGATGGTCATGTTGTTTTATATGTGCTCGGTGAATGCCCGACAAACTCGGTGAATGCCCGACAAACTCGGTGAATGCCCGACAAACTCGGTGAATGCCCGACAAACTCGGTGAATGCCCGACAAACTCGGTGAATGCCCGACAAACTCGGTGAATGCCCGACAAATGGTTAATGAATAACTTGGGGAAAACTGAATCGTGAGGATCCCGCTAGATTACTACCGGATTTTAGGCTTACCAATTCAGGCGACGGCTGAGCAGTTGCAGCAGGCGCACCGCGATCGCGCCATGCAGTTGCCCCGCCGAGAATATTCTGAGGCGGCGATCGCCGCTCGGAAACAACTGCTGGATGAAGCCTACAGCGTATTATCCGATCCCGAACAGCGGCGGCGCTATGATGCGACCTTCCTCAACCGTTCCTCGGAAAGCGCGACAACAGGGGAGTCCATTTTGGGGACTGGGGCTGACCCCTATGCCTCGTCTATCGAAATTCAAGAATCCCAGATCGTTGGTGCATTACTTGTATTACTGGAGCTCGGCGAGTACGAGTTGGTCTTGAAGCTCGGTCGTCCTTATCTCACCGGAAGTGCCGCACTCCCGATGGGACAACCAGGTCAGTTTGATGTGGCGCGCTCGGACGTGCTGCTCACCCTAGCGCTTGCTTACCTGGAGCTAGGTCGTGAGCAGTGGCAACAAGGCCAGTATGAAAGTGCGGCTAGTTCCCTAGAGTCGGGGCAAAATCTGTTGCTGCGCGAGGGCATGTTCGCTAGCGTCCGCAGCGAGATGCAATCGGATCTGTTTAAGCTCCGCCCCTACCGCATTCTAGAACTACTTTCCCTGTCTACCTCCAATGAGCAGGAGCGCAAGCAAGGGCTGACGCTGCTGCAAGAGATGTTGCAAGAGCGGGGAGGCATTGACGGCAATGGGAATGATCAGTCGGGCTTGAGCGTCGATGATTTTCTGCGGTTTATCCAACAGCTGCGGGGATATCTCACGACGGCTGAGCAACAAGCGTTGTTTGAAGCAGAAGCTCGGCGGCCCTCAGCCGTTGCCACGTATCTGGCGATCTATGCCCTTCTTGCCCGTGGGTTTGCCTACCGCCAGCCTGCCCTGGTGCGTCGCGCTAAGCATTTGTTGCTCCGCCTGGGCACCCGCCAGGATGTGCATTTAGAACAGGCGGTGTGTGCCCTGCTACTGGGCCAAACCGAAGAAGCCAATCGCGCGTTGGAAATCAGTCAAGAACAGCAGTCGATCGCCTTTATTCGAGAACAATCGAAAGGCTCTCCCGACTTGCTCCCTGGTCTTTGCCTTTACAGCGAGCGCTGGTTACAGGATGAGGTGTTTCCCCACTTCCGCGACCTGGCTCATCAGAAAGCGTCGCTTAAAGATTACTTCGCCGATGGGCAGGTGCAAGCCTATCTAGAAGAACTGCCCAATGAGCCAGAGACTGCCAGCTTCCGGGGAACGGCTCCGAGCAGTCGATTCCAGTCCCAGGAAAGCCCGTTTGGGCGCAGCCCGAGTTTCGGTGAACCGGTCTCTGCCTACACGACGAGTCGGACAGCAGGTACAGCCACCATGGAGTCTGACGGTGCAGAGAACGGAGCTGGGACGGTGCCAACGGCAGAGCGGGTCGCGCAGCTTTCCCCAGAAGGTCGCCTGAGTGGCGGGGGAAATGGTCGGCGATCGCAGCCTGGGGATCTGGGTATGGCTGGTCTCTCGGGCGATCGCTCTTCGACGCACCGCAATCCACCACCTGCCCCCTCCAGTCGCATTCCTACGACGATGCGCAGCAGTTCTGGCGGTCGCGCTGGTGCGCCTCGGCTCGATCGCATCCTGTTTTTGATTGCGCTGGGCATGCTGGGCTTGAGTATTGTCTGGTTGTTAGGCAACTGGATTACGCGATCGATCTTTGGCGGTCCCACATTGCGGGGTGAGCAGTTGGAAATTAGCTTGATGGAGCCCCCTCTCGTCATCCCCGCCCCCGAACCGACACCAGAGGAAACAGTGGATCCCGATGCTCCCATCACCGCAGAGACGGGGCAAGAGGTTATTGAGCAGTGGCTTGCGGCAAAAGCAGCAGCCAATGGCTCAGCGCGGAATTTGAATCAGCTACAAGCTGTGCTCACTGGAACCATCCTGTCAGAACGGTTGGAAGCAGCCCAAGCCTTGCAGCAGGCAGGCGAAGTCCGCACCTATCGCCACGAAGTGATGGATGTAGAAGTTGCACCGCCCAACCCTCAACTGCCTGACCAAGCACAAGTTGAAGCAACCGTCATGGAAGCCGTAGACGGGGGAACGGGGGAACGCCTCCGGATACGCTACGAGATGGTACGCGAGGACGGCAATTGGCTGATTCGTGACATCGTTGTGCTAGGAGCCGCAGAGCCTGAACCCGTTGGCTCTGGCCCGCAGACTGAAGCCCCCACGGCTCCCGCCGCATCTGACGTTTCTCCAGCGCCCGAAGCTCCCGCAGCCAGTGAGCCAGCGGAAACCAATACGGTCGAACCGACTGAAGACGAGGTTCTGATTCCAGAAACAACGGCTCCCCAAGATATCGAATCAACAGATGATGGAGAAGGCTAGACGTTCTATGGAGCAGCCGATACACTCCGTTTAGTACATTCTTTTCTTACATGTTCTTACACGCTTGTCGTAACGGCCTATCTGAGTTCCCATGACGGAGACTCTGCTTCATGCCTATGTACCCCTGGTTTTCTGGACAGGGCTAGGTGTCTTTTTAGTCAGATTTTTGCCGGATTCGTTCCCGCGCTTTTTGGGGCGGAGCCTCTATTGGGTGGGGGTTCCGGTGCAAATTTTTACACTGGCGCGGCAGACAGACATTTCGGCACAGGTCGGCTTGGTTCCCGCGATCGCCATTCTGGGACTCATCATCGGCATTATCCTTGCCAGCATTGCCCTGAGGTTTTTGGAACAGCAAGCCGCTTGTCCAGAGGAGGCTGAAACCAAAGACGACAAAAATCCATGGGCGCTCAGCTCCCGACGCGGGAGTTTCATGATTTCCTCGATCTTGGGCAATACCGGCTTTGTGGGACTGGCTGTTGCCCCAAATTTTGTTGCTGAGCCGTTCCAGGGCTGGATTGTGCTTTACAGCGTTAGTCATAATGTGATTGGTACCTATGGCATTGGTGTCCTACTCGCCAGCTTCTACGGTCGACCCCAGGCGTCCAATCCCTGGTTCACAACCCTGCGCGATATCTTCACCGTCCCTTCGCTGTGGGCCTTTGCGTTGGGGATATCGACCCGCTCTATCTCATTTCCTTGGGGGGTTGAAAATGGACTGCATTATTCGTTGTGGGTCATCATCCCAGCCGCTCTGTTGCTCATGGGCATTCGGTTACAGCAAATCAATGGTTGGCAAGGGCTGAAGCTGGGACTGATCCCCGCCAGCATCAAGATGATTGGGATTCCGCTGATGGTGGGATGTATCGCAGCGGCGTTGCACCTGTCTGCCAATCCTCGTCTTGCACTGGTGCTGATGGCAGGCATGCCAACCGCGTTCGCCGGATTGATTCTGGCCGAAGAGTATGAACTCGATCGCGAACTAATTGCCAGCAGCATCGTTGTCACCACCTTGCTGCTGTTTCTAACCCTGCCTTTGTGGTTGGTGTTATTTGGTTGAGGCAGACAGGCAATGACTCCTGACTCGGCTCCTTTGCTGAATGCGCTCCAACGGTTGAAGTCCCGCTGTGATGCCCCCTTTTACGTACCAGGGCACAAGCGAGGACAAGGTATCCATCCCGATCTGAAAGCATTGCTGGGAGACGCTGTGTTTCGGGCGGATGTGCCGGAGTTGCCGCAGCTAGACAACCTGTTTGCACCAGAGGGGGTAATTCGGGAGGCGCAAGCGTTGGCGGCAGAAACCTTCGGCGCAGAGCGGACTTGGTTTCTGGCGAATGGATCGACGGCTGGGGTAGAGGCGATGGTGCTGGCGACCTGCCGCCCCGGAGACAAGCTCATTTTGCCGCGCAATGTGCATCAGTCGGCGATCGCCGCGCTCATCCTCTCAGGCGCGATGCCCATTTTTCTCATACCCAATGTGGACCCGCAGTTGGGGATCGCCCATGGCGTGGCGGTGGAGCAAGTCGCCGCAGCCCTACAGGCTCATCCAGATGCCAAAGCCGTGTTGCTCGTGTCGCCCACCTACTACGGGGTGTGTAGTGATGTGGAGGCGATCGCCCATCTCGCCCATCAACACAACATTCCTCTGCTGGTTGACGAAGCCCATGGCGCACATCTGGCTTTTCATCCCCACTTGCCGACTGGAGCGCTGGTAAGTGGGGCTGATCTGGTCGTGCAGTCGACCCACAAAGTGTTGAGTTCCCTCACCCAATCGGCCATGCTCCATGGACAGGGTTCGCGGATCTCCCCTGAGCGGGTTCAGGCCGCGCTGACGTTGGTGCAGTCTACCAGTCCTAGCTTTTTATTGCTGGCCTCCCTGGATGCTGCACGGCAGCAGATGGCCGAGTCAGGGTTTACATTGATGGCACAAACCTTAAAACGGGCGGAGCAGGCACGCGATCGCCTCACCAAAATTCCCCATCTTGCCCTCCTCGATCGCCCCACAGATCCCTGCCCTGGCTTTGTGGATCTTGACCCGACGCGGCTCACCGTCGATGTGCGCCATCTGGGATGCAGTGGCTTTGAGGTAGATGAGCAGTTGGCCGAGGCATGGCAGGTGGTGTGCGAACTCCCCGGACTACATAGCCTGACCTTTGTGCTGACCCTGGGCAATACCGATGCAGACATCGATCGACTGGTGCAGGGATTTGAGGCGATCGTGTCCCAAACCGCTCCTAACTACACGCCACCGCTTCCCGAGTACGCCACCCCCAGCTATGCCCTGCAAACCTGTGAGATTCCTCCACGCACGGCGTTTTTCGCAGGTACAGAAGATGTGCCAATAGCGGTAGCCGTGGGTCGGATTGCGGCTGAGCTGGTTTGCCCCTATCCGCCAGGGATTCCTGCCCTATTTCCGGGGGAACGGATTGAGGGAGAGGCGATCGCCAGGCTCCAGACACTTCGCCAAGCCGGCGTGACCTTTACCGGATGCAGCGATCCCAGCCTTGGCACTATACGAGTTGTGCGCTGAGGGTAATACGCGCAAAAAACTTCTTAGCAATGCTTTGAGGGCGGTGGGCGGTGGCCACCCTACCGATTACAGAACCCATGACAAAGCCCATCCACCCATCTACCCATCCACCCATCCACTCATCCATCCATCCGCCGGGCGATCGCCTCTTCCCACGCCGTCTTCATCTCAGAGAGGGGGAGGTTGATCAGCCATTGCTCGTTGGCAGAAATTGTCAGGCTATCCAACGTCGCGTTGGTGGTGCCGAGGAGTTTCCAGGACATATCCTGCTTGGCTAAAAAGGCTTCCCAATCTCCCTGGTGACTGGGGTCAACCGAAACCACAATGCGGGCACCCGTTTCTCCAAACAGTAGAGTGTCGTAGCGCAGCGTTTCGGGGAGGGTTTCGGGGAAGTAGAGGGTGGCACCGCGATCGCCCCCAATGCAGCATTCGGCTAGGGCTACAACGAGCCCACCCTCCGCGCAGTCGTGAGCAGATTGCACCCAGCCTTGGCGAATACCTTCTCGGCAAGCGGCTTGCACGGTTTTCTCCAATGCCACATTCACCTGGGGCGGCTTCCCGGCGATCGTTTGGTGAATGACAGCGAGATATTCCGAAGCTCCCAGGGTCACGGCTCCCGAGGCTTCATCCACCGCAACGCCCAGCAGGTAGATCAGCGAATTGGCATTCCTCCATCCCATGCCGCAGGTTTGCTGGATGTCGGGGATCAAGCCCACCATGCCCACCACTGGCGTTGGATAGATGGGCTGTGGGGTGCCCGTGGCATCCAGCGTTTCGTTGTAGAGCGAGACATTGCCCCCGGTCACGGGAGTGCTCAATTCCCGGCATGCCTCTGAAAGCCCCCGGCAGGCTTCTGCCAATTGCCAGTAGCTCACGGGCTTTTCCGGGCTACCAAAATTGAGGTTATCGGTGATAGCTAGCGGGTCTGCACCCACACAACTCAGGTTGCGCGCGGCCTCAGCCACCGCCATTTTCGCTCCCTCGAAGGGATTCAGGTAAACATAGCGGGCATTGCAATCCACCGTTGCAGCGACGCCCCGGTGAGCCAGCTCTGTTGCGACCTCGCCTTCCTGGGGCCGCAACCGCACCACAGCGGCATCGGCTCCACCTGGGAAAATGACGGTATTGTTTTGCACTTGATGGTCGTATTGATGGTAGACCCAGCGCTTTGAGGCAATGATGGGGCTGTCGAGCAGTTGCAGGAGGACTTGACTCCAGGTCTGTTTTTGTCCCGCCACAGTAATCCCGGTACGATCGCACTCTGGTAGTTGCGCCTCGCTCCAAGCCCAAGCCGTTTGCACATACTCCGGCGGCTCCGCCAGGGACTCCCGTTGGTAGATCGGCGTATTGTCTGCCAACGCTGTTGCAGGCACTTCCGCCGCCACCTCGCCCTGGAAGAAGATTCGCACGATGGGCTCCGCGATTACCTTGCCAGCCACAACGGCATGGAGACCCCAGCGCTCAAAAATGTCGATCAGCTCCTGCTCCCGTCCCGCTTGTGCGACAAACAGCATCCGCTCCTGGGATTCCGACAACAAAAATTCGTAGGGCACCATCTCAGTTTCGCGCACAGGCACGCTATCGAGGTCGAACTCGATACCCACGCCGCCGTTTGCGGCCATTTCGGAGGTGGAGCAGGTAATCCCCGCTGCACCCATGTCTTGGGCCGCGACCACGGCTCCGGTTTTAAACGCTTCGAGGCAGGCTTCAATCAACGACTTTTCGAGAAAGGGGTCGCCCACTTGGACGGCGGGGCGATCTTGATCCGACTCCTCGCTCAGCTCCGCACTGGCGAAACTCGCCCCCCCCATACCATCCCGACCCGTGGTTGAGCCCACATACAACACCGGGTTGCCAATGCCCGATGCCCCAGACTTCACGATTTCCGGGGTCTCCATCAAGCCTAGCGCCATCGCATTGACTAGCGGGTTACCGGAATAGGCGGGGTCAAAATACACCTCACCCCCCACCGTCGGCACCCCGACACAGTTGCCATAGTGGGAGATGCCTGACACCACCCCAGAGAAGAGTCGCCGCGTTCGAGCATCATCCAAATTGCCAAATCGCAAGGAATTGAGCACCGCAATGGGCCGCGCTCCCATCGTAAAAATGTCGCGCAGAATGCCACCGACTCCCGTCGCCGCTCCTTGAAACGGTTCCACCGCCGACGGGTGATTGTGAGATTCGATCTTGAAGGCTAGCCGCAGCCCATCACCCATATCCACTACCCCGGCATTCTCCCCAGGGCCAACGAGGATGCGATCGCCTTCGGTGGGAAACTGCTTCAGCAGCGGACGAGAATTCTTGTAGCAGCAGTGCTCCGACCACATCACCCCAAACATTCCCAACTCTGCCCGATTGGGGTGGCGACCAAGCCGTCGTACAATTTCGTCGTATTCCTCGGGTTTCAGTCCTTCATCGGCAATCTCTTCGGGCGAAAAAGGAGCAGGCGTCGTCGCAGTCATAACGGCTCTCGCGCAACAGGACAACCATTATCTTATCTGCTCTGTGGGGAAGGGTTGGTAGGAACCTGCCGACAGCAAAAACTAAGGATTTCGAAAATTGAACCACAGAGGCACAAAAGCACATGACAGAAGGCACAAAGGAGTCTCTCCGTGCCCTCTGTGCCTCTGTGGTTTCTGATTCAACCCCTACGGCTGGTAATTTCTCCCAGATATTCGTCGTTTTCTCTATTTTTTTACCGAATTTTTCCGAAAATACCCTGAACACTCACAAGCTTGAATGGAAAGGGCATGAAGGAATTTCCCCCTGTTCCTGCCCTCATTTGCGATCGCCCTACGCCATGTCCGCCGGAGGCGATGCCGGTGCCGCTTGTTGCATCTGCTGCAAATGCATTTGAATCAACTTTTGAAACGTGTCGCGATGCACCTCGCTGCCTTTGTTGAGGTTGCCAGGGATATCGAAGAAAATAATGCTGTCGATGGAAGTCATTGCTACCATTTGAAATAGGATGTGCGTCACCGGAACTGGCACAGAGATGACCTGCGGATTCTTACTTGCTTGATTGCCCTTGGCATCAGCTAGAGTGGCAAAAGCATACAAGACATTTTTTTGAGTGTTGGTTTGCCGCTGATGGTTCAGGGTGACCGTCACCCAGCGCTCATCAAGCGTCTGCAAAACGTAATACTGCGGGTGCTTCAACTGACCAGCAATTTGTTTCAATGCCGGGGCGATCGCCATCACCGCATTTGGGGTCGTTCCATCTTGAGGAGCTTTTGCATAAAGCTCTTGAATTTGCTGGTCTAAATCCATATCAATGAATCAGTTGCATCTATTTCTTTTGTTCAGTCTTCAGTCTAGAACATGAGTTTAATTTCCCACGATTTCATTTCTCACACGTGAGACTTAGAAATGGACGGGATAGTTTATGCCAAACCCCATGCCTAGAACCTGACAGAAGGCAGCCCGAAATGGCTTTGGAACTTAACCAAAAGCCACGGTTTAGGCTGCTGCGAACGCGAGTGAACCAAACGTCCATCAGGGGGAAAGAACTGCGCGTGGATGCCACAGTCGAACTGATTTACAACGAATTTAAACAGACAACCCGAGCCTCCGATCGCAACATGAAAGACATTGCGACTCGTCTGGCGGAAGAGGTTTCGCGCATTTGCTCCGAGAGCAAGCGGATTCAGGCATCGGGAGAAGTCGAAAACTGGTCGGTGGTGCTGGCTCGCCATCGTCTGAAGCAATGCCTTAAGTACTATCAGATGGGGTCGCGTCGAGGCCGAATCGAGTTGCACAGCAGCCTCAGTGCGGTGATTTATCGCTACATTACGCCGCCCCAGGTGCAGTCCAGCTATCAGGCTCGGCTCAGCCTCATCGAAGATTTTTTGCAAGGGTTCTACATTGAATCGCTGAATGCATTTCGACGAGAAAATCAGTTGCCTGCCGAGTACAGCCCGCGATCGCTCTTGGAATTGGCCGAATATATGGCGTTTACCGAACGCTACGCCAAACGTCGGATTCCGCTTCCCCGCCGCCGCAACCAACAACTGATTATTCTGCGGGCGCAAACTTTTTCCCAGCAACAGCCCCCCGAGATGTCGGTAGATATTGAGCAAGCCTCTGAAGGAGGCAGCGCCGAATCTGACCACCCCCGGAGTGCGGCTCCGCTGCAACAGGTGCGGGAGCAAATGGTCTCTCAGGAACCCGAGTTGGCTCAGGACACCCTCCGCAAAAAGGTTGTGGCCGAGTTGATGAGTTACCTGGAAGAGCGGCAGCAATCAGATTGTGCCGACTACTTTGCCCTGCGGCTCCAGGATTTGCCAGCCAACGAAATCGAAGGCATACTGGGGCTGACGCCACGACAGCGCGATTACCTGCAGCAACGGTTTAAATATCACCTCATCCGCTTTGCAATGTCCCATCATTGGGAACTGGTACATCAATGGCTCGAAGCCGATATGGAGCGCAACTTTGGGCTCACCCCCAAGCAGTGGCAGGTGCTGCTCGCCCGCATTAGCACCACCCAAAGAAACTTATTGGAACGCAAACAGAAAGGGATGGCGGAAGCGGCGATCGCCCAGGAGTTAGGTTACACCCTTAACCAGATTCAGAAGCAGTGGTCTAAACTACTGGAACAAGCCTGGGAGATCCGAAATAATTTAATGTCCGGAGCAGGGGTATCCACCGATGAATAGTGACTCAGAAGCGGAACAATTTGTTTCCTGGCTTCTGCAAAAACTAGCTCTGACTGAGAATCCGCCATCAGGGAGACCTGGCTCGTCGACTGAGCCAACAGAGCAGAGCTTACACACACCAGAATCAAATAACCTTAGCGGACTCGACGCCGAGAAGAACAGCCGCCCCGGCCAACCTTCTCACCTGTCGGACGTTTTTTCATTTCGTGATACCCCACCGCATACACCAGGAGAGTTCTCTGCTGTGCAAGACCGTTTCTATTCTTTACTCAAGCGTCGATTACGCACGGAGATCGAGCAAACGCCACCCCTGTTTCCCTGGGAGAGTGAGCAGATTCTAGACTATGCCGATGAACCGGCATCCGTGCGCTTCTGGGCGCGACAGTTGCAGAATTTGAGTCTGCCTGTTGCCATGCCCGAAGCTGTTTTGGAGCAACTCCTCGAACGGAGCCAAGTCGTCCTCCAGTCCTCCTTGCAAGAAGGAGCCAAGCTAGTGCGGGCGGTCGAATCGCTGTTTCCTCAGCAAGATCAGGCACTCAACCATCTGGCCACAATGGTGATGGCAGCGCCTGCCCGTTCTGACCGTTCGGCTCTGATTGCCACCGAGGATGCCCCCTTCCCCGCCGACTACGAAACCGCCACTGACATTCAAAAGATGGCGCTGTCGCTGATCGCGACCCAGGAAATTTTGAATAACTTGGTCGTGGCTGTGCGCGCCGGTGAAGCGCCTGTATCTCGGTCATGGCAAACGGAAGCGGGTACCGTTTCCCTCCAAGCCGAAGCGACAGAATCGGGCATTGTGCGCGTCCGTGGCCAGTTGCCCTGTGGCGGCTGCATCGAGTTTCGTGGGATTGACGCTGAAGCCGTAGCGCAACGCTCGGATGCAGGCAAACTGGGCGTCGAGCTGTTTGAGTTGCAGCCCGGACAAAGCTATCCCCTGCATATTCACCTGACAGCATCCAACCAACCCAGCTTGTCCTTCCAGATCTCGTTGGTATAGGCGTTAGGGCGATTGGAGGAACGCCGCTGATTGGCTGCGATCGCTCTATTTCCCCTTAACCCTTTCTCCGGCTGTGATCCAGCAACTGCCATCAGGGTGGCATTGCTCTGCTGGGACTTGCCCATTTCCTCGAAGGCTCTGGCCAAGATAGCGTTGAGCATCGAAGAAAGCGGTTGGCAGTCCCCCCCAATTTTCTACTTTTTTGGCCTCCATCTCCTGGTTCCCTCTACCCTGGTTTTGGTTTAGATTAGGGTAGGGTTTTACGTAGTTAGATCAGAACGCATTATTTTTTGAAAGCCCCTGTGTAGAGGGGCTTTCAAAAAATAATTAGGTTTTACCTAGGTGCGTAGCGCTATGACGTTGTACTGATTTGTCAGGACAGCAAAACACTTAGCTAGGTCAGGGAACATCCCTCTAAAAGGGTCAGGAGATTGGGTCATGAATAACTTTATTGTGATGGCAGAAATTGTGCAGGAGCCGCAACTGCGGTACACATCTGACACACAAATCCCTGTCACGGAAATGATGGTGCAGTTCGATGGGGTGCGGGACAGCGACCCAGCCAGCAAACTCAAGATTGTGGCGTGGCGCGACCTGGCCCAGGAAGTGCAAGAGAAATATCACACGGGCGATCGCGTCATTCTCGAAGGTCGCCTGACCATGCTCACGGTCGATCGTCCCGAAGGCTTCAAGGAAAAACGGGCAGAAATGACCCTCTCGCGGCTGCACCGCGTCACAGGCGACGGCTCCCTGATGAGCAGCGCTCCCGCCGCCGCTCCGCGCTCGACCGCAGCCCCGCAACCCGCACCCAGCCCAGAACCTGCCCCAGCATCTCAGCCTGCGGCAGCAACCGCTGAAGAACCCGTCGACTACGACGACATTCCTTTCTAAATCCTAGACTCGCGTTGGGCAGTGGAGTTTTCTCACGGGGAAATCCACTTTTTAGCTTGGATTGGGTCTTAGGTGATTTTTCAAAAAGAGTGTACCCGCTGGCTTCGACTACGCTCAGCCAGCTAGCTGTTGGTGCCCTGAGCGCAGTCGAAGGGCACCTCCTTGAAAGGGGATAGTCTTTCTTGAAAATCCCCTAATTGCGTTCAACTAAGCCTGCACGCTTTTGATCCCACCAGGAATCTGTTGCCTCAATGGATTCTCCACTGTTTAACCCATCCAATGACAGTGACTCAATACGTTCTTGTTGAGCCATCCGTTCCTGTTCCCACACAATTAACTGGTAGACATAGTCGCTTGGTGAGTCAAATCCTGCTGCTTTTGCCTGTTCCTCAACAAACGCTTGTACTTGATCTGGCAGAGAAATATTCAACATGAGACGCTCACCTCACGACATCGCATGACTCTGTTCTTAGCATAGCTAGAAATATGGTTTTACTTTGCTTGGCTCACTGGCAATATCTTTACTGACGCTGGTGGATGGCGTTTATCAACAAACCGTTTTTGAAGGGAAAGAGCGCGTGATCTCGCCCCTCTTTCCAGAATTTGCTTTGAGGGCGGAGCAAGTGTTGAACCCGGACGAGTGAGGTATTGGGAAGCTGAGAAATTGGGCGATGCCATCCCTCAGCCAAAAATGATCTAGCAGAAGAACTCAGGGATTTTAGGATTCTGGGACAGAATATAGGACATAGCATCCGTCTTGTCTCACCACTGCCCCATGAGCCAACCAAACTCTCCCAACGAGAAGCCTCCCCTGAATGAACAAATCGCCGATATTGCTCTCAGAGTCATCATGGCGGGGGGCGTGACAGGTGGAGGCATCGGAGCATTTTGGTCGCTATTCAGGGAGAGTGATATTCCCAAAGCCATTGCTTCAGCAGCGATCGGATTGGGTATTTCCTACGCAGCAAAGATGCTCACTCCCATCCACAAGGGCAATGAGCGGCGGTTAGAAGAAGCGGGCAAAGCTGTTGATGCTGGAATTGATTGGGTAACGGATCAGGTCATTGCCAAAGCGACGGGATTTGAAAACAAATATCGTCTGTGTCAGGCATCCGCTTGTCAGCGCTTGCGATCGGAGGGCGTTGCCCAGTATGACCGGATTCTGATTCCGCTGCTGCGGGATGTGTACGTGCCGCTGGCGCTTGACTTTAATGCCACCTCAGCAGGGTTTAGAGATTTTCAAGATGGCCATGATAAGCATGAGATCAAGCAAGATTTGGACATTTGGAAAATCTTGGCCAATCTCGACCGTAATCCTAGCTTCCGACAACTAGCAATTCTGGCTTGGGGTGGCTACGGCAAGACAACCTTACTCAAACACATTGCCTATCGATGTGGCACAAACAATCATCCCAAAAACGTACCGGGTTTGACTCCGGTGTTGCTAGTGTTGCGCGACTACCGGGAACTGCTCAGTCAGCATAACCCGCCGGATTTAGCTGAACTCATTACGCAGCATCACGTTCTGAATTTGCCCGGTGCCGCTGACCTGAAGCCACCCGATGGATGGGCAAAGGCCATGCTGAAGCGGGGTGATGCCATTGTCATGTTTGATGGGTTTGATGAGATCGGCAAAGCCCAGCGTCCGGCAGTGGCCCGATGGATCAATCGGCAGATGAAACGGTATGGCAAATCCGTTTTTATCCTGACATCGCGCCCCAAAGCCTACAAGCAGATGGATGCTGCTGATCGCCTTGAATTTCCTACGGCACTTTGGGTGCGAGACTTTGATGCGCAGCAGCGAAAAGATTTTGTGGAGAAATGGTATCGCTGTCAGGAGCGCTACACCAATATCGAACCGGACACGCCGGATGTGGAGCAAGTCGCGGTGCGCTCTGCCGCAGATTTGTTAGGGCAAATCGAGGCACGGCAAGAACTGAAAGACCTGGCAAAAAATCCACTGCTGCTAAACATGATCGCCACCTTCCATCGCCGCAACCCTGGAGCCAAACTGCCCCGCCGCCGAGTTGAGCTTTACCGGGAAATTTTTCAGTTGCAGCTTAGGGATCGCCCCAAGGCACGTACCCTCGATACGCTATTGACTGAGTGCGAAGCCCAAACAATCCTCCAGCGAATTGCCATCGGCATGATGAACAAACGATGGGAACGCATTCATCAGCCCATCCTCCTGCAAGCGCTGCAAACGATTCTGGAAAACTTGGGTGAAACCGTCGAAGCCGCCGAACTGCTGGAACAAATTGAACAAGTCAGCGAACTTCTAATTAAGCAGGACGATGAGTATGAATTTGCCCATCTGAGCTTTCAAGAGTATCTGGCATCGGTCTACATCGCCCAATCTCCCCAGAATCGAGAACAGCTGCTGTACAAACATCTAGAGGATGACTGGTGGAAGCCGACTATCCTGCTCTATGCTGCACAGACCAACCCTACACGGCTTATCCAAGAAGCTTTGAAGCGAGAAGCCACTGATCTCGCCTATCAGTGCTTGCAAGAGCTACCCAAAACCCGGCGGCTTGTTCCTGAGCTGGAAGCCCAAATTACGGCACTGAAACAAACGGTGCAAACCTCGCGCTATACCCAACTGGAGAGCTATCTGAAAAATGGGCAGTGGAAAGAAGCGGATGAGGAAACCTATCGGCTGATGATTACAACCGTCGGGAAAGATGTAGGGCAATGGTTTGAGGAAGAGGAGCTGCTCAACTTTCCCTGCGAAGAGTTGCTTGCCATTGATGGGCTGTGGGTGAAGTACAGCAATGGCAAGTTTGGCTTCAGTGTTCAAAAAGATATTTATCTGGACGGTTGCAGTTATTTTCCGGCTGGAAAGTATTATGAGGAAGCATTAGAGAGATTTGGCGATCGCGTGGGCTGGAGAGAAGACGAACAGTGGGAATTCAGTATGAAATATGACATCTCTTCCCCCAAGGGACACCTCCCTTTTGTGATGGTGGTTGGTGAATTTAGGGGTTCTCTTCTCTCGCATCCAGACTTGTAAAGTTTAGAGCATAAGCCTTTTAGCTTTTTCTGAAGATTTATTTCTGCCTTCCAACCCTACGATGAATCAGCTTTAGCGCGATCCGATACCTGGCACCGAGAAGCGCAGGGTATATGGGAAATTGCGTAGTCTGGGTTGTAGCTATTCGCTCTTAAGAATGTCTCTGTAATGGCATGGGCTTCTTCTAGCTGCGCTTCCCATTGCTCCCACAGGTTGAGCTGTCCGGGGCTGGCCTTCTGGGATTTCTTTTTAAGCTTTAGCCCTGCCAGCAATTTGCTGCCCCAATGGCTTTTTCTCTCTGGCTTGGGTTGGGGTTTATATTCCTTGCAAAACTTCCGATAGGCCGCCGCGCAAATCTCTAGCGTTTTTCCCAGCAGCAAAAATGCTGGATGCCATTGGGTTAAGCCATCACTGGTCAAGCGGTCATAGCTACCATAGTTGCTGAAATCATAAAACCACCCCTGTTGCATATTTGCCGCCTTTGGATTGGCATGAATGTAGCGCAAGGTGTTCAAGGCTCTACATTTATCCTCAGCCGGAAAGCTAGTTTGCCCACCCGCAAATGGAATGGCGGGCTAATTTGGGAAGCCCACTCGAAGTGGGCTGGTGGCAATGTGCAAATGCCTCAGTCCGTTTTAACGGACTTTTTGCCTATAGCCCGCAATTCTATTTGCGGGCTTTATAGCGCTTGAGGTAAAGCCTTTCTGCACAAAGTCGTCCAGCGTGCGGCTGCAGTAGCATAAATTCAAACAAAATCTCAAAGTTTGAGCATTCTGGCAGATAAGGGCTACTTGGCCTCCAACTGGATTTCTCGCAAGATTTGGGCAACTTCCTCTTCCGAGTGATGATGCCTCGCTAGCACTTTGGCCATAGAATCCAACACTTGATTTGCAAAAACTTAGCTCAGATCCTGACGCAAGCCTCTGCCAATGTAGAGCTTAATCAACGCTTGCAGGGGCATATCCCGCTGTGCAGCAACCTTCTTCAGAAATTCCAGCGTATCTTTGGGAATTTCGATGGAAAGCGTCTCGGCTTCTCGTGGGCGAACCCGCAGCTCCACATTGGAGTGGAGCTCTAAATCTTCATCAAAATTGCTCATGCATTCTTCACTCAATACGAGTAGCAGCACGGCCTGAGGCTAAACCTCCGGCTTTCAACCATCCGCGTCCATCTGCGTTCATCCGCGTTGAATCTCTTAACTCACCGCAAATCATCAGGCACAGGAACATTGGAGAGTCCGGCGATCGCCCGCAAATTCTGACAACGCAGTAGCTCAATAAAATCGAGGGAGAAGCGATTCTCAATTTTGGCCGTGTTTTCGATCGCCCCAATCAAATGCCGTGCCGCTTCTTGCTCGGAATAGCCGCGTCGGAGGGCAAAGCGAATGGCATCTTCATCCGCCGCGATTTCCCGTTGAGAGCTGCGGTTTTCTTTCCAGATTTGCCAGCCCGCCCAGCCCGTAAGGCCACCTGCGATCATGACGCCGATCGCATCGCCCTGCGCCAGTTCCACTAGACCACCAAACACCCCGGCGATCGCCACACCCCTCTGCCAGTCGAGCTTAAACCACTGCGTCATGCTCATCCAATTGATGGTGCGGATGAGCAGAATATCGCGCTGGGGGCGGGGCAGCTCATCCCATAGTTCAAAGTTGATGTAGATGGGACGGGTTTTGTCCCAGGGGCGCGGTGCCGCAAAGGAAAGGACGCGCGACTGATTGGGTTGGTTGATCAGCCGACCATACATCCGCCCAGACGCAGGCATGATGTCGAGCAGGCGGGCAATTTCGATATCGGGGTTCATGGTGGTGTCCCAGGTCGGCCTTGCAATCCTGACAGGGCGATCGCAAAATTACATCCTCAAGTCTACAGGGAATAGCGCGATTCCGGCCTGTTGTCGGGTTGGGGTGATTATGCTCAGAGGTTGCAGTGCATGAACTTTTCGACGCAGCGCACAAACATTTCAACCCCAATGCCCAGAGCCGTTTCATCGAAGTCGAAGCGGGGGTGGTGGTGGGGATAGGCCAACCCTCGATCCACATTGGCCGACCCCAAAAAGAAGTAGCAACCGGGGACTTCTTGCAAGAAATAGGACATATCTTCGCCCCCCATTGTTTGACAGTTGGGGACGACCCCAGCGGGATGTTCAACGACCGTTTCGGCCACAGAGCGCACCAAATCGGCGATCGCTCCGTCGTTCACCACCGGTGGATACAGCCTGTGATAGTCGAGGGAGAAGGTTGCGCCATTGCTCTGACAAACCCCTGCCACGACATCCCGGAAGCGGGTTTCAAAGAAATCCACCAAATTTGGGTCAAAGTAGCGCACGGTGCCCGTCAGGTGGGCTGAGTCCGCAATCACATTGTTGGCATGTCCGGCATGGAAGGAGCCAACCGTCACAACGCCAGACTGGATGGGGTCTAGGTTCCGCGCCACGATGGTTTGCAGTGCATTGACTAGCTGGGAAGCGGTGACGATGGCATCCACCGTTTGGTGAGGCATGGCCCCATGACCGCCCCGTCCCTGAATCGTCAGGTCGAACAATTCCACTGCCGCCATCAGCGCACCCGTGCGAACGCCCACCATTCCCAAGGGCATGTTGTTCCACAGGTGCAGCCCAATGATGGCATCCAGCTCGGGATTGTGGAGCGCCCCGGCTTCAATCATGGGCTTTGCGCCACCCGGCCCTTCTTCAGCCGGCTGAAAGATGACTTTGACGGTGCCCGTCAGCTGGGCGCGATGGTTCATTAGGTAATGAGCGGTGCCGAGGGCGATCGCCACATGCCCATCGTGGCCACAGGCATGCATCTTGCCATCGATCTGCGAGCGATAAGGCACGTCATTCGCCTCGCGGATCGGCAGTGCATCCATATCTGCCCGAATGCCCAACACAGGCCCAGGATGGTCACCCTGAACCAGCGCCACAATGCCAGTCTTGGCTACCCCGGCTTGGTAGGGAATGCCCCATTCCGTTAGCTTTCGTGTGATGAATGCAGCGGTTTGTTGTTCTTGAAAGCCCAATTCCGGTTGCTGGTGCAGGTTGCGTCGCCATTCCACCAGTTGCGCTTGCAGGGTACGAATTTCTAGACGAATGCGCGAAGCTTCAATGGGTAAGGGTTTGAGGGTTGTTGCGACCATAGGGAATGATATTAAAGGGAGTTTTGAAGTTTGGCGTTTGTTTAGCGTTTGAATACTGGGTTTGGAGTGGAGGTTAGTTGCTCTGCCAATGGGTAAGCAAACAAGGTTAACCCCTCTCAGGACTATCGTCGTGCCTAGGCGAACCTTTTTCTTCTACTCCAAGCGCAGGAAGGAGGAAAATAAGAGGCGATTTTGAAGATGCCATAACCTTCTCCCAGTCAAGAGAAGGACAACCTGGAGATTGAAGGCAAGCCACCTTTGGTTAGAGCGGATGGCTTATGTATACAAGGTAGCTTGTTTGGGAGATTGCTGGATCAACGGCGCTAGCTGCCGACGACCACCCAATCTTTTGACTACTTTAACCTCATCGCAGAACGGAGTCATCGAAGGCTGGCTGTAGCGCCCAAGCACTTTTCTATGGGCTTCATCAATGGAAGCGGAAGGGTTGAACGGCTATTTCCATTGTTGGTCATGCAAAGTCCATAAACTACATCAAGCATTTCTTCCAGGGGCATTGCTAATTGACTGACAAAACTTTCTTCTTGTCGGTTGGGTTGAAGAACATTGGCGTTGGCAAAGCCCGCCTGAAAGACGTAGCCTTGCCGAAGGCAATAAACCAACGTTCCTCAAACACAATCTACTTAGAGCATATTTAATTCTGCGCACAGGAAAAACTAAAGAACCCTCGATTTTGGGCAGCGTAGATACTGCCCGCGCTACTCAAAATCGAGGGTTTTAGTGCGGTTCTAATCTTTTGTCCTCTACTTAAGTTTAATTATGGCCACCTACTTAGCAAGGTTTTAATTTTTTGTCCTGCACTTAAGCCGCTAAGTCACTATTGTAATTCACAAATGTCTTTCGAATAAAAGGAGAGGTCATAGCTGCGAGCAGGCTACCGTAGTCCAGATCAAAACTCACTTCATCTCCAACCTGTAAATTGTGATTCTCACTATCAATAATTATATGATCGCTACTAGAACCTATTATTTCTAAATCACCATCCAACTTCAATCCGGATACTAGAATATCCTGCCGTCCCAATGCAACAATGGATCTTTGATGGATGCCTCGATCTTGAAAGGTTGGACTATTTCCGAAAGCATCTTGACCCACCATTCCAACCGGTACGGATGGCTTGCTCTTGGACTCAATTACTTCAGCGACAAGCTGAAATGCCTGAGTATGTAAGTCTGGAATTGCCTTTCGATTCATGCTTTCGCGACCCAAAAGAAGGGACTCACCTAGGCGAAGGTTGTTAACCCTACCCACATTTTGAGTCGCTTTGTACCACTCATGGTTCGCCGAGTTTCCACCTGATATAAGTTCCAGCCTAATTTGAAACTCTTGTTCAAGCAAATTAACTTGTTCAGACAGCTCATTCATATTTCTTTCGTCTGGCTTAATTCCACCATAACAAGCCAAGTTGCAGCCAATTCCAACAATTTCTATATGCGTAAAAGAAAGGGTTTTACTAATAAATTCTGCAAGGTTGCAAGGAAGCACACCTTCCCGTAGATCACCCAACTCCACCATAATAACGGTCTGATGAACTTTGTTATTTTCGCTGGCATAATAAGAAAGTTCCCTGAGTGTTTCAATCTCAGAGTTAAAACTGATATCGACAACCTTGACAACAGCTTCTGCCTGACTTAGAGCGGTACGCAAAAGTACAAAATCCGTTAATAGCCCAGCAGCTTTCATCTTTTGGATATTTTCGAGGCGAGAGTCAGCAATATATTTGACCCCACCTTGTATCATCGCCTCGATGATACAAGGTTCTCCAAGGACAGCCTTAGAAACTCCCATGACGGAAATGCCTTTCTGCCCATAAAGTTCGCACAGTATTCGGGCATTATCACGGAGTTTGGATAAATCAATCTCGATTCTTGGTAGGAATGACTTCATCTACCGGCACTTGCAAATCATATAAAACTCGCTTCTAAGGCGGAAACTCGTGCTAATTCTTGCTGCTTGATTTTTTGATTCAGCTTTGGGAAATGGCTACTTAAGGTCTGGATAAGTTTCTGACATCCATGGATCAATACATCTGTTGTTGGTAATTGAAACAACGCCTCATACTTCTCTATGGTGTTGAAAATATCTTCATCCGTCAGATCTTCATGGTTTAGTGTAATTGCCATCACTTTAGAATCAGAAATGGATTCAATCAGCCTAATTTCGCTCTCAACGGTTGGCATTGGTAAACTGGGAAAATCGCACCGAAACCTTCGGGCGGGTGGATGTTGCAGAATGATGCCATTAGGCATACCGCCTTTCAATATGCCAAGAGAACTCATAAAAGCCGGATGACCCACAGCACTTTGCCCCTCAATCAAAATGATGTCAGGACGTTCACGTTCAAATGCTTGAACAATAGAGTTTTCTATTTCACCAATTACAAACTGTGAAATCAGAGCATCGATTGATACACCATACATAGCTCCCTGCATTAAACTAGTTTGCCCTGTAGCAATGAGTACTGATCTGATCCCAAGATTATTGAGAGCTTTGTTGAGATCCACTGCAGTGGTCATTTTGCCGCAGGCACAATCAGTTCCTAGTATCGCGATAACAGGAACGCTGACTTCAGATATTTGCCCCGTAAAAACATGCAGATCTTTTAGATTTGGAGATTTTCTGACGTCTTTAATTTGGACATTGTTCTGAGCCGCAATATTGACAAATTCCTGATCTTCGGAGAAAAACTGATGGAGGCCATTAACAATATCCATTCCCTTTTCCATAGCTTCCAAAATCAGCAGTCTTTCTTCCGATGATATGCAAGCCTCTAAAGGAGCTTTCCCATAAATGTAGCAGTCTGGAATGTCTAAAAGGTTACTTAACGCTGCATCTAAATCAGAGAAGATAGGAATATCGATTTTCCCTAAGCCAAGTTCTTCGCCAGCATCCTGGCCAGCTAATGAACTATCAATAATTCCAACAACAATGTAGATTTCAGAGTGCCGAACTAATGCTGCTGCAGTTTTTCCGTCTACCAAGCCAAATTGATCTTGACAGTAAACTAAAGCAGTTTTTTTTGTAGTGATCATTCAGTTGATTTCCTTGCGGTTTATCCTTAAATCTTCAAAAACTTTTTGAAATTGCCAAGTTTCTCTGAAAATTTTCAGACTTGGATCTACATGCAGAAAACCTGCATACACATCAATTTATTGACATCCAAAATGTCTCCGCATTCGTTCAAAAAATGCACATCGAAAATTAAAGTACTTGATAAATCCTTTGGCAGGCTTAAGGTATGTTGGTTTTGCAGCGAAAATCTCAAGCCTTAATTGAGTTTTGGTTTGAACCGATTTCAATTTGACTGTAACACATATTACTTTTTTGCATGGCCTTGCAACTGAGTGGGTACGGTTTTCTCCATCTCGCCCAAGCTGCCCAGACTCCTCTCTTTTACTTTAGAGAATTTGAGCCAAGGCGCTCCCGTGACGGTGTAGAGCCTTAGAAAATGCCAAGTCTAACCCCTGTCGGGATGTTGTTTGTGTCGTTTGCGTAAGAGCACACCGATATAATGCGTAAGTTCCATTTGTGTGAGGGAACGTAGGTAAGGGTCTCCTGCCGTTGAACGAAGCGGCAATTAACAGATTATGCATCCAGTCGTCATAATAATGAAAGCTATTAAGTGGCTCAAATACGAAATACGGCCACCAAAAACCGGGGTCATGCCCCGGTTTTTAGATTTGATCGGCTGGGTTTTGCGTTAGAACTTATGTGCGTGCAGTACCTCCATCACGTCACAGAGATAGGCGATACCCGAATAATTGTCGAAATATCTCGCTGCGACCTCATCCGAAATCTTCACTGCCATATCCCGATTGGGGGTGAGTATCTCGAACTTTACATTTGAGAAGTTATCGGAAACGGTGGGTCGTCCCGACGATCGCACGTTGCGACTGCCTTTACCGCCAGCGTCCACCACTGTGTAACCGGTAGCCCCGGCTTCGTCGATGATTTTGGCGATCTGTTTTTGCAATACCTTTTCCGTGACGATGACTAGCTTGCTGGCTCGCTGAGTCATGTTAGTTACCTCCTTGACATGTGTATTCATTGAACTAAATAAAAACGCAGGAAAACGACAGCACATCGCGTTATCTCGCTGATACTAGTCGTCGGGCCAGGGGAGCACCGGCAGACAGTGACCTGTCTGGGATCAGCCGCCTAGTGCCTGGGCGAGCGCGATGAAGAGCGGTATTCCCAAGGCAATTGCAATCGGCGTGCCAATGGCTGTGGACGAGCCAATGTAGGCAGAGGGATTGGCCGACGGGATACCGGCTCGTAACGTAGGAGGCCCTGAGATGTCTGAACTGGAGGCGGCGATGACGGCCAGAACCACAACACCGCCAAGGCTGAATCCCGTGGTGTAATGGGCAATCATGCCGAAACCGAAGGCGATGAACCCATGGAGCAGCGGCGCCACCAGGGCATATAGGGTGTACCACTGAGCCACCTTGCGCAGCTCACCCAGCCTTGCGGCGGCTTCCATACCCATTACCAGCATCAGTACCGAAAGTAGGCCGCGGAAGAGGGGGTCGAAAAAGGTTTCATAGACCCTTTCTGGCTGGGTTAACAGGCCTAGAGCGATACCGAGCAACAATGCCGATAGGGCAGAGCCCTGGAGGCTTTCCTTCACGATGGGCCATATCTTGACCCGCTCGGGCTGCCTGCTGGGATACCCGCTTGCGACAATGCCCTGATCGCCAGGGTACTCGCCTGTAGGAATGCGCGGACTGCTAGGATACCCGCCGCCGCCTGCGGTAACGAAAGCCTCCCGCTCGCTGAGAGCCTCCTGCTTGCTGAGATCTTCGTCTGCGGTACTACGCTTCTTGTTGGTATAAACGCTAGCCAAGACGATCGCCGTCACGAGCGCTGGAATATCCATGAAGGGATAGAGTGCGGCGGTCCATGCCTCGTATGGGATGCCGTCCGTGTCCAGTAGCGTCAGGCCAGCGGCGAAGGTAGAGCCGCTCACGGCACCGAACAAGCCTGCGGTCGCAATGCCATCCTCGACTTTGACGTTCGGCAGCTTGCACAATGTGTAGCGCCCGATGAATACGATAAGGATCCCTATTGCTACGGCGAACGCTGCGGGAACCAGCATCTCCACCAGATTGGCATCGCGGATCTCCTGACCACCGGTCAGGCCGACTTTCATGAGCAGCATGAAGACGATGAACTTATAGGCCGCATCTGGAATGGCCAGTCGGCTACCGAGGGAGGCAGCTACTATACCACCGATCAGAAAGCCGAGTGTCGGAGACTGTAACTGCGACAGAAAACGCATCAAGAAATCGGACAAGAAATCCACGGTGTAATTCCTCCTTCTTCCGCCTCCCCTAACGAGGAGTGATTATTGTGATAAGTGAACTTAAAAAGTTGAAGAAGTTAAGGGTGAAGCGATTCACCCCTACAGGACAGTTGTTACGCGAGAACCTATCGACAGGTGTTTCAGAGATGGCTGCTCTCCGAACGGTGCTAAAAGGCGATCGCTGTCCTGCACGCCCTCCATAGACAAGAATCTATCAAGACCTCAATCTTCATGTGATTAAGTCTATCTTGAAAAGCATCCGGAATTACACCGCGTTGCAAATTAAGGCAACGCAATGCTAAATCCAAATCATAAGTTTTCCTTCTATTTAGCAGTCCCTTTGTATTAGGTATCTTTGAGATATCTCTGGTTGATGTAAATTACGATCGCAGATTTTCTCTATCTGTTGCTGCTGTTCACCAAGGGCTGAGAATAACTGCACTTTCCCCTGACGTTGGATTACACCTTCGATGGCTGTAGGGCTCAGAGTTTTGAACATGTTTGCCCTGCAACCAGAGCCGAGCATGAACCTCATTTAGAGTGTTGCTGAGGGGTGCGAAGCCCGTGCAGGGTTAGAGCCTGAAACAGCATACACAGTCGATCAACGCCTGGCTATTACTGGAACGGAAGATTGTGTCGAGGCGGAAGCCCTGTTGAGCCAGGAAGAAGTATTAGTCAATAACAATGTCTTCGATAATCATGTCTTCGATCTAACATCGTTTGCTTCCCTCACGCAATTGCAATGGTTAGGATTGGGTAGCAATGATATGAGTAACCTGGAACCGTTGCGATCGCTGAATCAATTGTTTGTATTGACTCTTTTCAATAATCAAATCTCCAATCTTTCCCCCTAAAGGAGCTGACAAGCTCGCGAGAGCTGTCCCTAGGAAACAATCAAACCTATCAAACAGCACCTCTCCAATTGTTGCGTAATCTCGAAGAGTTGCTGCTAGTCAACAATCAGGTTGCTGATATTAGTCCGTTGCAATCGTTGCTCTGACTTACCTGCTGAGTTATCCACAACAATGCGGTTACAGACGCGATATTGCTGAGCATTCTTCCGCTATGACGACGGCTAGATTTACGGGGCAACCCACTTGATGAGCCTGTTTGCCCAGTCGAACCCGCCAGCGTTTGCTGTTGTCTGACCCAGTGGTACAACTAACGCCAGACGTTCCTGAAAGGTTAGATGGGGTTATGAGTCAATTGCCAAACGTCTGATTCACAGCGTCGAACGGAATCAATGCAACAAATTAGCTAGACCCTTGTGTTACCCATCATCTATTACTCTGCATCAATCAACCGATAGCGGAGCGGTAAGGGGTTTCTCAATGGGGCGATTTGGGGCTTCTTGGACAGAGGAAACGTTGTAACCCACAATGCCAATGAGCAACCCAGCAATACAACCCGCCAAAAACATCCATCCGTGAGAAGGTTCCATCGCAAAGAGCAGGCGACGCTCCTTGTCATAAAAATGAACAACCCACCCGGTATTAAGTTCCAGCTTGGGCTTCTGTTCTAGGTTTTGCATATTTATAAACTCCTACCGAAAGACCATCCTTGGAGCGACAACAAATTGTTCAGATATCGTGCAGTTGAGCCCTATGGCATACAAACTGTGTTTCCATCGTGCAGATGCCGTTCATCGTAAGCTGTGATGACGAACGATCTGTTTGGACAAGGCTGAATGCGAACGGTAAAGCATTTCCTAAACAAGCGATCGCTCTACGCCGTTAGAGGAATGAAGATGCCCTAAACCAATCTGACTCAAAGAACCGAACCGTTAAGCCAAACGCTCAACGTCTGCGACCAAAACGAACCTGTAGCGAATCAAATGGCAACACACATGGCAGCAACTTTCTCTTTCGGTGACCCAAGTCCTTCCCGTGAAGAGATAACCTTGCGCCATTTCGGTTTGTCTAGCTAGATAATGCTAAAACTTAGAGAAACATCTATGCATGCTTCGTTTCCACTTCCCGTTTCTCTATAGTCTTTCACTCCAGCACCAGTGTAAAGTGCAAGTTTCAAACCATTGTTATAAGTTTTCTCTATCGCCCAAGGGGGCGGTTGCCTTTAAGGTAACCGCCCCCTGAGCTTGAAAGCCCCTTAAACAAAAGACAGCCGGGGCACTGACGTGGCTCCGGCTGGGATAGAACGGTTGATGGCAGTGGCGATTGGGCGAATACTATCGACCAGTGCCACCATGTCATCCAAGGACAACGCCTGTCGGGCATCCGAGACTGACTGCTCGGGTTCGGGATGGCATTCGACTAGCAGACCATCGGCACCTGCCGCGATCGCCGCTCGGGACAGGTCGGCCACCAGTTCACGCTTGCCCGCTGCATGGCTGGGGTCGACCAGAATTGGTAAGTGCGTGATCTGCTTCAGCGCCACAACAGCGCCCAGATCCAGCACATTGCGGGTGTGGGTATCGAAGCTGCGAATGCCCCGCTCACACAGCATCACATTGGGGTTGCCATGGCTGAGGATGTATTCCGCTGCCATCACAAACTCTTCCAGAGTGGCGGCCAGTCCACGCTTCAGCAAAATAGGCTTGTCTACGCGACCCAGCGCCTTCAGCAAGTCGAAGTTCTGCATGTTGCGGCTACCCACTTGCAGCACATCGGCATAGCTGGCGATCTCGTCGATTTGCGACACGGCCATGACTTCGGTGATCACAGGCAGACCGGAGCGATCGCGCACTGCCGCCAAAATTTCCAAGCCTTCCAACCCCAAGCCCTGGAAGTCGTAGGGTGAGGTGCGGGGTTTGTAGACGCCTCCACGCAATGCCTGCACCGGAGCCGAAACGAGGCGGCTCGCGACCGCTTCCATTTGTTCGCGGCTTTCCACAGAGCAAGGCCCACCGACGATGAACAGATCCGTGCCACCAACAACAGCATTGCCAATCTGAATCTGCGTCTTGGATAGGGAATCTGTCTTGAGTGCCAATTTTGCCTTCTTCATTTCTCAGTTCTCCTTTGTGGATGAGGGTTAGATGTGTTTTGGAATACGAGCCTGTCCATGGGTGGACAAATTAGTGCGTAAGAATCGAAATCAATCCATTGAATGAAACGTGGAATGCATTGCCCGAATGACGCCAGATGGCCAGGTTGTGCAAGGTGGGGCGATCGCAGGGCAACAAAAAACCCGGCTCCTCTAGAGGCTCCGGGTCGAAAAATCGCGCATGAAAGCGTTACCCGGAGCGTGGGCTAAACCAAAAAAAGTAAAAGTAAAAGTAGCTAAAGAATGCGGTCTGAAACATGGGATATCGATTTCGGATGACTGTATAGACAAGTTCGCGCGGAGCAGACAACGAAAAGGGAGCCAAACAAAAACCGCAGAGGTTGCTCTGCGGTTCACCGGGAGGTTTCAAGAAAAAACCTATTCACCCCAGGTGAACCTCCGGAAACCAAAAATAAAAGTAAAAGCTTTGGTGCAACATAATGCGCGGCTCTTGCATGAGCGGTTTTATTTCACTGGATTAACCGTAACAGAGATAGTGGAAACACGTCAATTACTCTATGCGGGTACTTATAGCGCTATGCGCGTTAGTTAAGTACGGTTGTGTGGGGCGCGCCGCGCCCCACACAACCGTTGCTGTGCTTAATGCGGTTGCACACCGCTATATGAAAACATGTCAGGAGTTGCAGAATCTCAGGGTGCTGTCCTGAAAACCGCACACTGCGAGGCTTTCAAAACATGATTGGGTTTTACTTAAGCGCGCAACCTTGCCCCATACCTAATGCTGACGCAAAAGAGGCGGAGCCTCATCAAGAATTTTGGCAGCGAGTTGCTGCTTGACGAGATGTCCTAGGGTTTGTATCGCCTTCTCTACATCACGGTTCCAGAGAATACCACTGTTGAGTCGGAAGCAGTGCCCATAAGTGCGAGAGGGTGAGAAAATCGGCCCAGGGGCAATGCCGATGCCGTAGCGCAGCGCTTCTTTGTAAAGTTGCATTGCATCACAGCCAGGAATCTCCAGCCATAGGATGTGGCCTCCAGTCGGCTGAGTGACCCGGGTTTCGGGTGGAAAGTCGTCGCAGATGGCTTGAATCATCCGTGTCATTTGTCCTTGGTAGGTACGCCGCAATTGGCGCAGGTGGCGATCGTAGCCACCATTTGCCAGAAACGCCGCGATCGCCAGTTGGTTAGCGGGCGGTGTGGTGTGATTGACCAACCACTTCACTCGTTCCAATCGGGTTTGATAGCGCCCCGCCACACACCAACCCACTCGCAGGCCAGCCGACAGCGTCTTGCTAAAGGAAGAACAATACAGAACCAATCCATGGCGATCGAACGCTTTCACTGCTTTGGGGCGATCGCCTTCAAAATTCAAATCTCCGTAAATATCGTCCTCAACGAGGGGCACCTCATATTGCGCCAGTAGCTCAGCCAACTGCTTCTTCTTGAGGTCACTCATGCAAGAGCCGAGGGGATTACTGAAGTTTGAAACAAGGGCACAGGCCGCAATCGATCGTGATTGGAGAACAGATTCTAGCGCCTCAAGGGAGAGCCCCTCACGGGGATGAGTGGGCAGCTCTAGCGCCTTAAGATGCAATTCTTCCAAGGTCTCTAGAAAGCCGAAATAGGTCGGCGATTCGATCACAACGGTATCTCCCGGCTGGGTAACCGCTTTGAGCGCTAGGTAAAACGCTTCCATCGTGCCATTGGTAATAGTGATGGCATCAGGGGAAATGGAGCAACCCGAGTTCATCATCAGACGCGCAATTTCATGACGTAATGGTGCACATCCGGGCGGAAGCTGATAGCTATGGGCATATTCGGGATTTTGGCGTAAAACCTGACCCATCAAGCGATTGAGGGCAGCAGTGGGCATCAGCTCCACGGCAGGAATGGCCGCTCCCAGTTGAACCAACCCATCGGTATGGAATGATGAACGGCTGAATTGGAACGTCATCAACGTGTCGACGAGGGAGGCATCGCAGGGCGGCGTCGATTCCGTTGGTTCTGGCGGCTGGGCGATCGCCAGTTTCACGTAATAGCCAGACTGGGGGCGGACAGAAATTAACCCTCGATCTTCTAGCAGTCGATACGCTTCCATCACTGTCGAGACACTCACCGACAGTTGCGCCTTGAGCTTGCGCACCGAGGGCAGGCGATCGCCTGGTTGCAGCGTTCCTTCCTGGATAAGGGAGTGGATGCGCTCGGCAACCTGCTCATACAGATTCTTCTCGTGCGTGACCTCCAGAGGAGTGATATTCATTGCCGATGGCTCCAGCTCATGTTTGCAACAGCTCTAGAACGATCTCCAACTGTGATGCTCCTCTAGCAAGCTCTGTAGCAAGCCCCAAAAAGATGGCTAAAACCGATGTCCTTGAACCGTTCCACCGATCGTACCGGGTGCAAGGCGGAAAGCGGGAGATACAGTTGGAACCGATTTTGAGCAGAACAGTTATCGAGATGGAAACTGTTCGCATCACAATTCACATTAACTGAATCTGTTCGTATTACAGGATTGTCGTAACAATAGGGTTCATCAAAGGTTTTTCCTATCCCTTCGACCCAACCAATCGGTTTCCTCAGCACCTGTTGCATTTTGTTAGGCGTAACAACGGGCATTCGTACACCCGCTGTTGCACCTTCAAGCCAGCCGGAAGAGGCGATCGCCATTTCCTCTCTCTCGACGCCTCAGTGAACAGCCCCAGGCACCTCGTGTCTTGGGGGAGGCTTTCGCATGTCGAGGGAGATCCTCAGATGCATAAGCTCTCGATGTGCCAATTAGATGAGCCTTTGAGCCACGTTTCTTGTCCGACTATCCACACCCAAACGATCTGGAGAAGATGCCATGAAATCCTACGACCTCTACGCTGAACTCGAACTCATCACTCCCGAGGCCAAAAAAGAGGCCCAGCAGGCTCTCCGGGCAGCCAAATCGCCCCTCAAAAAGATCTGGCAGTTTGCCCAAGGCATTCAAAAGCATTGGGCTAATGGGTCGGAGCCCCGCATTAAGCAGCGATGGGATAGCGATGGCAATCCCTACTACGAGGTCTATGATCCTATTTCTCGGCAGCGGTTGCACTGCAACTCAGAACTCGAAGTTCGTGCCTGGCTAGAGCAGCGCTATTACATTGACTAATCCTCAACCCCTATCTCCCGTAGGATGAGTTAGGCGCAGCCGTAACGCATCAACCCAAACCTCGAAAGCATGCATTAGCTGCGCTTAACCGATCCTGCGAGCTTGACTAAGGAGAGTTTGTGATGGGCGATCGCACCTACTACAGCACCATGGCGGAGTACAACCAGTGGATGAATCGAAAGGTTTACGCCGTGTGTGTCCAGCTTCCCGATGAGACGCGCAAGAAAGACATGGGCGCTTTCTTCAAGTCAATTCATGGGACGTTGAATCATTTGTTGTATGGCGATCGCGCTTGGATGGGGCGGTTTACCCAGCAACCCACTTCCCCGACTCGCATGGGTGAAGACCTCTACAGCGATTTTGAAGAACTGCATCGCGCTCGCATTGAAATGGATCAAACCATTGTCGATTGGGCGGCAACCCTTTCCCCGGAGTGGTTGAGTCAGCCATTTGAATTCACCAGCAGCGTTGATCAGAAGACCCGTACCTTTCCAACCTGGGTGCTCGTTACCACCCTGTTCAATCATCAAACCCACCATCGCGGCCAACTGACGACGCTGTTGACGCAACTGGGCTATGACCCTGGCATTACCGACTTGCCCTGGCTGCCAACATTGACCGTTGATCCTGACGCGGATGATGACTGATCAGGCGACTTCTCAAAAAAAAGAATGTACCCGCTGGCTTCGACTGCGCTCAGCCAGCAAAAGGAAGAATGTACCTGCTGACTTCGGCTGCGCTCAGCCAGCCAGCCGTTTGTGCCCTGAGCGTAGTCGAAGGGCACAGACTGAATTCGACTGCACCCAGGACAAAATCCAAAATTTATCCCGTGTGCTGATACGAGATACCGACAACCGACCAACCTATAATGGAGGCGATCGCGTCACAAATCTACAAACTTTAGCCGCAAATCGCCGGGGGATTCTTCATGCTGCGACTGGAACATATCAGCAAAACCTACCCGACCGGGGAAGTGCTGAAAGATGTGAACTGGGAAGTGAAACCGAGCGATCGCATTGGGCTGGTGGGGGTCAACGGTGCGGGCAAATCGACACAGCTCCGCATCGTGGCTGGCGAAGAGGAAGCGACCAGCGGCGAAATTATCCGCCCTGCCAGTTTGCAAATTGCCTATTTGACCCAGGAGTTTGAGGTCGACCCCACGCGGACGGTGCGCGAGGAGTTTTGGCGAGCGTTTGCCGAGGCCAACCAGGTGCATGAGTCGCTGATGCAGGTGCAGCGCGACATGGAAACCGCCGACCCCGATACCCTAGAAAAGCTGATCCATAAGCTGGATCGGTTGCAGCGGCAGTTTGAAGCGCTGGATGGCTATGGGCTCGATGCCCAGGTCGAGAAGATTATGCCGGAGCTGGGGTTTGAACCCGAGGATGGCGATCGCCTCGTCAGTGCCTTTAGCGGCGGTTGGCAGATGCGGATGAGTTTGGGCAAAATCTTGCTGCAAACGCCGGATGTGCTGCTGCTGGACGAGCCGACGAACCACCTAGATTTGGAAACCATTGAGTGGTTGGAAAATTACCTGAAAGGCATCGACACGCCGATGGTGATCGTCTCCCACGACCGGGAGTTTTTGGATCGGCTTTGTACCCAGATTGTGGAAACCGAGCGGGGTGTTTCGAGCACCTACCTGGGCAACTACAGTGCTTACATGCAGCAGAAAGAGGAACTGCGGGAAGCCCAACTGTCTGCCTACGAAAGCCAACAGAAAGAACTGGACAAACAACAGGCCTATATCGATCGCTTCCGTGCCAGCGCGACGCGCAGCACCCAGGCCAAGAGCCGCGAAAAGCAAATGGATAAAATCGAGCGGATCGACGCACCTGTGGGGAACTTGCGATCGCTCCATTTCCGCTTTCCCGATGCACCTCGGGGAGGACGCGAGGTGGTCACCATCGAGGACATGACCCATGTTTATGACGACAAGATCCTGTTTTTGGGCGCGAACTTATTGATTGAGCGGGGCGATCGCATCGCCTTCCTCGGCCCCAATGGTGCAGGCAAATCCACGCTGCTGCGGCTGATCATGGGGATGGAAGCCCCCAGCGAAGGCGTCGTTAGCCAGGGAGCCCACAACATTATCCCCGGCTACTTTGAGCAAAACCAAGCCGAAGCGCTGGATTTAGAAAAGACCGTCATCGATACGATCCACGACGAAGTACCCGACTGGAAGAACGAAGACGTGCGCACCCTGCTGGGACGGTTCTTGTTTAGCAGCGACACGGTATTCAAACCCGTCAAAGCCCTGAGTGGTGGGGAAAAAGCCCGACTGGCACTGGCAAAGATGCTGCTACAGCCCGCAAACCTGCTAATCCTCGACGAGCCAACCAACCACCTAGATATTCCGGCAAAAGAGATGCTGGAAGAAGCCATCCGCCACTATGAGGGCACCGTGCTCATCGTGTCGCACGATCGCTATTTCATCTCCCAAACGGCAAACAAAATTGTCGAGATCCGGGATGGCGAGCTGAAGCTGTATCGCGGCGACTATCACTATTACCTGGATAAGATCGAAGAGGAGAAGAACGCCGCACAGCAAGCCACGATCGCCGCCGGGAAAGCTGAGAAAGAGGCTGCAAAACGCGAGAAGCGGAAGCAAAAAGAAAAAGAGAAGAAAGCGGCAAAAGCTTCCAAGAAGGGATAAACCCACAGAGACACGGAGAGCACAAAGGAGGTTCTCCGTGTCCTCTGTGTCTCTGTGGTGGCATTGCTGCACCATTCATCGCTAGACACAATTCACCCCTCACTCCCAATGCCTGACCTTCCTGCTGCGACCTGGCAATTGCGACCCTGCGAGGCTGTCCCGCAGGAATTTGTCGCAGCGGTGCAGGACTATCTGGCGGATTCAGATGGGACGAAGGCGGCACAGTTGCTTTGGCATCGAAGGATTCGCACGATCGCCCAACTCCAGGCATTTGTTGACCCGCAGCAGTATCAACCAACCAGCACTTGGGCCTTTGGCGAGGAGATTGAGGGGGCGATCGCCCGACTGCAACAGGCATTGGAGAAGGAAGAGGCGATCGCCATTTGGGGAGATTTTGATGCCGATGGGGTCACAGCAACCGCTGTGCTGTGGGATGGATTGGGGCAATTTTTTCAACCGGATCGAACGCTCTTTTACACAATTCCCAATCGCTTTACGGAGTCCCACGGGTTGGCGATCGCCGGTATTGATCGGCTGGCCGAGCAGGGGGTTCGCCTGATCATTACCTGCGACACGGGCAGCACGAATCTGACGGAAATCGCCCATGCCCGACAGCGAGGGATAGATGTCATCGTCACCGATCACCACACACTGCTTGCCGAGCGCCCCGATGTCACCGCGCTGATCAATCCCCGCCGTTTTCCTGCCGACCATCCCCTCGCCACCCTATCTGGGGTAGCGGTTGCCTACAAGTTTGTGGAGGCAGTGTACGATCGCCTGGCTCCGACCTTGCCCACGCCGCCGCGATCGCTGGAGACGTTGCTGGATCTAGTGGCGATCGGGTTGATTGCGGATCTGGTGGAGCTGCGGGGAGATTGTCGCTATCTGGCGCAGATTGGGATTCAGCAACTCAAGAAAAATGCGGGTGCCGATCCGCCCCGTCCGGGTGTGGCGAAATTGCTGGAACTCTGTCGGCGCACGGGCGATCGCCCTACAGATATCTCCTTCGGCATTGGCCCTCGCATCAATGCCATCAGCCGCATTCATGGGGATGCGCGCTTTGCAGTGGAACTGCTCACCAGCCAGGATGAGGAGCGCTGCGCTGCGTTGGCACAGGAAACTGAGCTGGCGAACAGTCGCCGCAAGGGACTACAACGGGACGTGACCCGGCAGGTGGAGGAACGGTTGGAAACGCTGGATCTCTCGACCACCTTTGCGATCGTGCTGGCCGATGAGCAGTGGTCGCCGGGGGTGCTGGGATTAGTTGCTGCACAGATTGCCCAAACCTATGGACGACCGACGATTTTGTTCACCATCGAGGCTGGCATCGCACGGGGGTCGGCGCGATCGCTCCACAACCTCGACCTATATCGCGTGCTGGCGGCGCAGTCCCATCTGCTGCACAGCTTTGGTGGGCACCCCTACGCCGCAGGCATGAGCTTACCCATCGAAAATCTGCCGCTGTTTGCCGAAGCGCTCAACCGTCAGTTGCGGGAGGAGAATGTTGGCGTGGCGGATATGCTCTCTCCGGTGGTAGAAGCAGATTTACAGGTCACGGTGGCCGAGTTGGGGCGATCGCTGTTTCGAGAACTGAATCTGCTAGAGCCCTACGGCATGGGCAATCCCATTCCCCGGCTCCTGCTCCGTAATGTGCGATTCGAGCGAGCCTGGCATCGCAATATCAAGGACTTTGTCCAGCAAACGGTGCGCTACATCTGCACGACCTTCGAGCTACGGGACGATACGGGCACCCGGTTCGACGGTGTGTGGTGGGGGCATTACAAAGAGGAGCTGCCCGCTGGCGAATGCGATGCCATTGTGGAGCTGGATTACAATCCCCGCAAGGCCGTCGATTCCAAACACAATGGCCAGGGTTACGAGGTGCGGCTGATTGCCGTGCGTTCGGCGATCGCCCCCACCGCCTCCCTCCCTTCCACCGCCCGCACCGACTGGCTTCTCGACTGGCGCACCACCCATCCCGAGCCTGTGCCAACGGATGTCCTCAAAATGGAGCGGCTGCCCAGCCAGTGGGAAGACTTTTACCCCTGGTTTCGTCAAGCTCAGCAGGCCAAACAAATGCTGGCGATCGCCTACCTACCCCCTGCGGATGTCTCGGCGATCGACATTTGGCGGCAACTAGTCGGCATCGCTAAGTACCTCAGTCGCACCGGAAAGCCCGTGCGTCGGGCACAGTTGTTGGAGCGGTTGGGAGTGGGCGATCGCACCCTCCAGCTAGGATTTCAGTCGCTGCAAGCCCTCGGCTTCACGGTCACGCGCCAAGATAATGTCCTGCAGTTTGAGATACAGCCCGTGGTGGAGATGCCGGAGTCTGATAGCTTGCAACCGTTTCTCGATGCGGTGGAGGAGGAACGGTTTCGGCAGCGGTATTTCTATGCGGTTCCCTTCTCAACGATTCAAGCGATGGCGAGCTGAGGATGAACTACAGAGGTACAGAGTCATACCAGATTAGGCATCGTGGACAACGAGGGGGTGTTTGCGACGGTAGGTTTCCATGCGATCGAGGACGGATAGGAGCGCGAGGCAACCCAAGATGCTGAAAGCGGCGTAAACCCAGAAATTTTGCGCGAAGGTGGGGGTTTGATCCATCGCCCAGCCACCGATGGAGGGGCCGATGAAATAGCCCACCGCCCAACACAGGGAGTTGATGGAAAGGTAGACGCCCCGAAACGCATCCGGGGCAAACATCACTACCAAGGACGAAGCCGAGGGCGTATAGGTAACGGTGGCGATCGCCATCCAGCCCAAGCCCAGTACCGCCCAAATCAGGGCTCCAGTTGGCGCGGTGCTCGTCAGCCAGATGCAGCCAAAACCAATGCCCCAGCATAGAGCCGAAACCATCAGATTGCGGGAGCGGCTAACGGCTCGGAGGCCGCGAGCCACGGGGAGTTGGGTGAGGGCGGCAAAGGTAATGTGCCAAGCAAAGAGGCCGCTGATGGTGCTTTCGACTAGGCCCATCCCGTTGGGGCGCGGAACAAAATTGGTGAAGTAGAGGGGCAGGGCGCTATTGATCAATGCCAGATAGGTGGTGAAGATAGCGTTGATCACAAAGTAGAGCAGCAGGGGGCGATCGCCCAGCGCCACCAGCCAGCCCTTGCCCATCTTGGTTTTCGACAGATTGGGGTCGCGGGTTTCAGAAATGAAGCGGTAGATGATGCCGAAGAAAACAACGAAGGTGATGCCATCGATGACAAACAGCAGGCGATAGAGTCCGGTGAGGGCAATGAGTGCGCCACCAAAGAGAACCCCCAAACTTAACCCCACCGTATCGCCGAGGCGGGTGAGGGCATAGGCTTCGTTGCGTTGCTCGGGGGTGGTGAGGTCGGCGACGACGGCTTCGTTGGGCGGCCAGTAGAGGCCAATGCCTGCGCCCATGAGCAAATTACCAACCAAGAAAAGAGGAAAGCCCTGGGCGATCGCCAAAAGAAAGGATGCCGCAACTGAAACCGCCGCCGATAAGAGCAAGGATCGACGCCGCCCCCAGCGGGGAGAGTCGGCCATCGTACCCCCTATCACCCGACCAAACATCCCAGCGATGGAGCCACTGCCAATCCCAAGGCCGACAACGGTGGCAGAGAGGCCGACCTGATTGGCAAAGTAAATCGGGGCATAGAACAGGGTGAAGCCTGTGCCCAACTGCGACATGAGGCGTCCAACAAACAAAATCCACACCCGATGATCGAGCGCTGGGAGCCAGTTGCGGAAGTGCTTGAGGACAGGGAGAGACGGTCGGGGGTTGGGCATGGTGAATTTAACGGCAGGGCAATGAACAGCAGCCCCAATCTTGACCAGACTGAGATGCCGAAACTTTATATTCCTTTAATAACTTACAGGTTGTGCTCCACTGCGTCATCGCCTGCGCGTTAGGGATTTGCCACAAGGTAGCCGTCACAGCCAGCGCATCGGTTTGTGTCCTGAAAGGGAAAAGTCTTTGCGGGAATTTTCCTAAGTCTCTTGAGGGATGGCTTGCCAGCGGCGAAGGGTGCCGTCCTGCCCGCCGCTCCAGAGAGCCGTACCGCCAGGGATGAAAGCGAGGGCACTAATTGCGCCGCTGTGCCCGGTGAGGATGCTAATCAGCTTGCCGTCCTGGGGATTCCATAGCTTGATCAGGGTGTCGTGGCTCCCTGTTGCCAGCAACGGGACAGTGGGGGCGATCGCCAGAGCACTGATGGGCAGTAGGTGTCCGGTCAGGTTGTGCTGCAACCCCCCAGTGTCGGGGTGGCGGAGTTGTAGGCGCATATCCCAGCCGCTGCTGAGGGCGACGGGCGGATCGTTGAGCAGGGCAACGGCACTCACACGGGCGGTGTGGCCCGACAGGGTGCGGAGCAGTTCGCGGGTTCGCAGTAACCAGAGTTTGACAAAGCCCCCGGCATCGCCACTGATCAGGGTGGTATCGGTGCAGGCCAAGGAGTCGATGGGATGGGTGTGCCCGCGCAGAATGTCGAGGGTGTCTCCGGTATCTAGATGCCAGAGGCGCAGGGTTTTATCGTGGCTGGCGCTGATTAGGCAACGGCTATCGGCATGAAGGGCGATCGCTGTCACTTTGCCCCTATGCCCTCGCAATACTTGCCGTTCGCGTCCCGTCTCCCAATCCCACAGCCGCAGAGCGCCATCCTGGCCACCACTGATTAGGGTTTGGCTATCGGCATCTATGGCAACGCAGGGGGTAATTGGGTCATCCGTCTCGACGCTACGCTGCAATTCCCCGGTGTCAATATTCCACAGCCGCAGTTTGCCATCGTTGTGGGCGGTCACCAGAATGGGTTGGGAAGGATGGAGGGCGATCGCATTCACCGCCTGCTCCACCGCAATCTCTTGCACACAGTCCCAGGTGGTTATGCCTTTGTCTTGCCAGATGGCCGACCAGACAGGTTGCTTCCAGCTTGCGGCCATCTGAATCTGGGTGGGAGAAGCGCCCAAATCCCGCAATACCGACGCGGCATCATCATAGCGATCGCTCACTCGCTGCGCCACCAACTGATCCAGAATGCGCCCCAGATCATCACTAATCTCCACCGATACGCTGCGCCAAAACCATTGCCCCACCGCCGTGTCGAACAGATCGAAAGGCGACAAGCCCGTCATCAACTCCAAACAGGACACGCCTAGACTGTAGAGGTCGCTGGCATAAACCGCTTTGCCCATCAACTGCTCAGGAGCAGCATATTCCGCGCTGCCCATTAGGGTGCCGGTCTTGCCCAGGGTGGATTCGGTGACAAACTTGGCCGCACCAATATCAACCAGGATCAGGCGATCGCCCCGACGAATCAGGTTGGCGGGTTTCACATCCCGATGCAGCACCGAATGCTCATGAAGGTATTGCAGCACAGGTAGGAGGGCACGCAATACCTCTCGAATCTGTGCTTCACCAAAGGTTCCCTCATTCTGCAATTGCTGCCGTAGGCTCCGCCCTTCCACAAAGTCTTGCACCAGAAATTGCCGTTGATCCCGCTCAAAGTAAGCCAGAATCCCAGGAAGCTGGGGATGAGCACTCAGCTCGGCCAACCGTGCGGTTTCCTGACGAAAGGCATCGGCATCTTTTCCCATGGGAAACTGCTTGATGATGCAGCGGGGGTCGAGCACTTGTTGGCTATCGATGCCGACAAACGTGCGGCTGGATTGCCCCTGCCCCAATGGCTGGTAGGCCATGTAGCGATCGCCCAGGCGCAGCCGCGCTCCACAACCCTGGCAAAAATTATTGCCATCTGGGTTGGGCGGCTTTGGGCAAACAGGATTGAGGCAGTAGGGCATGGGTGTTCTTCAGCACAAACCCCTGAATATGCCTGAAGATAGGGCTTCAGGGGCGATCGCAAATCAAGTTCAATCGCTCCGCGAGGCGGGCAGTACCCACCCACCGTCATACCAGTGTCACTCGAATTTAGGGGCGATCGCAAATCGGCGTTGCTGGTTGAGGGTATGAATTTTTTTCCCAAGAGGGGTGCTGCCCCCCTCTTGGGAAAAAAATTCATACTTGGATCCTGCCTCACCCGCAAATCAGACTCATTAGCCGTTGTTGTTGCTGGGTAATAGGGGCTTCACCACCACGAACCCAGCTACAAATGCCGTCACGATGATGACAAATACCGTTAGCCAGAGCCAGATACCGCTAATTTCGCGAGGACTGCTCTCCGTCTCAGGCGCAAAGGGAGCCACCGATTCCTCGGTAAATAGCGGTGTATTGTCCTTGTCATCTTTATTATCTGGGCTCTGAGTGCGTGGCGGTGCTGAGGGAGCGGTAGGATTCGCACGGGTGGGGCGCAACTGAGCCGCGACCGCTTCTGCCTGTTGCCGTGCGATGTCCGAAGCCGCCGCATGGTTTTGCCCTGACTGTACTAACTGCTGCAACGTCAGAGACGATTGAACGAGGCGATCGACCTCTTGACGCAACTGCTGATTTTGTCGCGTCATATATTGATTTTGAGTATTGACGGAATCCAGCAGAGCTTTGGTGGCTTGCAATTCGGCAGCCAGCTCGCGATAGACCTTAAGCGGCACCGTCGGCGCAGAAACCGGCCCAGAATTTTGCCCAGCGACCGAATGATCATTCGTCGCATGACCATTGGACGGAGAATTACCAGAAGACGAATTGGGTCCCGAAGGTGCTGTCATGGGTGTTGGTTCTCATCGCTGCCGTGTCAATGCCTACAAATATAGGGCTGAAACGCAAAAACGGCATCGATTTTTAGTGCATCGTTAGGAAAATTTTGGTTAAAACGCTCCATACCTGGGGGGTGCGGTGGCGGTGCATCCGTTTTTGAGTTTTGATTCTCATAGAATTAATAGCAGGAAGAAGTAGAATCAAACATCACCTGCATCGAAATTGCGTCACAGAAAAGGGGCACAGACTATGAATAGGGTTTGGCAGGTTTGGAAACGGCGATGGATGGGAGGGCGATCGCTCCTCTCGTTGATTTTTGTGGGAGTCTTGGGACTGGCGATCGTCCTCCAGGGCTGTAGCCCGGATCAATTCCGCACCGCAGCGGCCCAAATTCCCCGCCTTGTCATCAGCGAGCTGAGCGATCCCAAAACCTTCAATACGGTCACCAATAGTGAGTCCAACACCACCCTGAATTTGATTTATGAAGGTCTGGTTGGCCAAAACGGAGAAACCGGCGAACTGGAACCGGGCATCGCTGAGTCCTGGGAGATTTCCGACGACCAGCGGCAGATTCTCTTCACGTTGCGACCCGATGTGATGTGGTCAGACGGAGAACCGCTAACGGTCGATGACGTGGTTTTCAGCTTCAACGAAATCTACTTCAATGAAAATATTCCCAGTGGCGAGCGGGATATCTTGCGGGTGGGTGCACAGGGGCTGTTTCCTACCGTTCGTAAAGTTGGCGACAATCAGGTCGAGTTCATTGCGCCTGAACCCTTTGCCCCACTCCTACGCTACGCGGGCGGCATTGCCCTGTTACCCCAACATGCTCTCGAAGAATCCGTTAACACTACAGACGAAGCGGGTAACCCCGTATTTGTTGGTCTTTGGGGCACAGAAACCCCCACCAGCCAAATTATTTCCAACGGTCCTTACCGCATAGCCCGCTATCAACCGGGGGAGCGCGTTATTTTAGAGCGCAATCCCCACTACTGGCGCAAAGGGGATGATGGTAGCGCCCAACCTTACATCGAACGCTTTGTCCTGCAAATTGTTGAATCCTTAGATACCGCTCTCGTGCGATTTCGTTCCGGTGGCCTAGATGTCCTTAGTATTCCGGCCAATTTCTTTGCCTTGGTGAAGCGGGAAGAGGAGAAAGGCAATTTCACTATCTATAACGGTGGGCCTGCCCTCTCGACTCAATTTCTTGCCTTTAACCTGAACCAGGCGAACCGCAATGGGCAACCATTGGTGGATCCGATCAAGTCTGGCTGGTTCAACACCTTGGAATTTCGGCAGGCGATCGCCCACGCCATCGATCGCCCCACCATGATCAACAGCATTTACCAAGGATTGGGCGAACCCCAGAATTCTCCCATCTTCATCCAAAGTCCCTATTACCTCTCCCCCGAAGAAGGGTTGCCCGTCTATGACTATGATCTTGATCAGGCCAAAGCGCTGCTAGAGCAAGCGGGCTTCCAGTACAACAGCCGAGGGCAACTAGAAGATGCAGAGGGCAACATTGTCCGCTTCACCCTCATTACCAATGCAGGTAATAAAATCCGTGAAGCAATGGGGGCACAAATCAAGCAAGATTTAGCACGCATTGGCATCCGGGTCGACTTCCAGCCGATCGCCTTCAACACTCTCGTCTCCAAACTTTCCGACACCCTCGACTGGGAAGCCCATCTCCTCGGCTTTGTCGGTGGCAGTGGGGTTGAGCCCGATGGTGGTCGCAATGTCTGGTCGGTCAACGGTACCCTACATGCCTTTAATCAGGATGCTATCCAGGGTGAGCCGTTAGAGGGGCGCGTCATTCAAGATTGGGAGCAGGAGATCAATGATCTCTATATCCAGGGCAGCCAGCAACTCGATGAAGAAGAACGCCGAGCCATCTACACTCAAACTCAAATCCTGGCGCAGGAATATCTACCGTTTATTCACTTGGTCAACCCCCTCAACCTATCGGCTGTCCGCAACGACATTGAAAACGTCCGCTTCTCTTCCTTGGGTGGAGCCCTCTGGAATATCCATGAACTGAAGTTGGCTCGATCGTCTTAAGCTGGATATTGGGTACGGTGGGCGGTGCCCACCCTACAGAAACTGGTTTTTGGCGATCGCGTTACCCACCAAAGGAATCTGGATTGGGCACCGTCCACCTGCCTCATTTAGCCCTGTGCGTTCCGGCTTGAATGGATTGGCGATCGCCACCTCACCTCCATCATTTTCCAGAGCGTAATTTTCGCGTTAGATAGTCTTGCGTTAGATCGAGGAGCAAAATCCCATGAGTCAAGTCACACAAGTCAACGGTCGTGGCATTCCCCTAGTCGGCGATGACATCGATACCGATCGCATCATTCCGGCTCGCTTCCTCAAGTGCGTCACCTTTGATGGGTTGGGTGCTCATGCCTTCGAGGACGATCGCCAGCAACTGAACGGCGAACATCCCTTCGACCAGACCCAATACCAGGGCGCGGAGGTACTGGTGGTCAACCGTAACTTTGGCTGTGGCTCCTCCCGGGAACATGCCCCCCAAGCGATCGTCCGGTGGGGCATTAAAGCATTGGTGGGTGAGAGTTTTGCTGAAATTTTCTTTGGCAACTGCGTCGCCATGGGTATTCCCTGCGTCACCGCCAGCGCGGAGGATGTGAAGGCATTGCAGACGGCGATCGCCGACAACCCCCAGATAACCCTCAGCCTGGATCTAACCGCCATGAATATGACCGTGGGCGATCGCACCTTCCCCGTCGGCATGGGCGACGGCCCCCGGCAAATGTTTGTCTCTGGAACCTGGGATGCTTGCGGTCAGCTCGTTGCGCAGAAGGAGCAGATTCAGACGACAGCGGCACAGTTGCCCTACGTGAGTTGGAAGGTATCGGCCTGATTCGGATTAAGGGGTCGGGAGCCTTTAAGGCTCCCGACCCCTTAATCCCCTGCCTCAAATTTTGCGAGGCAATATCGGTAGATCCGATAGTCGAGCGCATTTTCTTTGCGGAACCGGACGATTTGTTTTCGGGTGAGCAGACGCTTCTCTGGGCTGTCGGGCGATCGCGTCTGATTGCTCCAGGGCAATGTTCGAGTCGGCTTACCAATGCGTTGCGCCAAGCGATCGACGCTTTCCTGTCCACGCTCCAATACCCCAATGAAAAAGTATCGATCCAGAACGGCTTTGTAATTTTTGGGAGTGGCTGCTAGGAGTGCTGCGATGTAGTTGGGGCGGCGGGTGAGGTGTTTTTCGAGGGTTCGATTTTGATTGGGGTTATGCAGCTCGGCATAGCGAAAGAGGGAAAGCTGCAATTCCAGCGGATCGCGAATGAAGGTGAAAACACGATAGCGATCGCCCTCCCATACTTCCGGGTAGCGCTGGTGCAACAACTGTCCCTCCCCTTCGAAATGGCCACATAAGCATTGCGCCGACCGCAATTGAGCCAGATCCACTTTGGGAGGATAGGTTTCGGAGAAGCCAACCCGATAGTCTCGAACAACTGTGAACCATTCCTCTAGGACTTGGTTCAGGCTCGTGCCGCCACACTTGGGAATATGGTGAAACACATAGACAGGGGACTTGGGGGAAAGGCGATCGCCCAAGTGGCGTTTTATGTCTGAAAGATTCACCTGCATTGGCCTAGCCCCTGCCCTCCTTGAAGGATGAAAGCCCTAGTGATTAACGTCGCGACTATCGAAACAATGAGCAAGGGCGAACGAAGGAAATTCAACGTCTGAAGAACCCGCGATGGCCGGTTTCGATGGTTACGTCGTGGATGCGATCGCCCTGGTTGCCACCCAAACTTCTAAGAAACAGCGTTTCTTTCTATTTTTCTGGGAGGTGAATGCGCTCGCATCCCATCTCCCAGGGGAAACTCACGTATGTAGATTCTATGCATATTCTTAAGATCAAAAGCCATTGTGTCGCCGCTCAAACCAGGGATTTCTAAAGATCGTCTAGGATATTAGAAAGCTATTGACTTGACGGTCGTTGATACCCATGACTGAATCCGACGAATTGAAGGTTCGCAGTTGCGTTCGACGTGACCTAGACGCGATCGAAGCGATGCTAGCGGCAGAGCCAGAGCCGGATGCAGCAGAGTTGCACCAAATTCGCCGTTGGTATGGCCTGGTCAAAGGCTTGAGTTTTTTCCCAAATCCATTTCAACATCTCTTCTCCAGCTATGTGGCCGAGCGGGGCGATCGCCTGTGCGGCATGATTCAGGTATCTCCCTTCAACAAAACCTATAGTACCTGGCGCATCGACCGTCTGCTGCTCAAAGGCATCACAGACGAAGCTGGCAAGATGGCGCTGCCCACTGATGTGGGCTCTCAACTCATCCGCCATTGCTTGCAGCATATCTGGGAAGCCCGCACCTGGATGATGGAAGTGGAAGTAGGGGATGACATGCTACTGGGCTTGTCGCGGCAAAATGGGTTTCAGCCGTTGGCAAATCTAACCTACTGGGCGATCGCTCCCGATTCCCTCCAGCAACTAGCCGAAAAAGAGCCCAATTTACCCAACCTGCTCCCCGTCAGTAATGCCGATTCTGGGTTGCTGCACCAACTCGATACTTTCTCGATGCCACCAACGGTGCGCCAGGTATTCGATCGCCATATCACCGACTTCCGCCGTAGCCCCATTGCGCAGATGGGCCAGGGCTTGAAGCATTGGATGGATCGGACAGAAGTGGTTCAAGGTTATGTATTTCAGCCCCAGCGCAAAGCGGCGATCGGCTACTTCAAGTTGAATCTGTGTCGGGATGGATCACGCCCCCATGCCGCCGAACTCACCGTGCATCCCGAATATACCTGGCTTTATCCCGAAATCTTGAGCCAGATGGCGCGAGCCGTGCAAGTTTACCCTGACCAAATGTTATGCCTGACCTCGGCAGACTACCAAACTGAGCGAGAAGAATACCTGAGTAAGCTGGGCGCAACGCCAACCGAGCGCACACTGCTGCTCTCGCGTTCGGTTTGGCACAAAGTGCGAGAGTCGCGCATGGAATCGCTGCAATGGCAGGAGATGTTGCAGGGATTACAACCATCGCAAACGCCGATTCCCAGCCGCTTTTCAATCGACCAATGGGGACGGCAATTGTTCTACACCCAGACCAGTCGCAGTGCCATCCGGCGGATGCCACCCCAAACGCGCTTTCGAAAAACCTCTCTCTATCAACGTCCCCATCCCCCTACAGATGACACCTCCCATCCCTCCAAAGCGTGATGGCGACGGGGCACCTAGCGGAGCGCAGTGACGGCAGACCAATAATGGCAGACCAATCGTTCGTGTCGGCATTGGGCTTGGATGTGGGGCGCAAGCGTATCGGTGTGGCGGGCTGTGATGGCACCGGCTTGCTGGCGACAGGGTTGACCACAATCTATCGCCGCTCCTTTCAGGCCGATCTGGCGCACCTCAAAGCGCTGGTAGACGAACGCCATGTGCAGGTGCTGGTGGTGGGCTTGCCCTACAAGATGGATGGAGAGCTGGGAGCCCAAGCAAAACAGGTGCAACGGTTTGCTCGTGGCCTATCTAAAGCGCTGGGTCTGCCCGTGGACTATGTGGATGAGCGGCTGACCTCCCATGAAGCGGAGCAAATGATGATTCAGCAGGGGCGATCGCCCTCCCAGGACAAGGGGATGATTGACCGCAAAGCTGCCGCCATCATCCTGCAACAATGGCTAGACGATCGCCGGGGAGGATCCCACAAACACCTGACCGCCCCTGAACCCACTGCCATCCACGAAGGAACAATAGAGTCGGGCGATCGCTAACTATGAATGATTGATACAAGACGCCTCCCCGTCGGGCAAGCGGATGTCTCTTTTAGAGCGGATGTCTCTTTTAGAGCGGATGTCTCTTTCAGAATAGAGAAAATCCTCGCTTGCTATCGTCGAAAGCGCTCCATTCATGGTGTAAATTCTTCCTAGACCAATGCCTTATCTTCTCAGCATCATCGACCTACGTCAGACGATGCTTGTTGGGTAGGGTCGCAACATTGGGAAATTCTGTGCACTGTTTGTCAGAGTTTGTGAGTTGGTGGCTACAATGAGGCGGTCGCACTCCCTACTCGCTCTAATTGGCATTTATATATAAGATACATTGCACGACCTCAGCCAAAAAAGGAAGCAAGTTTTCACCTATGGACGATAAGGATTTGGACGAACGGAGCGAACAACCTCCTACCGTTGAAATATTTGATGACAAGGAGCGATCGCTCGTTTGCTTTGTTGAACATTCCCTCGAAATTGACGAGAAGGAATATCTTCTACTGCTTCCGGTCGATTCTCCCGTCGAGATTTTTGCCTGGATGTCAGATGACGAGGACGAAGATGAGGACGAGGAACTCGAAAATCTGATCGATCTTACTGAAGATGATATTGATGAGATTTTTAGCACCGCTAAAGCCGTCCTCGCCGAACAAGATTTGCTCTTGCAGCGCACCGCCCACACCCTGAGTGTGAAGGGCGAGCTGCCAGAGGCCGACGAAGAGAGCATCATTATCCTGGATCTCGAAGAGGAAGACGACGATTTGGGAACCGAACAATTCCAGCGGCTCGCCTACTTCTATCACAACGATCAGGAATATGAAATCTGCACGCCGCTCGATCCGCTTCTCTTCTTCGCTCGCTATGATGACGAGGGAAATATTCACCTGCTTGCCCCCGACGAGTTTAAAGGCCTGCGATCGCAACTCGAAGCCCAACTCTTCGATTCGCTAGAGTAGGGGAGCATTCCCCTACCATCGCCCTTGCTGTCATTGGACTAAGACCCATGAAGCGATTCTCAAAACTGTTTTTCTATCTGGCGCTTTTCCCCGCAGTGCTGATCCTTGCAGGCTGGCAAGGATGGCGTTGGTGGAGTTGGGCCGTCGCTCCCGCAGCGGCGGATGTCCCCACCGAAGCCGCCGTGGACCAAGCGGTGCAAGTAGAAATTCCCACCGGAACCCTACCCCCAGAAATTGGGGAGAACCTGGAAGAACTGGGTATTATTCGTTCAAAAGCTGCGTGGGATTTATGGACGCGCTGGCGATCGCTTCAAGACGGCAGTGGCGGCTACCAGGCTGGCGTTTATACCATTTCTCCCTCAGCATCCATGACCGAAATCTCCGACCAGATCTGGAGTGGAGAGGTTACGCAACTGAGCTACACCATCCCCGAAGGTTGGACGCTTGAGCAAATGGGTAACTACTTCGAGGAACAGGACTTTTTCAGCGCGGAAGCTTTCTTGCAGGCAACCGAGGCGGTGTCTCGAGCAGACTACCCTTGGCTACCAGAAGACTTGCCCAAGCTTGAAGGTTTTTTATTCCCCGACACCTATGTTTTTGAGGGGACGCTTACGCCAGAGCTAGTCGTCAGCCAAATGCTTGGGCAGTTTGAACAAGTTGCTCTGCCGCTTTACCAAGAAAATCAGGGGGCGACCGCCTATACCCTGCTGGAATGGGTAACCCTCGCCAGCATCGTGGAAAAAGAAGCCGTCGTAGAAGCAGAACGCCCGGTGATTGCAGGTGTCTTTGCGCGGCGTCTGACGGAGAACATTCCTCTGGCTGCTGATCCAACGGTGGAATATGGATTGGGGATCCGCCAAACGGTCGACCAACCCCTCACCTATGCCCAGGTCGAGACGCCATCTCCCTACAACACTTACATTAATCCAGGCTTGCCGCCCACACCTATTGCTGCGCCGGGGGTAGCGAGTTTAGAAGTTTCGCTCAATCCTGACGATACAGAATACCTTTTCTTTGTTGCCCGCTACGACGGAACGCATATCTTTAGCCGCACTCTGGCAGAGCACGAAGCGGCCAAAGATGCAGTGGATGCATCTCTAGCCGAACAGTCTTCCACCGTAACGAACTGAACCGTAACCCGTTCATGCATCTACGTTCACGTATCTAATCAGTTGACGCCTGTTTACCCTGAACGAGTTTTTGCGCTGTCTACGCTTAAACTTTTTACATAAAGGGAATAATATCTACCTGAGCGTCCTATCCATTTCTCCCGCCCAAAACCTATCACCATGTCTTGGGGAAAATTACTACAACCCGATCTCGTGCTTGGGAAACCCATCTTGGATCTCCATCCTGAACTTGTGACCCAGCAAGGACTAAAGGGAATGGTGCTCGATGTGGACGAAACCCTAGTCCCCATGACGACGAATGCGGCATCCAATGAGCTGCAAGCGTGGGTAGAAGAGATGCGATCGCAGGTCAAGCTCTGGTTGGTCAGCAACAATACCAGCCGCACACGTATCAGCACCATCGCCGAAGCCCTCGACTTGCCCTATATGTCTGGTGCAGGGAAACCTTCGCGGCGCAAGTTACGGCAGGCATCGGAGGCCATGAATCTCCCCGTCGAGCGGGTGGCGATGGTAGGCGATCGCCTCTTTACCGATGTCCTAGCAGGCAATCGCCTGGGCATGTATACCATTTTGGTCGAGCCGATGATTGATCCCGCCAACCAAGACCGAACCTACCCGGTGCGATCGTTTGAGGTGTGGGTGTCGCAGAAGCTAGGAGCGACCTTGGCAGATCTCCCTTGACAACACCTGGGGTCGGGTCAAATAAATCCCAAGTGCAGGACAAAAAACGAACCCCTGGCTAAAACCCTTGATTTTGTGTAGCGCGAGCGGTACCCGCGCTACACAAAATCAAGGGTTTTCTGGGTTTTGTCCTGCACTCAGAAATCAATCAGTCGATCGAATCCGCGACGAGACGGCAGGCTTTGTCCTGTGCGGGTTTTCATAACCGGAGCTTTAAGGGTCAGACCAACGCAGCTCACTCCATCCAAGAGTCTTATTTTTTGTAACGTTTTACTGCGAAACGCAGTCTCCTGCAACGTTTCTGCAATCTAAAGAAAATATTAAAAACATCTCGTTATCTTCGAAATACTGGCAAATTATAAATAGATAAATGGGGTCATGCTTATAAAGACCCTAGGGTATAAAACCTGTCTCATATAACGCAAGGCGTCGATTCCTATTCAGTGGAATCGGCGCTTTGCTTATGGGATCCGATTCTTTCCTGCCAAGGATCAATTTTATTAGGATAGATAATTATCTATTTCATCAGTCATTCTTTGGTACGCAACGAGTTAACTCAATGCTTTCCATTGCGCATATTTTATGAATAGCTGAAGGGAATCGGGGTGTTGAGAAACCGATCAGGAGAGGGCGATCGCTTCTCAACCCGGCCCGAAACCCGTATGCTGGGGTGTTGGATATTGGCTTGCCGAGAACCCCATGAAGCCCCAACAACAAACCCTGGTCGTCAAAATCGGTACCTCCAGCCTCACCTCGCCTGATACGGGGATGCTAGCGCTCTCGACAATCGCCGCGCTGGTAGAAACCTTATGTCAACTGCGGCGCGAGGGCTATGCCGTGGTGCTGGTGTCCTCTGGAGCCGTGGGGATTGGGTGCCAGCGGCTCGACCTGAAGGAACGCCCCCGTACCATTGCCATGACGCAGGCCGTCGCGGCGGTGGGTCAGGGACGCTTGATGCGGGTTTACGATGATCTCTTTTCGACCTTTAACCAGCCGATCGCCCAGGTATTGATTACCCGCAGCGACCTAATCCAGCGGCAGCATTACGTCAGTGCTTATCGGACGTTTCGGCAGCTCCTCCAATTAGGCGTCATCCCCATCGTCAACGAGAATGACACTCTGGCCGTGGAAGAACTGCGGTTTGGCGACAACGATACCCTCTCTGCACGGGTGGCTGGGCTCGTGCAGGCCGACTGGCTGTTCTTGCTGACCGATGTGGATCGGCTTTATTCGGCTGACCCCCGCCGCTATCCCGATGCCAAGCCCATCAAGGTTGTCCATGACATCAAGGCGCTGGAGGAGTTACAGATTCAGGCGGGCAAGCCGGGCAGCTCTTGGGGTACCGGGGGCATGGTGACGAAGATTGAGGCGGCACGCATCGCCACCAGTGCCGGAATTCGGATGGTGATCACCGATGGGCGATCGCCCCGCAATGTGGCCAAAATTCTCAAGGGCGAACCTCTGGGCACTCACTTTGAGCCGGAGCCCCAACCCCAACGCGCGCGCAAACGCTGGATCGCCAATGGGCTGATTCCCTGTGGCAAGCTGCACCTCGATGCAGGGGCCGTGCGGGCGATCGCCGATGCTGGAAAGTCTCTCCTCGCCGCTGGCATCACCCAGGTCGAAGGCACCTTCCACCCCCAGGATGCCGTCCTCCTCTGTGACCCCCAAGGAGAAGAGGTAGCACGGGGCATCGTCAACTACAGCAGCACCGAACTCAATGCCATCCAGGGGCACCGCTCCGACGATATTGCCAAGATCCTCGGCTACGAAGGCGCCGAAACAGTGATCCATCGAGATAATTTGGTTCTGAGCCTCTGAAGTGCTAGCGATCCTATGAAAACTACTACCGAGCATTCTTCAAAGCAGGGCTTTATATCAAATCCGGTTGAAGAACCCAAATACAAATATTATTTGTGGCCGCTGCAAAGCAGCGGCCACAAATAATATTTGGGTTTTATGACTATTTAACTGGATTTGATATTAAAGGATGACCGGCAGTAACTTCTTAGCGAATTGCCATTACCTATGGTCTTAAAACTATGGTATCGATTTTAACAAGTCTATGCATTTTCAAAATAAAAACCCCAGGTGATGTCACCTAGGGGTCGGAGTTCCTGAAAATCGTCACTTGAATACATGATCGCAATCACATTCAAAAATCACAAGAGGGGCATGACCCATCATTTTGATGAATAAAAAAAATCGGAAAAGCGGGATTTTACGGAAAAAACGCCCCTTTCGGCATGTATACGCTTTACAGCTGGTACTTAAGACGCTCAATCTACCGATTTTTCTGCTGTAGCAGCACTAACGTTCTAGTTTCAGCAGTCTGTGTAGGAGATAGATCATACCCTAGGTGTTTTCTGACGATGCCTTGACCCCGTTGTCGGCAGAGATCGATCGCCAGCTTCAGCTCCTCAAAACGCGATCGCCCGCAACCGTCAAAGGGGAAGCGGAGGCCGAAGCCGACTTATATCAAATCCGGTTGAAGAACCCAAATATCGTTTGTGCTAGGCAGCGGGCGCAAACGATAGTTAGGTTTTGCGGCTGTTTAACCCGATTGGATACTATACCAATTCGCTAAGAATCCACACAGATATTTTTTGAAAGCCCCGCACTGCGGGGCTTTCAAAAAATATCTGGTTTTGGTTTTTATAGAATTGATATCACATATAGGGCAGGGTGATGTCGAGGGTTGTTCCCTGATTGGGAGCACTATGGATGATGAGAGTGCCGCCGAGGGCGTGGGTACGTTCGCGTATGCCCTGTAAGCCGAATCCACTAGAGTTTTGGGTAGGGTGGAAACCATTGCCGTTGTCGGAAATTTGCAGGGCGATCGCCTCGGGCAGAGTATGCAGCGAGAGGCGCGTCTCCGTAGCGTAGGCATGTTTGGTGATGTTGGTCAGCGCCTCTTGCAGGATGCGGTAGAGGCTGGTGCGCACATCCGGCGGCAGGGGACGGGATAGCTGGATGGAGGTGATGGGCTGGATGCCTGTCGTGGTGGTGAAGTCTTGCAGAAGAGCGGCGATCGCAGCCTCCAACGACTGCTGCAACGGATCGGTGCGCATGGCAGCAACCGACTGCCGCACATCCTGGAGCGCGGTCGAGCCCAGCTTCTTGGCCTCCTGCAAAAACTGCTGAGCCTTGTCAGGTTGATGATTAAATAGCTTGAGCGCCGTTTCCAGTTGCAGGTTCAAGGCGGTGAGGGAGTGGCCCAGGGAGTCGTGGATGTCGCGAGCGATGCGGTTGCGCTCCTGTTCCATTGCCAGGTTTTCCACCCGCAGGGCATAGTCCCTCAACTGGCGATTGGCCTCCGTCAACCGTTGCCGACTGGCACGTTCGGCCATCAGCGCATTCACCAAAAAGAGGACGAACAGAAGCGCCAAACCAAAAACGAGTAACGTGTTCAGGGTGGTAGCGAAGAAAACGGGGCGGAGGCGATCGCGCAGCGCGGGAGATGCGACAAAATCGCTGAGGCGCATGCGCATGAACCCTAGCAACAGAAAGCTACAAAACGCCGCCACCGTGACAAAAATCCGTCCCGGCAAGCGAAACATCAGACAACTGCGAATTACCAGCACGATATATAGCAGTGGAAACAGATGCAGCCGCCGTCCGCTTGTAGAAGTTGCAAGGAACAGCCACCCAAACTCCAGCAAGGTATAGGGAATGGCAATGGCTAGGCGCGTTGGCAGCCGCAAACCCATCAACCCAAAGCCAGTAATGCTCAACAGCTTGAAAATAGGAAACACCGGGGCAAAACGCGGAGGGCGGGGCAAGAGAAAATCGCTGAGCAGGGCGATCGCCAATAATCCCCACTCGGCATACAGCAAAAAGGGAAAGGGATGATTCTGCGGAGTAATGGGGCGATCGCTTATCACCCCGCCGCTAATTCGACCTTCTTTTCGGCCACCTGTCCTCGCCATCGGTGCTCAGCCTGTTCCTACAAACCCACGGAAAAATTGTCTGCCCTTACGTTACCCCACGCGCTTCCTGCTGCACCCATGACCAAGGTCATGGTTCAAGTCGTGACCTCCGCATCAGGCGATCGCCCCTTGCCGCTGAATAGGATGAAGACGTTTCAACCAACCTAGATTTTTGAAACTCAAGGAGATTTTATGAAACGTCAATGGACATTACTGGCGATTGCAGGTGGATTGGCTGCCCTGACGCTGGCGATCGCTCCCCTATCGAGCATGGCACAGTCTGCTGAAGGGGGACGCGGCTTGCGGGGCGAAGGTCGCGGACGGGTCATCGAACAGCTCGACCTGACTGAGCAGCAGCAGGCAGAGTTGCAGCAAATCCGCGCCGCTCATCAGGCGGAGGTGAGCGCCATTCTCACCGACGCGCAGCAAGATGCCATCCAAACTGGAATCGAAGCGGGTGAACCCATGCCTGCCCTCCTGCGCTCCATCGACTTGAGCCAAGAGCAGCGGGACAACTTACAGGCTCTGCGAGAAACCCATCGGCAGCAAGGTCGGGAGGTGCTGACCCCAGAGCAGCAAGCCCAAATCGATGAACTGCAAGCAAACCGGGGCGATCGAGGCGATCGCTCTGGCCGTGGATGGGAGATCCTCGAAGAGCTGGATCTGACCAATGAGCAACGGGCAGAACTGAACCAGATTCGAGAAGCCAGCCGCGAAGAAATGGCGACAGTTCTGAACGACGAGCAGCAGGCAGCATTCCGGTCAGGACTGGCGGCAGGTGAGCCAATCCCTGAATTGCTGCGATCGCTCGACCTCAGTGATGACCAGCGAGCCACCCTACGAACCATCGTCGAGGATGGCTTAGCCGAAGCTCGCGATGTGCTAACTCCAGAGCAACAAGCTCAAATCGATGAGCTACGGGAATCTCGGCGCGGTCGGCGCGGTGGAATGCAGTAGGGGCGGTTAAGTTCCAGATCTGCGACTTCTCTCTCGAATGTACTCCCTGGCTCAAGGAAGGACTACAGAAGTCGCAGATCTTATCCGCACTCCCACAACCCAAGTCTGCGGACTCTTTCTCAAACGTGGTTCTCAATTCGAGGGAAGTTGATAATTGATAGAAGCCGTAGAACTGATTCTGACGTCTTTCTCGAACGTGCTTCTTAGCTCAGGAGGAAGTCACAGAAGTTGCAGGGCTAGCTAACGCTCACAATCACCCGACGCAAACGAATATAGCAATCCGTTTTGATTTTTGAAGGGAGTAAGGGAAAATACAGAGGTCGAGTCGTATCCAGGTTACTTCGGTGGTCAATACCTCTTCCCAAACTGCAGTAGAAGAATTACAAGGATTCATTGCG